>VXOR01000055.1:101168-125375 GCA_009840005.1 Gemmatimonadota bacterium
CCACTAGCCACTAACCACTAACCACTAGCCACTAACCACTAACCACTAACCACTAACCACTAACCAAAAAAGGATAAGCCATGAGTACGCTCAAAGTAGGTATCGTCGGCGTCGGCGGGATCGCCCGCACGCATCTCCCCGGCTGGGAGGCTTCTAGCGAAGCTGAGTTGATCGCTGGCAGCGACATTAGCGAGGAGGCGTTGAAGCGCTTTGGCGCTGAAAACGGGGTTACTAAGCTGCACACCGATCCGGAGGCGCTGTTCAGCGACCCCGATATCGACATTATCGACATCTGCACGCCCAACATGTATCACGCTCCGTTGGCCATTGCCGCGCTGTCGGCCGGTAAGCACGTGATCTGCGAAAAGCCCTTGGCTCCCACGCCCGAGGATGTTCTTCAGATGATCGCGGCGCGCGATGCCTCGGGCAAGGAGCTGATGACGGCGCAGCACTTCCGCTTTCAGGGCTCGTCCCGTGCGCTAAAGGACGAGATAGACTCGGGCGCACTCGGCGATATCTACCACGCCCGTAGCTGGATGCTGCGCCGGGCTGGAGCACCGATCGGCGGTGGGTTTATTCTCAAGGAGCACAGCGGCGGCGGTCCTTGCATCGACATTGGGGTTCACATCCTCGATCTGACCTTGTGGTTTATGGGGCATCCCAAGCCGGTGGCTATTTCGGGCGTGGCTCGCGCTGAATTGGCGCACCAAGAAGGGGCTTTCAGCCAATGGGGCCGCCAGCCGATTCCATCCCACTACGATGTCGAGGATTTTGCCGCGGCCTTTGTGCGCTTTGACAACGGCGCAATACTGATCTTAGAGGTGAGCTGGCTTTTGCACCACCCGACCCAAGGCGAGGACATGCAGATGTGGCTCTACGGCACCCGCGGTGGGGCGCATTGGCCCCAGTGCGCGATTTGTGAGAGCAACAACCAGACCCGCCAGCAGTACGACCGCAAGCTCATGCTGATGTACGACGGCCTCGAAGCCCACGCGCAGGAATGCGTGGAGTTCGCCGCGGCGATTGCCCAAGGGCGGCCCTCGCCGGTGCCGCCGGAACAATCCCTACAGGTGATGAAAATCCTCGATGGGATTTATCGGAGCCAAGAGGCGGGGGGGGAAGTGCGGCTGGACTGAGGGGAGGGTGACGGCTAGGCGGGAAATCGGATGCACTGGCGAAGGTTTGAGACTGTTCAAGCAGTTCGCGTATATTGTTGCAAGATGAAGGAACGGACGAAGTACCCTACTGAAGGGGGAATGCAATGAGCCTCAAAATTGAGAGCATAACGCTGGAGCGATTCCGAGCATTTCGCGAGTTGACCATCCATGGCTTGGGGCGTGTGAACCTGATTACGGGGAAGAACAACACCGGGAAATCATCTGTTCTCGAAGGACTGCGTCTTCTCGTAAATAAGGCCGCGCCTGACGAGATTTACGACATACTCAGATACCGCGAAGAAAATATCGGGGAAGAAGAGGAAGAAGGGCACCCCACTGACCCCGATAGCTTATTGCTGGTCTCTGGGCTGTTCCACGGATTTCCCTTGCTTGCAGAAGACCCTGAGCCGATCTCTATTTCAACTAGTGGTAAGCCGATCCCAATGAGTATGACGATGTGCTTGGATTGGCGATCAGCGGAACTCGATTTGGACGGAAAACGCCGGTGGATCCCTCTTGACAAACTAGACCCAGATGGTATAGCTGCTTTGGTCGTCGATAGAGAAGGCACAACAAATGTCTATCCGCTTGAGCGTTTTAGATACCCTTATTCAATGCGTAGGGGTCGTTTTGAACCATCTGACGAAACCCGGATGTCCTGTATCTTCGTCAGTCCCTACGGCGGTGGAGGCACAGGCATGTTGGGGGCATTATGGGATAAAATCGCGCTATCTGACAGGGAGAAAGATGTGGTTGAAGCGCTGCGCATCATTGATTCTCAAATTTCAGCCGTTGCCATGATTGGCAGCACTCGCAGAAGGCCTACCGCCATTGTACGCGCAAACAATATCGAGCGACCTATTCCACTGCGTTCGTTTGGCGACGGACTGAATCGGCTGTTTGGAATCATTCTCTCGCTCGTCAACGCTCGTGGGGGACTTTTGCTGGTAGATGAATTTGAAAACGGCCTACATCACACCGTGCAGTTGGATGTATGGCGCACGATATTCCAATTGGCGCAAACGCTCGATATTCAAGTCTTTGCAACGTCCCATAGTTGGGACGCGGTCGAGGCGTTTCAGAAAGCGGCGGCTGAAGCTCCTGAAGAAGGGGTGTTGATACGCTTGGCGCACAGAGGTGAGGACATTATTCCCACTGTGCTATCAGAAGATGAACTTGCCATAGCAACCCGCGACGAAATCGAGGTACGCTGATATGGCAAATGGGAAGAAAATCCTCTTAGTGGAGGGCACTGATGACGAGCACGTCCTGAAGCATATCTGTGGGAATCGAGACATTCCTCACCTCGACGAAGTGGAGAACTGTTGCAATGTCGAAAAACTCATTGAGAACCTTGGGGTTCGACTCCCATTATTGATCCAAGAGGACGACGCTATTGGGGTAGTCATTGATGCCGATACGGACATAAGCGCCCGTTGGCAGTCGATACGAGATCGAATCACCGATATCGGATATCAAAATGTGCCTGATCAACCAGACCCGGACGGAACGATCCTCGACCCTCCGTCAGAAACGTATCTACCGCGATTGGGTGTCTGGATTATGCCGAACAACCAGACAAATGGAATCTTGGAGGATTTCCTGCACTTCCTTGTTCCGCAACCTAACATCCTTTTTGACCATGCGAGAAATAGCGTCGCAGCTATTCCTGAAGGCGAACGGCGTTTCAAGCAACTATATGAGCCAAAGGCGGTCATCCATACTTGGCTTGCTTGGCAGGAATATCCAGGGCGGCCTTTCGGAACAGCTATCACCGCCAATTTCCTTGATCCCAATGTCCGAGAAGTAGATGTTCTCGCTGCTTGGTTGAAACGGTTGTTCTTTCCTAGGAGCCAAAGCTCTTAACTACTGGAGATTGTGAAAGTAGGATATGCTCATTCGTCGTATCAGACAGACCAACCTGCTCTCATTCGGCCCCGACTCCGAAGAAATCGAACTCAAGCGGCTAAATGTATTGATCGGCCCCAATGGTTCGGGGAAGTCCAATCTTCTAGAGAGTATCGATATCCTTCGGTCGGCTCCAAGAGATTTGGTTGCGCCTATTCGCGAGGGTGGGGGTATCCATGATTGGATATGGCGGGGAAAACCGGAAGGTGCTGCTCGCATCGAGGCTATTGCGGAGAATCCGCAGGGGTCGCAGGCGTTGCGATACAGGCTGGGTTTTGCAGAGCGCGGCCAGCGATTTGAACTGATTGAAGAGCGGATAGAGAACGAACAGAGTGATGAAGGACATGAGGAGCCGTATATCTATTACAATCAGAAAGGCGGGCAGGCGTTTATCACTTACAAGGATGAGACCGGCGTAGGTCCTACCGTAAAGGAGAAGTACCCTCATGTTCGTCTTCGGCTGGGCCAATACGACTTGCGTCCCGAGGAAGTCAAACTGGACCAGTCCATTCTGTCCCAACGCAAAGATCCCGACCTCCCTGAACTGACGTATCTCGGCGAGGTTTTAAGCCGCATTCGCATTTATCGCGAGTGGTCGCTCGGGCGTGACTCCCCACTGCGGTTGCCTCAGAAGGCCGACCTTCCCAACGAGTTCCTGCAAGAAGACGGGAAGAACTTAGCCTTGGTGTTAAATAAGTTCCAAGACAAACCTGCGGTAGAGCGGCGTCTGATGGACGCTTTGCGCAAACTCTACGAAGGCATAACCGGTTTCTACTTCGGCATTGAGGGTAGTACGGTCCAATTATTCTTACGGGAAGGCGACGTGGTCATACCGGCGACCCGTCTTTCGGACGGTACGCTGCGGTACCTCTGTTTGCTCGCCGTTCTCTGTCACCCGGAGCCGCCGCCCCTCATCTGTATCGAGGAACCCGAACTGGGCCTGCACCCGGATATACTGCCGACGGTGAGCAAGTTGTTGCTCGAAGCGTCCGAACGCAGCCAGTTGATTGTAACGACCCATTCGGATATGCTCGTCGATGCCCTGACCAATGACTGGTGGAGTATCGTGGTTTGCGAAAAGCACGACGGGCAGACTGTGATGCGCCGTCTCGATGAAGAGAAAATGGCCGCTTGGTTGGAAAACTACCGGCTCGGTGAACTCTGGAGTAGTGGCGAGATTGGGGGGAATCCTTGGTGAGTGTCAGAGTATATGTCGAGGGCGGTGGAGACAAGAATCCAAAATTAAACAGACAATGTCGCGCTGGCTTCAGGGAGTTTTTTAGCAAGGCCGGGCTTGAAGGTCCTATGCCGAGCGTTCATCCTGGCGGTCCCCGAGAAAAAACGTATAAAAAATTTTGTACCGCCATTAATGAAGCCAAAGACGACTGTTTTATCGTTCTCTTGGTGGATAGTGAGGCCGCAGTCGCATCTAGCGATAGCCCTTGGGAACACCTGAAGAAGTGCGATAAATGGACCCAGCCCCCAGCCGCTGCGGATGACAGTGCACAACTCATGGTGCAGTGCATGGAAGCGTGGTTTGTCGCAGATCGGCAATCTTTGGGTGCCTATTTTGGCAAGGACTTCAAAGCTGCCGTGTTACCGGCGCGAGACGATGTGGAAGCCATTGCAAAGAGCGACCTTGAACGAACGCTGAGACAGGCGACAAGGTCGTGCTCTAAAGGTAAAGGAATATACCGGAAGGGTCGGCATTCGTTTGAGTTACTTGGATGCTTGGACCCAAGTAAGGTGATGGAAGCATCTCCTTATGCGCGACGGCTCATTGACGCGCTGAAGCGGTCTTAAAGTTTCGCGTGCTGCCCGATTGGTCTCGACGTTGCGATTCGCACTCGGCTAGGTATTCGGTCGTCCGCTTATCAAAGTTTCCCCAAATATCACGGCCCCTCCAGCCAAGCGACAAAGGCCGCTGGCGACTCGACCACTACGCGGCCGTTGAGTGATTCGTGTTCAAAGCCGCACATTTGGTCGCCGACAAAGGCGAATACGCCGGTGGTCTGTGGGGTAAAGGCCAACGCAAAGGTCAAATCGGGCACGGCTACCTGATGCAGGTCGAGATGGGGCAGGGCAAAGGTGTAGATGTAATCCCGGCTTGTCAGTTCGATTTCAACTTCTATGCCAAGAGGAAGGTGTAACTCCTTCCCCGGCTTGGTTATATCGTCAGCGGTGTGCAGCGCGCCGTCGGGGCCCGGGTAGCGGAGTTGCCAGATGAACTCTTCCCCGGTGATTTGGATGCGCAGCGGTCCTGGGGGCAGGGCGGGCGTGCAACCGTCCACCCCCAACAGGAGCAGTCCCCAGATTAAAAACCGGATATGGCCGCGCATGGCGTATCTCCTTCGCGAACAGCCAGTTCGTCCCGCCTTAAGGCGAAATCCTCCAATTAAGCGCAAATAAACCGGCCCGTCCTCGCCTGTCAAGCGGCTTTACACGCGCTCTTGATCTCCCTAAAATCACCCCACAGTCCTCATAGCAAACTTCTCAGGAGTACGGACATGCCCGCCATAACCGCCAATATCCCGCTCAACGAGACAGCCCACTGGGCCGTGTGGCAGCGCCGCCTCTTCGACGCCTTGGACCAATCGGTGCAGCCCTTTCTCGACCACTTCACCCGCGAGGACGGCGAATTCATCTGGCAGGACGAATGGGGCGGCGGCAGCCCCGACGATTTTTACGAGCCTTTTTTTAACTGGCCGCTCGTGTATCTGATGGGCGGCGGCGAGCACCTGTTGCACTTGGCCGACCGCCAGTGGGAGGCCATTACCCGCCAACTGACTCGCTTGGGCACGGTCAGCAAGGAATACGGCATCCGCGAAGACCAGATGCATCAGGCCGAAAGCGACGTCTGTTTTTACCACTTGTGTTCAGCCCATCCCAACGCCCCTCGGCGCGTCGAACGGGCCTGCCGCTTTGCTGGCTTTTACCTCAACGAAGACCCCGAAGCGCAAAACTACGACCCTGAGCACAAAATCCTGCGCTCGGGCCTCAACGGCAGCCACGGTCCCTATTTCGCCCCGCTAGCCGAGCGCGATAAACAAAGCTACAATCCCTTGGGCGGCAGCATGGAAGTGTACAATCTGCCCTTTTTCGACTTGCCCGGCGTCACCAGTGTGCAGGACTTGGCCGACCCGGCTAAAGCCCGTTTGATGGGGCAGACCCTGTTCGACCGCTGGCGTCAGGGCGATACGCCAACCAACTTGGCTGTCACCTCGCTGGTAACCAACGCCTTCCTGATCACCGGCGATGAAAAATACCGCGCTTGGGTGGTGGAATACACCGACGCTTGGGTGGAGCGCGCCCAGGCCAACGGCGGCATGTTGCCGGACAACGTCGGCCTGTCGGGCGAGGTGGGCGAATACTGTGCTGGCAATTGGTACGGCGGGCGCTACGGCTGGACCTTTCCGCACGGCTTTTTGACCTTGCAGAAAGCCACGCTCGACGCGGCGGCCAATGCCTACCTGTTGACCCGCGACCGGGCCTATCTCGACCTGCCGCGCCAGCAGATGGATCGCATCTTGGAACAAGGGCGCATGGAGGATATCCGCGACCAGTACATGAGCGTGGCCGAGCGCTGGGCGAGCCAATTTGCCGCTATGGGCAAAAAAAGCGAGACCTTGCTGGTGCCCTACCGCTACGGCGACGCTGGCTGGTTCGACTGGCAGCCCATGAGTCCAGTGTACCCGGTGACGCTGTGGAATCTGTCCATGGACGAGGGCGACTGGGAGCGCATGGAGGCGATTCGGCAAAAAGAGGCGTTCGACTGGGCCGCGGTATTCCCCTTCCACAACAAAGAGGACTCGGGCCACGAAGCCCCTTGGGTGCGCTTTTTGGCCGGGGGCAACTCGACCTATCCAGAGCAAATGTTGCAGGCTACGTACCAAGTGGCTGGTCGCCGCTTGGCCCAACTGCGCGCCGACCAAGACGTGGGCACCCGCCACCACGTCCACCACTGGCAATGGGGCAATCCCGTCTCCTCCGAAGCGCTCATCCAGCTCACTATGGGCGGCCCGCAACCCATTTACAACGGCGGCCTGCTGCACGCCCGCCTGCGCTACTTTGACGCCCAGCGCCGCCGCCCCGGCCTGCCCGAAGACGTCGGCGCCTTGGTGGCAAAGCTCGAAGCGAACCGCACGGTCGTGCGCTTGGTCAATTTGAACCACAACGAGGGCCGAGAACTGGTCATTCAGGGTGGCGCTTTTGGCGAGCACCGCTTTGGCCGGGCTGCGTACCACAGCCGCACCAGTGAGTACCCGGGCTGGATGGGCGGCTATGCGGGCACGTATGCAGCTCCGCCCTTGGAGACTGAGGAGCGCCAGCTAGCCGTTGATGGCAAACACCTGAGCATCACCTTACCGCCCCATTGCGAAATCACCCTCGACTTGGAAACCCAACGCTACGTCAATGAGCCTTCGCACCACGCCGGGCCGTTTTAGACAGAAGGACGCGTCAGCAGGGATGATATGAATGTGCGCAACGGACTGGCGTACAGGCTGTTAGCTCTCGTCGTGTTAGCAACCTCATGGGCCGTGGCTGCCGAGGAACCTCCCGTGTTAAAAGCGCTAGTCGTGTTCGGCAAGTTCAAAGGCGAATTGCCGGGGGTTGATGCGCCGCCGGCTTGGGCGGAAGACATTTTCGATCCCGAGCGTCCGGGCAGTGTTAGCCACTTTTACGATGAGATGTCCTTTGGGCAGCATCGCGTTCGCGGCGAGATCGCTCCGCGCTGGTATGCGGCCGAGCAAACCGCCGAGTACTATGCCGCCGACAATCGGCTAGAGAAGGGGAAATTCTCCGAGTTGGCCTTGGATATCCTGCAAAAAGCCGATCGAGATATAGACTTTGCGCGATTTGATAATGACGGGCCAGATGGGATTCCCAACTCCGGCGATGACAATGGGATCGCGGATATAGTGTTTCTGGTGATGGCTTCCATCCCTCGCAATGTCTTGATCGGCGCGGCTACGGGCATCTCCCATTTAGGCTTTGCAGCGATCTATGAGACTGGCGATTGGGGTGCGAAAGGCCGACCAATACGGGTCCATCCCGATCGGGGGACTCTGCAACAGGGGCGAACTTTTGCCGAAACAGTGGGCATTATGTGTCACGAGTACGGCCATGTGCTGGGATTGACGGACCTGTACGATGTGGATTTTATCGCGCAAGCGGAGCCGCGCAGCCCGGAAGACGATTCGGCCGGAATTGGCAAGTGGGGGTTGATGGGGTGGGGAACCCTCGGTTGGCGCGGGGAAGGGCCGAATAGCCTGTCAGCGGTTAGTCGCTGGCGGTTGAATTGGGTCGATGTGGAAGAGCCATCGCAGTCTTCGCAGATGATCCGCTTAGAGGCTATATCGGCGGGGGGCAAGGTGTTCAAAATTCCCCTGGGAGCCAAGGAGTTTTTTCTGCTGGAGTATCGGCAGAAAGGGGGATCGTACTACGACCGTTACATTCCTGCGGAGGGCTTGTTGATATGGCACGTCATTTGGCACGGTTCCGGGCCCTCCAAGCCCTACGAGGCCGATTTGGAGTGCGCGGATGGGCGCTGGCAGGGGAGAGGGTATCCCGCTGGCGAAGTGGCCGACCCGTTGGCGGGCGGCGACAATCTGGATTTTTGGGCGCACGACCAGGACTATGCCCGCGCACACGGGGGTAATCTCGGCGACGCGACCGATCCGTTTGACGGCGTTCGCTTTAGGGCGTTTACACCGGAGACCAATCCCAACAGCGATAGTCAATACGGCGACAGCGGCGTATATCTAGAGGATATCCAAATCGCCGACGGGATGCTCTCCGCCCAACTGACGATACCCCCGTTGAATATCGTCGTCGAGTCGGTCGAGTGGGTGGATGCCGACCGCGATGGGGTCTTCTTGGCTGGCGAACCAGTGGAGTGCGTTTTTGCGTTGACCAATATCGGTTTGATCGGGTCGGATTCACTGCACGTATCTTTGCGGAGCACGGATGGCTCCGTCATCATAGAGCAGCAAACGACCTCGTACCCAGCACTCAGAGCCGACAAGACGACTTGGGGGCCGGGCAGTAGGGGCTATCCGCGCTTCTCATTTGACCCGGAGATCGCCGATGGTCATACGGCGGAATTTGTCTTGGAAGTGGGCATGGGCGGTGAAATCGTGCGGCGGCACGCTCTTAGAGCGACGGGTAGCTCCCCCAAAGTCGAGATTGAGCAGGTAGCCGTAATCGACACAATTGGCAATGGCGATGGGCGGGTACAGCGCGGCGAATTTGTGCGGTTGGAGCTGACGTTGGCTCCCAAGAGGCCGGAGTTCTTTGCACTTGCGACCTTCTCATTGCGCTCAGTTGATGAGTGGGTGATGCTGGTGGGGAAGCCTGAAGTGGAATTTTCACCCCAATCAGTGCCGGTCACCAGCAAGCATAATCCAGAGTTTTTGGTCCGGGGCGATGTCGCAGCGGGGTCGAGTCTTGAATTTGAATTTGCGACTAGCACGGCGTACGGGACGTGGGAGGATACGCTCGTCGTGCGCGTGAGCGAAGGCGACGACGCGACGCCTCCGAGGATTGGATATCCATATTTTACCATTAGCCGCGACCTCCTGCGCGTGGCAGTGCCGACAAGTGAGTTGTTAGACGGCAGTGCAATAGATTCTGCGTGGGTGGTTGTGCGCGACGCCAAAAATGAGGTGCCGATAACCGAGCTCCCCCTGCGCTGGGACGATGAGCTATGGACTGGGGATTGGACGGGTGCTGCGGGACAGAAGCTGCGATTGCAGTTGGTCGCCGTTGATCAACACGGCAACCAAGGTGCGGGCGTGCTGGCCGATGCACACATCCCGCCGATGGCATCGGCGGTGTCTGTCGGTCCGTGGCAAGCAGTGGACCTGCCCGCAGGCGATGCGTTTGGTGTACTGGACATGCATTTTGCCCCGAACGACCCCGAGGTGCTCTATGCAGCGCGTCGAGATGGTATATGGCGCAGTAGCGATGGCGGGGTGAGTTGGAGCGCGACCGGAATGATGGATTACCAGCGACCGCTGTCCGTAGATGCCCACACGCCGTGGCGGGTGTACGTTGAACCTAATCTCGTCAGCACGGACGGTGGGATGACGTGGAATGAGTTGGATATTCCGGGGGAGGCTCCGTCCTTAGTTGCCCTAGAAGACGTGGGGCGGCACGGGCTGATATACGCCAACAGCGGCGGGAAAGACGCAGAACTGCTCGTCTCCGCGGATGGGGGCATTTCATGGCGAGCCGTGGGTATGCGCGGTCTTTCCGAGATGCGTGTCCATCCGCAGGTGGCCGGATTGATCTACGGGCGTAGGGATTCCAGCTTGTATTACAGCGACAACGGCGGTAGTACATGGGAGAAGCAACGTCTGCCGCGCCATTTTCGGCGCATCCTACCCGATCCGTGGGAACCTGACGGATTGTACGCGACCTCGGGAGATACCCTGTGGTATAGCGCCGATCGCGACGGTCGTTGGCAGCCTCTTGCACCGCAGTCGAGCGAAAGGTGGCCCTTTATTAAAATTGCGCCTTCTCGCCGTCGCCAAGGGCTTGTTTTTGCTTGGGAGGGTAGCGGCTTGCCTAGCGAGTTATGGCGCTCTGAAGACAGTGGCAGGCATTGGAGCGTTATGAGTTCGGTGTCTTACGCACGTGTAGATACCCTCATACCCAATCCTCACGATGCCGATCATCTATACATAATAGATCGCTTTTTTCGCCGCTCTGCAACGCTATGGGAGACTCGCGATACTGGGGAAACTTGGCAGACGGTTCGCATACCGAATGCGAGTACTTTTATCGGGGTCATCAGAAGCGATGGGGCAGGGAATTTCTTCGCTGGCTCTGAGAAGTGGCTCAAGGCGCGAGAGGATGCGGATTTAGTAGATTGGAGTCCGGCGCTCCTAGCGAGCCGAAATGCCGGTGGGGCTTGGGAGTGGATTACGAGGATAGGATTTTTTAAGAGTTCTTGGTCCAACTATCGCAATGATAGCATTGAAGCCCTCGCTGTAAACTCCGCACATATCATAGCTCATACCGGACAGGGATATGTGCGCAGCGACGACGGCGGCCAAACGTGGGAACGGTTCGATCCTCCCGGAGATAGAGGAAGCGCGGGTTCCTATGCGGTAATAGCGGTGGATCCTCACGACCCCTCGGTGTGGTGGCGGATTCTGCGCGGAGTATGGCGGAGTACCGATGGTGGGACGACTTGGGAGGAGCGCGGTCCCATCGGAGGGCTTTACGATGGGCGGGGCCGTTCAACCGTCAGGTGGTTCACTGGAGAGGAAGCAGGAGCACGCGGCCTCATACTAGACCCAAGCCGCGAAGGCCATGTGGCCGTTGCCGCCGGTGGCACGGTGTGGAATAGCACCGACGCTGGGCAAACGTGGCGACCGCTCACCGTGCTCAAGACCGAGGGATTGATGGTGGAAGCGCTGGCGGTTCATCCCGAGTTTTTCCCTCGTTGGTACGCCGCCACCCAGGCCGGCGTCTATGTGTCCAATGACGCGGGAAGATCGTGGTTAAAGACGCTGGTTTTATCGGAAGGGCCGGAGTACTCGGACAATAGGTCGTTTTTGCAAGGTCGGCGATTGCGCATTCGCTTCGCGCCCCAAGACCCAAACCGGGTGTTCGTCACCGATGGTCTCAAGCTGTTTGAATCGCGGGACGGAGGCCAGCGTTGGCGCGATATTGGGCAGAGCTTGGAGGGCTATCCGTGGTTTAACGATGTGGCGATCCACCCGGCGACTCCTGAGTGGGTGTATGCGGCGACACCACGGGGTCTGTTTCGCTTGCGGTCCGAAGGCATTGATACGGCTGTCCAAGGTGCTGTCGCCGCGTTACCTGCCGCGTCTGCATTGCTGCCGAACTACCCCAATCCGTTTAACAGTAGGACGATCCTGTGCTACCGGCTGACCCACGCTGGCGCGGCAGAATTAGTTGTATATGACCTGTTGGGGCAACGGGTGCGGACAATCGCTAAGGGGGTGCAGCCGGCCGGCGAGTACCAAATACCGTGGGATGGGCGGGATGAAGAAGGGCGGCTGGTGGGCAGTGGCGTATATCTGTTGAGGTTAAAGGCCGGTGACGAGGTGCATACTGGAAAATCCGTGTTGATCCGCTGAGTTGCCCTACAAAGCGTCTAGGACGACCGCGACCTGTTCTTCAGTGGGTGTACTACCGTCGAGGATCAAATCTGCGTAGCGGGCGGTGGGCTGGACGTGGCGGTGGTACATTGGGCGGACCTGCTCTTGGTATTGGACGCGGATTGAAATAGGGGAACGGCCGCGCTCGACGCGGTCGCGGGCGAGGCGACGCTCTAAGCAGAGCGCGTCGGCAGCGGTGACGAAGAGGCGCAGGTGGTAGAGGGCGTTGATGTCGGGCCAGTAGAGGGCAAAGAGGCCCTCGACGAGCAGGAAGTCGGTGGGGGTAAGGCCCTGTTGGTGCGCTTGGCGCGTGTGGGTAGCAAAGTCGTACACGGGGATTGCGACGCGGTGGCCGGCGGCTAGCTGGCGGAGATCCGCGGCGAGACGCTGGTGATCCATGGCCTCGGGGGCATCGAAGTTGACGCGGGCTCTTGCGGCTGGGGGGAGGTCGGCTAAGTCGCGGTAGTACGCGTCTAGGGAGAGCACAGTGGCCGGGCCGGGTAGGCGAGTCTGGAGGGAGCGGGCAAGCGTGGTTTTACCGGCACCGGATGGTCCGGCTAGGCCGATGAGGTGGGGCGACCCTTTAGCTTTGGAATGGGGCTGCATTCTTGACTCGTAAGATACCGTCTATAAGTTCAAAAAGATAGGGTTGTGGGAACGATCCGATGCGTGTAATCCTTCCACCAGCGAGATTCCCACTCCCATTGGTGTTCAAAAAATTATGAAGAAAGGAAGAGCCAATGAACCAAATCGGGCCTTTCCCGATCAATAAGACCCACGAAGGCGACTGTTTAGACCTGATTCCGCAACTTCCAGACGAGTCCGTGAACATAGTTGTGACGAGTCCGCCCTATTGGGGGCAAAGGCACTCGGAAGGGATCGGTATCGAAAAAGACCCGAGGGATTATCTACGGTTTCTCACAAAAGCCTTTACGGAAGTTTTACCGAAGTTGAGGCCGGAAGGGATTCTTTGGATCAATATGGGAGACGCCTACAACACCCCTGTGAACTGGAATCAGAAAGCATGGAAATTCAGCACCTTGGGGGCAAAAAAACAAGGCTTTGCGGAAGACAATTCAGCGTACACCAAACCACGGGCGCGACGAAAAGCATTTATCGACAGAGATGAAACGTGGCTTCAGTATGGCAATCTTTTGGCGCTCCCATATCGTCTTATTATCTCTCTTTGCGACGCGGGTTACTTGTTCCGGGGAGAAGTGATTTGGCGAAAGAAAAATGCCATGCCAGAAGGCCGTTGCCGACGCCCGCATCGTCAACACGAATCGATTTACTTGCTGACAAAGAGCGAGCGGCATGGTTTTCGCGTAACGCCCCCGATTAAGAGCGTGTGGGAGTTCGCAAACGAGAAAATCGACGGGCTCAAGCATTTCTCACGCTTCCCCAAGGAATTGCCAATTCGTTGCATTAAGGCGTACGGAACCTGTGGAGAAGATGTTGTGGTTTTAGACCCGTTCTCTGGCTCGGGCACTACAGGAATCGCGGCACTGACCCTTGGCTGTTCCTACATAGGATTTGAAGTTGACCCCGAGCAAGTTCAGGCCTCCAACAAACGCTTAGAGGAAAGCAAAGGGCCAAATTTGGAATTATTTCCGAAATCGGCGACTCTCCGAAATGACGAACCTAGTGAAGGCATCGTCCGGGTCGGTGAAGTCACATGAATAAATCCGTGCCTTTGCTAAGGGAGTATCGGGAGGGGTCGGACGAGTGTTGCTATTGTAGGAAAAGCACGCTGAGAAAAAGCCGTCACTTTCTATGTCTTTTCTCTTAGCGTTCCTTTGATCCTGACCTTCTCCGGTAAAGATTTTGCCTAATTCGCCACGATTGACGGGCTCCGGACTAGGCCCACTCTTGCAGTCCATCGTCCATAGTGGGGAAATGTAACGGGCATCAACCAGTGCTTGACTCATAGGAACATCGTCTGTCCGGCGTTCCGCAAAACTCGCCTTGACGTGAACGACCCCAATCATCCGTTCGTTTACACCCTCGCCGACCGTTAGCATAATATCCACTTTGTCTGTTTCAAGGCGGTGCCCAACGTCGATACCGTGAAGAATCCTCGCCTTACGCTCGGAATCTTTACGTACCATGTTGATTCCTTGTTCTGCCAGAGTGGCACCGTAATGTTTTTCGAGAACCAACTCCAAGGCCCAACCAGCAGTTCGTTTCCAGCTTTGCGCAAAGTCTAAGCGAGCATACTGGGCAGGATGGTTGTATGGGTCACAGTAGGCGCGATATACTAGAAACCACCAGAGATCAGAGGGGTTAGCTTGAGGCCAGAGTTCAACGGCTTTTATAAACGCATTGGCCACACTTTCCATCTTAATCGTCTTGGCTCGCTGCTCTCCAATCCCGGAGTCGGCGAGCTGAGCAAGCCCATTTCGCAACGTCAGGACTATTTTCGTGAACTGTTCCACAGTAGCACCTTCAAGGCGGTACGTAGCGTCGTATTCACCATAAGGCAAGTGAAGAACGAGATCATTGTCGACTTCTTCTGGGGTAATTGAGCGTTTTATGGACGGAGCGTTTCCTTCTATGCCTTCTGCAAGGTCGCGCAGGGTTTTGCCATAGAGTGAGAGAAGAGATATAACCACATCCAGACCGGGGAGGGCCGCACCCCTCTCGAACGCGTGGACCCATCCTGGCCCCAGAACAAGGTTACTTTCGACCTGCTCAGGCTCAAGTTGGGCTTCCTGACGAAATGTATGCAGTCGCCGAAAAAGCTGTGAGAGATAATCGATATTGGTCATGTTTAACTTTGGAACCAAGCGGCAATGGCTTCGCGGCTGAGCGCGTTGGGGATGTCGGCGGCGCAAAGCCAGCCCTTGCGGGCAATGCCGATGCCGTAGTCGAGATGGTCTAGGCCACCGACGCTGTGGGCGTCAGTGTTGACGGCGATTTGGACGCCGTGGTCGCGCGCCTTTTTGACGTGCCGCCAGTCGAGGTCGAGCCGCGACGGGTGGGCGTTGATTTCGAGGGCGACCCCACAGCGGGCGGCGGCTTCGATGATCGAGTCGATATCGACGGCGTAGCCTTCGCGGTCGAGGAGCAAGCGCCCGGTTGGATGGCCGACGATGGTGGCTGCCGGGTGCTCGATGGCGCGGACGATGCGGGCGGTCATGGCGTCGCGGCTCAGGTTGAACTGCGAATGGACCGAGGCGACCACGAAGTCGAATTGGGCGAGCAGGTTGTCGTCGTAGTCGAGCGAGCCATCGCTGAGGATATCGGATTCAATGCCCTTGAAGATGCGGAAGGGGGCCAATTCCTCGTTGAGCCGGTCGATTTCCTCCCATTGGCGCTGGACGTCCTCAACGCGAAGCCCTCCGGCGTAGGCCGCAGCTTGGCTGTGGTCGGCAATGCCTATGTACTCAAAGCCGCGTTCTTGCACGGCGCGGGCCATAGCTTCCAGACTGTCGGCTCCATCCGAATAAGTCGAATGCACGTGGAGCATACCGCGAATGTCGGCGGTCGTTACCAACTCGGGCAGCGCGTCGGCGGCAGCGGCCTCGACTTCACCTTGGTTTTCGCGCAACTCCGGCGGAATGTAGGCGAGGCCCAAGGCGGCGAACAAAGCTGCTTCATCCGCGCACTCGATGCGCTCGTCGCCGCGCCAGAGCCCGCGTTCGTCGAGGACTAGCCCGCGCTCGGTGGCCTTAGCACACAGTGCAGCGCGATGTTCCTCGCTGCCTGTGTAGTAATGTAAAGCCGCGGGGAAGGCATCGTCTGAGACCATGTGCAAGTTGGCTTGCAGCCCGTTGGACAGCCGTCCCGTGCCCGGTGCGAGGACTTCGGCGATGTCTGGGTGGGTGACAAAGGCCGCAGTCGCGGCCTCGGCGTCGGTGCTGCTGATTACGAAGTCGAGTTGGTGGACCGTCTCCCGCGCTCGACGCAGGTCTCCGGCGATGGCAAAGTGCTGCGCGTGGGAGCACAGAGTTGTGAGCAGGCTTTGGGCGCTTTGGTGTGCGCTATCGACGCGGCAGTGGCCCTCGTGAGCGCGAATGAACTCGACGCCCTTGAGAATGGTTGCCTGAGTTTTGGAGCCAAAGCCCTTGAGGGCGGCGAGTTGGCCGGTGCGACAGGCTTGCTCCAAGGCATCGAGAGTCTCAATGCCGAGGGCCTTGCGGATGGCGACGATCTTGCGCGGCCCCAAGCCGGGGACCCGCAGCATGTCGAGCAGACCGTCAGGCGTTGCGGCCCGCAGCTTTTCATAGGCTTGGGCCGTGCCAGTGTCGGCCAACTCGGCGACTAGTTCGGCCACGCTGTCGCCGATGCCTTTGACCTCGGTCAAAGTCCCAGCGGCGAGGAGTTCGTCAAGAGAGGATGTTAGGGTTTCGAGCGCACGCACGGCATTGGCGTAGGCGCGGACTCGGAAGGGAGAAGCACCGCTAAGTTCGAGGAGGGTGGCGTACTCTGCGACAAAATCTGCTGCGATCCGGGCTGTTATCATTGCTTTTGCTCGTGCATCAGGTGGAGAATGTGTGATACCAGCGTCGCGTTGCCCGCGGCGAGTCCGCCGGGGATGAGGGTATCGGCTTGGTTGTAGGTTCGCACTTGGTGGCCGCACGTGTGCATCAGGCCGCCGGCCTCGCGCACCAACAGGTCGCCGGCACAAACGTCCCACTCGTTTTTGTCTTGGATGCTAAAGTTGAGGTCGCAGGCCCCCGCAGCGACTAGGGCCAGCTTGTAGGCGACGCTGCCAACCGGACGGATTGCGCCGAGATGCGGGCGAAAGGGGTCGATCCCGCCGCGTTTGGTCTCGCTGCGGCTGACGACGGCCGTGGCTTGACCGAGGGATTGGACCTCGCTGCAAAACACGCGCTGACCGTTGTGGAAGGTGCCGCTGCCCGAGACGGCGGCGAAAATTTGCTCCTGCGCGGGATTGTAGATAACCGCGAGGGTCGGCGCGCCGCCTTCGACTAAGGCCACGGCAACTACGTATTCGGGAATGCCTTCTACGAACTCGCGGGTACCGTCGATTGGATCGACGATCCACACGGCTTCTTTTGCGAGACGTTGGCGGTCATCGACGGTCTCTTCGGAGAGCCAGCCGCAGTCCGGGCGCAGATCTCGCAGGGCTTTTTTGAGGTAGGCGTCGGCTTGGAGATCTGCCGCGGTCAGCGGATCGTTCCGGTCTTTGTAGGCAACCTCAAGGGGGCCGCCGAAGTACTGCAAGGTCAGCGCCCCGGCCTCGCGGGTGGCTGCTATGGCTTGTTGGAGTTGGGCCTGCATGAGAGAATTTGAAAATAGGGGTTAAAATTAGGGAGAGCAATGGGCCGCATGGTAGCCATAGTGGCTTGACAAGACGAAGAGGCGTCGGGTAGATTGAGAAGACAAAATCGACAATTTCAAACGAGGTGAAAATGCGTTGGATACTATGGATTTGGCTGCCGGTGATCTTGCTGGTGGCAAGCGGGGCCGAGGCGGCCATGGAGACTGAGGAGGTGCGGAGCCTGCTGGAGAAGATGCAGGCTGAAGAGGCGTGGGGCGAAGCCGTGTTTACTGATGGCCGGGTGCGCTCGTTGCGCGTGGAGGAGATTGAAGCGGATTCAGTGGCGGTCGTCGAGGTAGTAGGTGCCTTGCAGGAGCGGGAGGCCGCGTATGCGCTGGCCGAAATTCGCTCCCTGCGCTCACTGGGGACGTACCGCATTCAGGCGCGCCGCGCTGCGTACCAACAGTCAAAGTCCGGGCTGTTGGCCTTTCTGCTGGAGCTACCCGTGCCGGGCGCGGGCTTTTTCTACATTGGGGAGCACAAACAGGGGCTCGCGCTCATGGGTTTGACGGTGACGGCGGTGGGGACGGCTGTGCTGACGGGTGAGGATGCTGCGGCCGGTTGGGTGCCGCTGTCGGCGTGGGTCAAGATCGCGTCGTTGTTCCATCTGCGCGATCAAGTCCAAACCATTAACAAGTTGGCCAAGAACATAGAACTGGGCGCTCTGTCCGGGCGCGAAGCCGCCGTTCCTGCCCTACGGCTGAAGTTGGATTTTTAACGGCTGCAAGAGGGCTGTGCTGGCCCTGTGTTTGATTGGATACTCGACCGGCCCTTGCGGGGGCCGGTTTTTTTTATGCCCTCCCAACGCGGCCGATCCAAGCTCTTAGATCCTCATTGCGAGGCCGGGAGATCAGTTGCCCTCGCCGCATCTGCACCTCATTACGAGGCCGCTTCAGCCATCGGCCTAGTTCCTCATGCGGGTAGGCGAGAACCTTCTCATAGGAGAGAGCCGGAAGCGGTTGGTGCCGGAGCCGGCCCGTAGTATCCCGCTGCGGTCCGACTATACACACCCCGGGAACTCGCGCCCACGGATCAGGGGCCAGCCGTTGACAGGTTCCGGCCCGACAAGGCAACCGCGCTGTTTCAGTTGTTCGGTCTCTTCCGGTGTACCGATGTAACGCGTGTCCGAGGAGACGTAGTGAATCGACCAGCCTCGCCGCCGGTACGGCGTTGTATTTGGGCCGCTGCAATGGAGTGTTAGGCTGTGGTGAAAGGTCGCATCACCCGCCTTCAGTGGAACAGCAATCTCTTGGGCGAGCATATCCTCTGTCAGCATGTAGGGGAGATGGTCCCAGTTGACGAGGCCGAAGTGGTGGCTGCCCGGGATGAAACGCACACAACCGTTCTCGACAGTCGCATCGTCGAGTAGGACCTGGCATGTGACCTGAAAGTTGCTCGCGAAGAAGGCCCAGAAAATGGAATCCTGATGGTAGCGATTCGCTTTGGCGTATGGCGGCTTCGCAAAGACCTGATCGTAGTAGAGCTTGATGTCCGGCCCCATCAGGGATTCGATGATGTCGACGATTTTGGGGCTTCGTACAAACGCATTGAAAACCGAATGGTGGTACGAAGGCAGGTTGAGATGACTTACCGTATCCAGCGGGTCCTCAACCGGCGTGCGATCTTCTGGGGCGGTTACTTCCCCTTTCGGGTAGATCTGAGTGCCGCGTCGGTCATGGTGGCTTCCGTGCGGTGTGGGCGGTTCCGCGGCTTGAGCCGTTCCCGGAGTGTGGTGAGAGACGTTGCCTTCCGGGTAGTCGGAGACGCGACCGAGCGCAAGGTCGGCGTAGTGGTTACGCAGGGTCTCAAGTTCTTCTGTGGTCAGCAGTTCTTTGACGACGATATAGCCGTCTTGGAAAAATTGGTTTTTCCGTTCTTTGGTCAAAGTCATGAGTGTCTCCGAACGCTGAAACTGTTGTCAAGGGTCCGCCGGCCAGGGCGGCGACGATCCGCAGGCACCCGCCACAGGCCGCCCTTACATCACCCTCCCAACGCGGCCGATCCAAGCTCTTAGATCCATGGCCAAGCTGAGGAAGGTGGGCACTAGGAAGAGGGTGAATAGCGTGGACAGCAGCAGCCCGCCGATGACGACGCTGCCCAAGCCTCGATACAGCTCGGACCCGGCACCGGGGAAGATGACTAGCGGCAGCATCCCTAGGGCGCTGGTAATCATGGACATGAAGATCGGCCGCACGCGGCTGAAAACCGCGTCGCGGATGGCCTCTTTGACTGGCGTTTCGGGCGCGTCGCGCAGGATATTGAGCGTCTGGTGGACGATGAGGATGGCGTTGTTGACCACCACGCCGATGAGGATGACAAAACCGAGCATGGTGAGGATGTCGAGCGGCTGATAGGTCAGGGTGAGGTTGACGACCTCCAGCCCGAGGATGCCGCCAGCCAGCGCCGGCGGTACGCTGAGCATGATGACGAATGGGTAGAGGAAGCTCTCGAAGAGCGCGGCCATCAGCAGGTAGGTAATCACCAAGGCCAATAGGAAGTTCCACTGGAGGGCTTGGCGGGTGCGCCGCAGGTCGTCGGCCGAGCCGGAAAGCTGAATCTGGTAGGGCGGGGCTAGCTGGCCAGAATCGACGAGGGGTTGGACGATCTGAGTCTGGATATCGTCGAGCACCGTCTCTAGGGCGATGGTCTCCGGCGGGATGACTTGGACGGTGATGGCCCGGCTGCGCTCGATGTGGTTGATCTGCTCGGGGCCGGTGGTAACTTCGACGCGGGCCACGGCGCTGAGCGGCACCAGTTGGCCACGCGGGGTGTAGATGGGCAGGGCCTCAATGTCTTGGGTGCGGAACCAATCCTCCTCGCCCCGCAGTACTAAATCGATTTCCTCGCCTTGGAACTGATAGCCATCGACGAGAGCGCCGTCTAGTAGTGCGTTGACCGCCGAGCCGATGTCCCGCGCCGAAAGCCCTAAGTCGGCGGCGCGCACGCGGTCGGGGAGGATGCGGACTTCTGGGTTGCCCAAGTCGAGGCTGGGGATGGGGCGGGCTTGAGCACCGGGCACGACTTGGCGGACTTGGCCGAAGATTCGGCCTCCCAGCCCGATGAGGCGGCCCAGATCGGGTCCGGTAATCTCGATGTCGATGGAGCGCCCGCTGCCGGTGACGCGCTGAAAGAGGCTCGACTGCTGCACGACGGCGAAGGTGCCCGGCACCCCGCCTAAGACTGGCCCTTGGATGATCGGAATCAACTCGCGCACCCGCTCTGGATCGGTCGAACGCGCGCCCATAAAGGCCGAGCGGCCAAACGCCACGAAGAACATGTTGGCAATCGGTGGCCCCGGCAGCGCTTGAGCCTGGGGGCTGTCGGGGGCTGCGGCTGCCTCCCAGTGGGGCTGCAGGACGTCCTCAATGGTCTGGCCGACTTGGATCAGCTCGTCGAGGTTGTAGCCGGGGGGCGGCAGGACGATACCAAAAATTAGGTTGCGGTTGCCGGTGGGCAGGTATTCGGATTTGGGCAGTAGGGTCCAGGCGATGACTAGCGAGAGACCAATCAGCCCGGTGATGACGCCCAAGCGCAATACCGTACTGCCGCTGATGTGGAAGACGCTTTGAGCAATAAAGTTGCGCACGCGGTCGCCCCAAGCAGCTAGCATGTCCCCGCGCTGTTTGTCGCCGCCGAGGATTTTGTTGGCCAAGCTGGGGATAACAGAGATGGCCACGATCAAGCTGAGCACCACCGAGCAGGAAACCGCAATGGCGATGTCGCGGAAGAGCTGACCGGCCTCGTCTTGGACGAAGACGATGGGCAGGAAGATGGCTACTGTGGTCAAGGTGCTGGCGAGGAGTGCCCCCCAGACCTCCGAGGCTCCGTCCAAGGCCGCGCGGACGCGGGTTTTGCCCATCTGCTGGTGGCGGAAAATGTTTTCGAGCGCGACGATGGCGTTGTCGATGACCATGCCCACCGCAAAGCTCATTCCGGCTAGACTAATGACGTTGATGTTGCGGCCCAAAAGCCACATGGCCAAAAAGGTGCCGACAATTGAAATCGGGATGGACGTGGCGATGATCGCCACCGAACTGATGCTGCGTAGAAAGATAAAGAGCACCGTTACGGCCAGCGTGCCGCCGATGAGGATGTTGGAGCGCACCAAGTTGATGGCGCTGTCGATGTAGTTGGTCTCGTCGTACACCTGCGTGAGGTAGAGGCCCTCGCGGGCCAGCGGCCCCTCGTTGAGTTCCCGAATGGTGCGGCGAATGCCGTCCATGACTTCGAGGACATTGGCCCCGGTCTCGCGCTGGGCGTTGATAGCAATAGCGGGCCGGCCCTTCTGCCGCACGGCCGCCACAGTGCGGACGTAGCCGAGGCGGGTGCGGGCGATCTCGCCGACCGTGACCCGGGTGCCATCGGCCGAGCGGACTACTACCTGCTCGATGTCGCTGGGTTGCTGGTACTGGCCGACGGTGCGCACGATGTAGCGGCGCTTGCCCTCGTCAAAAGTCCCGGCGCTGGTATTGGCGTTTTCGCGGGTGAGGGCTTGGGCTAGGTCTTGGACGGTGATCTGGCGGGCGGCCATGGCCTGCGGATCGACGATGACTTGGAGCTGGCGGTCGTAGCCGCCATAGATGTCGCTGCGGGACACGCCGGGCACGCGCTCGAGGGCGGTTTTTACTACTTCCTCGCCGTAGTCGCGGTAGCGCTCGATATCCAGATCGTCGCGGTCTGGCAGGGGTTCGAGCATGATCCAGGTGATGGCCCCGCTGGGGCCGCTGCCGCCGGCCGAGATCACGGGCCGCTCGGCGTCGAGCGGATAGCCAAATACTTGGTCGAGCTTGTTGGAGACCAACAGCAGCACCGCGTCTGGATCGACGCCGACGTTGAATTCGAGGGTAACAACTCCGCGACTGTCATTGCTCTCACTGGTCATCAGCACCAGTCCCTCGACGCTTTTGAGCTGTTCCTCTTGGCGCTGGACGATCTCTTGCTCGACTTCTTCGGGGCTAGCGCCCGGCCACACGGTAGAGACCGTGATGATGGGCCGATCGACGTCTGGGGTGAGCTGAACGGGGATGCGGAACAGGGATATCAGGCCGAACAGCGCGACGAAGAGCACGCCGACGATTACGCTGACGGGACGCTTGATGGCCGTATCGACTAGGCGCATGGCGGACTAGGGCTGCCTGCGGATGATGCGCACGGCTTGGCCGTCCATCAGCCGCTCGTTGCCGCGCACCACCACGAGGTCCCCGGGCGCGAGGTCGCCGGTAACGGCTACGTAGCCCTTGTGCGCCAGCCCAGTTTCGACGGGACGGCTGACGGCCTTGCCGTCGCGGGAGAGATACACGACCTGTCCTTGCGGACCGGAGACTAGAGCGTCCTTGTGCACCAGAATCGAGGTCTTGGGTTGCGCGATCTGGAAGCGCACGCGCGCGGACATATTGCTGCGCATCCGGCCGTCTGGATTGAGCGCCCCGACGACGACCGGGAAGGTGTGGGAAGAGGCGTAGCCTTCGGCGAGGATGACGGACACGAGGCCGGCGATGGGGTCGCCGCCGAGGGCATTGACGAAGATGTCGGCGCGGTCGCCCAAGGTGAGCTGCGACACGTAGCGTTCGGGCACATCGACGTACACGCGGACGGTGTCGATGGAGATTACTTGGGCTATCTCACCGCCGCGCCCAACCCATTGGCCGACCTCGGTAAAGGTCTGGATGATGTGCCCGGAGAAAGGGGCGCGGACGAAGAGATCTTCTACTTGCGCTTGGAGGCCGGCTAGCTTGGCTTGGGCGCGGGCTAGTTCGTAGGCGTCGTCGCGCAGGTCTTGCTCAGACACCGCATCGGTGGCGCGCAACTGGCGACTGCGGTCGTAGTTAAACTGGCGCAGCTCAAAATCGGCTTGCGCTTCGGCTAGCGAGGCTTGGAGCGGATCGTTGGCTAATTCAAAGAGGGGATCGCCGCCGTGCACGGTTTGGCCGGCTTCCGCGAAGCGCCTTAGTACTCGCCCCTCGGTCTCGGCGGCGACGCGGCTGGAGCGCCGCGGCTGGATGCGCCCGACAAAGGAGAGGTCTTCGACGAGCGGTTGTTCGAGGACCTCGGCGACGATAACCGGCGTCGGCGGGCGCTCTTGGGCTAGGAGTGCGCCGGGCAGCACGGTCAGGAGCAGGAGGAAGACACGGGGCATTTAGAATTCCTTGGAGACGTGAGAAGGCTCTCCTTTGGGGATCATAGCGTGAAAAATTAAAACCTAGCCGAATCGAAAGAACGCGCAAGGTCTGCGCCCGGGGAAAAAGAATTGTGTCGGCTGCAAGGCCGTCCGTATAATTAACCGTTGTTACGCACCCGCCCCTACAAGGCGTACCGTCAGAAGGTAAAACAATGAAAAAGCGACTGATTTTCTTACTTGCCATTTTGATAGGGGTGTTGACGCCATGGGCGGCGACAGCAGAACCAGACTTCATATTTATGCTATCTAGCCCTTGGCCTATCAAGCCTGGTGGGGCCACGGGATTTGAGGTTGGGGTTCAGGAAAATGATGGCAGCCCGGCGTCCGGTCAAACCGTATCGTTTAGCGTCAGTCCCGCCGATGGTACGGCGTCGCTGACTTCCACAAGCGCAACAACGGATAGCAACGGACGGGCCAGTACTACGCTGATAACTACGAGCAGTGCGTCTGGCACATATACGGTCACGGCGACGCTCGACAATGGCCTATCTGTGAGTGGAACTGCGGATGTTGAAACCTCACCACCGCCGCCACCACCACCAC
>VXOR01000043.1 GCA_009840005.1 Gemmatimonadota bacterium
CGCTGGAAGGCAAAATCGACGCCAATGATGCCAAAATTGACGCCACCCGAGAGGCGCTGGAAGGTAAAATCGACGCCACCCGAGAAGCACTCGACGGCAAAATTGACAGGCTCTACCGCTGGGTGATACCGCTGCAGATCACGACGATCATAGCCATTGCCGGGCTGGCGTTTAAGGCATTTACCGGCTGACTGGCCGGTCGCCCCTACCAGTTCGATGCCGCGTAACGTCAGTTGTAGATGCTAGCGATCCCATAGGGACCGTCCCCTGTGCTTACCTATACCCTGTCTGACTTCGCCTAGCTCGTATCGCCGCACAAGTCCTCGGCTCCCGGCTCGGCGGCGCTAGTGCCTGTTGCGCTACCGCCGCTAAGCCCTTATCGTAGCCAACCATGTCCACCTCACCTGCCATCCAAACCACAACCGTCGGCTCCTACCCCATCCCGGACTGGCTCCAAGCCCTGCCCTCCGAGCAGGCCCTCGTCGATGCCACCCGCGTGGTATTCGACACCCAGCGCCAAGCCGGCATCGACCTGCCCACCGACGGCGAGCTGTACCGCTTCGACATCAACCACCCAGACACCAACGGCATGATCGAGTACTTCGTCCGGCCCATGGGCGGCACCCGCACGGAATTTGGCCGCCGTGAGGCCGAGGAGTTTGCCGCCAAACAAAGCATGGGCTTCCGAGCCAAACCCGCAGCCGTAGTGGACGCCGAACTCGGCGCGGGCAGCCTCGACCTGCTCGCCGACTGTGCCCGCGCCGCGGCCGTGGCCGGCGGCCCTTTCAAGTTCACCCTGACCAGCCCCTACATGCTGGCCCGCACCCTCCTCGATCACCACTACGGCGACTTTGAGGCCCTACTGATGGCCGTTGCCCAGGTCCTCGCCGACCAAGTCCGCGGCCTGCCCTGCGCCTGCGTCCAAATCGACGAGGCCAACATCCCCGGCAACCCAGCCGACGGCCCCCTCGCGGCCCGCGCCATCAACACCGTACTCGACAGCATCGACTCAGGCACCCAAAAGGCCGTTCACTTCTGCTTTGGCAACTACGGCGGCCAGACCATCCAGCAGGGCGAGTGGCGCGCCCTGCTCGACTTTCTCAACGAACTGCGCGCCGATCACTTGGTCCTCGAACTCGCCCACCGCCCGGCGAGCGACTTGGATGCCCTGCGACAAATCGACTCGCACATCGGCCTCGGCCTCGGCGTAATCGACATCAAAGTCAACCACATCGAGACAGCAGAAGAAATCGCCCGCCGCATAGAAGCCGCCGCCACTGCCGCCGGACCTGACCGCATCCGCTTCATCCACCCAGACTGCGGCTTTTGGATGCTCAAACGCTCCATCGCCGACCGCAAAATCGCGGCACTGGCCGAGGGGCGGGATCTGTACTTGGGGCTTTAGAAGCTGCGACCCAGTCAGCATTCGGCGCTGACTAAGGACATGGTCTTCCTCATCCGAGGGCACAGCCCATCTCTGACTTGCTTGCAACCGATGTTGCAAAAAATAGCCTTCACTTTTTGCATAGCCTGGAGCCTGTCGGCCTGCGATTTAGGCTCTAAGACCGTGCAATTCGCGGATGTCACGGCACAATCCGGTATTTCCTTTACCCATACCAATGGCGCTGCCGGGGAGTACTTTCTGATAGAAACGACCGGAGCAGGCGGGGCCTTCTTCGACTACGACAACGACGGCGACTTGGATATTTACTTGGTCGATGGATTCGATTTGCAAGGCATCCGCTCGGTTCCCATCAATCTCGTGTACCAACAAGGCGATCACTACTGGGTGAGGGAGCCGAACCAAGACAAAGGAGCGCGTTCAAGGGACGCGGCGCATTACGCAGTCGCGCTCTCTCCTTGGCCCGACTCCACCGATGTCCCGCCCCGCAATGTACTGTACCAGAACAACGGCGACGGCACCTTTACCGATACCGGCCAAGAGTCCAAGACGGGCGATACGGGCTATGGCATGGGATGCGCGGTCGCCGACTACGACAACGACGGCTATCAGGATCTCTACGTGACCAACTACGGGCCGAATGTGCTGTACCAGAACAATGGCGACGGCACTTTTGCCGATGTTACGGAGCAGGCGGCCGTGGGTGCATCCCAGTGGAGTACAAGCGTCGCTTTCCTAGACTACGACAACGACGGGGAACTCGATTTCTACGTGACTAACTACGTGGATTTCACCGTCGAGACCAACAAGGTATGTGGCGGATACGTGCGGACGAATTCCCAAGGCCACCGGGCCATCGTCGAGGCTACCCGTTCGTATTGCGCGCCGCTGGAGTACGGAGGGGTGCCGGATGTATTGTATCACAACAACGGGGATGGGACCTTTGCCAATGTCTCGGTTGCAGCCGGGATCAATGATCCATCCGGCAAGGGATTGGGCGTGATCGCCTTGGACTACGATAGCGACGGGGATCAGGATTTGTTCGTCGCCAACGATGGGACGCCGAACTTCCTCTACCAGAACCTGGGGAATGGAAAGTTTGGCAACGCGGCCTTAGCAAAAGGGGTGGCCCTCAACGGAATCGGCGAGTCAGAGGCCGGTATGGGAGTGGATTTTGGGGATTACGACAACGACGGCGACTTTGATCTCTTTGTCACCAATTTTTCCTACGAGACCAATACCCTCTACCGCAATGAGGGGGTTTTCTTCAAGGACGTAACGGCGGTGGCTGGGCTGGCCGATCCGAGCCACCGCTTCCTCGGCTTTGGGACGAACTTCCTCGACTATGACAACGACGGCGATCTCGACCTGTACGTAGCCAACGGGCATGTGCTGGACAAAATTGCCCTGTTCCAGTCGGGGGTCGAGTACATGCAGGAACACCAACTCTTCCGCAACGACAACGGTGGGAGTTATACAGAGGCATCTTCGATCTCGGGCGAGTGGTTTTTGCACAAGCAGATCAGCCGTGGTGCCGCCTTCGGAGATTACGACGAGGACGGGGATGTAGATATCTTAGTCAACAATTGCGGCGGGGAAGCCAAACTGGTCCGCAACGACGGCGGCAATCGGGAGAATTGGCTGATGGTGCGGCCTGTAGGCACCCACAGCAACAGGGACGGAATAGGAGCTAGGGTGCGGGTGGTGGCGGAAGGGCTTGAACAAATCCGTCAGGTGCGGAGCGGTTCCAGTTACCTAACGGCGAGCGATCCACGGCTCCACTTTGGTATGGGCTCTAGGACAGGGGTCGATCTAGTAGAGGTGCGATGGCCCAGTGGTCTGGTACAGCGATTAGAAAAGGTTCCGGTAAATGAAGTGCTAATCATCGAGGAAAAGGTCGGTTCGCAATGAGGTTAACACCTCAATGCACGACACTGAATTTACGTTGCCGTACAGCTCGGCGTTAGGTTTATTGGTATTGCAAAAATTTCCCCGCTGGTTGCACCCAACGACCCATGCCCATATCTATTCCCGAACATTACTTAGCTCCCAAATCCGCTCCGTGCGAATCCTCCTCCGGTTTTACGATCAGAGCATTCGTTATCGGAACCGCGCTCGCGTTTTTTATCGGTGTGGCGGCTCCATACGGCAACATGATCATCCGCGGATCGTACATGGCGCTGAATATCAGCACCCCTATCGCCTTCTTCATCTTCTTCGTGCTGGTGGGAGGCGTAAATGTGGCGCTGCGCCTGCTGCGGGTGAGCTGGGCGCTGCGGCCGGCCGAACTGGTGCTCATCTACATCATGATGATCATCGCCGCTACAGTCCCTACAAAGGGCTTTACCGAAGCCTGGCTGCCCAAGATCACGGGTCCTTACTACTACGCTACGCCCGAGAACGATTGGGCCACGCTGGCCCATCCGCATATCAAAGGCTGGCTGACGCCCCGCGATCCAGAGATGATCAAGTATTTTTTTGAGGGGCTTCCCGAAGGCATGGGAATCCCTTGGGGGGTTTGGCTCGAATCTCTTTTTCACTGGAGCCTGTTTTTTCTGGTCCTCTGCTTTGTGATGATCTGCATATCGGTCATTCTGCATCGGCAATGGGCCAACAACGAGCGACTGGTCTATCCCCTGATCCAGGTCCCCTTGGACATGATCAAAGAAGGGCCAAAAGGATCTCTGGTGAATCCCTTTTTTAAGAACGCGGTGATGTGGATGGGGTTTGCCATTCCCTTCTTTATCACCAGCGTAAATGGTTTTCACAACTATTATGAAACCCTCCCCACAATTGAACTAGCCACCACTTTCAGCGCCTTCCGCGAGACCATGTCAATACCCATCCACCTGAGCTTTTCCATGGTTGGGTTTTCGTATCTCATCAGTCTGGATATCGCCTTCGGAATATGGTTGTTCTACCTGCTGGGCACGCTGGAGCAGGGGATATTTAACATCTTGGGGATCGCCAGTACGGAAAAGCTAGACATATTCGCTACGGCTTCGCCCATTATTGCGCATCAAGGCATGGGAGCCTTCATCGTCTTGGTGCTGGCGAGCCTGTGGGGAGCTCGCAGGCATCTGAAGGATGTATTTAACAAGGCGTTCGGGCGGAATTCGACCGTCGATGATTCCGAGGAGTTGCTGTCGTACCGCACCGCGGTGTTCGGCTTGATCGCCGGCTTGGGATTCATGGGGGTCTGGCTGTACAAAGGCGGCCTAGCCGCTTGGCTGGTACCTATATTTCTCTTTGCCGTTTTCGTCCTCTTTATCGCGCTGACCCGGGTGGTTGCCGAGGCCGGCTTGGCCGCGGTGCGGGCCCCCCTAACACCCATCTCATTTCTGATCTCTGGAGTCGGTTCATCGGCCATCGGCCCCGCCGGTCTGGTTTTCCTCGGACTCAGCTTTTCCTGGGCAGTCAACTTCAGGACTTTTGTGATGGCCTCTGCTGCCAACGGGATGAAGCTGAGCGACGAAGTTGGCTCGGGGCAGCGGAAAAGACCCCTGTTCTGGGCCATGATCCTAGCCGTAGTGGTCAGTCTGGTGGGTTCGACCTGGATCATACTCGCCATGTGCTACAAGTATGGGGGCATCAATCTGGACCAGTGGTTTTTCGTCGGTGGAGCCTCCAGTCCCTTTGATTTCGTGGTTCCGTATTTGACCACGCCAGTCGAGGCCAATCTAAGCGGCTGGTTGTGGACGGGCGTAGGGGGAGGGATCATGAATGTATTGATCGTCATCCGACAAAAATTACTCTGGTGGCCGTTTCATCCACTCGGATTCCTGATCAGCACCACGTGGATGGCGCAGTTCGTCTGGTTCAATGTATTCTTGGCTTGGCTCGTAAAACTCTTGGTCCTGCGCTACGGAGGGGCGCGATTGTACCAAGCTAGCCGGCCGTTTTTCTTAGGTTTGATCCTAGGGCACTTTACCGTTGCGGGAGTGTGGCTGATCGTGGATCACTTTACCGGCATGACGGACAATCAACTGATGTGGTTGTAAATGAAGTCGCGGATGGAGCCATAAACTTCCGGCGTCAAGCGCGGGCAGAAAAACTTGACATCTCTAATCTTATTTATTATATCGCAACTTGCGAGAGTTCCAAAATTAAAAAACACATAACTTATTGACCTTCAGTAAGTTAGGAAAGCAGCAATTCCTGAAAGGGCAAAATCGTAAAAAGTGTTCGACCTATTGAACATGAAGGCCTCTTTTCGGCTTGTGATGAGAGGGAGATCACGGTGGTTATCCGCGCTGGCCGCCGGTCTTTTACTGGTCGGTTTCTGGACTGCGTGCGGGTACAGGTACTACGCCGGGCCTTTGCAACCCCTCCCCGACGCCCAGCAACACACCGGCATGCAGGTCAGCGATGATGGGACGGTGCTGTTCGTTCAGGAGCGATTTGAGGTCGGAGTGCGTCCCCAGACAGACGCGGAACTGAACCGATTGTATCCCACTTACTCCAAGGGCGGCATGGAGTCTATAAATCCCTACACCTACGGCGACTGGAAAGACCCCGAAACCGGCTCGACGCCGCAGCGCTTCACGATCTTCCTTTTAAAGGTTAAAAATTACAGTTATCCCAAAGTACAAATCGACCCTTTGAAGATCTCGCTCATCGCCTCGAACGGCCGCGAATACCTAGCTCTGGATCCGCTCGAATTCGACGAGTACTATCGCCCCTATGCCACTGCTTATTCCGGAAATCTGTACAACCGCTACGAAGAACGGAAAGACCTATTCGCCTCTTCTAGATATGCATCCGAACCCGTATTCAGCGGTCAAGAAGTCCAGGGGTTGCTGGTCTTTCCCGCCCTACACCCAGATGTGCAGGAACTGCGCCTCAAGCTAGAAGATGTGGCGATCAGATTCGATTTTCGGGGCGATCCGCTAGAGGTGCTCGACCTCGAGTATCTTTTTTTTCGGGAAATCGGCCGGATTTATCCCGATGGGACGACGAAGATGTCTTCGGGATAATCGGCCTGTAACGAGAAGACCGACGCGTTAGGTAGTAAGCAGGCGTTTTTTGCGAGAAAGGAGGTGCTTAAATGAGGTGAGTTTTCCCGGGCAAGTGTGGACGGGAAAATTGCTTGTTTTCGATTCTACAGAGGGAATCGATAAATCCTGCTGGTTTTGCAATTTTGTTTCCATATCGTCATTCCGAATTGAGGAGTCGATTCAATGAAAAAATTAGCAATGCCTTTCATGGCGCTGGCCCTAGTAGCCATGCTGTCGAGCGGTTCTTGGGGCCACAAGCCCGAGGGCGTAGAGTTCTTCGCGCCCCATATTCCGGATGAATTAATCCCGGAAATAGACGGAAATTCCGCCGACTGGACAAACTGGTTCCCCGCGGATCTGGTCATTACCCACGATATGCTGCTGTCGCGTGCCGGCAATGACCCGCGGGACATCGCGGACGTCGACGTGAGCATGATGATCGCTTGGAACGAGACCACCCAGAAGCTCTACCTCGGCCTCGAAGCCTTCGACGATTTTATCCATCGCGATTCAGAGAATCAGGTGGATATATACACGGAAGATGGCTGGACCATCAGCACCGACCCCGATCACAGCGGTGGTTTCTTCCACGCCGGAGATTTGGAGCAGAACGTGATGGGTACCCAGGGGCAACAGTGGGTAGTCCATCCGCCCGCGCAAGGACCGGCGACTATGTGGGTTTTCAATTTCGGTGAGAACTTCTTTGAGAAGATTGAGACCCGCGAGTGGGACGCGATGTGGTTTGGCCATCCGCCGTGGGGCCATCTCGGCGTAGGTCCGCCCGAGGCCGTGCCAGTGAATGAAGGGGATACCAACGTCACCTTGTTCTACGAGATAGCTTGGTCCCTGTTCGATCATCTGGATTACGGCGGCCCCGATTCCAGTGTGCCCCATGTATTCGAAGAAGAGCAGATCATCCACCTGAACATCCACTATCAGGATCACGACGAAAACGGCGATGACTGGGATTCGCAGTGGGGCCTAAACGACGAAACCCACGCCACCCGGGACGGGTCCGCTGCACCCGATTGGGTGATGGTTAAGGTTCCCATCGAAGTCACCACGAGCGTAGAGGGCGAAACCTGGGGGAGGATCAAAGCCTCTTTCCGCTAAAGACCTAGCGCTTTTTAGACTGGTCTTCAGATAGATTGAAGGGATGGGATTTTTCTCATCCCTTCAATCGGCTTTGTTGCACGAAAAACGGTAACTCGTTAGAAAACAACAACTTACAAATTCGATATCAAAACGCTAACTTACTGTAAAACAACGACTTATAGATATTCATGCAACAACGCCCCTTCAATCTATACAATTGGGAGAACAGCCGTGAAGATCTACGCACTTGCCATTGCGGCGTTGACGAGCATCTGCGCCTTAGTCGCCTGCGAAGAGGTCGATCTTTCTACCGGGCCTTCGGGATCCACTGGCAGGACGGAACTAGTCAAATTCGACAACAAGTCGAACTTTGATCTCCAGATTACCATTGGTGCGTGCTTTCAGGATTTCGTCTTGGACGCTGGGCGCGAACGGACCATCGAATGCAATCCGACCGATGGCTCAGTAAGCTTTGACGTCGGCATCGTTCGGACGGAGAGAGAAGACGCCAATTGGGCTGGCTCCGTTTCAAAGGGGCAATCCCTCCTCATCCTCACCAATCCCTGGCACGGCGGCTTCTTCACCGTAGAGGTTGAAGAATAAGCTACGCGGGCGGATTCTCCGCCCAGCGGGAATGCGAAGCATGGAGCCGATTGGGCGAAAAGTCCTGCTGGTATCCACTTGGGTTTTGCTGGCACTGATCTCTGCCAAAAGCACCTATGGCGTGGAAGTTTTGGTCATCGGCAACGGGCAAACCCCCTGGGAAGCTATGGGTACCATGGAGAGCATTGATACCACCACGGATCCAGGGTGGATTCAGCCCCGGCGCACCGAAGCCACGGAAAATCTGAGCCTTGGTGCCCAAGGGAGAGGGGGAGGCATGTCCACGCCCCAGCCATCTGTGCGCCAGGCTGGCAACCTCAACAACATGATAGACGGGGATGTAAACACAGTTTTTGACGGGAGCAAGGCCCGGCAAGTGGGAGGCAGGATGGACCTGGATCTGGGCTCGATTTTCGGCGGAGTCGAGAGAATTCGCTTCTATCCCAGCCCGACCTTCAGCGACAAGTTCCTGAAGGGGTACGAGGTGTACATCAACGATGGTAGCGCGGAAATGCAGGTTGGCGGGGTGCTGCAGTGGGCCTTAGTGGAAAAGGTCGAGAAAAACACCGACAGCACCGTACAGGTGAGAATTCCGTCCCAGTACGTGCGCCACGTCCGAATTGTGTTCACCACGCCGTTACCCTGGGAAATTGCCGAGCTAGAGGTGTACAGCCGCGGCTTTGTCCCCCAGGCAAACTACACTTCACAGGTTATAGACTTGGGTGAACTAGCCAATTTTGGCCAGTTGAAGTGGGCCGCAGAAGAGCAACCTCGAGCCTCGGTGCAAATCTTTACCCGCACCGGAGCCACGCCCGATCCCCTTAAATACTACCAAATACAAGAAAAGGGACTCGAGACCGAACGGATTGAGGTGTCCGCAGATGATTACAACAGCCTGAAAGAAGCCGAGCGGGAAAAAGCTCCAGACGCAGAGAACTGGAGTCCCTGGTCTCCGGTGTACACCCGTGCATCTGGAGAACAGGTAGTCTTCGCCGAACCTCGGCGCTACTTCCAGTTCAAGTGTGATTTTGCAAGTGACTTTTTTACTCAGGGAGCGCGGCTCGATTCGCTGGCGTTCGAATTTTCCACCCCTCCAGTAGCGCGTTTCGTCTGGGGCGAAGTCGGGCCGCTGGAAGTCAACGCTGGAGAACCCACTCTCTTTACCTATGTAGTGCGAGCCAAAGTTGAGGAAGGCGATACGGGATTCGATGCCTTGGAGATCGCTACTCCTTCTCGGGCCACAATTGAGGAACTGAAAATCGGCGGCGCATCGGTGGTGGATTTCACCCAAGAAATCGCCGACGACCGCATGGTGATCCGCTTCCCCAATCATCGGGTCGTGGATACCACTCCAGTAGAGTTGAGTTTTGAGGGGGCGGTTCTGGTGTACGGGACGCGTTTTACCGGCAAGGTCTTCGATACCCAGACCGCAGAGTTGCCGCAGCCCATTACCGCCGGGAATACATCCCCAGATTTGCCCAACAACGACTTGGCAGTGGCCGTATCGCTCGGAGAGACCATTGTCGCGGGCGGGCGCGTTGTCCCCAATCCGTTCACTCCCAACGGCGACGGCGTGAACGATCTGGCCTCCATCCACTACCAGATTCTCAAGTTGACCAAGGAGGTTCCGGTCACTGTGTCGATCTACGATCTTTCGGGCCGGCTAGTCCGCGATTTGTACTCGGGTACAGAAGTGAGCGGAATTTATGCCTTGGATTGGAATGGTCTGGATAATAGCGGGCAATTGGTAGCTCCGGGATTATACATCAGCCGCATATCAGTCGCCGCCGATAGGGGCGAAGGAGACATGGTTGCACTCATAGCGGTGATCTACTGATCGCCTAACCGATTGAGGTGAGCGATATGATGCGATCGCATATATGGGCGAGTCTTGTGGCAATTGTCGGCCTTTCGACCGGCATGGCCCAAGCCGACACTATAGCATTCGGGTCCAAAGCCGACTGGGAGAAGTGGGTCTTTCCCGTCGGGACGTTGGAACTGTCGAGGGATGGCCTCGTAAAGCCCAAATTCATCCAAAAGAATATCAATGCAAGTCTCAATGCCGGTGAGTTTGTCGTCGAGCGCGAGGGAAATAAACCGACCAAATGGGGGGGAATATCTGGTGTCGGCTCCAATCCTGCCCGAGCAGCCAACATCTTTGACGGCGAGGTGGATACTTGGTGGGCACCCGATCCAGACGACGATATGGATACTTGGTGGATTGAACTCGACTTGGGCCGATTGGTTTCTGCTACCAAGATCGTGTTGAAATTTTCACCTCAGGGCGAGCCGTTCAGAATGTTCAAGGTCTATACCTCCACCGGCGAGGAAGCGCTCTACTCTGGGTCGGGCAAAAAGGAGTACTTGGTCGTCGGACAGACCACTCAACCGAACTTTGCCTACGAGTTGGAATATCCCTTGGGCCAGCTTGGCACAGCTCGCAGCACGGCAGAAGAGCCTAGGCAACTGGTCGGCTTTGTGCTGATCCAAGTCACAGCCCCGTTCGGCGATGCGCGTCTGGGCGAAGTTGAAGTCCACACCCTCGGCGACAACGTGGTACTGGGAACGGTGGAGCGCGGCGGTCTGGCCATTCAGGCGAGTCCCGGCGGCGACCGCCGCATATTGACCAATAACGAGGTTCTGGACGGGCGCTTTGACACCTACTGGAACTCAAGTGCTGGGTTTCTCGACTGGACTGAGAAAGGCTGGGTCAACATGAACCTCGGGGCGCTGTTCTGGGTGGACACCATTCGGATTGTATCGGCCCGAGTACACCAAGGTTCCAGAGTAGACCCGCTGTTTGGTTACAAGCTATTCATCTCCGACGGCACCCTAGGGCCAACAGCCCAACTCGGCACGGAAAACGTCATGGGGAGTTTCGTGTGGGAAGAGGTGGGGTCTCTCGATGATAACTCCGTGGGATTTCTCACGTTTGAAGATACTTTTTCTTCCCGACCAGTACAACACATCTTCTTTTCACACAGAAACAATGTCAGGGACACGGGTACCTATGGACGCTTCAAGACCCTAGAGATTCAGGCCTATGGCGAAGGGTATATTCCAGGCGTGTCCATGACTTCGGGCTTGCTCAACCTCGGTCGCTCCAAAAACATGTTGTCGATCGCATGGGAAGCGGATATCCCGCCGGGGACTAAGCTGGAGATCAGTACGCGAACGGGCGATCAATTGGGCGAGAAATTGCACTACTTCGACAAAAAGGGAAATGAACTTAGCAAAGAAAAGTGGGAGAGTCTGCCCAAATTCCGCAAAGAAGCCGATCCTATAGTGGAGTTAGTTCCCGACCCCCAAACTTGGAGCCCGTGGAGCAAACCCTATGTCCATTCCGGAGACCCCTTTGCCTCTCCTAGTCCGCGCCAGTACCTAGAGATACGAGCCAGACTTTTAAGTACGCTACCAGATCAGGCCGTTAGCTTGGACCGGATAGTGCTTTCTTTCGCTGACCCACTGGCCAGAACCCTGACCGCCGAGGTCTGGCCGGATACAGCCATCGCGGCAAAGCCCCAAGAATTCAAATACTTTATCCGCCCTTCGTTCGCGGCCGGCGACCTCGGTTTTGATCAGGTGCTCATCAGGACTCCTGCCCAAGCTGAATTGCTAGGTGTAAACGTCGCCTCTGACCCGCTGGCGCTGGAGGACCTGTCCGTATATTCGACGGCAGATTCTCTGCTAATCCAGCTTCCCTCGACGATCAAGTCTGCAAAGCTGGTAGAGGTCGAGTTCAAAAGCCAAGTCTTTTTGAATAGCACAGTATTTGAGGGATTGGTCGGCAATTCTTCCAGAAAGCTGTGGCAGACCGTAGATCCTGGGGACGCCGACTCAGAGGCCATGAGCAATGTTCTAGTGGTGACCGTACCGATCCAGGACCGGCTAGTTGGCGATGTGCAGATTGCTCCGGCAATTATTACTCCCAATGGGGATGGTCTAAACGATCAGATGAACATTGACTTTTTGATATTCCAGATCGACCGCGCTCAGCCCATCACAGTAAAAGTGCACGATCTGTCTGGCAGAATTGTCAGGGAAGTGATGGCCCAGCGCGGTATCAGCGGCGCACACCAGGCCGTCTGGGATGGCACGGATGAAGCCGGAGTCCTCGTTCCACCCGGTCTCTACCTATGTCGGGTCGAGGTAGAAGCTAGCCACGACGCCGCGGCCATTGTCCAGGCCGTCGGAGTCGCCTTTTGACATACATGTCGATAATCTGTCCATCCGAAGTCTTGGCAGGGAGTTCATGATGCCTATTCGATGCAGAGGTGCGTGGGGTTTGGTACTTCTCTTCACTTGTCTGAGCACTTGTCTGAGCACATCCACGGGAGACGCTCAGCGGTCGGTCCCGTCTAGGCCGGAGCCGGTAGTCGAAGCGCTGGATCCGACCTTGATGAAATGGTACCAGCGTCAGGAACTTTACTATCAGTATAGGTGGTCGTGGTGGAAGTACAGCAATTACGCCAGAGAGCCGTACAAGCGTTACGTGGATGTGGGCTTAGAGGGTACTAGGTGGTACGATCTGTACGGGAAATACCTCACCAAGGGCTGGAAGATTTACGAATGGACCCAGGAAGTCCCCACTTCGTTCGGCAGCAATATTTTCAAGAGCGGCAGGTACGCCAATTGGTTCAATAATGTCGTGATTGGACGGACCTCCCAAGGACAGTACAACTTGGCGGTCACGCTAGGCGATGAGATCAGAACGACCCTGACGCCCATGACGTTTTCAAAACCAGCTTTCAACGGTATCCAAGCGGATTTTCGCTCTGACAAATACGCGCTCACCTTCCTGAGTTCCAGAGTCAATTTTCCGACGCGGGGACAAAATGTAGATGTTCCCGAAACCCGGATGACGGACTTTAACAACCTCTTTGGCTTCAGGGGCACCGTTCAAGTCGGCGACTTCGTAAATTTAGGGGCCACCTATGTGAACTCCCATTTCAGCCGCACCTCTACGGACCTGCCGCTCAGCGGCTTTCAGGAAGGCCAGCTCACTTCGGTGCAAAACCAAGATGTCATCCGCTGGATCGCCATCCGCATCACCGATGATTCGCCCGAAGACGGGGAGGGAGGCGGAGTACTGTTCTCCGAACAGATATTCATCAATAGGGGCAATGCAATGGAACCCGCGGCCATTGAACCCCGCATAGAGGGGGGATTGCCGGTGCGAGGAGCTTTGGCTGCGGATGGGGTCGAAGCCATCACCCTGACCTATGTGATTCCCGATCCCGAGTTAAAAAGAAAAATAGGATTTGAACTGGTGCTGGCCAACGATTACCGCGTCGAAACCACATCGAACCTGCAGACCAATGCCCTCGGCGAGCCAGTCTTTTTGCCGGTTGTGCGGGCGGCTGGGAATGTCGACGACGGCTCGAACCAGCGAGTAGTTAAGTTCGATTACGGCCTACCCACCGGAAACGAGATCATAGGATTTACCCTAGAAGTGCACGACCTGATGGGATTCACCGTGTGGGGCGAATTCGATATCAACAATCGCTGGCGGCGGTTCCCCAATATCAACTTTGAGCGCCACGCTCACGCTGCTACTCGTTCGGAGGCCTTTTTTCTCGCCGCGCGCAAGGTTGCCTATCCCTGGTTTGGCTTTGGCGAAGTATTCAGCATCGCCGAAGGATATTCCACCTCTATGTTCATCCTGGACCGGACCGGAGAAATCGACTACTCAAATGCGGAACGCAATCTCTACGAGTTCGTCGATGACAACGACGACCAAGACCGGTGGCCGGACTGGCAGCGGGCCAACCAGCCACTCGAAGGGGAGGGATTGGCTCGGGGCGGCCCCCCTGCCGGAGGCATCTTTCCCGGCCTAGACGAAAACAACGATTTCATCTCGGATTTCAACCAGAACAACAATCTGCGGCCCGACTACGACGAACCCTTTTGGCGCTATGAGGTCGATCCCCCAGAGTTTCTATTTGGGATGGACCTAGACCACAACACCATTATTGATCGCTTTGAAGACGATGACGAGCCGGATTATCCCTACCAGCGGGACCACCGTGGATACAATGGCTATGTGGGGCGGCGTCTCACCCCCGAAGCAAAAGTCCTGATCGGATATGCCAAGGAATGGTTGTGGTCCGATGAAAGGGAAAGCAACGATCTTTATGGCTTGGTGACCTTTGACAAAGATTATGCCCAGCTAGGCCGACTGCAGATATTCAATAACCTGCGAATCGTCAAAGACAATCTCATCGACGACCAACTCATCTGGACGCACCCGCCCGGCACATTTGGGGGAATACAAACCTTTCAGGATCGCCTAGTGGCGCAGGATGTGGTGATCAACACGGCTTTTCTGCGCTTCGACTACAAGGGACTCCCCAATTTCAATGTGACCAATAAGGTCAAGTACGAGATTTACAATCAGCAGGGCGAGAACTTTGCCAGGCCGCTCAGAACCGGAGGCGTGCTCGAGGAGTTGAAGGATTCTTATTTCCTCGGGATTGTCAATAAATGCGACTATGCTTTCTGGATCAGCGATTTCAAAATTCACCCCAAATTTAGAAGCTTGTACCGCCGCAGCACGGCCTTCATCAAAGGCGACGCAGACGTCCACAATCTAACTGAAATGGGTATCTTGACGGTCAGGACCCAACCCATGCCAAAGCTCTGGATCGAAGTGGGTACCGAGTTGGCCCAGTTCTACGACCTCGAGGAAGCACTGGGTAGCACAGGCGATTTTTTCGGCAGTGTCGTCACGTCGCAGGTTTCTATCAATAACAACTACCTCGGCTATGAGGTCATCATGAACATCGGGCACCAGTGGGAGAGAAGGAAGTTTGAAAACAGAGATTCTCCAGAGACCATCACCAGTGCTTTCATCGTGGTGTTTGCCGGGCTCGGCTCCAGTTAGGCGCAAGAGATGGACGTGAACAGGCGAAAATATAGCCTGTTGTTGCCGCTGGGCTGTGCCTTACTGCTCTTTGCAGAATCGGCTTTCGGAGCGGATAGATGGACGGTTGGAACCGCGGACCGCCCGTGGAGCGCTGCGGGTAGTTTCGAGGGGCTGGACGACACCGCGGAGGAGGGTTGGCTGCAACCCATCTTCGTGTCGAACCAGAATTTGTCCCTCAGTTCCATGGACAGGGGAGGGTGGATAAACTCCGATTTCCGCATAGGGGTGGAATTGTTGCCCAAGATCATCAACGGCGACCACAGTGCGGCATTCCCAGATCTTTCCGACAGGAACGTGGAGCGCCGAGTAAACAAAGCGGATCTCCCCGTAACCCTGATCTTGGACCTAGGTGGGCCTTTCGGCGTGGACAGCCTCAGCTTCTATCCCCGGGAAGGGTTAGAACAGGCCTTTATGAGGGGATATCAGGTCTGGGTCCACGATGGGGTCGGTCTCGACGAACTCAAACTACCCCTGCGAGGACACTGGTTCAGTGTTGTAAAAGACTGGAAGCTAATAGCGGAAAAGGCCCAGACGGACAACCCCTTCGCCCGTATAAAGCTCCCCTTGCAAGTGGTGCGCTACGTGGCCATCTCAGACACCATCAGTTTGCCCGATCCCACCTTGTGGGAGATTGACGAACTCGAGGTCTGGGGTAATGGCTACGCCCTCGTGGGGCACTACGAGTCAGACGTGATCGATCTGGGCGACCGGGCCAGTCTCGGCAACCTGACGTGGTCAGCTCTGAGCGATTCGGGCAGTGCTCTGCTGATCCGCACGCGCACCGGGCAGACCGAAGATCCCTTCGTGTACCATCGTCTGACTGGCCTGGGGCTGGAAGGAGAAGCACGAGTAACGCAAGCCCAGTACAAAAAACTCAGGCCGACGGAAAAGGGCTCCATCCAGCCCGATACCGAGAATTGGAGTGGCTGGTCGGCTCCCTATCCTTCCACCGGGAAGGAGCCCTTCATCGCTTTGGCCCCGGCGCAGTACGTTCAGTTCAGAATTGATTTTCAATCCTTCTCTCCGCTATTCAGGAGCCGGATTGATTCTCTGTCAGTGGAATTTTCCACGCCTCTATTCGGCCGGGAATTCATCGCCGAGTTGACGCCCCAACAAGTCGCTCCCGGAAAAAAGACGGCCTTCACCTATGCGGTGCGCGCAATCTTGGAACCCGAGGATGGCGGTATTGACGGTCTGCAAGTAGCCACGCCTTTGCCAGCGGAAGTCAAGGGAGTCAGGATCAATGGCAATCCGGTCGAATACTCCGAGGACGTGGGGGTAGATGGTTTCGCAGTCTCGTTTCCAGAGAACCGGATAACTGAACACGCAACCTTGCTCGAAGTGGACTTCGCAACCGAAGTACTGGTGTACGGCACGCGCTTCACCGGCAGAGTGTTCGACACCGAGAGAGAGGGCGATATACCGCAGATCATCGTGCCGGGAGATGCCACGCCGGACATTGATACAGATGACCTGCTGGTGAAATGGGATCTGGACAGATCCCTGCTTGCATCCGTGGATATTTCGCAGCGCCATCTGACACCCAACGGCGATGGCGTGAACGATGCAGTGGAAATATCCTACAGTCTGCTGCAAGTCATTCGCTCCATTCAGGTATCTGTTGAGATCTTTGATCTTTCCGGCCAGCGGATTTGGCACCGGTCCGCAGAGCAGGCCAACGGGCAATACGCTATATCCTGGCAGGGCCTTGACGATGCTGGACAGGTGGTACCTCCGGGCCTGTACGTTTACCAACTAGTCGCCGATGCCGACCAGGGAAGCAACGTGTACGTAGGAACCCTAGCGGTCGTATATTAAAAAATGCAAAGACTCAGCACGGGAAGTGGATGGGGTCTGTTCTCCCGTCTTTTTTTCTTTAGTCTATTCACTGCGTGTACCACAACATCCGAAGAGCCTCCCCAAGCCGTACCCGGTGTGGTGGCGCGGCTTGGAGATACGATCCTCCAAGCCAGCGAGTTGCGCGACTTCGCCATCTCCACTCCTCAGAACCTGCGTTCCAAGCAGGAGGGAGCGGCCGCACGCGAGGACTATCTGCGCAGTTTGCTGGTCAAGCACCTGCTCTACCTAGAGGCCCAAGTTTGGGAATTGCAGGAATCGATGGAGGTGCAAAAGCGGGTTGCAGCGAGCTGGCACCAGCACCTCATCGAGATTTATCGCAACGAGCAGCCACCCATCCAAGTAGAAGTTGACGAGGAGGAAATCCGCAGGTATTTCGAGGAAAACGATCTAGGGCGGCAGCGCCAACTGGCCGGCATTCTAGTCGAAGAAGAATCCCAAGCCCAAGAGGTGCTGGCAAAGCTCGCCGCTGGCGCAAGTTTCGCGGATTTGGCCAGACAATATTCCGTTCACAAGGGGTCGGCCGCCCAAGGTGGAGTATGGGGGTACATTTCGCGGCAGCAAGCCCGCCGCTTAAAAATTCCAGATGAGGTATTCCGCGAACTGCCGGTGGGTGTCGTGTCCGATGTCCTGCCCATAAATAAACGCTACTTGGTAATGCGTTTTCTCCAAGACCGGCCCGGGAGCCTAGATGAACACCAAGCCCGCATTCACTCCGTACTCCATGCAGGCAAGCTCAAAGAGGCCAAAAGAGAACAGGTCCGGTCTCTGGCCCGAGCGTTTGGCTGGAAGATCGAATCCGCAGGATTAGACCTGCTTCTAAAAAAAGCGGCCGCGTACTCCGCGGTGCATCGCCAGCATTTTTCGCCTAGGGAGGCGGTCCAGCCCCTCTTCACCTACCAAGGTGGGCAGGTGACCATAGGAGCATACGTGGATGCGCTGTGGGAAGATGCAGGACGGGCGCACTCTGGCTGGGGGATGAAGGACAGCGCCGCAGTGGTTGCAGCCGCTGAATCCACAGTCATGGAGTCAGCCATTCTGCTGGCGGCGGCAAAGAGGGCGGGCATTCCCGAGCGACCGGCAGAACAAAATTGGTTAGAGCAAACGCGCTGGGAGTTCATGGTCCGGCAAGTCCGCAAGGAAGAAGTGGAGGACAAGGCCGCAGTCAGCGAAGAGGAGGCCGAGGAGTTCTATCAGTCACACGAGGATTTGTTTCGCAAATCCGACCAGTTTGATCTGATCGAAGTACTGGTCGAAACCGAGGAAAAGGCACAGGATCTTCTCGCAACATTGGAGCGAGGGGACGCAACCCTTCTCGACCTAGCCCGTGAACACACCATTCGCACCGAGTCGCAGGAAGAACCGGGCAAAGTACACCTGCACGGCCGCGATCGCTATGTCAACCCACAGCTCTACGAGGCCGTGCAGGAAGCCGCAAGAGGAGAGATTGTTGGCCCCGTCCAGGTCAAGGGTGGGTACAGCCTGTTCAAAGTGCTCCACCGCGAAGAGGGAGAACTCCCTCCGTTTTCCAGAATGGCACGACGGGCGCACTCACTGCTGCGTCAGCAGAAAGAAGACCGGATCTTCGAGGAACTAGTTGACGAGTTGCTGGAGAAGTATCAGGATCGCATAACCATATACCAAGACGAGTTGGCAGCGGCTTTGCCCGATACCTTGATACAACGGCTAGCTGCTACAGAGCGAGACTGAGGAATCCGTACAAAAGGACGTAAACTACCTGTCCGCACACTCGTCGGGATTCTCTTCGCAATTCGACCGCTTTACCAACTCCCCTTTTTCCCACACATCCTGCCTTACCTTATTACCTTGGACATCAAAGACTACAAAAATTCCATCGGGATTTCCGTCTGTGTAGGACCCCTCCCATTTTTTTTGCCCGTTTTCGTAGTAGAAGACAAGGGGCCCGTTTGTCTTTTCTGCTGATTCGTCGTAATGGGTCCAGACCCCGCTCTCGCGGCCGTTTGTATAGAACCCTTCCAGCCATTTACTCCCGTTGCTGTAGTAACTGATGTAGGGGCCGTGCCATTGACCGTCTTTAAAGACTATGGATAATTCTATTTGCCCGTTTGCATAGTACTTGGTATAGGCTCCGTGGAACTGCCCCGCTTTATAGGTTCCTTCCGAACGTTTGGCTCCATCCTCATAATAGTCTGTAAAGGGACCGTGGAGTTTACCTTCCCTATAGGTCTCTGCCGATTTTCTGCTCCCATCTTCAAAGTAATAGACAATTTTTCCATCTTTCTCATTGTCCTTGTACATGCCCTGTGCCTGTAGATTGCCGCTTGTATAATACGCTGTATAGGGGCCGTGTTTGATTAACTTGTTTGCTTCGTTTTTATAGTACTGATATTGAACTTTGACCTGCCCATCGGGATATGTTTCCGTTTTAACTTTTGGGCCACAGCCATACAGTGCGATCGCCGCACCGATAACAACCGTCATCCTTTTCACGATTGAGATTCCCGCTGGATGTTAGACGCCCTTACGGACTAGTGCGGCGCATGATGCTGAGAATCTGGCCGGTCATGCCGCTGGCTGGGGGTTGTGCGGCAAGGAAAAGCGCTGAGGCAACGACCTGTTCTGGTTCCTTCCACGGGTCGCTTGCCGCGCGAAAGCTGCTGGCCTGTTGCCAAGAAGGTTTCGACAACTCCGTCTTAACCGGGCCGGGGATGAGGACGTTGGCGATGATGCCCTCGTCCCACACTTCTTCTGCAATGGCTTGGGTCAACCCGTGCAAGGCTGCTTTAGACGCGCAATAGACGCTCAGATCCGCGTGGCCGACTTGGCCCATGCCAGAGCCAACGTTGATGATGTTCCCGCTGCCCTGTCGCTGCATAATGGGCAATACCGCACGGCAACAGCGGACGACACCCATGACGTTAATTTGCCACGCCTGCTCCCACTCTTCATCCGTCGCGTCTAAAAACAGCCCGCGTGGATTGACGCCGGCGTTGTTGACGAGAATGTCGATCCGCCCGAACCGCGCTACTGTTTTCTGCACGAGGCGTTCCACCTCTGCGCTCACTCGCAAATCAGTCGGCACCGCGAGGACTTCACCCCCCTGCGCAGCAATCGCCGCAGCAACTTCGTCGAGCTGCTTTGTATTGCGTGCGGCAATGGCGACCTGTGCACCCTCGGCAGCGTAGCCCATAGCAATAGCGCGACCGATGCCGCGGCCCCCACCTGTGACGAGGGCGACTTTGTCTTTGAGCTGCATGATTGAGTTATTCGCGCAAGTACCCGGCGACCTCTTTGGCAAAATAAGTCAAGATCATATCCGCGCCGGCCCGCTTGATCCCGGTCAACACCTCCATAACGGCCTGCTCGCGCTGGACCCACCCCCGCTCCACAGCCGCCACAATCATCCCGTACTCGCCGGAGACATTGTACGCGGCAATCGGCACGTCAAAGGCTTGGCGGGCGGCGGCGATCACGTCGAGATAGGCCAGCGCCGGCTTGACCATTACCACATCGGCCCCTTCCTCAATGTCGAGCGCAATCTCCACGAGCGCCTCGCGGCCATTGGCCGGGTCCATCTGATAGGTCTTCTTGTCGCCCTTCTTGGGTGCCGACTGGAGCGCGTCGCGGAACGGGCCGTAAAAGCACGAGGCGTATTTGGCCGAATACGCCAAGATGCCGACGTTTTTATAACCAGCCGCGTCGAGTGCCCGGCGGATGCCGCCGACCCGGCCATCCATCATATCTGAGGGCGCAACCCAATCGACGCCCGCCTCGGCATGCGACAGGGCCATCTTGCACAGCACCTCTATGGTCTCGTCGTTTACTACTTCGCCATCTACTACCAAGCCGTCGTGACCGTGGTGGGTATAGGGGTCGAGGGCCACATCGGTCTGCACGCATAGTTCGGGCACTGCGGCTTTGAGGCTGCGGATCGCTCGTTGGATCAAGCCCTGCGGGTCGTAGGACTGGGTGGCCTGATCGTCTTTTTCGGTCGAGTAGCCGAAGAGGTTGACCGCCGGGATGCCCAAGTCCCACAACTCGCGGCACTCCTCGACCAGCTCGTCAACCGAGAAGCGATATTGGCCGGGCATGTCGTCGATGGGCGCGCACGTTTTTTCGCCTTCAGTGACAAATAGCGGATGGATCAGATCATCGACGCGCAAATTGGTCTCGCGCACCAAGCTGCGCACTGCTTCCGAGCGCCTGAGTCGTCGGGGCCTCTTGGTCAATTCCACGGCAGTCTCCTAGTTAAATTTCTCTTCGATTGAGGCAGATCGGGGTTATCACACAGACCTAAGTACACGATAGTAGACGAGTATGAGATGCTTCGCTTCGCTCAGCATGACAACATGAGGCATCATCACCTGTCGCGAAGCGGAGTCGAAGCATCTTATACCTCGATGCCCATACATAAAGACTAATGTTAAAAAATCGCCTAGCGGAAGGAAAATCGGCTCTATGGGCAAAAGACCGACCGCGCTCACAGACAAAATTTCAAAAACTCGTCTTCTGTCCTTTCGCACCATGCCCGCAAACGACGGCGATGATCGTCGAGTTCATCCTTGAACCGCGCGTTGACGGCGAGGTTGACCATTTCTCCCGGGTCTGTTTGCAAATCGACGAGTTGTTCGCGATAGCGGCCCATGGGATAGGCGCTGTATTTGTAGCGGTCAGTGAGCACGGCGCGCGAAGCACCGCTACCGCCCGGGCCGGGAGCAATGTCCATGATGGTTTCAACGACGAGTTCCCTGCGCCATTCGTCAGGTACGTCACTCTCGGCAAGCGGTCGCAAACTCAGCCCTTCAAGGCCATCGGGAACGCTCGCACCGCCGACATCGCACAGCGTGGGCAGCAAATCGAGCCCAAGGGAGACCAGATGGGTGTTGTCAACGCCACCGGCCCGTGTGATCCCTTTGTGACTGATGATAAAAGGAACGTTGATGACTTCCTCATAGAGGCTGGTTTTTTGATTCCATTGGTGCGCACCGTGTCCGTCGCCGTGATCTGAGGTGAAGACGATATAGGTTTCTTCTTCGAGACCGAGATCGCGCAGGCCATTGAGCAGCACGCCGATTTCAGCATCGACTTTCTCGCACAAGCGATAGTAGTAAAATCGGAGCCGCCGCCAGTCGTCTTCCGTGTATTCGATGGTGGGATAGACGCGGCGATTGGCCTGCCGCAGCATCTGCAAGATGTCGGGTGCATAGGGTGGGATGGCGAAGTTTGCGGGCAGACTTGGGCATTCTTCCACAGTGGCCGGTTCCGGCACGGGGCCTTGCGGCAAAGGCTGATTGCGGGCGACTTGGCAGATGTCGTGGGGATTGATGAAGGACGCGAAGAGAAAGAAGGGATTGTCGCGGTCGCGCTGCATGAATTCGATGGAACGCAGCGGCACCTCGTCGTCGCGACTGCCGCAGATGACTTCGAGGCCGCTTTCTTCGGGCGTGGTGCCGGGGACGTGCCATTTTCCCGACAGGGCGCAATCATACCCCGCGTTGGCGAGGAGGTTGCCGAGCGTTCGTCCTTTGTATTCGGGATTGATTGGTGTGTTGTTGCTGATCGCGCCATTTTGATGGGGGAAAAGACCAGTCATGAAACTGGCGCGCTGAGGGCCGCACAAAGGGTGCGTGCAATAGGCGCGGGTGAATCGCACTCCCGTTTCGGCAAGGCTGTCCATATTAGGAGTGTACACGTCGGGGTTGCCGGCACAGGACATGGCCCCGGCGTATTGCTGATCCGTGATGATGAAGAGGATATTGGGACGACGTTTTGGCATACTTGATTTTTGCTCCTATGGCAATGTTAAATCATCCACAAGAGAATCCGCAGATGGACGCAGATGGACGCAGAATGCAGAATAATATGTACAAGACGATCCACATATCGGATCGGTCAAGTCATTCAGGACTGCTATGTCTAGTCTTCAGTTGGCAGGCGAAGATACGAATCAGCAGATGGAACGTCCAACGCCGAAGTAACAAAACGCCTTCGACATCGTTCTATAAGCGTGTGCACACGAGAATTGTCCAACACCTGACATCATGGAGATGCAATGCACGCGGAACAGGCGATTGAAAGATACGGTCCGCTGGTCATGAGTCTGATCTGGCGGATCAACGGAAACCACGACGAGACAGCCGACCTCTACCAAGAAGTATTCGTGAAGTTCCACGAGACCACGAGCCAGCGCGGCCCGCTGCAACAGCCCAAGGCGTGGTTGTGCCGCACGGCAATCAATGCCGCCCTCGATTTCAAACGTCAGCGAGCGCGATTTGTCTCTTGGACCGAGTCGGCGGAGCAACCTCACAACTGGGAGGCAAACGATGTGGATATGGTCGAAAATGGTCTTATGGTCGAAAAAATTCGCCGTCTCGCGGTGGATTTGCCCGAGCGCCGCAGAGAAGTCTTCGTCCTCCGCTACTTCCAAGGCTGTTCCTTCGACCAGATCGCCCAGTTGCTAAATTGCTCTCCAGGAGCAGCGCGAGCCGCAGCGTTTCAAGCCGCAAAACAGATTCGCGCGTGGCTCGCCTGCGACTGTCCATCCGCAACAACATCAAACCCCAAGGGAATGAACCGATGATTACGACTGAGCAGTTTGAACACAAACTCATCGAATACCTCGACGGCGAACTGTCCGACGCCGAGAAGCGGGAAGTAGAGGAGTACCTACAGGCCCATCCCGAAGCCATCGACCTCAAAGGCGATTTCTCCCTGCTGTGCGCGACCGGGAAATCGATCCGCGAGTCCACCTTTCCCGCGGATTTGCTCTTGGAAGCCAACCGCAAGCTCGCCGCTCGTCTGGCCGATTCGCGTCAAGAGCATGTGGCTTCCACTCCCATCGCGTCCAACAACGGATCGCCGGAGACCACCCCCAGCCGGACCTGGCTGCCGAACTGGCGGCGACGGTTCCGTCCGCCCGTGCTAGCCGCCGCACTCGCCGCGCTGGCAATCCTTTTCGTAGGTGTCACGCAAAGGGCAGCCCTCGCCGACATTGCCAACAGCTTACTACAGCGAATCGTGGTGACCTTCAACGACGAGCCCCTGTCCGATAGCCAACAGCAGACGTTCGACGAGCTTGTTGAGATCAAGGAAACCGTAGATGAGGATGGCGAGCAGGTCGTCACCATCAACGTACCCACCGATCAAATCCTCCAAGAACTCGGAGACGAAGGCGGTGCCCTGAAAGTGAGGGTCATCGGCGAGCAAATCAGTGACGCTGAAGTAGAAAGCGCCAACGCCTTTCTCGATTCGTTTGAAACCGCGCTTGAAACCGCGCTTCTCCGTGATCATGATCATGACATAGATCGGTCCATTACGATCAGCGCAGTAGGGGTGCCCCATACGGTCTATGAAGGAAACTCCGATTCAACAACGGTAGGAGAGGCTATTTTTCTCGGCGATATCACCCAGCTAGACCTCAATTCGCTAAACCTCGATTCGCTACGAACCGTGTCTGACTCACTAATCGCCGCAGGTGCCGGGAAGATCGTTTCCCCGTCTCCAAGCGTTACCGAGGATAAGAGTTGGGGCGACATCAAGAAAGCCGCCGGTTCCACCACGGACGACTCCCCCTAATCAAGCGGCATCGACGATGACGCTCACCTGCGGTAGGCTTTCTGCAGGTGAGCGTCATGTTGCGCGGCTCCATCATCACTGCCGGATCGGAATTGGCCGACCACCGAGATTGCGCGTTCGATGCGCTCGTCATCGGTCGCGGCTGTCTCCGCCGATCGCAGTAGGAGATCAACCCCCTCTCGAATCACCGTCGCCATCGACACCTGCCGTTCGACGGCGATCCGCTTGACGCGTCGCACCTGCTCATCGGTCGACTGAATCTGCGTACGAATCACTCAGATAGCTCTATGTTCTTGATTTTCCTTGACGGGTTTACGTCCTTCCTCTATGGAAGATACGACGAAGGACCCCAGTTTTAGGAAATCACGAAAAAAGTCCGCACAAAAGACAATGAGCCATTCCGTCCGACGCCATCTGCGCCTTGAAATCGAGGCATACGATAAGACCATCCGCGCCTTCATTCCCGCCTATGAGGAAATGCTGACGCGAGCCGCAGATGCCATTGCCGAGACCCAGCCCAAAAAAGTAATCGACCTCGGCGCTGGCACGGGCGCGTTGGCACAAGCCGTATTGCAGCGATGCGAAGGAGCCACGGTCGAGCTGATCGACGCCGACGCCGAGATGCTCGACCAGGCCCGCGAGCGGCTCGCACCCTTTGCCGCACGAGTGCAGTACACTGTGCGCGCGTTCCAAGGCCCACTACCCGCCTGCGACGCCGTAGTCGCCTCCCTCGCGCTACACCACATCCCCACCCTAGCCGAAAAACGGACGATCTTCAGCGCAATTCACGCCGCGTTGCGCCCAGGCGGCGTATTCGTCAACGCGGATGCAACCATGCCCGCCGACCCATCCGCTCGCCAAACCGAATACGAAACTTGGGCGGCCCACCTCGTCTCCTGCGGCATCGCCGAGGAACGCGCCTATAGCCATTTCGCGGAATGGGCCGACGAAGACACTTATTTTCCAGTGGAAGACGAACTCGCTGCGCTGACGGAGGCCGGTTTTGACGCAGCCTGCCTGTGGCGCGTCGCACCAGTCACGGTCATAAAAGCGACTAAGTCCGCAACACCTTAGTGAGTGAAGAGGCGCAGCAGGAGATACCCGTGCGGTCCTGTCATGCTGAGCGGAGCGAAGCATCCCATACCTAGTAGCGCATAGACAGAACGGTGTGGAACGTTGGCGAGTCTTAAATGCCGAGCGGCTACAACAGCTTGGGCAGCAGCAGGGCGAGAGCGACGCTGATGACTAGACCGGCGAGAATCTTCGCAAAATCGGAGAACACCAGCCGGGACACCTCCTGACGGCTGCGGTGCTTCTCGTTCCAAGCGATGGCAATCTCGCGTCCAGCCAGCAGACCAACGAAAACCCACGTTGTGCTCATCGGGATGTGGCTGAGCTCTTTGAACACAAGCAGCACGATGCCGTAGATCAGATCCACAAACGTCGCCGAGCGGATGTCGGTGGTGTTCGTCTTCGTCAGCACCACCTTCTGGATGGTACCGCCATGGTTGTAAAATATGAAGGCCAGCAAGCCCAGTATGGCGACGATGCTAACTATGAACCAGCCAACAGCTATGTCTGGCGTCCGACTAACCGGGTCGCGCGGCAGGAAAACATAGATATTGGCCAAGTCCTGTATCAGCCACTGGCTCCAGAGGAAACCAGTCGAGCACCACTGAGCCACAATCCACCAAGGACTCGTCGGCCCGTCTGTCCGATTGAAGCGAGATTCGAGGCTCCGGGTGATCAACTTGTACACGATAATGGCAACCACAAAAGCCGTCGCATACCCCAGCAACGACTTGAGCAACATACTCTCCAGCGCCTTCGGCGCGAAGATCGTCAGGGTCAGGAAGGTAGTGCTGACCGGGATGCCCCAGCGGGTCAGCAAGAGCAGGACGAAGGGCGGGACGCAGTAAATCCAACTAAAGTGATCCGGCACTGGGATCGCCTCCAGCCTGCCATAAGAAACATCCCCACTATGTGCCACCCACCCATATACCAAGACTACCGTTATGATGCTGCCGGCAAAAAGCCAGAGCACCCACCACGGACGGTAGGAGTTGGAACTAAGAAAGGTGCCCAAAGTCTGAATTGCGTCGTTGCCGACGATCGAATACGAGCCGAGCAAAAACCCGACGATCATCAGTACTTCTGGACTCATTTTTCGATATTCCTTGGGAGTTTTCGCTAATACGCAGAAAGTGAAGATCAGCCGCCTCGCTGAGCAAAGGTATTTACTCGGCCACAGCCGAGCAATGGCCGAGCTACACCTCTTCTGCGCGGCCAAGCAATTTGGCCTCAGCCTACTGCGCCATTATTTTTTAGACCACCATTCATCGCAGCCCCGAGATTTTATGACCGCTAAAATCCTCGCCGTCCTCCTCCTCTTCGCCCTACCCACTCAAGCCAAAACGCGGATCGAAGCGGCCTATGAAGCCGGCGAACTCGACTTAGAGACAGCCCTGATCTACCAAGTCCTCAGCGTGCGCGCGCCCGACCAACTGCCAGCCATCTACCGGGAGTCCAGCGGGCTAGCGGTTTGCGGGACCCCGCATCTAGTCCAAGCCATGAGCGCGGCTCCCAACCTGAGCGCCGACTTCCAAACGCGCTTGGGCAAGCTGGTGAAAGACCGACCAGACGCCCAGCACAATCTCCTCTCGCCATCGGGACACTTTCGCGTCCACTACGATACCGAAGGAGTCAACGCGGTTTCTCCTCAGGACGACGACGCCAACAACATCCCAGACTACATCGACCTCGCCCTCGCCGTGCTCGACAGCACTTGGACGCTTGAAATCGAGCGATTAGGCTACAATCCGCCTCCTTCGGACAACGGCTTGGGCGGTGGCGACGAATACGACGTTTATATTGTCGAGCTAGGAGTTGGCAGGAGTTTTTATGGGTTCGCCTATCCTGGGACGTCTGGAGCAACCACCTACAGCCATCTCGAAATCGACAACAACTTTACCGACCCAGGTTACAAGCAAACTCGCGGGTTGGACGCCCTGCGCGTGACCATCGCCCACGAGTTCCACCACGCCATCCAGTTTGGCTACTACGCGACATTCGACGGCAGTTGGTGGCAGGAGTCAACCTCGACCTGGATGGAGGAGGTGGCCTATCCGCACATCGACGATTATCTCCAATACTTGACCTACTTCCTCAGCGAACCCCAACGCGCTCTCAACTCCGGCCCTTATCAAAGCCTCCACACCTACGGCTCCGCGATCTTTTCTCTCTTCCTCGATCAGCACTACGGCCGCGAACTCAACCGCCTGATCTGGGAAGAGTTGGGCCAGCGCAAAAGCGTCCATCTCGATCACTTCGACCACGTCATCCGCCAAGTCGAGCCGGGAGGGCTCGGCGTCGTCATGGGCGAATTTGCCGTGTGGAACTATTTCACCAACAACCGCTACCGCGATCCATACTATGCCGAGGGGAACTTATACCCCACCGTCCCCACTCGCGACATCGCCGTTGACGCCGAAGCGGTCGTCCGCGACACCAGCCGAGTCGATGCTACCGGCAGCGTCTATCTGCGCCTTACGCCGCAACTGCGGGCGGGCGGAGTCGATCTGTTCTTTGACGCCAACCAAGGGGCATGGCGTCGCCACTTGCTCTTAGTCGGCCCGGACAGCATCTCCGCGCAACTCGTTTCCGAGCCGACGGTCCGCGTCACCGGCTGGGACCAGTTCGACGAAATCGTCCTCGTCGCCACCTCGGCCGAGCGCACCGGCTTGGCCTATCAGCACTTCTTTACCGCGCAATTCGATCCCAGCCTGACCGACCCCAACCAACCCGCCGCCCTCGCCACCCTACTCAAACCCAACTACCCCAACCCATTCCGCCCCAGCCAACATCCACACACTCGGCTGGCGTTTGACCTAGCCTTCCCCAGTCGAGAAACCCGCCTCGCGCTCTTTACCGCCAACGGTACGCTCGTCTGGGAGCAAGACTTAGGTGAGCGTGCGGCGCGCCAAGACCACGCCGTGCTGTGGGACGGCCGCAACGCTACCGGCAACCTCGTAGCCAGCGGCATCTACCACCTGCTCCTCGAAGCCGACGGCACCGCGGCCAAGCGCACCATAGCGGTGGTGCGCGATTGAAGGACTCAAACGACGCAGTACACTCCGGCAGCCGACACCAAAGAGGCTTTCTTTGTATGATCTTGACGCTAGCTATCGGAATACTTTTATCTACGGCACACAACAATAACGCAGAAACACCGACCCAGCACGCCCCGACTGCCCTGCGCTGCGGCACCCCCCACGTGCTCCAAGCCCTCGACGCGGCCTCCGCACTCGGCCCCGAACATCTGCGGCTCAAACTCGTGCAAGACCGCCGGATCGCTCAGCATATCCTGCTAACGCCTTCCGGCCATTTCCGCGTCCACTACGACACCGAGGGACGTCACGCAGTTCCGCCTACGGACGACGACAGCAACGGCATCCCGGACTACATTGACCTAGCAGCCACGGTCCTCGATAGCACTTGGATTTTGGAAGTCGAGCAACTTGGCTACAAGCCGCCTCCTTCGGACAAAGGCTTGGGCGGAGGAGACGAATACGATATTTATATCGTCGAATTAAGCGGTAGCGCCTATGGGTTCACCCATCCCGATGCACTCGCCGCGACCACCTCTAGCTACATCAGAATCGACAACAACTTCACCGATCAGCGCTATCAGAAAACGCACGGGCTGGACGCCCTGCGCGTGACCATCGCCCACGAATTTCACCACGCCATCCAGTTTGGCTACTACGCACCCGGGGCCGGTAACTGGTGGCAGGAGTCAACTTCGACCTGGATGGAGGAAGTAGCCTATCCGCATATCAACGACTATCTCCAGTACTTAATCCACTTCCTCGGCGAACCTCAACGCGCCCTCAACTCCGGCCTTCCCGGCAAAAATCACACCTACGGCTCCGCGATCTTTTCTCTCTTCCTCGATCAGCGCTACGGCCGCGAACTCAACCGCCTGATCTGGGAAGAAGTAGGCCAGCGCAAAAGCGTCAATCTCGATCACTTCGACCACGTCATCCGCCAAGTCGAGCCGGGAGGGCTCGGCGTCGTCATGGGCGAATTTGCCGTGTGGAACTATTTCACCAACAACCGCTACCGCGATCCATACTATGCCGAGGGGAACTTATACCCCACCGTCCCCACTCGCGACATCGCCGTTGACGCCGAAGCGGTCGTCCGCGACACCAGCCGAGTCGATGCTACCGGCAGCGTCTATCTGCGCCTTACGCCGCAACTGCGGGCGGGCGGAGTCGATCTGTTCTTTGACGCCAACCAAGGGGCATGGCGTCGCCACTTGCTCTTAGTCGGCCCGGACAGCATCTCCGCGCAACTCGTTTCCGAGCCGACGGTCCGCGTCACCGGCTGGGACCAGTTCGACGAAATCGTCCTCGTCGCCACCTCGGCCGAGCGCACCGGCTTGGCCTATCAGCACTTCTTTACCGCGCAATTCGATCCCAGCCTGACCGACCCCAACCAACCCGCCGCCCTCGCCACCCTACTCAAACCCAACTACCCCAACCCATTCCGCCCCAGCCAACATCCACACACTCGGCTGGCGTTTGACCTAGCCTTCCCCAGTCGAGAAACCCGCCTCGCGCTCTTTACCGCCAACGGTACGCTCGTCTGGGAGCAAGACTTAGGTGAGCGTGCGGCGCGCCAAGACCACGCCGTGCTGTGGGACGGCCGCAACGCTACCGGCAACCTCGTAGCCAGCGGCATCTATCACCTGCTGCTCGAAACCGACGGCACCGCGGCTAAGCGGACGATAGCCGTGGTGCGCGACTAAATAGCGGAAACGGTCCACACACATCCAAGGCTTTCGGAGGTACCTAATAGATGTTGACAGCAAAACCTCCATCTGCTTATGCTTTGGATATGCGAATAACTATTGATGACGACATCGCCGTGCAATTAGAGGACATCCGTCGCAGCGGCAAGGGCAGCTTGAAGCAAATCGTCAACAACCTCCTGCGTACAGGGCTCAAAAGAGCCAATCCACAGGTCCGCCATACTCACCGCACCAAGGAAGTCCGGTTGGGACGTTGCCTGATTGACAGCATTGACGATGTTTCTCAAGCACTGTCCACAGCAGAGGAAGAAGACGCTCAGTGAGGCTGGTCGATGCCAACCTATTGGTATATGCCCACGTCGCCGACTTTGACCAACACCGCGCTGCATGTACTTGGCTCGACGACAGGCTAAACGGCACAGCGCCACTCGGTCTGCCGTGGTCCAGCCTGCTGGCCTTCGCTCGTCTAGTATCTAATCCCCGCATTTTTGAACGCCCCGAACCCATAGCAACAGCTTGGCACCAGGTTGAGTCTTGGCTCGACGCTCCCGCTAGCTGGATACCGCTAGCCACCGAGCACCACCGGAAAGTCCTAGACCATCTGCTTAAAACACCGAACCTACGTGCTGACCACATACCCGACGCTCATCTCGCTGCACTCGCCATTGAGCACGGTTTGACCCTTTGCTCTACCGACACCGACTTCGCCCGTTTCCCCGACCTGAGTTGGGAAAATCCCCTCGTCAACAACTGAAATCAATAGTACGACGCCGTGCTGTGGGACGGCCGCAACGCTACCGGCAGCCTCGTAGCCAGCGGCATCTATCACCTGCTCCTCGAAGCCGACGGCACCGCGGCTAAGCGCACCATAGCGGTGGTGCGCGATTGAGACATACTTTGACAATCGCGCCCTGATGACGTATGATAACGACCAAATTATACGTCATCTGTGGAGTCAACTGATGCAAACCAAGCTCACGCTGCGCCTAGAAGAACAATTGATCGAACGCGCTAAAGTCCATGCCAAAAAGCGGGGCAAGTCCGTATCGCAGATGGTGGCTGACTATTTCTCGCTGCTGGACCGGGACGACCCGCCAGAGACGCTACCACCGATCACGCGTTCTTTGCGCGGTGCCTTGAAAGATGCTGTGGTCGATGAAGATATATACCGCGAATATCTCGAGGAAAAATACCTGTGAAAGTGATGGTCGATACCAATGTCGTACTCGACTTGCTGCTGAGCCGGACCCCACATGTAGTAAACGCAACGCAGATTTTTTCTTTGATAGAGCGCAATGTCATAGTCGGCTGTCTCGGTGCTACCACTTTGACCACAGTGTACTACTTGGCCACAAAAGTCGTCGGGGGGCAAAAAGCACGGCGGGAAATTCGCAAATTGCTTCGTCTCTTTGAAGTAGCTCCCGTCAACCGGGCGGTGTTAGAAGCGGCATTGGTGGCGGAGGGCTTCCGCGACTTCGAAGACGCTGTTCTCCACGAGGCGGCCCGCCAAGCCGACGCCGATGCCCTAGTGACGCGCAACGAAAGCGATTTCAGAGCGGCAGCACTGGCGGTTTACGAACCGCGCGAATTGCTCAGTATCGTCCAAGCCCGCCATACTCACCGCATCGACAGCATTGACGATGTCTCTCAAGCACAGTCCACAGCAGCGGAAGAAGACGCTCAGTGAGGCTGATCGATACTAATGAAGCCGTCTCAAAACTCTACGTGCGCTCCGCTTAACGTCATTTCACATCCGCGTTCATCTGCGTTCATCTGCGTTCATCTGCGGATACCTTGCCGTTGGGCGACAGCCGATAGAGGTTTTGAGACCGCTTCTAACCTCTTAGTAGAGGTCTAAGTCTTGCCACCACCCCCGCGCCGCGTCTCCCTCCGCGCCATTGCCATCGGGGCCATCGGCTGTCTCGCCATCGCCGTAGGCGAGCCTTTTAGCGTCTTAGTGATGCGTAGCTCGCCCATGGCCGCCGACTACTCGACCGGCGCGGCCCTGTTCTTGTTTTTTCTCGTCACCTTGTTCATCAACCCACTCGCCAAATTGCTCACCGGCACCAGCCTGCACACCGGAGAGTTGGCCACTGTGTACATCATGATGATCGTGGGGGCCGCCATCCCCTCTTGGGGCCTGACCATGAACCTGATCCCGCTCCTCGGCGGGTTCTTTTACTACGCCACCCCGGAAAACGACTGGGCCAACACCATCCAGCCCTACATATCACATCTCTTCGTGCCGGAAGACAATGCAGCCATCCAAAAGCTGTTCGAAGGTAATGCCCAAGGCGAACGCATCCCTTGGGGAGCTTGGGCGACGCCGCTGATGGCGTGGAGCCTGTTTGTCGTCAACATGTACTTCACCACGCTGTGTGTACTCGTCGTGCTGCGCAAGCAGTGGGTCGAGCGCGAGCGGCTCAACTTCCCGCTGGCCACCTTGCCCATAGAAATGAGCGCCCGCGCCAAGGACCAAGCCATCGCACCTTTTTACCGCAATTACCTGACTTGGATCGGCTTTGCCATTCCCGCGCTCATCAGCTCGGTCAACGCCCTGCACCGCTATTTCAACTTCGTCCCCTGGATTGACCTCAACCTCTGGGTGCCCTTTTTGCGTAACTCCATCTGGGTCAACTTTCGCCCGCACTTCGAGGTCGTCGGCCTCTCCTACTTGCTCAACCTCGACATTTCCATGGGTATATGGGTCTTTGCCCTGCTCAACATGTTGGCCATCGGCTTGTGCCGCATGACCGGGTGGAACATCGGCCCGGAGCAACCCTACTCCTCGCCCTCTCCGCCCAGCATCGCCCATATCGCCCTCGGTGCGTTGTTCTTCTTAGTGCTGTCCAGCTTGTGGAGCGGGCGGCAGCACTTGCGCCAAGTCTGGCGCAAGGCCCTGCGCGGCGACGACTCCATCGACGACAGCGGGGAATTGCTCCCGTACCGCGTCGCAGTATTCGGATTTATCGCGAGCTTTTTCCTCGGCCTGTTCGCGCTCTACGCCACCAACATGAACCTGCCGACCGCCTTTGTCTTTCAGCTTTCGGCCCTCGTGATCTTCGTTGGCTTGGCGCGCATCATCTCGCAGGCCGGGTTGGCCTATTGCCGCGCTCCAGTGGCTCCGGCCGTGTTTACCGTCAACACCCTCGGATCTTCGTCGGTGGGTGCCCCGGGCCTGACGGCGCTGGCGCTCAACTTCCCCTGGTCGGCCGACATCCGCACCTTCGTCATGGCCTCAGCCGCTACGGGCCTCAAGCTAGCGGAAGTGACGCGCTTGGAATACCGGCGCGTGTTCTGGGCCATTGCCGCGGCCATCGTCGTCACCCTTGCCGGCTCGATCACCGCGGTCATCCACCTCGCGTACACCTATGGGGGCATCAACCTGAGCAGTTGGCAATTCGGCTATATGACGACCTATACCGGCAACTGGATCACCAACAACCTCAACAACATGCAGCCCACCCACGTTTGGCATTTGTCCTTTGCCGGCCTCGGCGCGTTCTTGATGGGTCTGTTGACCTTTATCAAAAACCGCTTCGTCGGCTTTCCCATTCATCCCATCGGCTTGGCCATCGGGCTGCCGCATCCCGTGCAGCTAATCTGGCCGTCGGTTTTTTTCGCTTGGCTGCTCAAGGCGTTCATTCTCAAATACGGCGGTCCCCGGCTCTACACGCGCTTGCGCCCGTTCTTTTTGGGGCTGGTGCTAGGCGCGTTTGGCTCAGCCGGGTTGTGGCTTCTCATTGACATCTGCACCGGCATGACGGGCAACCGGCTGATTAATATCGGCTGAACAGCAGTGGTCGGTGGCCAGTGGCCAGTGATAAGTCCCCCATCACCTCCAAGCTGGACTATCCACTATCCACTATCCACTATCCACTATCCACTATCCACTACCCATGCTCGATGCCGAGCTTGATCGAACGCTCGGGGTGCTGATTGATCTCCATGTAGGCGTCAGCGGCCGCGGCAAAGGGCACGATCGGATCAATGAGGTCGTCGGCTTGCAAACGCCCTTCGACCAACAGGGCCAGCGACTCCGCGCGGATGCGGGCGAAATCCCAACTCGCCTGCGGTAACGGCTCGCTGTTGGCCCGGCTGGAGATGACCTGAATGCGGTTGCGGTGCCACTCCCCGGCCAAGCGCAAGCCCTGCTCGCCGTGGTAATACGCGGTTGAGACCAAGGTACCGGCGTAGCAGGTCGCGCGCATGGCGTCTTCAAAGGCGCGGTAGGAACCGCTCGTTTCAAAGGCGATGTCTGCGCCGATTTTATCGGTGTGCTGCTTGATCTCCAAGCCAGCGTCCATGGCCACCGGGTCCAACGCCAAGTCAGCGGCGTGGCGCAGGGCCGCGGCGCGGCGGCGCTCGATGGGATCGACGGCCGCCACCCAGCGCGCACCGCACAGCCTCGCGGCCTGCGCGACCATCAGCCCAATGGCACCGAGTCCAAAGACGGCGACCCGATCCCCCAAGCGCACTGAGCCATCGCGCACCGCGCCGACGGCAAAGTCGGCCGGATCCCAATACATAATGGCTTGCGGCGAGATTCCGTCGGGAGCCTTTTGCACGCGCGTCGCCGCGACGGTGTGCGTTTCGCGGATGGGCAAATGCGCGAAGACCCGGTCGCCTTCTCGCAGCGTTGTCACCTCGGCACCCACTTGGACGACCGCGCCCAAGCACATGTTGCCGAGGCGGCGGGGGAAACCACTGCTCGCGGATTCGCCTCGGCGGTGCAGGCGCAGTTCGCCGTCCCAGCGATCAGAAGCGTCGGGCGTGTCGGCGCGGAAACCGCGCAGTTCAGTGCCGTGCTTGACCGAACTGAAGAGGCTTTGGACGCGGATTTCGTCTGGGGCTAAGGGCGGTTCTTGGTACGAGCTGAGGACTGCGTGGCCGGGGCGATCGGCAATCAATTCGAGCGGCATGAGGTAAACTCCTATGAGAGAGATTAAGTCGCGTTGACATAGACGGGCGTTTGCAAGCATGACACACTTCGACAAGCTCAGTGTGCGCTAGGTTCGGTGTGCGCTGAGCTTGTCGAAGCGCATGTAGGGGCAACCCTCGTGGTTGCCCTAGCCGCAAAGGGCGTCCACAAGGGACGCCCCTACAGATGCACTAGGAAACGAATTCGTTGACACCGATGGCGTTTGCAATCCGCCCCTGCAAATATGTACTTATAGAATTATGAACGCATACCAACGCCTCGTCCGTCCCCTCTTGTTCCGCTGCGATCCAGAGCGCATCCACGAGCAGACCCTCGCGCTTGCCGAGCGAGTCGGTTCTTCCTCACTTGGCCGCCATCTGATTTCCAGTCTCTTTGCCTATGCAGATGCGCGGCTTTCTACCCAAGTGGGCGGCTTGCACTTTGCCAATCCGCTGGGCATGGCCGCGGGGTTTGACAAGAACGGCCGGGTGATCCAAGCGCTGGCAGCCATGGGTTTTGGGTTCGTGGAGGTGGGGTCGGTATCGGCGCATCCCTCGGTTGGAAATCCGCGACCGCGCTTGTTCCGCCTGCCGTTGGACGAGGCCATTGTGGTCAACTATGGGGTGCCCAATGACGGGGCCGCGGTCGTGGCCGATCGCGTGGCCCAGGCTTCGGCAAGCTCAGCCGAGCCGCGGCCAATCGCCGTGCCTTTGGGAATCAACCTAGTCGAAACCAATACCGGGCGGGCCATTGAGCCAGATGCAGTCGTGGCAGAGCTAGCCGCAGCCCTAGTCCCTTTTGTCGGGCGAGCCTCCTACATTGCGTTCAACCTCAATTGTCCGAACACGACCGGCGGCGTCAGTCCCTTCACCGGCGGGGAGCACTTGCGCGACTTGCTGCGGGAATGCGCTGCCATCGACGACCTACCCCCGATCTTTCTCAAGCTCACCGCGCACACCGACCCGGCGCGGCTGGATTGGATGCTGGAGGCGGTCGATCCTTTTGCTTTTGTCAAAGGCTTCATCTTCAACCTGCCGCCGGGAACGAACTATCCTCTTAGGTCGCCGGCCCACCTTGTAGATCCGCTGCCCGGAACCTTGTGCGGCCGGCCCGTTCAGGCTCTGATCGACGAAACCGTGCGCTTCTGGTACGGGCGCATCGACCGCCAGCGGCACGCGATCATCGGCGTGGGGGGGATTTCATCGGCCCAAGACGCATACCGCAAAATTCGCCTCGGAGCTTCGCTGGTGCAGCTATACTCAGCGCTGGTCTTTAGAGGACCGGGAATCGTGCGGCAAATCAACGCGGGGTTGGCACACCTGTTGGAGCGCGACGGGTTTGCCCAGGTGGCAGACGCGGTCGGCATCGACAATTAGAGTTAGGAATTAAAAATTATCCACCCCCCAAGCGGCGGAGGGACGGGCGGGGCAATTCCTAATTCCTAATTCTATGATTGATCTGCAAATCCCACGTGCGCCAGTAGTACTTGAGCGGATCGTCCGCGTCCCACTGGGCGTAAATGTTCTCCCAATCCGTAAAGTGCATGTGCGGCTCCAGCGAGTCTTCGCGCACCGGGTGACTCATGGGCTGGTAGCGATAGTCGAGCGAGATGCGTAGGCGGTCGCCGCTTTGGTTGTCTTGGCCCTGATGCGCAGTGAGACTGTGGCATATCAGCACATCGCCAGCGACAAAATCGCCGCCGGCCCACAGCGTATCCTCGGGCAACTCGACGGCGTGGCCGCCCGCGCCGGTCGCCTTTGTAACGTCTAGCTTGCCCAGTTTGTGGCTGCCCGGTGCCACGGCCAAGCTACCCAGCACAGCCGGACAGTCCCCAGCCGGAATCCACGCGGTCCACGTCTCGTCGGTGCCGCCGATGTAGAAATTGTCCTGGTGCGGCGGCGTGGTGTGCGTCAGGGCGTTGGGAAAAATTACCCGGCAGATATTGCGGCTGTGGGGCAGGGCCTCCTCGCCGAAGAGCGTGGCAAACATCGCCATGATCGCCGGATGCAGTGCCAAGGCATTGAAGGCGCGCAGCCGCTGGACGTCGATGTAAAAGGCAATCCACTCGGGCGCGTTCCCTTCGATGAAAAGCTCCCCGTCGCGTGCGACTCCCTCCATCAAGGGCGCGTCGTCGTCGAGCCAGCCGTGCTGCTGACAAACTTCGAGGATCTGGCGGCGCAAGTCGAGCACCGACTCAGAGTCCAACAACGAGCGGAAGAACAAATAGCCCTGCTCGGCCGCGCGCTCGCGCAAGGCCTCGGGCGCGTCGAGCAGAGGGGCGGAATCGACGAAAGGTTCGAGGTTAATCATGGTTTGCTGGGCCATTAACTCACTCCTCTTCTTTGTCCCAAAAAGCGTGTAAGATAGCGATGTACTCGTCGGAAAGTCCGTGCTCAATCGCCCCCTGAATGACGGCGTTGAGGTATTCCTCCGAGGGCGGGTAGTGATGTCCGGCGTCGAGGCGGGAGAGATACGTCCAAACTTCGCCAAACTTAGGTATGATTATCGTGTCTCGCCGGTATTTAGTGCCCTCGCTTTCGTAGTGGTCGAGGCGTCTGAAGTCGTCCTCGGTCACGGCATAGATGACGCCTTCGACGTACGCGTCTTCGTCGGGCCGGATGCTGGCCACACCCATGCCACTGCGCGTAAAGGAGATCATCGGAAAGCACAACTCGTAGCCTTCCAAGCGCACCACAGAGTGAACGCGGGCACCTGGGCAGCGAGCCTGCATCTGACTCCAGAGCAAGTTGGACCCATAGGCAAAGTAGAGCATTTCAGCCATTACCCGATCTCCTTCGGTTGGGGGAAAGCCACGCCGCGCAAGTTACCACCCCTTCCACGAGCCATCGGCGTGCCGGTACTGGCGATAGGCCATCGGCTCGTAGGGCCGCGCGGCTAGATCGGCTTCCTTGACCTCAACGCCGAGGCCGGGCGCATCGGAGAGGGCAATATGGCCATCCTCAACGCGCCAATCGTGCTCGACATAGCGGTCGTACATCGAAAGCCAGAAATGGTTGGTCTCCTGGATGAGGAAATTGCCCATCAGCGCATCGGCTTGTAGGGTCGCCGCCGTGCAGAGCGGGCCACCGGCGTTGTGCGGGGCCATCAGCATCTGTTCGGCTTCGGCGGCGCGGGCGATTTCAAGCAGATGCGCGATGCCAAAACAATGCGTGAGGTCCGGCTGCAAATAGGCGCAGGCGCGCTCGGCAATTAGGGGGCGAAATTGTCCTAGCGTAAAGAGCTTCTCGCCGGTGGCGATGGGGACGGGGCTTTTGCGCGTCACTTCCAAGAGGGCCTCCACCGAGCCAGTTTTGACCGGCTCTTCGAGCAGCAGCGGGCGGCAGGCCGCGGTGCGCCGCGCGAATTCAACGCTCATTTCAGGGGTGGGACTGCCGTGGGCGTCGAGCAGGATGTCGAACTCAGCGCCCACTTCCCGCCGCATCGCTTCGACACAAGCGACCGAGTGGTCGATGGCCGCGCCATCCATCGGCCACGTGCGGCCCTCCAAGGGGTTGCCTTTGACGCCGGCAAAGCCCTCACATTGGATCCGACGCGCGCCCGCGGCGGCTTCCTCCGGCGCGGCAAAGCTACCTCCGTTGCTATAGACGCGGATTTTGTCGCGTCGCCTGCCGCCCAGCAGAGTATGCACCGGCACGCCCCAAGCTTTGCCCGCGAGGTCGTGCAGGGCGGCGTCAATAGCGGCGATGGCCGTGCCGAAGACCGGGCCGCCCTTCCACGGCAGGCGATTTTGGATATCCTCGGTTAGCGCGCGGTAGTGGAGCGGGTCGCGGTCCAAGAGCAACTCTTCCCACGCGGCGAGCGTGGCCTCAACCGAGGGCACCAGCCACTCGCCACTGCCCTCGCCCCAGCCGCTGAGGCCGACATCCGTCTCGATCTTGAAGAACAGCCACGTCTTGGAAGAACTAGCAATCAGCGCGGCAGTGTCTTGGCCTGTGGGGACGCTAAATTTATAGGTTTTGGTTGCGGTAATTTTCACGGCCGCATCCTCTGGATTTTGACAAGGAGTGCGGATATAGTACCATTCAGGCTCGCCGCACGCAAACCCTCGTCTCCTCGGAGGAATCATGGCCCCACAACGCTTTCAACGCACCGCGCCCAGCGACCTGCTCCGCGTCGGAGTGATCACCGGCCCCGGCGGCCACACCCTCAACATCTGGGGCGAAAAGATGAATCCCCCGCCCGGTGCCCTCCGCACGACGGGCATGATAATGACCTGCGCTTGGTGCCTCGACGCGGAGATGAGCCAGCGCTTTGCGGAAAAGTACCCCGAGGTTCGCATGGTCGCCGACCCTCGGGACATGATCGGCCAAATCGACGGGGTGTACATCGACGACATCAATGCGATCTCGCTCTATCCCCTGTTGGCGCGGCCCTTTCTAGAAGCGGGCATTCCAACCTTTGTCAATCGTCCCTTCGCCACCTCTATGGCCAAGGGACGGGAGATGGTGGAAACAGCCGACCGACACGGCACGGCGCTATTGACCGCCTCAACGTGGGAGTTTTCCGAAAGCGTTGGCGACTTGCGCGCCAAGGCCGCGGATTTGCCCGACATCAAGGGCTATGTGGCGCACAACTCCATGAGCGACTACTACTCTCACGGCCTGCACGGCGTCTGGTACATCCACTCGATTTTGCGCGACGAGATCGCCAAAGGGCGGGGCCGGCTGCGCGCCGCCGCGTATCACACCCCCAATTGGCGAGTTCCCGGCGGGATGATCGCCTACGAGCACGAGAGTCCGACGCGCCCGTACTACGGGGCGCTGCACATGAGCTCGGGCGCCGACGGCAACGCCTACATGCGGATCTTCAGCGACCACCGGGGCGACGCCGAGGGGCGGATTCCGAGTCGGGCCGGCTACTTCATGTACAACGCTTGGAACGCGCTCCAACTCGGCATTCAGGAAATGTTCGAGACCGGCCAGTCGCCGGAGACGGGCGAGCAGCTTTTGGAGAAGCTGATGATGTTTCTCCTGCCCTTTTATTCGGCGTTGGAGCGCGGCGGTGCCATGGTGCAGCGGGAGGAATTGGGCGACTGGGAGCTGCCGCCCCCGTCCGCCGTGCTCATGGAAGACGGCCAGCCGACCGACAGCGCCTTTGCATCGCCCTACACCCAAACCCAACTCGCAGAAGCAGCGCAGATGCTGGATAGGTAATCCCAGCGGAGGATGCGTCCATGATCAAACGCAAACTACCCATCGGCATCCAGACTTTCCGCGAGGTTCGCGAAGACAATTGCTACTACGTCGATAAGACGGCCTATCTCCGCCGGTTGCTCGACGAGGGCAAGCATTTCTTTCTGTCGCGTCCCCGGCGCTTCGGCAAAAGCCTGTTTCTGGACACGCTCAAGGAGCTATTCGAAGGCAGCGAGGAACTGTTCGTGGGGCTGTACATCCACGACCGCTGGGACTGGTCGGTGCGCCATCCGGTGGTTCGCTTGAGCTTCGGCAGTGGCAACTTGAGCGAGCCGGGGGTTTTGCACAAGGAGGTGATGGCGCAACTAGACGCCCTTGAGGAAGAAACGGGCGTCAAAAGCCATTACGACACCGCGTCGGTGCGCTTTCGCCATTTGATACAGAGGCTGCATCAGCAGAGTGGCCAGCGCGTGGCGGTGCTGATCGACGAGTACGACAAGCCAATCCTCGATGCCCTCGATACCCCGGAGCCAGCCCGCGCCAACCGCGACTTCCTGCGCGGTCTGTACGCGGTCATCAAGGACAGCGACGCGCACGTGCGCTTCACGTTCCTCACTGGGGTGAGCAAGTTTTCCAAGGTCAGCCTGTTTTCCGGCCTCAACAATCTGAAGGACATCACCCTAGATCCGCGCTACTCGGCCATCTGTGGCTATACCGAAGCGGACCTCGACACCGTATTCGCGCCCGAACTCCCCGGCCTAGACCGAGAGCAGATCCGCGACTGGTACAACGGCTACAGTTGGCGGGGCGACGAGAAGGTGTACAACCCTTTCGATCTTTTGTTGTTGTTCGATAGCCGCGAGTTCAAAGCGCATTGGTTTGAAACTGGGTCGCCATCGTTCCTTATCGAGACGCTGTTCGAGCGGCGGCTGAGTTCACTGGCACTTGAAGAAATGATCGGCACCGACGACCTGCTGTCAAAATTCGACGTGGGCGACATCGGCACCGAGGCGTTGCTTTTCCAAACCGGCTATCTGACGATTGTCGAGGAGAGGAAGCTGGGCGGTAAGACGCTGTATCGGCTAGGCTATCCGAACCACGAGGTGAAGCAGAGCTTAAACGAGCACCTGCTGCGCGCCATGGGGCCAGATCCATCCCGGCAAGGTCTGCACGACATCCAGCTATACGAACTGCTCACGGCACGCGATTTCGCCGAGTTAGAGACGCTATTTCGGGCCTTCTTCGCCAGCATCCCTTACGAGTGGCACATCAACAACGACATCGCCAACTACGAAGGCTACTACGCCAGTGTGTTCTATTCCTGGTTTGCCGCTTTGGGACTCGACACTAGGGTCGAAGATAGCAGCAGCCACGGCCGGCTGGACATGGCGGTTCTGTTCAACGATCACGTCTATCTGTTCGAGTTCAAGGTAGTCGAGATGGCGTCAGCGGGCGCGGCGATGGCGCAGTTGCAGGAGCGGCGCTACGCGGATAAGTACCGCGCCTTGGGCCAGCCGATTTACCTGATCGCCGTCGAGTTCAGCAAGGACACCCGCAACCTCGCGGCGTTCGCGGTGGAACGCGCCTGATAAGCGACCAAAACAAAGGAAAACACCCGTGAAAGCTTGGCGTTTCTATGCCTTCGGCGACATGCGGCTCGACGACATCGAACTCGCACCCTGCCCACCCGACCACGTGCTAGTCGAACCGCTGGTAGTCCAACCCAGCGCCACCGAAGCCCAGCTCGCCTTTGGAATTCCGACCTTGGCGTACGACCACGTCAAGAGCCGGCTGGAGACGGACGCACCGCTCCAGCTTTTCGGCCACGAGTTTTGCGCCCGAATCGTAGAGGTCGGCTCAGCCGTCTCCGGCTACGCACCCGGCGACCGCGTGGCAGCCCGCGCCAAGCTACCCTGCGGCGACTGTCCCATGTGTCACTCCCAGCGCAGCGACGACTGCCGACTCGGTCCAATCATCGGCTTCCAACTGCCCGGCTGCTTTGCCGAGCGCGCCCTGCTCCCAGCCATCGCGCTGGTCAAGGTCGATGACCGCATCTCCGACAGCGAGGCCGCCACCCTGCAATCGCTGAGCGACAGCATCGCCGGAGTCGAGACCGCGCAAATCCGACCGGGCGATTCCGTTGCCGTCTTTGGCCAAGGCAGCATGGGCATCGAGAGTATGCAGGCCGCACGCGCCTGCGGAGCTGGTCAGCTCATCACCGTGGATGTGCGGCCCGAGGCGTGCGAGATCTCGCTCGCGCTGGGTGCCGATCACGCCATCAACGCCAGCGAGGACGACCCAGTTGAAGCCATCCGCGACCTGACCGGCGGCGAGGGTGCCGACGTGGTATTCGAGTGCGCCGGTGGCAGCGTCAAGCTCGGACTAGCTGGCGACCGGGCGCTCAAACAGGCCATGCACGCAGTGCGCTCCGGCGGCAAGCTGGTAGGCGTCTCTTGGTTTGGGGCACCCCTAGAACTGGATGTGGACCTGATGCGGGAGCGCAGCCTGCGCTACCTCTTCCCGGACATCAGCTCACAAGCCCATCTGGAATACACAGTGCGACTAGTGGCCTCGGGACGCATCAGCATGAAACCCACCATCCGCCACGTATTAGAGGGAATCGATAAGGTGCCAGAGGCATTTGAAATCACCGCGCACAAAGCCCAGTACCAAGCCATCAATCCCGCACAGGTCGTGATCGCCACCTAACTGACGTTACGCACTGGCTTCCCAGTAGGAGATGCTTCGACTCCGCTTCGCTGCGCTCAGCATGACAGGGTACTGGCGCGTTCTTTTTTTGTCATGCTGAGCGCAGCGAAGCATCTCCTACCCAAGAAGCCTGCTGTGCGTAACATCAGTACCTAAGAAACATCTGGATAGTTCAACGGCATCCCCGTCTTGCCCAAATCGTATTGCGCTATGTGCCAACGCCCCAAGTTGGCGCTGAGAAAGAGCGACCGATCCGGGCCGCAGAAGGCGATATTGGTCGGGGCCGCCATGGCAGTGCCCTCGTAATCGTCGGCCAAAACGTCGAGTTGGCCGTCGGCATACTGATAGATGCGGTCCGGGCGATAGCAGGAGCAGTACAGAGTGCCCTCGTCGTCAAAGGCAAGACCATCGGGAACAGTCTGCGGAAGTTCAAACACGGTCTCGGCGGCCCCGGCGCGGCCGTCGGCCTCGATCTTGATACGAGCCACGCGGGGATTGATGCTCACGGCCACGTAGAGATATTCACCCGCCGCATCCAGCGCCGTTCCATTGGGAAAATCTGCCAAGGCGCGGCTCCACACCTCGCCTTGGCCCCCCGGAGCAATTTTGCAAATCCAACCGTCGTTTTTGTGCCAGCCCCCAGAATTGGACACGTAGAGGTTGCCAGCCGCGTCAAAGACCGGGTAGTTGGCCACAGTCAGCGGCACCTCGCCCGCACGGTCACAATACGTGCTGACCGCGCCATCCGGCTCAACGCGCTTGACGTCGCCATTACAAACGTACAGGCGGTGTTGGGCATCCTGACAGATGCCGCCGACAAAGCCATCGACTCGGGCGAACTCTTCGAACTCGCGCCGGGCTAAGTCGATGCGGTAGATCTGGCCCGCTTCGCCGCCGGCATAGGCATAGCCATCGCAGCCCCAAGCAATGCACTCGGGGTGGTCGAGGCCGCTGCCAAAATCGCCGATAATCGCTGAAATTTGGGTGTGGGTATCGAGAAGAGCCATCGCGTTCCTTTCGCAATAAGGGTGCAAAGTCGGCCTCGACGGTAATTCAAAGTCGCCGCGCCGACAAGCCTCGCATTGACAGCCGCCCCGCTAGTCGCCTAGAAATGCACATCGTGGGGAAAGCATTCTCCGCGTCGAGAAATTCTGTATTTTCCGGTAATATCCATGCAATTTGCTAACTCCCTTTAGCATTTTGCATGGATAACAGCCAAATAGAGCCGAATTTTCAAGTAGAGCCGTTGCAAATTCTCCTTGTCGCTGTCGTCTCTTATATTTAGCCGCATCTTTCAATCGAAACCGCGCGAAAGTACTCACCTCTTGTTGATAGTCTATGCGCTCAGCGGCGGCAACCGGTTCGGCCGCCCGTGACCCCACCTCTATCCCACCGCACCAAACTCGGCTACGGAGCCGCCGATTGGGGCTTGGCCGCCGTGGAGTCAATGGTGCAGATCTATCTGTTCAAGTTCTACAACGTCGTCGTCGGTCTACCCGCGCTCTACACCGGCCTAGCGCTGGCCTTGGCCATTGTCTGGGACGCCATCACCGATCCCCTCATGGGTGGCATCTCCGATCGCTCCCGCTGGTCCAGCGGGCGACGGCGACCCTACTTGCTGCCCGGAGCCGCGCTGTTGGCCGTCTCCTTTATCTGGATTTTCAACCCGCCGCCCCTCGACAGCAACGCCGCCCGCTTCGCCTTTTTGCTGATCTCGTTTATTCTGCTCAACACCGCTATGACCGTGGTCGGCGTACCGCATTCGGCCCTCGGCAGCGAATTGAGCTTTGACCGCGACCAGCGCACCCAGCTTTTCGCCTACAAGCGGCTTTTTGGCACCGTGGGTGCCCTAGCCGGCCTGTGGCTGCCCGGCCTAATTCTGGCCCAAATGGACGGCCACGCCGACCCGACCGGGGCTCAAGCGCGCGGCTTGGCTAGCTGGTGGTTGGCCGCTCCCATCGTGCTATGTGCCTGGGTCACTTTTCAGGCCACTCGCGGCCTCGACCGACCTTCGGCTGAGCTCAGGTCGAAGCCCGCCGACCATGCCCAACCCCATAGGCCGATTCATCTCTGGCGTCTGTTCGCCGACCAGCGAAGCGCCTTGTCCAATCCCTTTTTTCGCATTCTGCTGCTGGCCTTTCTAGTCGCTGCGGTCGGCCGCACCCTCAACGCCTCCACCGCGCTCTACTACTACGAATACCGCTTGCAGCTAACCGAGCAAGAGACCATCGGCTGGATCTTATTACCCTTTTTCATCAGCTTCCTCGCCTCTTTGCCGGGCTGGATCTGGGCTGCCCGCCGCTGGGGCAAAAAAGCGGCCGGGGTCATCGGCGTCTGCGGCTTGGGCGTCTCCACCGCCGTGGCTTATCCGCTCTTTCCCATCGGGGAATTGGCCGCACCCCTAGTCTACGCGCTGGTGGGTGGGGGCTTGGCCGGGGCCGTCGTCTTGCTCGACGCCTTAGTCGCCGATACCATTGACTACGACAAACTCAAGACGGGCCTCGACCGCGAGGGACTCTACTTTGGCGTCTGGCGCATGGGCACCAAGCTAGCCCGCGCATTGGGGCTGGGACTCAACGGCGTCTCGCTCTGGCTGATCGGTTTCTCCGCCGCGACAGCAACACAGACCCCCGAGACAGGTTGGCGCTTAGCTTTGCTCTTTGGACCGATGGTGGGTATCCTGTTCTTCGGGGCCGGACTCATCCTGTGGCGCTTACCTTTGACCGACGAGCGGCACCAACGCATTCAGCGCCTATTGCGCCGCCGCCGTCAAAGACTACACATTTCATAAGGTTTTTGTCATGTAGGGGGCGGTTTCAAACCGCCCCCGCGCCAGAAAGTACCGCCATGAAAATCCGCGCTAGTCTCCTCTCGCGCTGCATCCTAGCCACCCTCGTCACCATCACAACCTCCATGACCCACGCCCAAGCCAATCCCAACCGCATCCAGCCCTACGCCGCCAATCCGCGCTACTGGCAGTACAAAGGCCAACCCGTGCTCCTGCTCGGCGGAACGATCAAAGACTGCCTCTTCCAAATACCCGATCTCGAAGCGCACCTCGACCTGCTGCAATCGGTCGGCGGCAACTACGTGCGCAATACCATGAGCGACCGCCGCATCTACGGCTATGAGGTCCCAGCCTTCCACCAAGCAGCCGACGGCCAGTACGACCTCAACCGCTGGAATCCGACGTATTGGCAGCGCTTTGCCGATTTTTTGCGTTGGACCGCCGAGCGCGACATCATCGTCCAAATAGAAATGTGGGACCGCTTTGACCACAGCCAAGAACACTGGGAAAAGAGCCCCCTCAATCCAGCCAACAACATCAACTATACCGTCGAAGAATCGGGCCTTGAAACGGACTATCCCGCCCACCCCGGCGGCAATTGGCAGCCCTTTTTCTACACGGTCCCCACCTTGCGCAACAACCAAGTCGTGCTGCCCTATCAACAAGCCTTTGTCGATCAAGTCCTCAAGCACTCTCTCGCCTACGACCACGTGCTCTACTGCATGGACAACGAAACCAGCGGCGACCCAGCGTGGGGTGCCTATTGGAACGACTATATCCAGAAACGGGCACAGCAAGCGGGCAAGACCGTTGAAACCACGGAAATGTGGGACGAGTGGGACGTGCGGGGACAGACGCATCGCGCCACCTTCGACCACCCAGAACAGTATTCCTTCATCGACATCTCGCAGAATAGCTGGCAGCGCGAGCAGACCAACTGGGATCGCGCCCAGTGGGTGTGGCAATACATCGCCGCGCAGCCTCGGCCGATCAATTCGACCAAGATATACGGCGCTCAGACGCATAAAAACCAAAGCCGTGGCATCGACGACCGCCACGCCACCGAGTGCTTTTGGCGCAACCTCATCGGCGGCTTTGCCTCCAGCCGCTTTCACCGGCCGGATTCCGGCATCGGGCTAAGCCCCCAAGCCCAAGCCCACATTCGCAGCGGTCGCATGCTGTCCGAGGGCTTCGACTTTTTCAACGCCGAGCCGGATTCCGACAGCGCCCTGCTGCGCGACCGCGCCGCCAACGAGGCCTATCTCAGCCGCGTCCCCGGCCGCCAGTACGCGCTTTATTTTACCGATGGAGGTGCGGTAGGTCTCGACCTGACCGGAGTAGAAGGTATCTTTCAGGTAAAATGGCTCGACATTGCCGCCAGCACCTGGACCTCTGCCGCCGACTTGGACGGTGGTGCTCTAGTGCAACTAGCCCCTCCCCAAGACGGCCCTTGGGCCGCCTTGCTGACGCGGCGCTAGCGCAATCCTGAATGAATCGAACGATTCGAGTTGCAGATCATCTTGTGAATTATATCTGCGCTATATCTGCGCCCATCTGCGGATTATCTTATAAACGCTTAGGATTACTATATGACCACTAGCAACCGCGTCCCCTTCGGCCAGACCGATCTTCAGGTCTCGCGCTTGTGCCAGGGCACCGCCTTTCGCCACTTGCCCCGAGCCGACAGCCCCCAATCCCTAGCCGTGCTCCACCACTGCTTGGACCAAGGCGTCAACTTCTTCGACACAGCACAGGCCTACGGGTGGGGTGGGGCCGAGGAAGTGCTGGGGCGGGCGATCGCTGGCCGCCGCGACGAGGTCGTCATCTGCACCAAGGTTCCCGCGTCGCTGGCCCCCACAAGCGACGGCGACCCCGGCGAGCGCGTCCGCTACACCCGCGCCCATCTCACCGACCGCCTCGAAGAAAGCCTCCACCGCCTGCGCACCGACTATGTTGACCTCTACCTTTTGCACCACCGCGACGAGGGCACGCCGCCGGAGGCTATCGCCGAGGTCATGGAGGATCTGGTGCGGGCCGGCAAAACTCGCTACTGGGGCGTCTCCAACCACAGCGCCGCCGAAGTCGAAGCCTTTCTCGCCCTAGCCCCCATCGCTGGAGTCGAGGACTACTACAACATCGCCGGCAGCCACTGCGACGAAACGGGACGCTCGCGAGTGGAGATTTACGAAGAGGAAATGCTGCCCCTGCTGCGGCGCACCGGGCTAGGCTGCCTAGCCTTCAGCCCAATGGACACCGGCCTGCTAGCCCGGCCCAACGAACCAGCTCTCGCCGCCTTAGTCGCCGCCATCGACCAAGTCGCCATTGACTTGGGCACCTCCCGCGCTGCCGTCTGCGTCGCGTGGGTCTTGCATCAGGGCCTTACCTGTGTGCTCGCTGGTGCCGAGAGTGCCGCGCACGTCGATGCCAATCTCCAAGGCACCCGCCTCCAACTTCCCGCGGACGCCCTCGCCGCCCTCGACCAAGCGCGCCGAACCTATCGCGCCAGCCAACAGGAGCAACGCCCGTGAACATCGTCGACGCCCATATCCACGTCTGGACCTCCGACTTCGACCGCTATCCACTGGCCCCCGGCTTTACGCCCGCCGACCTGTGGCTGCCCTCCTTTACCCCCGACGATCACTTTGCCTATAGCCGCAAGGTCGGCAAAGTCCGCCTCAACCTAGTGCAGATGACTTGGTACGGCCTCGACCATAGCTACATCCTCGATCTGATCGCCTCTGATCCTGAGACCTACACGGGCACCGGCATCGTCCCCGGGGTCTCCGATGTGTCGCTGGCCGACCCGGGCAAGGCCATGCTCGCCTTGGCCGAGGGGGGCATTCGCGCCTTCCGCGTGCGCGGCGGCAGTACCGGTCGCCCAACCGCCTTTGGCCGTCAGGACCGCTGGCTCGACTACCCCGGCTACGAATCGATGTTCCGCACCGGGGCCGAGCACAATCTGGCCCTTAGCTTCCTCATGGGACTCGCAGACCTGCCCGGCCTGATCCGCCTCTGCCGCCGCTTCCCGGAAACCCCGGTGATCCTCGACCATATCTGCGGAGTGCGCATCCGCGACGGCGTCTGGCCCGAAGGCGATATCCGCACCCTCTGCAACATGGCCCGCTACCCGCGCGTCATAGTCAAGCTCGGCCCGTTCCAAGCCCTCGGCAACGGCGAGGCTCCCTACCTCGACCTCCTGCCCCTCATCGAGCGCATCGTCGATGCCTTTGGCCCCGAACGCCTCATGTGGGAAAGCGACAGCGGCGGGCCCGTCCGCATGAAAGATCCCGCCAATGACTTTGCCACAGCAATCGCCCTGATCCGCGACCACGCCGATTTCCTCAGCCAAAGCGACAAGGAGCAGATCCTAGTCAAAACAGCCGAGGACTTCTTCTTCAATCGCTAGGAAAGGACCGCCATGGAACTCACCGACGCCCATCTCGACGAATTAGAACAACGAGGTTTTATCATCCTGCCCGGCTTCCGCCACGGCGAGGAACTAAAAGAAATGCAGCAAGCCCAGCGCCGCGTCCTGCGATCGTGGGATGAAGTAAAGGACGACCCGCCTCCCGGCCGCGCCATGCTCACCGAATTCCCACCCTCCGAAATGGCGCTGCTGCGCGGCATCGTCCACCATCGTGCCTGGGACTTCGCCAGGAAGTGGTTTGGCACTGAGCATATCCACTTCCGCGCCGGCTGCATGATCGCCCGCTATCCAGGTTTCACAGGCGGCGGCACCGGCTCGGACGCCTCCGCGCTGCATCTCGACAACGGCAACAACTCGCTGCTGCCGCCCTCCGACTCAGCCCGCGCCTTCGGCCAGCTCGGCTTCTGGCACCACCTCGAAGCAGTCGGTGAAGACCAAGCACCGCTGCGATTGATCCCCAAAGAACATGGCCGCGACATGAGCAAAGCCGTGCCGCTCGTCTGCGAAGCCGGCACCCTCTGCGTCTTCACCAATTACACCATGCACTCCGCCAGCGACTATCTGCGCGCCGACGGCCAGCGCTACACCTGGGGTTTCGGCCTCGGCCGCGCCGACCACTACTGGGAGGGTTTCCGCCATTACACCGACAAGGGCCAAAACCCGATCTTCCGCGAGTTCATCGGCACCCTCACCGCCGCCGAAAGGGAAGTCTTCCGCTTCCCGCCCGCCGGCCACGCTTATTACACACCGCAAACCCTCGCCGCCCTCGAAGAACAGTACCCCGGCTGGAACGCCCGCAATGAGTACTAACTCGGCGGAGGATCTGCCTTGATGCGCCCTCCCTCATTCCGTACACTCCCCCGCAACTAGTCCACCCCACCTTCCCAAAGGAGTCTCCATCGTGAAAATCGGTCTCTACGCCTCCATGTTCGGCAAAGACGATCCGCCCACCCTGCAAAGCATCGAAAGCTACATCGACCACGCCTACGACCTCCGCCTCGACTTGATCGACTTCCGCCGCGACCGCGGCTTTAGCTCCGAAGACGCCTCCTACCTCATCAAGACCAAACTCGCCTGCATCGAAAAGGGACTCGCCATCGGCTATTTAGCTTCCGGTGGACACTTCGTCGGCAGCGACGAGGACCTGCGCGACAAGGTCGCCACCGCCAAGGCCGACATGGACATCGCGCTGATTTTGGGTGCGCCCATGATCCGCCTGTTTTGCGGCCAGCCCCTCACCGACCCAGAGGAGCGCGCCCGCGAAATCCGCTGCTTTCAAGAGGTCGCCGACTACGGCCTTGAAATAGGCATCGCCATGGGCCTGCAAAACCATCCCTCCACCGGCGACGATGTCATACGCATCATCGAGGAAACCGACCGGCCCAACTTTAGCTTCCTGCTCGACACCGGCCAGTGGTGCGGCTCGCCAGCCCGCAACCAAGGCATTCCCGACCCGGACCACGACATCTACGCCTACATGCAGCAGACCGCCCATCTGGCCACCCACGTCCGCGCCAAGTTCTACAAGATCGACAGCGGCAAGGAGGAGTGGATCGACTACGAGCGCATCGTCCCCATCCTCGCCGAGGCCGGGTACAACGGGCCGCTTTCCGTCGTCTTTGAAGGCCAAGACATCAACGATTGCGACGACAAAGAGGTCATGCGTTTGGCGGCCGCACAACTGCGAGATTTGGCCTCCCGGCTCTAGGCTGATATTAGTACAGTCTCCGTGCCGAGGGGAAACCACTGGACGCAAAAAAGGGGAATGGCCAATAGGACCATTCCCCTTTGCACTCGTATCGCCTCCCGGATCAGAAAGCGTAGCTCAGTGCCACGCTGGGCGTCCCCGTCCGCGCTGCCGCTTGCAGCTTGAGCCGCTTGCCGTACTTAAACCGCACCCGATCGCGCTTGGTCTCAATTACTTGGATGCCGTGCAAGAAGTCGTAGATCATACTGCCGGCGATGGCAATCACTCCCAGCGCAACCAGCGGCCCGCCCGCTCCGCCATCGCGCTGGAGCTCGCGCAGACGGTACTTGGGCGTCTCGCCTTCTAGCGAAACGGGAATTTGCTCATAGCGTCTTTCTTTGCCGTTGTCCCCAGCGTTGATCGTCAAGACGTCAAAATCCGTATCCGCGAATTCGCCATCTTCCCAGAGTGCCGCCCCAGCGATAATCGAGGCGACGCCCGCAAGACTCGTGGCCAAAAGCCACTTTCCCGTCGTCGGTTCCCCCGCGTAAAAGTGCATCATGCCCGGCACCGGAATCGCGCTCCGCATCAATCCGGTGGAGATGCGGCGGTTCATGTCCTGGTACTCCTCGTAGGTCATGTCCTTAGGTATGGGTATTAGCGGTGCCTCGTTCAGCACATCACCCGTCCCCTGCGCCACAGCCGACGATGTCACGACAAATGCCAGCGCAAGCCCCACTATCCCTAGCGCGTATTTTCTCATGGTTTAATCCTCCTATTGTTAGATTGGCGACTAAGTACAAGCCAGCAGATGCGGTATGAGATGCTTCGCTTCGCTCAGCATGACAAGTACTGGTGGCTGCTTCCCAGTGTCATGCTGAGCCTTTCGGCTTCGCTCAAGATAAACTCCGCGAAGTGGAGTCGAAGCATCTCATACCTTAGCGTCCTTCAGTTATGACTTATAACACCTGAGCACGGCAATAGTGTCACCCCCGCAAGGAGCCGTCCCACTCCTTGCCCCAAGACCGGGAGCGGCCTACTTTCCTTGAGTATCGGCCAGACTCCTCCGCTGCGAAGCCGAGCGGGAATTGAACTTTTTTGACGCCTTCGATCCGGCATTTTCTCTGTTGGACCGACCCCGTTCCACTGCAAATAAGTCAAATAATATCGCCTTCTTATCTTCCCAAGCAGGGTGCGTGGCCGCAACGCCCATCTTTCACGCGGAGAAATCTCATGCAGATAGCACGCCTGCTAGGAGTAGGTTGGATCTCACTCGTCCTGCTCGCCTGCAACGGCCAAGCAGTCAAAACCGACACCCCAGCCAAAGTGGAGACCGAAGAAGAAAAGGTCCTCTACGCCTTGGGCCTAGCCATAGCGCAAAACTCCCTAGAGCCGTTCCGGGGTCAATTCAGCGACGCGGAAATGGCGGTGATCATGCAGGGCTTTGCCGACGCCGTCAAGGGCGACGAGCCCATCGTCTCCCTAGAGGAATTCGGCCCCAAGATCAACCCCATGTTGCAGGAGCGCATGAAAAAAGTTCAGGCCCAAGCCGCAGCAGAGGGCACGGCCTTCAGGGAAAAGGCCGCCCAAGAAGAAGGCGCCGTGCAGACGGCTTCCGGCCTCATCTTCAAAGAGCTGAAGGCTGGCATTGGGGCCTCGCCCCAAGCCACTGACCGGGTCAAAGTCCACTACCACGGCTCGCTGATTGACGGCACGGTCTTCGACAGTTCGGTAGAGCGCGGCGAGCCCATCACCTTTGCCCTCAACGAGGTGGTCAAAGGCTGGACTGAGGGACTGCAAATGATGAAAGTGGGCGGCAAGGCCAAGCTGACCATCCCGCCCGAATTGGCCTACGGCCCGGGGGGCCGCGCCGGAATTCCGGCCAACGCCACCCTGATTTTTGAAGTTGAACTACTGGGCATTGAGTGAGGCACCTGACGTTACGCGGCACTTCGACAGGCTCAGTGCCCGGTGCCTGACTGACGTTCCGCATCGTCTAGGGAATAACGATCGTTATTCCCTACGGAACGGGTATCTTGCCTTGTTCACGTCTCCCACTCCGCGTAAATGTCCGCGATCACCTCGTCGATCGGTGCCCGGTGCGTCTCCGCGTCGAGCACCGATGCCTGCGCCGAGGCTTCGGCGAGCAGGACCGGCAATTTAACCTGTTCCGCGTCAAAAACGTATTCGTGCCAGCCGGCCTCCGTCGTCAGGAGTTCGGCGCGGCTCAGGTCCGGTGCCGCCTCCTCACTCGTCTGCAAGCGCAACCGCCGCCTGTCTCCAAAGTGATTCCGCAACTCGTCAAAAGGCCCGTCAAAGGCGATTCGTCCGCGGTCTATCATCACAATCCGACCAGCTAGCTGTTCCAACTCGTCCATGTCGTGGCTGGTGATCATCACCGTTACCCCCCTCTCTCGGTTCAGATCCTTGATAAAGTCGAGGATATGGCGTCTAGCCAGCACATCGACGCCAATCGTCGGCTCGTCCAAAAAGAGAACCTCCGGCTCGTGCATGAGCATCAGCCCCAGATCTGCCCGCATCTTCTGCCCTAAGCTCAACTGCCGCGCCAGACTATCCATGAACTCGTCGAGGCCCAGCAACTCGCGCACAAAGCCGAGCATCCGCTCGTAGCGCTCCTGCGGAATATCCCACACGACCCGCTTCCATTCGAAGCTCGCCGACACAGGCTGATCCCACCACAGTTCGGTGCGCTGGCCAAAGACCACGCCAATGCGGCTGACATAGGCCACCCGGTCCCGCATCGGGTCCATTCCCAAGGCCCGCACACTCCCCGACGTCGGTGCCAGCACGCTCGACAACAGCTTGACCGTCGTCGATTTGCCCGCGCCATTGGGGCCAGCGTAGGCGACGATCTCGCCCCGACGCACAATAAGGTCCACATCCTGCAGGGCGCGAATCTCGCGCACCCGGGGCCGAAAGAGATTCTTGAACACATCGCGCATATATGCCGAGCGCTGGCGTTGGTAGAAGGTCTTGTTGACCCCCTTTAACTCAACTGCGATGTCCCCAGCGCAAGTAGCGCTGCGATCCCGTGTGTCCATAGTGATTCATTCCTTTCTTGATAGCTATCAGCGCCACAAGGCTCAAGGCGCAGGCGAATATCGGCGTAGTCCACAGCGATCCGGCCCCTTGGTCAATCCCGAGCAGCACCCGACACGGATACCAAGCGACAAAACCCACCGGCAGCGCACTCAACAGGCCGTTGACCAAGAGCGGATGCAGCCCATCGAGGGGAAACGACTTCAACTGCCAGGCGAAACCGATCGCGCGGGAACTGATCTCCTCGGCACCCACCGGCGACCAAAACGCCAGCGCGCTCCACAAATAGCAAAAGGCCAAGACCACCACGCAGGAAGACAGCAGGTGGGCTCCATAGCACAGCCACCAGCCGGGTTCCAAGGCCATATCCAGCCGCCCCAAGGACCAAGCGCTGATCCCCAATCCGACGATGGCTCCCCAGCAGCCAGAGAAGGGTATAAATCCTTCCGTGAGCAGGGCCATCCACAAGGGCTGCGGCTGCACCAAGGTGTGGTCGAGTTGGCCGCGGCCGATGCGGCGACTGACGGCCAGCACGTTGTAGCGGAAGAACATTTCGAGCAGTCCCTGTACTAGGGCGGCGTAGCCGAGCATGAAGAGAATCTGGTCCCGGCTCCACACCCCGATCCCAGCGAAGCGCTCGGCCAGCAAGAACACCGCCATCACCCCCGAGAGGCTGAGGACCATGTCGGAGACGACGTTGATGAGAAAAAACTTGAAGTCCCGGGTCATCCACATGAAGTCGAGATAGGCCTGCACCCGCCAGCGCCTGATAACCTGGACTACGGGGTTGCGCTTAGCCGCCATGGGACACCAGCCTTTCGCGATTGTGGCACCAAAGTGCGTGCGCACCCGCCCACAACACTACAGCCCAGATTACCTGCAAAGGGATGAGGTCGTGTGGATCGCCCGTGCCGGTGTATAGGCGTAGTGGTGCCGACGCCAGCGAGGCAAAGGGCAGCCACTCGAGATAGTCCCCCAAGCCCCACGGCAACAACGCCAGCGGCACCAACCGACCCGACAACAGCACCGTCAAGGTGGTGCGGATCCGTTGCAGCGCGTACACGCTGTGCTCCAAGAAGACCATGCACGCGGCAAAGAACAGATCCAACGCCGTGCCCACCGCCACGCCCAGCGCCAAACTGAGTAGGAACCACAGCCCGGCCGTCCATGTCGCCGGGAAAGGGTCAACTCCCAGCAGCGGCGCGATGAGCAACAGCGGCAGCGCAAAGAACAGCAGGCCGGGGATCCAGCCGCCGACCATCTCGGCCAGCATCTGCCCGTAGATCCCCATCGGCCGCAAAAAGCGGTTGGCTATATTTCCGCTCCACAGATCGTCGTCGATCCGGGTGCGGCCCGCTAGCTGGTCGGCAAAAATCGCGGCGACCATGGTATAGGTCAGCACCGCCTCCAAGCTCATCCCCGCAACGACGCCCTGACCTGCCATCACCGTGCGCCAGAGCGAGAGCAGGATCGCTACGTGGAATAGCCGTAGCGCGAAATCGCCAATCAGGCCCCAAAGCGCGTCGTTGAGCGACTGCGTCGCGACAATGGCGATGGTTTTCCCGTATTTGTGCAGTAGTGTTATCATCGGTTATCTCCAAATTTGCAAGTTTGGACAAGTAGAATCTAATGTTTATTTTAGAAGCATGAAGAAGCAAACAGCCGTTTTGGACACTTCGTTTTGGGTTTTGGGCCATCGAGCCGATGTGCTCGCCTATCTGTTTCGCTTTTTTGCGGTCGTTGTCCCATCGGCTGTCGAGCATGAAATACAAGCCCGTGATCCGCGTTATCCATAGCGGGTATATGGGTATCAAGAACTGTTTGGCCTGATGAAACGACAGGGATCATTGACTATCCGTGATCCTATTCAGCCGTTGGACCAGTTCCACGCGGGAGAAGCAGCCGCTTTGGGATTGGCTCTCGACGAGAACTTGTGGCTACTGGTGAATGAACAGCGTGCTTTGCGCTTTGCTCGGCAGCGCGGTCTCAAGGCCCTGACCGTTCCAGAATTCACCGTATATCTATATGAAATAGGAGTGCTGTCTTGGCACAGTGTCCACGATAAACTAGATAGGATCGCCGCAAATACTGGAAAGGCTTTGATGGATACAGCCCGCCAAGCTGTGCAGAGCTTGGCCGAATCCCAAGGAGACCTCTAAAATGAACCAGAGTACTACCAAGAAAACGTCCAGCCGGGTGACTAAATCCATTCGTCTGCGGCCGGAAGAAGCCGACGAACTAGCACATCTGGTGGCAAATACCGCTTACTCAGAAGCAGCCCTCATGCGTCAATGGGTGCTGGTTGGTATGGAGCGATTTCGCGTGTCCGAGGCCATCCGCGCTTACCAAGAAACCGAGGTTGATCTGCGAGGAGCGGCCGAACGAGCCGGGTTGCCCGTAGCCGTATTATTGGAAGAAATGGCGACTCGAAAAGTCGCCGTGCTCGATGCGCCGGATGATTTTGGGCTTGGTCTGGAGGCTTTGCGCCAGGCTTGGCCAAAGGACGAGTAGTTTTCTCGTCGTTCGGCCGTTCTTAGAGATATCGGGTCGGCAAGGGATGGTACTTCACCTCGACTTCCACATCTGTGACTCTCAGCGGACTCACCAAATCGTCCGGCCGCCCCACCAACGCAATCTCCAAGCGGTTCGCCCCCTGCTGAGGCCGCACCTGCTGCAAGTCGAAAACCAGCCACATACCCTGATACGGGACGACTTTATAGCCGAACTCGCGGCGGCAGATCTCCCCTTGCAGCGACTGGCCGTTGAGCGCGATCTCCAAGCGGTCGTCCGAGACCAAATCGACGATCCTGATCCGCAACAGCACCTGACTGACGCGGCCTTCTTGCACATCGTCAGCCAAGTAAAAGGGGATGGTATGTTGCGCCCAGTCGTCGGCTGCGATCTCCACCGGCAGCGCCACTGGGTATTGGTTTTCCTCATCCGCTGCCCGCCGCGCCAGCACGTAGTGCTTGTCCTTCTCCTGCATCAATTCCCGACTGCCCAGTTCGCTCAGCGCGCTGCGCTCCTGGTCTCCTAAGGGCCAAGGCATAAACCACGCATACAGCCCATCACAGCCCCGATCTAACAGATTCATCGCCGCCGCCCGCAGCTGGGCAGGAGAAGGACAAACCCGCTCGGCCCCAACCGACTCATCAGCTACGTAGGGCTGCAAGGTGCCATAGACTGCCGCGTCGGCCGCGTGCGCGGCCTCGACCAGCCAATCTATCGGCATGTCCCCATCGAGGATCATATAGCCGTAGCGGATCGGCACCAAGAAATCCACTAACCCGCGCTCTAGCCAAGTCCGCACGTCCAAGCCCTGCGCCAAGTTCATTTCCTCAGTGGGCAAAACCCGCGCTCCAACCACACCCGACCGCTGCCCGCGCACTCGCTCGGCGAGCTGCTCTACGTAGTCGGTCAAAATGGGCGTCGTCGCCTCCACATCCTCCTCCCGCAAAATGCGCGGCGCTCCGCCCGGCAGGGCAAAGTCCAACTCAACGCCATCAGTTTCGTACTCGGTCGCCAGCTCCTCGACCACTTGCAAGATGTGCGCCCGCACCTCCGCGTGCGCCAGCCCACCACCGCCGTCGGCCAGCTTGTGGGCCGGATCCATATTCCCGTAGGCAGCCATCCGCAAGCTGGCCCAGAAGTCCATGCTGTGGTCGTGTGCCCGGTCGATAAGCACCGTCAGCGGGTCGAGCCCGCGCTCGATCAGGCTCTGCATGTTGTGCCAAGTCCGCCAATAGGCCGCCTGCTCAAAGGGCTGAATATCCGCTCCGAACATCATCCCCACCCGCGACGGATAGAAAAGCCCATCGCCGCGCTCGACCCCGTAGGCAAAAGTATCCACCCCCGTACCTGCGACCTCGTCTATGGGCACCCAAGCGTCTTCGAGCGCCATCGGCGGCTCAAAGGCAAAAAGGTAGTAGTGCCGAGCGTCGTTAAAGTAGATCGTGCGCTGCTGTCGCATGGCGTATCCTCCTCGTTTTAAAGGGAGTTATATACCTGAGTGCCCAAAAACCATGTTCGCGGCTAATAAGCACTAATTATCAACTACTGACAATTGTGTGGAGCAAAAAGAAGACCTTGACGATGTGAAGGGGCTGTACGTTAATGAGAATGCCCCTTGCACTTCCCCAGCGGAGGCGGACCGCCTTCGCGGTCCAACGCGACCAAATTGACACTAGAGGACGTGATGTTGACAACCACGATGCTTCCACCGCAGATAAGAAAGGCGAGCAGAATGTCTTCAGCCTCCGATACTCCGCACGTTTATATAGGTGCCTATGGGTTTTGCCGTGATCTGTCAGGCCGGCTTCTCTTGGTTCGCATGGCTAGCGGACTGGACCAAGGAAGATGGACTATGCCAGGCGGCGGGATTGAGTGGGGAGAGCATCCAGAGGCTGCCCTGCTCCGCGAATTGGAAGAGGAAACGGGCATCGCTGACGTTGAGGCGATTGGAGTCACTGAGGTGTATTCACACACTTATCCCAGAAGTGTAGAGCGTCCGTACGACTCGGTTCACCACGTCGGTATCATCTACAATGTCACTGTTAGCCTCCTCGACCTCAGATTCGAGCAAGACGGCTCAACGGATCGTTGCGAGTGGTGCACCGAAGATCAAGCCCGGTCGCTGCCACTCACTGCGGTGGGGGCATTCGCAGCTAACTTGGCGTGGCCGGCGTCTTAGCCACGCGTTCTGTTGGTAAAGTGGAGACCTATACCGTGGCGACAAATTCCTTCGTCGTCGAGCCACCTCGGCGCGAGTCATTGATCGGGACTACCGAGTCGGTGTGGCTCGAAGAGGATCTGATCCGCGACGTAGTTATCAACTACATCAAAGAGGGCAGTCCTATTGACGCGCTATTGACGCCGACCAAAATGGAAGCGGGATCCTCTACAGGATCAGAATGAGCAGGAGCTCACCCCCCGACCAACCCCTGATGGGCGTAGTGCCAGTCCTCCAAGTGATTGAGCAGCACTCCTGAAGTCCACGTCGGAGGACGCTGCAAGGTGGCGTGGATCTCGGCCTGCTTGGCGGCGTTGTGCTCGCGTTCGAGCAGGAGCTGGTTGAAGGCCGCCACAGCCTCTTCCTCGATAGTACCTTCCTGCCGCACCCAATCCTCAAATGCGAGATAGGTCGGCATCTCCTCGCGGAGAAACGCAAGAGCTGCGTCCTGATCCACCTGCAAGGTCTGCAAGCAACGCTGGTCGAGGCTGCCCTCGGCGCAATCGGGGTAGTCCAGATGCAGCCAGTCCCTAGCGCGCAGGCAGGTCTTGAGCCAAGTGCGCGGCAGTTGGCAGATGCCCAGCGGGCCTCGGTCTATGCTGCTGAGGGTAGGAGCCACAGGCCCAGACAGGCCCGGGCCACCGGGAGCGAAAACGCGACGATGGAAAAAGTGCCAATCCTGTAGGCAGTTGAGCAGCACGGCCGATACTTCGGTCGTATCCTCCAGCGACCAGCCTATATCCCCATAGGTCTCGTCGATTTTGTCCGGCCTATAGTGGGTGCGCGGCACCAGCGACTTATTCCAGCGCACGATGCGATTGGGCTCGTACGTGCCTTCGGCGGTCACCCACTCCTCGAATTCTAGGTAGGTAGGCCGCTGATCCCACAAAAAACGCAAGGCACTGTCTTGGTCGATGCGCAGCACCTCCAGCACGTATTTGTCGAGACCGCCGCTGCAAAAAGGATAGTCCTCGTCGAGCTGCCCAGCTTGGTGCAGGAGGTTTTTCCACCACAGACGCGGTAGCTGGGCCACGCCTAGCGGACCTTGACAGAGCGTGCTGACCAATGGAATCACAATCTGCTCCTTTCAAGTAGCTGCCAACTCAAACAGCGGTGTATTCTCCTCGGCGCGGCCCCGCAAGCCTTCCACTTCGGCATCTGTGAGCGGCGCGAGGCGGTCGGCCATGTTCAAAGCCATTTCAAAGAGGGATGCCTCGCCGGGCGGCAGAGCGGCCGTGATGGGCTGCGATAGGGCGAAGCGCAGGGCTAGCTCGGCTAGCTCCGGCTCGTCAATGGGATCGTACCAGCATTTGGCATAGCGTTTGGGTGCCCCTTGGGGCAGGCGCGAGCGAGCCATGGCTTTGAGGGCTAGGCATGCGGTGCCGCGCTCTTGCGCCTTGGCCACGACTTGGGGGCCGAAGTCGGCCTGGAAGTAATTGACCCAATTGACGGGGAAGAGCACCGAGTCGAATGAAAAATAGTCCAGCAGTTGCAAGGCTATTTCAGCCGAGTGGGCTGAAAAACCTATATAGCGCACCAAGCCTTGATCGCGGGCTTCTACAAACGCCGCCAAAGCTCCGTCGGGACCAGTCGCCGCGGCAAAATCCTCATCCGTGGTCATGGCGTGCAATTGGTACAGGTCGAAGTGGTCGGTGCGCATAGTCTTGAGCGATTGGCGCAACTCGGCGGCAGCCCCAGCCCGCGTGCGCTGGGTCGTCTTGCAGGCCAAGAATACATCGCTGCGATACGGTTCCAAGGCCGGTCCCAGGCGATCCTCGGCGTTGCCATAGCTCGGGGCCACATCAAAGTAATTAACGCCGCGCTCAACGGCCCGCCCCACCAAGCGGGCGGCCTCGACCACTTCCACTTGGCTGACGACAATGCCGCCAAAGCCGATTACAGAGAGATGTTCGCCAGTGGTGCCGTAGGGACGTCGCTGCATAGATATTCTCCTATTTTGATGTGGATCGTCTTGTGCATCCTATTCTGCGTCTATCTGCGCTCATCTGCGGATTATCTCGTAAGTGATGCGTTATTGTCGGCAATCTACTCAAACACCCTTTCGCCGCGCTTGTGCCCTTCAATGTAATCCCAATCCATCTCCACGCCCAAACCCGGCCCCTGCGGCACGGGCACGTGACCTTGGGCATCGACGTTTTCCAGTTCGTCGGTGAATTCGGGGGGATAGACGGGCGGCTTGGTATTTTTGACTAGGGGATGGAGCAGGCCCAGTTCGTAGTAGTTGGTGTTGCGGATGGCGGCAATGCAGTGGCGGTGCGCCAAGCCACCGCCGTGGAACTCGCAGTCGAGACCAAAGCCCTCGGCCGCGTGAGCAACCTTCATCGCACCCGTGATGCCGCCGTCCTCAAACGTGCCGACGCGCACGAAGTCCGTGCCGCCGTGGGCGATAAAGTCCACGTGCTGTTCGAGACCAAAGATGTGCTCGGTCTGCAAAAGCGGCGTCTTGAGCAACTCGCGCAACTTCTTGTGGGCAAAAATCGACACGCCGCCGTCCTTATAGGGATCCTCGAGCCAGAAATAGCCCGCCTCGTCGCAAGCGCGACCCACGCGCAAGGCATCCGCCCACGTCTCGTACTCGCAGGCCGGATCGATCATCAGGTCCATCCGGTCGCCCACGCGCTCGCCAACTGCGAGCACATTGGCCACCTCGCGGGCGATGGGAGCATTGCCCCAGCCGTGAATCTTGAACGCGGGATAGCCGGTCTCCGCGCACTGCTCGGCAAAGTCGGCAAACGCTTCCGGTGTACTCAAGCCGCCATTCTCGTCGCCGTGGTAGGTCGAAGCATAGGCGGGGATGGTCTTTCGCCAGCCGCCCAAAAGCTGCCAGATAGGCGCGTCGTACACCTTGCCAGCGAAATCCCACAGCGCCACGTCAACGGCGCAGATTTCGGTGCGGGCGGAGTGGCGCAGACCGCGTTTGAGATCGTTGTAAATCCGCTCGCGGGCAAACGGATTCCGACCGAGCAGGTAGCGGGCGACGTTTTCGGGCACTGGAGGACCGAGGCATTCGCCAGTGACGCCAATACTGGTGTGAATGCGTACCACGCAGGGCGTCATCGACAGCGTCTCGCCCTTTTGGTAAACCTGATTAAAACCGTTGTAGTCCGTGCCCATGTTTTCGATCTGATGGGCAAAGTAAATGTTTTCGATCTTGGTGATTTTAGGGTCGGCCATGGCGCGTCTCCTCTCAGGTGGGGATCGTAAAGTTAGATAAACCCCTATTAGTTTTAAACTGTCGGTATCCGCAGATGAACACGGCCCCGTCAATAGGCAACCGCCACAGTGCGCAGAACGGTCTTGTCCTCGACCTGGGCTCCCGCCGTATTAGTACGGATGTGCAAACGCACACAGTACAGGCCCGGCGGCACCAAGGCTCCGCCCTCATCCCGTCCATCCCAGCCGATTTCATACGAGCCAGCGCTCATAGCCCGCCGTTCGCCGAGAACGCGCACCCGTCGGCCATCGAGATGGTACACCGCCGCCTCCACCGGACTATCGTCGCCCACTCTCACTACTTTAAAAAGGAAAAATGTCCGGTCGTTGATCCCGTCCCCATTGGGCGAAAACACCACCGGGCGCACGGCCACCTCTGTGAGCAGAGCTTGGGACTCAAAGGAACTAACCACCGTAGTGGTATTGCCGGGGATATGCGCCAGCACATCGCCCGGATCAACCCGCTGCCAAGTGCCTCCGTCGGCCGCATCGCTGTTGCGCAGAGACGCCTGCAAGACGGCCCCCGTGGCAAAGAGAGCCGCGGTAAAGTCGAGCCGCAAAATCTCTATCGCGCCGTCGGGGCCGACTCTGGGGAAACGCACTAGCAGCGAGTCCGGTGCCGTCGGCACCACTTCCACCTGTTCCAGCGCCAACACCTCTTCCGTCTCCGCATTGAACTCATCCGCTCGCCCACCAAAAACCCCACCTAGGCTCAGCGCCATGTTGGTCGGGGCAGTGAGAAGCAACTCGTCAAAGCCGGGGTCTAAACGCTCAAAGTAGGGCTGCACATAGAGCGAAAAGGGGCGCTCGACGCCGAGCTGGTCCACCTGAAAGGGCACGATCTCCGCCCGCAAGCTCTGCGCCACAGGGTCGGCAAAGTGCAGCCGAATTGAGCGCAGGGTCGGCGTGAGATCCGGGTCGTCCGACAGCAAAGTCGCCCGAATTGTGAGGAATTCCCGCGGTGACGGCGAGGTAACAGGACTGCCCTCGGCCCGAGCATACGGCTCGCTCCAGTCACCCCAGTCGCCCAGCGGCACCTCCTCGGCGATGATATCGCCCTTAAAGATCGATAGCAGCTTGCCGTACTGCTCCTCGGTCACTTCCGTGCCGTCGTTTTTGAAGTAGTGGAGTATTTGACCCAACTCGTCGCCAGTCCGAGTCTGGATCAGGACGCGCGTGCCTGGCGGCTCGTCGGCGTCCCACTCAATGGCGTGCAGATTGCGGCTGCCGCCCAGCCGGATCAGATCGGATTCTAGGCTCACTTCCGGCTGGAAACCCTCCCCGTATAGCTGCATCTCCGCCATGGTGGCGATTTGGGTACCGATCCGCTCCATGTTCCACTGAATGCGAGCGAAGCGTGCTTTGATCGGCTCGAACTGGGTGCCTTCAAGGCGGGCGTTCGGTGCCCGGCCGTAAACGGTTTGACCCTGGTCCAAGGTGGCCCGGGTGATCCATTTGAGTTTGCCATCGGCGGCTAGGGAGCCATCGGAAAAGTCGAGCCGATAGTTGCGAAAAGAGCCGAAACGCCCCCCCCCGAGGCCGCTATAAGCCAGCCGATAGGTATCGATCCAGTAAAAAGCCCCTAGATCAAAGACCAACTCCTTTTGGGGATCGGGTACCGCGGATTCGACGCCGAAGTAGATGCCGCTGAAACTGTCCAAGTCGCCATCGACCAAACTCTTAAGGGCCAAGGTCTGCGCGGCCGTAGTGGCAATGGTACCGCCGCGGTCCAGTAGGCCGGCGACGAGCTCGTCCCCTTCGTTCCACACCTCTAATTCGGCTAGGCGGGGCCGCTCCCGGCGGAAGTATCGGATGCGGCCCTGACGCTCCTCCTCGAGGCGCTCGTACACTCTTTGCGCGACGGGCACCTCGCGGCCGTCTAATTGCCGCTTGAGATACTGGATGGCTCCCTGATCCGCGGTCAGTGCTTCGTACTCCGCACGGGTGATTTCCGTGCCCAACGGGCCATCGGTACCTGTCACCAGAATCTGTACAAAGCGCACAGGAGCGGCTTCTATTGTGGGTTCCCGTTTAGTCAAGTCAACTTCAAAGACCCGCTGGCTCTTATTTTTATTCAAGGTGCGCAGCACAGTCTCAAAGGCTCGCGCTCCGCTCCCCTGCACGCGACTCGGTTCACGGCCGTTAGAGACTAGAACATCAAAGAGGAGAAAGGGGTCGCCTAGACCCTCCTCGACAAAGCGCACGACGAGTTTCTTGGCGAACACTAAGCGGCCCAAATCGACGATAAACCACCACTGCAAGGCCAGATCAAACTCATCGCTGGGGAGGGCAGGTTCCCAGTAGGTGGTCATATCGCCGTCGAATACCTTGGCCACATCGGCGACATTAGAGCCCCCCTCAATAGCGTCGGCCAAGGTGACTGTCTCGGGATCTTTGTCGCCTAACGAAGGGGGAGGATTGAAGCGCAGGTAATCGACGATATCTAAAGCCGCATTGGTATTTTTCTCAATGCGCTGAGCCTGTACTGCTCCCTCGGGAGAAATGAACAAGGTTCCGAGGGGAAAGGTCCAGTTTTGCCAGTGATTGCGACTGTTTATGACGACTTGATTGTCTATGACCTGGTGGCCGGCGTTCTGGGCCCAAACCTCATGGATATCGGTCAGTACTAGGACTAACCCGAGGAGGCTTGCGAACAGGAGGCGTCCAAATCCCGTCATGTGGATGCCTTTTGCAAAATGCTAGTACACCAACGAAACGATCCGGCCGACGCGGTCCCTTCCCTTATCTGTCTCCACCTCTAAGCGCAACAGGTAAACCCCCGGCGGCAGCAGCAAGCCGCTGTCGTCGCGGCCGTCCCAAGCCACCGCAAAGCGACCGCTTGCGTGAGCAATCCGATTGCTAGTCCACAGTTTTCGGCCGCTCAGATCGCACACATCAATATACACCAGCGCCGCGCCGGCCAGATTGAGCAAGTCGTATTCGAGGCGCACCTCGTCGTTGACTCTGTCGCTGTTGGGCGTGCAAATCGACGACCCCAATTTCACCCGACCGATGGACTCAAGGCCGACGTCCGCTAGGGCCACCTGCAACGTCGCGCTGTCATTTTGCACATCCGCGTCCCCTGCGACTACCGCTTGGGCCACCTCATAGGGCTGGGTACTGTCGGAAACCCACCCCGAAAAAACGGTGCCGTACTGAAACACCTGAGCCTTGAAGTCGATTTCGATAAGATCCAGGGATCGCCGCACATCGATGTGGGGAATTTGCACGGCAAAGCTCGATTCATCCAGCCTAGCCACGGCAAAGCCCTCATCGCGCCCGTCAATGCGCACAGCATCGACGCTCACGATGCGCCCAGGCGTGTCGATTTCTACTCGGTCGAATCCCGCTTCATCGCCGGTGAAATGAGGCAGGAGCTTGTAGGTGAAAGACGTGGTCTGACCGGGGCGGACCTGTGCCGGCTCAATCTCCGCAGCAATATGCGCCGCCCGGGGCGGGGAAGCGGCGAATTGCAGGTAGTTTAGGCGACCGCCAGTCTCGGCCCGCGAGTGAAAATCGGCCCGCACTTGAGCAAAGCGCCGCGGCCGGTCCCCAATCGGGTTCCCGATCTCGCCAGCTAAGGCGATGGGGGCACTCCAATCGCTCCAGTTGCGGGTATCGTGGGTCGTGCCTGCGCGTTCTCCTAATTGCAGAGCCGCGTACGTCTCCCGCGTCAGGAGCTTGCCCTGGCGATCGAAAAGAGTCTTCTCGTCGCCGCGAAACGTGGTGCGCCAATACAAGTTGGGATCGGGGTCGTCACCCAGCCGGGTCCGCACTTCAATGCTCGCTCCCAGAGGCTGGTCTCCGGCCCAGATCAAGGGACCCAAGATGAAGGGCTGGCCCAGATCGATGATAGTGGATTCGTAGCGGGCAAAAGCGCTGAAACCGGCCCCGTACATTTCGATTTCGGCGATCTCCCAGATACTGCGGATATTGCGGCCCACCGCAAACAAGATCTGGCGCACCGGTTGTTGGGGGAATTCTAGTTCGACCACGGCGTTTGTGTTCTCGCGGATATTGTGAATCTGGTTGAAGTCCGATTCTGCGGTAACCTTGAGATCCCGAGTCCCGTCCTTGACAGGGTCTCCGTCGCTGACGCCGACGATGAAACTTTCCGCAAAGCGCTCAAAGCGGAAGCGGTCCCTGGGATAGAAACGGATCTTCTGGATAGTGAAGCGTCCCCCCAGATCGAAAACCCAGTACTTGAAGGGCCTGTACGACCTATTTTCCCGGCGGTTGAAGATCCCCCCCCACGCGGCCGACTCGTCCCCTTGGTAAGCAGTCTCAATGTCGCCATCCCAAACGGTGAACTCGCTCTCGCCGGGCGCAACCAAGCTATCATAGCGGTTGGTGGTGAGAATCAAACCACCGTTTTCGACAATGGATAGGAGAAGATTGACAGAGCCATCTAGTTGTTTAGGCTCGATGTATTCCGCCTGTAATTGCAGGGATTGGGTCTGGTCGCCTGCGGTCGCGACAACTGCACTCCAAGGCACGTGCCTGAATTCATAAGGCACCTCCAGCGCCGGCGGTGGTTGATCATCCCCACCAATGCGGTAAATGGTCAGCCCCTGCACGTGCAGGGGCGAGCAGAGACCGAGCAGGAGCAACAGAGGATACGATCTCGCCATTTTCATTTTTTGCCCTACTGGATAATACCCCCGCCTATGACTAGGTCACCGTCGTAGAATACCGCCCTGACGATTCTGGGCTTCCTCTCAGGCAAAAACCGTCAGACGGGCGGGATTGGCGGGATTGACGGCCCACAGTTCCGCTGGATCGTAAACGCGCACGGCCTTCGGAGGATGCGCTGGTAGTGTCCACGCTGGATTGAAACGCTCGATTAGCGCAGCGAGATTCTTATAGGCGATGCGGTCCTTGAGGTCGTCGTCAACCGGGGCTTCTTCAATGACCTGCTGCAATATCCTATAGTCGTAATAGGGCAAATCGGCACCAAAAATCAGCCGCTCGCGGCCCACCTTGTCGGCCAGCCACGCGAAATCCCACTCAGAGCCTGGCCCGTCCGGGTACTGGACGACCTCGAAAAACACATGGTCGTACTTGGCCAGATGCTCGGCGGCCCAAGTGCTGGCGTGGGCGATGAACGTGCAGTGCGGGAACATCGCGGCGATGCGATCCATGAGCGGGTTGTGCATGTGCAGGTTGACCAAGCCCTCGCGAGCGGCCGCGGCCTCGACGAAGGGAATGCACCACTCGGCGATGGGCGGATGGCCGACGATGCCGACCAAGCCCAACTCGCTCATGGCCTTTTCAGCCTCTTCAATGCCCAGCTTGCCAAAGCGCTCCTCAATCAAGGCCAAGCCGATGGGGAAGACACCGGGAAAATCGCGGCAGGCGCGGGCAATGACCTCGTTCTGGTGGCGAATATCCACGATGCCGCGGGCAATCGGACTGCCGACGGCCGTGGGCATGGAGATCGCAGCGTGGATATGGGTCTCGGCAAAGCGCGTGAGGCACATGGCGGTGTTTTGGCCGACCGGCGGCACGCGGTCGATGGTGCGGCCAATGTGGTTGTGGCAGTCGATATAGGGACGCATTCAAAGCTCCGTTAGGTCAATGGCGCGGCGCGCTTGAGTGGCACGGCGCGCCGCCTCGATGATGCTGAGGTTGTGATAAGCCCGCGCGGCGGTGATCGGCGGCGGATCCCCTGCCGCTAGGGCGGCGAACGTGGCGGTAAGATAGCCAGCGTGGCCGGTGACATTGCGCTCCGTGACGTCGAGCGGAATCTCGGACCAACTGCCCGTCTCCCGCGAGAAGCGATGCAGCGCCCGGCCGCGACCGACGACGCGCAGACAGTCGCCGCGAGTGTGCACTTCGCAGAGATTGCCTAGCTCGCCGGCCCCACCGCCGACCATGCCCCACGAGGTGGAGACCGTGGAGATGGCTCCGTTTTCGTGTTCGAGGAGCAAGAGCGCTACATCGTCGACGTCGATATCGAAAAAGCGCGTCTGCACTCGTGCCTCGACATAGCGCACCGGCGAGCACATCAAGGTTTCGAGTGAATAGATCTCGTGGTACCCCGTATCGCCGATGCAGCCGCCGCCCGCCGCTTTGGAGGCTCGCCAGATTCGGGCCGGGCTGGCGCGGTGATGGGTCTCGGGCATGGGGAAGATCGATTTGGCGCGACCGACTTGCGGTTCGGGCAACTCGTTCCCTTGCAAGAGCGCAATGGCGTGGAGAGTACCAGGGGTAAAGACGGCGTTGTGAACGACTGTATAAATGACGTCGTGGCGCGCGACAGCGTCTAGCACGGCCGAGGCTTCCTCCAGCGAGGTAGCCATCGGCTTTTCGCTGATGACGGCACAGCCAGCCTCCGCCGAGGCAATGACTTGCTCGGCGTGGAGGTGGTGCGGCGTGGCAATGAGGACAGCGTCTATAGCTGCTTGCTCCAGCATGTCGCGATAGTCGGCGTAGCGTTGAGCAGGCGGGACGCCGGTCGTCGCGCCGACTTTGGCTAGGTTGTCATCGTCTGGATCAGCCAGCGCGACAATGCGTACCGTATCGAGTTCACACAACGTCGGCAGGTGCTGTAACTGGACGATGCCGCCGCAGCCGATTAGTCCGAGGCGAATGGGGGTTTGCATAGGCTTAGGTAGGGGCAACCGGCCGGTCGGCCGCATTCTTAATACGGCGTATCCTTGGTGGTGATGGGGCACCAGCGTGCGGCGAACAAGTAGTCGAACAATATCTCCGTCGCCTCCGGTGTACCAATGCGTTCCAAGGTCTTGGCCGCCTTGGCACTGACGTAGCGGTTCGGATCGTCTAGGGCTGCTACCACGGCCGGCTGCACAGCCTCGGCGGCCGGGCCCAGTCGCGCCAAGCCCAAGGCGGCATTGCGCCGCACCCACTCGTCGTCGTCGCGCAAAACTTCGGCTAGTTCCTCCAGCACCGCTGGCGGCAATGCGCCCATAGCACCCAAGGCTTCGGCGGCGTGACCTCGCACCTTGTCCGACGCATCGTCCAACGCCCGCTGCAATGCCGGCACCGCTGGGGCACCCGCCCGACCCATATCGCCCAAACTATCGACCGCGACCAGCCGCACGGCTAGATCGTCGTCAGTGCAGGCCTGCGCTAGCGCCTCGACCGCAGCCGGGCCGGCCGCAGCCAAACCGTAGCCAGCGTTGCGCCGCACGTGTTCCGATCCCTGGCGCAAACAGTCCATAAGCAGCCCCACGGCTGGCTCCCCAGCGCGACCAAGGGCATAGGCCGCCGCTTGACTCGCCGCCTCGGAATCGCCCCTCAGCGCCTGCAGCAGCGCCGACTGTTCGCCGTCGCCAGCAAGACCTGCGGACCGCCCGCCGTACCACTCCCACATACTGTGCCACATGGGTGCCTCGGCATGACCGTTCCCAGACCAAGGCTCCCCACTCGCATTCCAACTAGGCCCTTCCGGCTCTTCGAGACGGACGAAGAGGAACTTGACCATATAGCGAGCCTGCTCGGTGCTATTGGGCGTAGCGCGATGCCACAGATCGTAGTGGACAATGCCGACCGTCCCGGCCTCCCCTGCGAGCGCGACTTGTCGCTCCTCATCCTCTTGGTCGAGATGGTTGCGATAGTGGCTACCGGGGACCACGCCGGTGGGGCCGCGCTCGGCTGGCGTGTCCTGCGGATAGTAAAAGGCCATGGCCCAGCGCAGCCGGTGGTGCCGCCGACTCCAGCTATCCTTGTGCAGCCGCTGCCCCTCCGAACCCGGCTTGTTGAAATGGCAGAACCGGTGCGGATGTAAATAGTACCCCGGCCCCAAGATACTGGTCAAAGCTCCCGCGACCTCGGGTTGGTCAAACACCTGCTGCAAGTCGGGGATGCGGGGCAACAGGTTATTGCCCGGATTGCCCTCGGCAGCCAAGACCTCCTCTATCTGTCCATAGATGGATTGGTGAAACTCCGAGGGCAAATCCGTTTTGACCATTGTATAGCCATCGGCAATAAAAGACTGCATGCGGCTGTCGTCCAACAAGATCGAATCCATAGCAAAGCTCCTCGTTTAGTGCGTGACTGGCGTTTACTCATGGGGCTGTCCGACGTGGATCATGCTGTAATGCTGAGCGAAGCGAGGCATCCCATACCCAATGGCCTTTGCGTAACATCAGTGCGTGAGCGCCTCGCCCGGCATCCGGTTCCAAGGCACAGGTTCGGCGGCCCCCTCATAGGTGGGCAAGAGATTGGCAACCCGTGCTCTATCTTCATCGTCCCAGCCGACCCATTCGCGGGGGCGGGCGATGGCAGCGCGGAGGCCGTCGGAGAGCAGGTCGAAATAAGGAAAATACCACAGGGTAATGACGGTGCGGCGCTGGGCCGATTTGTTGGCATGAGCCGAGTGCAACAGCCGCGAGTCGCCGATGACCACATCGCCGGCTGCCACGGGCACATCCACCTCTTCGGGAATCGACTGATAGGCCGGGTGGTCGGGGTCGGCCACGCGGCGGAGTTCGTCGGTGTGGGCGTCGGGCACCTCGTCGTGCATGCGGTGGCGCTTCAGATGCGAGCCGCGCAGCAGGCGCAGACAGCCGTTGTGGGGCGTGGTATCGACGAGGTAGTACATCAGGAAGAGCTGCTGGGGCAGGGGTGTATAGCTCGAAGGATCGTCCCAACCCCACCAGTCCTGGTGCCAAAACAGCGCCGGGCTATTGGGCGGCTTGCTAATGACGTAGCCAGACATCCACCGCGGACGCAAAAAGCCCAAAGTTTCGAGCGCGGCGCGGGCAGGTGGGTAGGCGACGAGTTCGGCGAAAATGGGGTGGACGCCCACATCGATCATGCTGCCGGTAGAGCGTTGTTGGGCGCGGATTTCTTGGCCTTGGGCGTCGAGTAGCTGGTCGGTGACTTGGCGCAGACGCTGGAGAATATCGTCGTCGAGGACGTTTTCTACCAAGCAATAGCCGTCGCGAATGAGTTGGTCGAAGTTTTCTTTAGAGTCTTGTTGGGACATCGGCGGCGTTCCTGTCGGTTGTCGATAAAAGTTACTACGTTAGCCAACGTAAGATATGCGTCAAGCGCTGTCCAGAAAGCAGCCAACTCTACTACACTACATTGCACAGAATGAGTCGTGTCATGAAATCAATGAAGGAGTACGCTGCTTACACACTTCTCTCCATATCGATTCTTTTTTTTCGATCCACGCTTGAGGCCCAACCTGGCATAGAAGCCGCAGTGCTGCCTTGGCCCTCAGCGTCTAAAGCAGCAGTTAGTATCACCTTTGACGATGCCTATATCTCCCATGTCAGTCGGGCGATGCCTCTTTTGGAAAACCACGGATTTCGCGGCACGTTCTTTCTGATCGTCGATAAGTTATTTCGCCGGGGCAAATTCATAAACGTCAGACCTTCCGCTCCTATCTCCGAGTGGCAAGCCGCCGCCGCAAGGGGACATGAAATGGCTAGTCACACTGTTAGTCACGTACCATTGGACGCGATAGAAGTCCAGCAAATGAGGGCTGAACTCATCCATTCTAAAGCCATATTAGATTCGCTGTTTTTAGGCGAACCGGTCGTCAGCTTGGCCTATCCATTTTCGCGAACCAATGCCGCTGTCGCCGAAGAGGCCCGTTTGATCTACCAGAGCGGTAGGGTCGGGCCACCTACGGACGGAAATGCCGTGTATAACGATCCGGCGACGGTCGATTTGATGTCGTTGAAAGCGTTTTTCCCGTGCAGCACAGTCGCACAATGGCATAGCGCAGTCGAGCGTACAATCGCTGGCAACGGCTGGCTAGTTGAAGCATTACATCCGATTGACGAACCGGGATTTTGTCGAGTAGCCACCGAGGATTTTGCCGATCACTTGCATTACTTATCCCAGCAGCATCCAGCACTCTGGGTCGCGCCGGTGCGAGACGTCGTTAAGCGGATTCGGCAGTGGCGCACTGTAGAATTACAAATAGAAAGCATCTCTAAAAAAGTGTATCAACTGCGTATTATAGGAGCACACAGCTACCAGCCCGGTTGGCAGGTAGCACTATACCTAAACGACCCTCATCTATGGGGGGTTGAAGAAGAAAATGGATGGATCGTATCTAGCACTATAGAGGAAGATGCTCTTGTCTTCTCCTGGCCTCAACAGCGGACGAATGACCTATTGTTCTTGCGACCTAAAGACCAGACCCACATAGCCCAATATAGTTGGGGAGACTTGAAACATGCTATCCGCAAACGACCGGAGCATTAAATTTGTATCCACTGCGACTTTTACTTTGTCCCTCGGACCCGGGAAACGGCGGCAATAATATCCGACCGTTTCATTCCGGCTTGCCTAGCTTGGCGGCGTGCTTTGGCAATCATGCGGTCAAAATCGCGCATAGAGGGCGTCTGGATGGTCTTGAGAATGATAATTTTGTCTTCGCCCATGACGTGGCACAGCTTCTACTGTGAGGGACTCTGTTGAAAGCGAGTTCGAGCATTGGGAAGCGTAATGCCGACAAGACGGCTGTCGCGATAGTGGTAGATATTCCCATCCTCTTCCATCACGCTGTCATTGGCGCACTGAGGTTTTTCAAAACTGAGATACAATACATCGGCCCCTTCATCATAGTCGCTCCAAATTTGTGAATAAGGCAAGCGCAACAGCTCGGAAACAAACGTCAGGTCAATGCTGGACGTATCCATATCGCATCTCTCCTGCGAGTAATTTTATCCGGCCTCGACGAGAAGTACCAACCATGCCAACGGCGGGACAAGATTCCAAAATGAGCTAAAAATGGAGCGTCAGTCTAGTCCCCAGATTTTTGTGAGAAACGACCGGATCGACACCAAGAGTAGTTCGGCTGCCGCCAATCTCAATCAGATGTCCGTAAGAAGGTTGCTGATTTTGCTGATTGATGCTATTGGCAGAGATCGGTGCATCAATCATTGACCATAGAGAGCTGCCGAACCAAAGCAAAAGCCCGAAAGCAACTTTCTCATCGTCATCATCAGGATCAACTAGATTACCGTATATGTTCTCATAATCATCCTCAATACCACTGACCATAAGTCCGATACCTAGGATAACTCCGCCTAATTGAGCCACTCCCTTGCTGTGCTGCCCATTGTAAAATTGTCCGCCTCCAGTGATTAGAGCCGATAGACCAAAAGCTAGCCAAGGATTTTTCTTTTGAACCCCAATATGCCCTCGCATCCTCATCACAGGTTCCCTGGACATTTTGGCAATCTCATCCATGGTATAGACGAATATATTCCCGTCTCGCGTCTGTATCTTCAGCGATTCGCCTGGAATCTCCTCAATGATAGTTCCGCGAATGAGTCCGCCATTTTTTAAGTGAACCACATCTTCCATTTGCTGCGCGAACGCCGGCGAGGTTACGACAAGAACCGTCAGGCACGTGAGCAAAATAAAACGCTGCATGTTCTCTCCTATTTGGTTGCGGCAAAGTTTTTTCGCCTAGATCGGATTATATTGAATGACACTAAACCTTTTCATTAATTCCTGCAAAATCCCACTCTTGCGTCTGAGTATGCATTGTTTTCCAAGATTTAATCGCGATTTTCTATCCCGCCACCATCTCCCCTTCACGCGAGCGCTCCTGCAAATCGTAGAGCGAGGAAATGGCGTCCTTGTACAGCGGGATGGGAAAGGAGCGCTCCTCAAAGCGCGCTGCGTGCGGAATTCGGCCGCGCACTAGACGCGCATTGGCCTCGGTCTTGTACGTCATCTCGCCGGTGTAGATCGGGAAAGCATCAGCGGCGCGGTAGCTGAGGATCAGCGTGCGCCGAGGCTTGTCGGAGACATTGGCGATGGAAGCGTGGGGGGTCATCGCATGCATAAAGATGACCGTGCCCGCTTCACCGGGGATCGGCACGGCGAGCGATTGATCAACCGCTTCCGTAACCCGACCCTGAAAAAACCCATCAGTGCTATGCGACAGCAGATCACTCTGATGGCGACGGGGGATGACTTGCAAACAGCCGTTTTCAACGGTCGCGTCGTCGAGATAAAAGAGGATACTCACCGAGCCGCGATGGGTCAGCGGGTAGTAAGAAAGGTCCTGGTGCCACTCGACGGGCGAACCGACGCCGGCTGGTTTCATGTTGATCTTGCTGTAGTGAAAGACCAAGTTCGGGCCGAGTAGGGCCTCGACCGCGTCGAGAAGGCACTCCGATGCGGAGAATTCCCGGAAGACCTCGTAGTGACTACAAGGCTCGTACAAACGGCGCACCTGCGTACCGTCGGGAGGCTGATTCGGCTCCATCTCCATCCGGGTGACGTCGTGGCTGGCGAGCGTATTGCCGGCGCTGACGGCGTCCATCTCGCGCAAGAAGGCTGCGACCTCCTCGGCGCTGAGGAAGCCGGGGACGGCGACGTAGCCTTCGGTGCGGTAGTGCTCGACTTGTGCGGTGGTCAACATGATTGGTTCCTCCTTACCATTTTTCGATAGCGCCCATCAGCATTTTCTGCTGGTCGGTACCCGTTTCGCGGACTTTCTGCGCAAAAGGGCCGTCAAAGGGCTCGCGGGATTTCATCCAAGCGGTCTGGTAGCACATCAGACAGACGCGGCGGCGCACCGACGAACGGTTGGCCGCGCCTCGGTGGTAGAGACAGCCGTCGAACATCACCGCCTGACCCGGGCGGGCGAAAACCCACTTCTCCTCCGGGAAACGCGGATGCCCCTCGGGCGGGCGAAAGGGGGCGCGGTGGCTGCCAGGGACGATGACAATAGCACCGTTGTCCTCGTCTAATTCGTCCAAGTAATAGCCGCAGTTGATCTGGCCGGGCAGCGCGCCGTAAGGCGTGCCGTCGGGATCAATGGGCCAGGGCACGTCGCGGTGCCAGTTCTGCTCCTCCTGTCCCGGCTCGGTAACGCGGGCCGTGGCACTGTGAAGCTGGACGCAGGTGCCCAGAATGGCCTGCATCCTCTCCAACACGGGCGGGTTGTCGAGCAGGAAGGCAAAGTCCTCATCCTCTTCTAAGAGCTGATGGATAAACTGCCTGCTGTCCTCGCGCGCGCAGGCCGCATCAAGAGCCGTACGCAGGGTCTCGACCTGCGCCTCAGTGATGGCGTCTTCGACGACGAGGTAGCCCCACTTGCGGAAGAAAGCTACGTCCTCGGCGATTTCGGGCGTCAACTTGGGATTGAGGTGCTGTGGATAGGGCGGTTGCGCCATGTTTTTCGCAGAACTCCTGTGTGCATTGCAGTCGCTGTCTGGCAAAATACATATTGTGCGGCAGGTCTCTTGTCAACGAAACGACGGCAGCGCGTAGTTGACCCTGCGCTGGCCATGACGCTCATTACGGGGCAGAACGTCGTAGTTTGGCCGGTGTCAGATTGTACCGGCAGACGCACACAACCTATTTACCCAAAGGAGCAATCCATGAGCTATCTAAATCCTCGCGCCATCACCATTGACACTCCGATGCCCCCGCCCGCTTGGGCACTAATGGAGTGGGAACTGATTCGAGCGCAAACGAGGGGATGCACGGAATTTTTCGACAAATACTTCGACGAACGGGGCTATTTGGAGTGCATCCCGCGCTGGGGCGGCAACGATGGGCCGGACGACGCCATCGAGAATCTGGTCCACTGGCCCGTGCTCTACACACTGGGAGGAGGGGCCCATCTGTACGATATGTGCCAGTTGGCATGGGAGGGCCATCTCAAGCAATACACCGAGGCTAAGACCACGGAGGTGCCCTTTACCCGAGACGGGATGTATTACCGCGAATTCCCAGTGATGTTCGACTGGGTACACAACGGAGAAGGACTGACGACGTTCAACTTGCACGGCTTGATGAACCCACGCGAACAAGCCTTTGAGCAGCGGGTGCGGCGCTACGCCGGATTTTACATGGGCGACGACCCGCAAGCACCCAACTACGATTCCGAACTCAAAATCATCAAGAGCCTGTTCAATGGCAGCCGCGGACCGCTGCTGCGCAAGGCCACGGCACTCGACTGGGCCGGCGATCCGCTCGACGAAGTGCAAGAGCGCTTTATTCCCCTGCACGGAGAACGCAACTTCGAGGAGATGCTGGCTCATTTCAAAGACTACACCGATGTCGTCGGCGACCATCCGCAGAACATGGTGGCAACGGCCTTGGGGCTGAACGCGTACGCGCTGACGGGCGAGGGCCAGTACAAGGCCTGGGTACTCGAATACGTCGAAGCCTGGCGGCAGCGCACGCTCGCCAACGACGGGGTCATCCCCACTAATATCGGACTCGACGGGACCATCGGCGGCGAGTGCGACGGCAAGTGGTACGGAGGGTGTTACGGCTGGGCCTTTACGGTCGAAGTGCCCCAGACTGGAGCGATGTCCAGCCGCAACACGCACGGGTTGGGGATTTCGGGATTTGGCAACGCGCTGTTGCTGTCGGGCGAGCAGAAGTTTGTCGATGTGTGGCGGCAGATGATCGACACAATCAACGCCAATGGGAAGGAAATCGACGGGCAGATGATGTACCCGCATATGCACGGGGACGAAGGCTGGTACGAGTTTCAGCCAAGCCGCTACGCGCACGGAGCGCAGGAGGTGTACTACTGGTCGATGGACCGAGCCGATCTGAGTCGGCTAAACGCAGACAGCGGCTGGTTCGGCTTTTTGGAGGGACGCGACTCCACCTATCCAGAAGCGGCGCTACAGGCCGACTTTGCCCGCCTCCGCACGCAGATGGAGAAGGTGCGCCGCGACCCGACGACGCCAGACACCCGGCTGTCGGACAATCCCAACCCATTCAATCCGGCCATCCCGGGCGGGCTGACCCAACTCATGTTGGGCGGACTGACGCCGCGTCACGGCTCGCCGCTGCACTGCCGAGTGCGCTACTTCGATCCGCAGGCCGGGCGGGCGGGGATGCCCGAGGGCGTAGGGGCGCTGGTGGAACAGCTAGGCGCGGACTCCATGACACTGACGCTGGTAAACACAGATCCGGTGGCCGGGCGCGAAGTAATCGTGCAGGGCGGAGCCTACGCCGAACACCAGTTTACGAGCGTCACCGTGGGCGGGAAGGAAACCGCGATAGATGACTCGTTCTTTGCCGTGGAGCTAGCGGCAGGAGCTGGGGAGACGTTGGAGATCGGGATGCAGCGGTATGCCAATGGACCGACGTTTGCGTTTCCGTGGGATCGGTAGTGCTTGCAAGCTGGCCTTGCTTTCGTCTATGTTCCTTACACAAGCAAGGAGACATAGATGACACACATTCATACTGCCAAAATCGAGGATCCGGACTTTGCCGAAACCTATACGGCCTGCATCCAACAAAACGGCGATGGTTGGATAGGATGGCTACAGGATGTCCCAGAGGTAAAGTGCGAAGAAACAACGAGAGAGGGCCTGCTGAAAACCCTCGAACACGAGCTCCACAAAACCTTGATCGCCGAGTGGGAAGCATGGAGTACGCAGTTTGAGCAAGACGTGAAGGCGGGCAAGCTCAATTCGCTGCGCGATGAAGCCCTTGATGAACACACAAGACGACTCGGCTGAGACTGTTCCCTCGCATCATGCCTTATGTACTGCCCTTTTTGTTCTTGTTCACAATTTCGGCTAGCTACGCCGCCTCGCTCTCGCAACAGGAAAGCCATCGAAAAATGGTGGCCCTTTTGGCGGAGGTTCGCGCGCAAAATCTCGACGACAACCCCTATCAGGGCGAAGGTCAGCTACGACAGCTAGAAGACCAGTTGCAGGCGCTGCCCGACGCAGCCCCCGTCCAGGACCGAATTCGTCTCCATTTTCGCTTAGGGATCGCCGAACTTTTCTTAGGAAGGGAACGCCGCGCCATAGACCATCTCACCGCGGCCGAAGAGATGCTCGCGGGGCAACACTCGGTCCCTGCTCAGGTAGTAAATGAGATACACTTTCGTCTAGGGCTGGCGTGGCTGCGCTTGGGGGAAACCCAAAACTGCGTCCTCAACCCCAACGCCGAGCACTGCATCCTGCCCATTCGCCCCGGCGGCTTCCATACTCTCCCCGAAGGGTCACGTCAAGCCATTCCCTATTTCCAAGCCGTGCTCGATAACACCGCCGCAGAGGAGCGCCTGCGCCTGAGTGCCCGCTGGCTGCTCAACATCGCCTATATGACCTTGGGGCAGTATCCCGAGGGGGTGCCGCCCGCTCATCGGATTCCTCCCGAAGCCTTTGAGTCCCAAGCGGCGTTTCCGCACTGGGTCAATGTGGCTCCTGCGCTCGGCCTAGACACCTTCAGCCTTTCTGGCGGGGCCGTGGCCGACGACTTCGACAGCGACGGGTATCTCGATTTCTTCGTCTCAACATCGGACTTGGCCGGACAACTGCGCTTTTTCCGCAACGGGAGGGACGGCACCTTTGCGGACCGCACTGAGGCGGCCAACCTCAACGGGCTGTTGGGCGGCCTCAACTTGGTGCAAGCCGACTACGACAACGACGGCCACCTCGACCTCTTGGTCCTGCGCGGGGCTTGGTTCGGCGAACACGGCCAGCACCCCAATTCGCTGCTGCGGAATGCAGGCGATGGCACTTTCTGCGACGCGACCTTTGCCGCCGGCTTAGGACAGGACCACTACCCAACCCAAACCGCCGCCTGGGCCGACTACGACCTCGACGGCGATCTCGACCTCTACATCGGCAATGAAACCACTGACACCTTTGTAGCCCCCGGCCAACTCTTCCACAACCAAGGCGACGGCACCTTCGCCGATGTGGCCCCCACCGCTGGCGTTGACCAATACGCCCACGCCAAAGCCGTCGTCTGGGGCGACTACGACGGGGACCGCTGGCCTGACCTATACGTGTCCAACCTCGGACAGCCCAATCGGCTCTACCACAACCAAGGCGACGGCACCTTCGCCGATGTGGCTCCCACCCTCGGCGTCGTCTCGCCCCGGGCCAGCTTCCCAGCCTGGTTCTGGGACTTCGACAACGACGGCCACCTCGACCTGTTCGTCGCCGCATACTCGGCCACCATCGCCGACATCACCGCCGCGCATTTGGGTCACTCGGTGTCCGTGGAGCAGGCGCGGTTGTATCGCGGCGATGGCCAAGGCGGCTTTGCAGACGTGTCCCAAGACCGCCACCTCGCGCAGCCGACCAAACCTATGGGGGCCAACTTTGGCGATTTAGACCACGATGGTTTTTTGGATTTCTACTTGGGCACCGGCGATACCGATTACGCTGAGCTGATGCCCAATGTGCTGTATTGGAACCAAGCGGGGCAGCGCTTTGTCGATGTGACTTTTGCCAGCGGGTTGGGGCATCTGCAGAAGGGGCATGGGGTCGTATTTGCCGATTTAGACCACGATGGCGATGTGGATATATTCGAGCAAATGGGCGGGGCCTATCGCGGCGACGGGTTCGCCGATGTGCTATATGAGAACCCAGGGTTTGGCCACGGCTGGCTAGCGGTTGAGGTGGTGGGGGTGGAGTCGAATCGGTCGGGAATTGGGACGCAGCTACGGGTAGATGTGGTGGAGGGAGGCCAAAGGCGGTCGCTGTACCGCTGGGTCGGCAGCGGCGGCAGCTTTGGCGGCAATCCGCTGCGTCAATACGTGGGGTTGGGTTCAGCGGAGCGAGTGGCGCAGCTAGTGGTTTTTTGGCCGAAAAGTGGCCGGGAGCAGGTGTTCGCTGAAGTGCCAGTAAACGCGATCATCCGGGTGACCGAGGGACGACAACAACTGGACATTTTAGCATTGCCCGCTTTTAAATTCGCGGTCGAACATCCCAAACGGGCCGAGCACCATCTGCATAAATAGTGGTTAGTGGTTAGTGGTTAGTGGTTAGTGGCCAGTTCCACTGCCGGCCCATCGGGAGCGGGGAACTAACCACTGATCTCTGGCCACTGACCACTGACTCTAAGGCGTGCGCTCGACCTGCACCGCGATGATGTCTAGGTCGTGGTATTTCTGGTGCCGCACCGCAGAGGCATAGTGCCGCAACAGACGAAACGAAATCTCGTGTTCGTCTATTATTTCGGGCTGTTCGCTCAGATACGCCAGCCGATCTTCGAGATTTTCTCCCGCAGCAGTCGCCAAAAACTCCAGTTCCACCGCCCCCTCGGCGGTCCGTGCGGTGAGGATCAAGTGTCGTCCGTCAGCCGCCGGATCGTCCTCAGCTTGTTGTGTCAGAATCGCCAAAGTCTCTTCCCCGGCGGCGCACAGCCGCTCGGTCGCCGGATCGTCCCAGCCGATTTTCGCGGCAAAGGCGCGGAGGAACTCGTCGATCTTAGGCAGCGAGGCAACGGCTAATTCGACCTCTAGACGTCGGCGGCGCGGAGCCGTCAACTCCATAAACGCAGTCAGCAAGATCGCGGCAATACCCCCAGCGGTCATGCCATTGCCGAGCAGGGTGCCCCACGTCTTGCCCAGCAAGTCGGCGAAGATTACCTGATTCTGAAAGCCCACCCCAATCCAAAACGACAGCCCCACCACCACGGCCTTGCGGCTATTGAGGCCGCTCTCGACGACCAGCTTCATACCCTGCACGAAAAGTATGCCTATTAGCAGGGTTACATAGGCCGCGCCCACGGGATTGGGAATCGCAATCAGCAGGGCCGTCACCTTGGGCGATAAGGCCAGCACCGCAAAGATGGCCCCGACATACACCCCAACGCGGCGTGCGGCAACCCCAGTGAGTTCGGCGAGCGATATGCTGGTTGAGTAGGTCGTGTTGGGGGGTGCCCCGAGCAGCCCGGACAACAGGTTGCCCGTCCCATCGGCGTTGAGAGCACCCTGGACCAAGCGAAAATCGGTTGCCCGCGGCCGACGCCGCGAGACCCGTTGAATGGCAATGCCGTCGCCAATGGTCTCAATCGCGCCTACCAAGGTTACGACCACAAACGCCGGTAGCAACGCCCAGAATTCTGCACTGAACGTCAGGTCCAATCCCGGCCACGCGCCAGCGGGAAAACCGATCCAAGGCGCGTCGATTACGGGCTGAATGTCGTATAGTCCGAAAGGAGCGGCCACCGCGCAGCCTACCACGATGCCGATGAGTGGAGCCCACAGTCGCCAAGCCCCTGGGGCGCACAGCGCCAACACCACAAGCGTAGCGAGCGTCGCGCCGGCCGCAGTCGGAGCAGCAGCCGACGGCGTACCCTCGGGCACATCCGTCAGCAAGCCGAAAACGATCGGCATGACCGTGACGGCGATCAGCATGATCACCGTGCCGGAGACGACCGGCGTGAGGATCCGGCGCAATAGCGAAAGCCGCGCGGCTAAGGCAAACTGGAACAGCGACGAGACCACGATCAAACTCGCCATCAGGGACGGTCCGCCCTGCACCAGTGCCGCGATGCAGACCGCGATGAAGGCCCCGGAAGTACCCATGACGAGCACATGCCCGGCCCCGATCCGCCCGACCCGCACCGCTTGCAGAATCGTGCTCACGCCACTGATCAGCAGCGCCGCAAACGCGATCCAAGTCAGGTAACTCTCCGGCTGGTTGGCCGCCCGGCCAATAATGATTGCGCTGAGCACCACCGGCGCGATGATAACCACCGCGGCCTGAAAGCCAACCCCAGCGGCGATGGAGTGGGGAGGCCGCTCGTCCGGCTCGTAGCGGATGTATTCATTCACTTGCGCCATTGCCAAATTCACCCTTTCACTCAGGTTGCACAGGAAATACAAAAGTCTGTTGTGTGGCTGCCGAGAATGGATTCTTGTGTTTGCCGTACTGCAGGTGAAACTCGGTTTGCGAGAACGCTGCCGCTTGGGTGGCCAGCAGCGCGACCAAAAAAACAACGGCGAATGCTGTTTTCATCGCTATTCTCACTTTTTTAGATATCTAAGATGGATCTAAGGTACGTCCTTGACTTAGATCGCAACACCTCTCAAATCAGAGGACACGGAGCGAAGAAATGAATTACCGGCCTGCTTCTGCCCCTGCCAGTCGTGCTAACGCCTCTTGAGCGGCTTGGGTTAGGCGGGGATCGCCCCGCCACTGCGCGAGAAAATGCTTGTACGCACGGATGGCTTGACGCGATTGCGCCGCCTCTTGGTAGAGAACACCAAGTGCATAATGCGCCCTGGCATAGGTAGAATCCGCACGCAACGCGGCTTGGTACTGGCGCTCGGCCTTGGCAGGGGCTTTCTGTTGGGCATAGAGGTGGCCCAAGTTGTAATGGGCTTCGGCAAAATCGGGCGCTACCTCAAGCGCCTTTTGATAGGCCGTCGCCGCCTGTTGAAAATCGTTCTTTGCTAGGTAAACATTGCCCAGATTGTTATAGGCTTGGGCATGGGTAGGCGCTAGGGCCAACGTGCGCTCTAAGGCGGCCTCGGCCTCCTCGATACGGCCCTGTGCGTGGTAGAGATGACCGAGCGCAAAGTGAATTTTATAGAGGGCCGAGTCCGGGGGACTGTGCGCTAGGGCCTCTTCGCACACCCGCAGTGCCCTAGCGAGCTTGCCGTGCTGGGCGTAGAGGCCGCTTAACTGGAGGCGCGCCTCCAAATGAGTAGGTGCAGAGGAAAGCAGCAACCGATACTGGGCTTCGGCCTTTTCCCACTGTCGGAGCGCGAGATAAGCACGCGCCAAGCGCAAACGAACTGCGACGTTGGCCGGAGTAGCGTCGAGCGTCTGCTGTAGCTGATTGATGTGGTCGTGGAGACGCCCGAGGCGTTCAAAGCGGTTTTGTAGGTGCTCGGCCTCGGTCGTTTGGCCAAGAGCGAGGAGAACGTTAGCTAAGTTGTAGAGGGCTTCCGGGTGCAGGGGATTAATGGCGAGAACTTGGCGTAGCATCTTGGCCGCTTCCTCCGGGCGATTCAAATCGCTATAGAGCAGACCCAACTGACGCCAAGACTCGCCGTGCTGTGGATCCTTTTCCACGGCTTCTTTTAAGATCGCTTCGGCCTTTTGGTACTCGGTTTGGCGGATGTAGAGGGCTCCGAGTTCGCTGTGGGCTTCCATCAAGTTGGGGTCAGCTTCAATGGCTTGTAGCAGGGCTTTTTCGGCTTTGTCGTAAAAGCCCTGGTTGACATACAGCCGCGCCAAAAGCTGTAGGGCCGCCGTCTGGGTCGAATCTAGTGCGACGGCTTTTTCGGCTAAAGCCACTGCTTCGGGAATGCGCTGTTGGGTGGCGTAAATAGCGCCCAACTTGTAACGAGCTTCGGCGTTGTCCTTGTCCAACTCCAAGGCGCTTTCGTATTCGCGCACCGCCTCGGCCAATTTTTCAACGCGGGTATAGACATCCCCCAAGCGGACGTGGAGGTCGGCACTGGGCGCGATGCGGAGGGCCTCGCCATAGGCGGCTATTGCGGCTTCAACGCGCAAATCTTCGGCGTACAGATGGCCCAAGGCCGCTTTTACTTCCCGAGAAAATGGGTCGCGATCAACGGCCTGCAATAAGACGGCCACCGCTTGGTCAAATTCTCGCAGATCGCGCAGAGCACGAGCGAGATTGATGTAGAACGCGATGTCCTCTGGGGCTTGGCGCACGGCCGCTTGATACGCGGCGGCAGCCTCTGCCAAAGCTCCCTGCTGGTAGTGGATATTGCCCAGATTATTGCTCGTCGCAGCCAAGGTAGAGTCGAGGTCAAGGGCTTTTTGAAAGTGGGCCGCGGCCTCGTCCAAGGCCCCGCGCCGCTGGGCCAAAAGCCCCAAGCCATCGTGGGCGAGGGCGTAGTTTGGATCGAGGTCGAGGGCTTTGGCGTAGTTTTGCCGGGCTTCGTCGTAGCGGCCAGCTTGGGTATAGGCCACGGCCAAATTGTAGTACGCGGGTGGCGCGGTGGGATTTTGGCGGGTGAGGCGGAGGTGCTTTTCTAAGGCGTCGTCATCGGGGTCTTGGGAGCAGGCCGCGCCCAAGATTAGCAGGGCGGCGAAAAGGTTGTACAGCGATCGCGGTACGGGGGAGTTGGTGATCATCTGCAACTCCTTGGCATCAGGGTTTGGATTGAATTATGTGTAGGATCTGATCGGCCGCCACCGCTTCTATTTTTTGCAACGCGCCGTCGGGCCAGCGGATTTCGACTGTGGCCTCGGTGGCCTCTCCTAGGCCAAAGTGGAGACGAGGATCGCTACTCGCAAGATAACTACCGCCCGACTGATGCTCCTTGACTTGGCGCTGTCCATCAGCCGTCACGGCGACGCGGGCGTGCTGCGCGGTGTTCCCCAACTGAATCGTCAACCAGTGCTGCCGGTTGCCCCCATCGTTGCGCAGCAGGTTGGGAGCGGCGGCAACATTAGTCACTAGCAGGTCTAGGTCGCCATCGTTGTCGTAGTCGGCCTTGGCCGACGCGCGGCTTACCGCGGCCACCGCGAGCGCGGGACCGAGCCTAGCCGAGACATCGACAAAGCGGGTCCCCCGCTGGTTGCAGAGCACCTGATTGGGCTGCGGATAGGCATGGTCGGGGTGTACTTGGGTGATTTTGTCCATGACGTGGCCATTGGCGACAAAGAGATCTGGATCGCCGTCGTTGTCGTAGTCGAAAAAATTGGTGCCAAAGCCCAGCGGTTTGTAGCTGCACTCAGCCAAGCCGGCGCGTCGGGTGATGTCGTAGAACTGCCCCTGCCCATCGTTGCCGTACAAGGTATTGGTCTCTTGGGCGAAGTTGGTCACAAAAATATCTTGCAACCCGTCGTTGTCCCAATCCCCGAACTCCACTCCCATGCCAGCTTCGGCCAAGCCATCCTCGTTGTAGCGCCCTCCGGCGTAGAGGCCGACCTCGGCAAAGCGGTTCCCTTGGTTTTGGTAGAGGAAGTTCATCGTGCCGTCGTTGGCCACGTACATGTCGGTGTCGCCATCGAGGTCGTAATCCGCGAAGGCCACGCCCAAGCCGCGCCCTTTGTGAATGATTCCCGTCTCCGACGTCACATCGCGGAATTGGCCGTCTTCGTTGCGGTAGAGGACATCACCTACCGGCTCGTAGAACTTTGGCTCGCAATAGGAGCGGATGCCGCCCTCGGCACAGACGATATTGTTCTGCGGGTCAAACTCCACGTAATTGGTCGCGTAGAGATCCAAATCGCCATCGAGATCGTAGTCTAGAAAGCCGCAACTAGTACCCCACCGGGCATCGGCCCCACCCACGGCGGCGGTAGCGTCGGCAAAGCGCCCGCCGCCCTCGTTGCGTAACAGGAGATTGGGGCCAACGTTGGTCACATAGAGATCCACGTCGCCATCACCGTCGTAGTCAGCGGCGGCACAGCCCATGCCGTAGCCGGTGTGCCCGGCTCCCGAGACAGCCGTCACATCGGCGAAGCGACCAGCGCCAGTGTTGTGGTACAGGCGATTGGTGGGAATCGGATCGGGGCGCTCGCCGATTAGGGGTGCGCCGTTGACCAGATAGAGATCGAGCCAGCCATCGCCGTCAACGTCGAGGAAAGCCGCCCCAGAGCCAAAGGTTTCGACGTAGTAGTATTCGCCCGAAAAGCCGTTGTAGTGCTTAAAATCGAGACCAGCCGCCTGAGTTATATCGACCAATTGAATGGGGTTGCAGCTAGGGTCGGTAGTATCCGGCGGTGGAACCGGGCGGACCGCAGCTTTGGATGTTAGGTCAATGAGAGGAGCGGTCACACCGGCTAAGTCGGGAGCGACACTAAAGTAGGCACTGGGGCGGAAAGGCTGGGCAAAGGTCGCACCAGCAAAGGTGGCCTCCTGTTTGAAGCGGCTGTCAACAAAGAACGCTGACGTGCGAAAGTGGGCATTGACAAAGCGGGCCGGACCGGCAAAGACGATGCGGCGGAAGGAGGCCGTAGCGGAAAAATCGGCTCGCTCGAAATGGGCTGCGCTGCGGAAATAGGCCGCAGTGAACGCAGCGGCTCCCGCAAAACGGCTTCGCGCGAACAAGGCGTCCTCGCCAAAGCGAGCGCCGGCAAATGAAACGGTCGATTGCCACACCGCTTCTTCGAAAGAGGCCAAATCCGCAAAGGAAGCATCCTGAAAAGAGGTGGAGCGGGCGAACACAGTCTGATCGAAATAGGTCGCGTCCTCAAATTGAGTGCGTTCAAAGGTAGTTTCGCCGCCAAAGTCGCTCTGCTGAAAAAAGGCCGCAGCGGAAAACTGGGTGGCCGAAAAATCTACTTTGTCGGCAAACACAGTCCGTTTGCAATTAGCCGTGTCCACTACACGGCAGTCGCGGCAGGAAAATTTACTCTTGAGGCGGGCTTCAAGCAGGGAGATACCCTGTTGAAAATGGGTGCCAGCAAAGTGCATCGGTTGCAGAAAAACGGCGCGTTCTAAAACCACGGGATTGGTAAAGCGCACATCCTCAAAGGCGAGCGCCGCGCGCAGGGTGTCGCCGGTTAATTCAAGTGGCCCCTGCACCACAATGCGGTTGTATTCGAGTGCGGTATCGGCAGGGGCTTGTTGGATTGCTGCAACAAGATCGCGGGCGAGGATGAGCTGGTAGGCTTTGCCTTCTATGGTCACTTCGTATTGGGCCATCGCGGGTAGAGGAACCATTGCGAATAGCAAGAAAAGACGATGAACCGATGAGTAGAAGACCATGGTTTGCGGAAGCTCAGGACTTTGGCTTTTTGAAGAGGTCCATAATATCTGACACAAGGGCGGAGCGGCAAGGCGCAATCGCTTGACATAAGGAGTACATGCTACTTTTTTTTACGCCCGTCTCAACGCAAAATCACTCTTAAAAAACGTCCAAATACGTCGGAAATATAAACCATGCCGAATTATCAGGCAGCATTCCTCTTTGCGCTGTGTATTTTTGCGTTCGCTCCCTTAAAAACCGCCCACGCTGAATCTGACACCCCAAGACCGGCAAAAATTCTCAAGCCTTTTCCCGAACCGGCCGCAATCGTCGACCCGCCGTGGTTGGTGCCCCGCCAGCAAGCCCAATTGGAGGCGGCCCAAGCCTATGAGGTCTTTTGCGACTTCTCCTTTACCGACCGACTCAAAGCCAGCGGCATTACATTTCGCAATAGAGTGGTAGAGGATTCCGCCAAGGAACATATCCCGGTTCACTACGATCATGGAAATGGACTAGCGGTGGGGGATGTGGATGGCGACGGATTCTACGACCTCTACTTTACGACCCAAGTGGGAGGCAATCAGCTATGGCGCAATCTCGGCGGGGCGCGCTTTGAAAATTACACCATGCCGAGTTTGGAGTTGGCCGATAGGATCGGGGTGAGCGCATCGTTTGGCGACATTGACAACGACGGCGATGTCGATCTGTACGCTACGGCCGTGCGGTTGGGCAACCAGCTCTTGGTCAACGACGGGACTGGCCGCTTTGAAGATATAACCGAGCATTCGGGCACGGGCTGGCAGGCGCACTCGTCGTCCGGCGAATTCTTCGACTACAATAACGATGGCTTGCTGGATCTGTTTGTGACCAATGTGGGAATCTATACCAAAGACGAAAAGGGGACGGCAGCGGTCGATCCGACGCGACTGGAGACGGGACCGACCTATCAGTACTACCGAGGTTTCAAGGATGCCTTCTCCGGGCATTTGAAACCCGAGCGCTACGAGCAGAGTACACTGTTCAAGAATCTCGGGCAGCGGGTTTTCGCCGACGTCTCGCACGAAGTGGGGTTGTTGGATTCAAGCTGGTCGGGCGATGCCAGTCCGGTGGATTTTAACGGGGACGGCTGGCAAGACCTCTACGTACTCAACATGCAGGGGCACGACTCCTACTACGAGAATGTGGCAGGGCAGCATTTCGTTAAAAAGAGTCGCGAGGTGTTCCCCAAAACGCCGTGGGGTGCGATGGGAATCAAGGCCCTCGACTACGACAACGACGGCCGGCTGGATCTCTTCGTCTCCGATATGCACTCCGATATGAGTCAGCCGGCAGGGCCTTGGGACGAAAAACTCAAGTCGTATATCCAATATCCAGACGATTTTTTACGCAGCGAGGGGTTGAGCATCTTCGGCAATGCCTTTTACCACCACCTAGACGGGGGGCAGTTCGAAGAAATCTCCGATCTAATCGGTGCTGAAAATTATTGGCCGTGGGGGTTGAGCAGCGGCGATCTCAACGCCGATGGCTGGCAGGATGTGTTCGTGGCTTCGAGCATGAATTACCCCTTTCGCTATGGGATCAACACTGTCTTGCTCAACGACCAAGGGCGCGGCTTCCTCGACAGCGAGTTTGTGTTAGGAGTGGAGCCGCGACGCGACGGTCGCACCGCGCAGCCGTGGTTTGCCCTCGACTGCGACGAGGCAGACTTAAAGCACAAGCGCTGCGAGGGGCAGGAAGGGGGTCTGCTGGTGTACGGTGCTTTGGGGACGCGCTCGTCGGCGCTGTTCGATGTGGAGGGCGATGGCGATCTCGACATTGTGACCAATGAGTTCAATGGAGTGCCGCTGGTCTTGCTCAGCGACCTGAGTCAGCGTCGGACGGTGCGCTATGTGGAAGTGGTCCTAGTGGGAAAATCGTCGAATCGGGATGGGTTGGGCGCGGTGGTCGCGGTGGAGGCCGGCGATCAGGTATATACCCAAGTGCAGGATGGGCAGTCGGGGTATCTGTCGCAGAGTGTTTATGGCCTCTACTTTGGCTTGGGAAAAGCCGCGCCCGTGGATCGCCTAACAGTGCGCTGGCCCTCGGGTCAGGAGCAGACCTTGGACGGCCCTATCCAGACCAATCAGCGACTCACCCTAGAGGAACCATAGTAGCACTGCGCGGTCAAAGCCGGGCGCTGAGCTTGTCGAAGCGCATCCCCGATTCGCTGATCGCGGGCATCTTGTCCGCGTCGAGGGCGGGACGCCCGCGATCCGACGAGGCCGGTGACCGTAGGGGGCGGTTTCAAACCGCCCCCTACCCGAGTGCGTAACGTCAGTCTCATAAAAAAGAGCATTCAGTGTGGAAGAACACGGCCAGGACCTAGAGCAGTCTGAACAAAAGGCGCTCTTGGTCCTATTCTTTTTTTCAGGGGTCAGCAGCTTAGTCTATCAGGTCGTGTGGGCGCGGATGCTGACCGTGGTCTTCGGCACCACCCTGCTGGCTACTAGCACCGTGCTCAGCGCCTTCATGGCTGGCCTAGCCTTGGGCAGCTATGTTTTGGGACGGTACATCGACCGCTGCAAACACCCCCTGCGGATTTTTGCCGCGCTAGAAGTCGGCATTGGTCTTTTCGCCCTCTTCTTTCCCAGTATCAGTGCGAATTTGGGCAATGCCTACGGTGCTTTAGTGGGGTTACAGGGGAACTTCTACCTCTTTTCCCTAACTCGCTTCGGCCTCTGCTTTGCCTTGCTCCTGATCCCCACGGCGCTGATGGGGGGCACCCTGCCAGTCATGGCCAAGTTTGCGGTGCGGCGGCTGGGCAGGTTGGGCGGTCGGGTCGGACAACTCTATGCGGTCAACACGCTGGGCGCGGTCGTCGGGGTGTTGGCGGCAACCTTCGGATTGATGGAAGGGTTAGGTCTGCGAGGGACGACGCAAGCCATCGCTGTGGTGAATTTCTTGGTGGCGGGTGCGGCTTGGCTGTGGGGGAGACAACGATCTGTCGGCGTCGGGGAAAGAGCAGAGGTAAAAAAGACCGCGCACTCTGACCGCATCCTGTGGGGCGTGCTGGCCGGCTTTGCTATCTCCGGCTTTGCCGCCCTAGGCTACGAAGTGGCGTGGATGCGGCTGTTGATGGTGAGCTTCTCCTTCAATTCACACTACGAGTTCAGCATTGTCTTGGTGGCCTTTTTGAGTGGACTGTCCTTGGGGGGATGGCTGGGCAGTCGATTACTCTCACGGCGGCCAGATTTGCTGTCGATTTTTGTCGGGGTCCAGTTTTTGATCGGCGCGTGCGGTGCCCTGTCCGTGTTGGCCTTTGCCCATCTATCCGTTCTCGTGGAGCCGATCCAGCGGGCGGATTCGTGGTGGGTGTCGAGGACGGGCGTGTTTTCTACGGCCGTCGCCATCATGTTGCTGCCGACCGTGGCAATGGGGGTTATCTTTCCGCTGGTCGGCCAAATCTACACGCGACAACTGGCGCGTCTGGGGCGCGGCATAGGGGACATCGGTGCGGTCAACAGCTTGGGCGCGGTTGGGGGAGCCTTTGTGACGGGGTTTGTGCTAATCCCGCTACTGGGGACCGAGTGGAGCGTCAAGGTACTGGCGGCGTTGAATGGCTTGGTTGGCCTGACCATCGCCTTGATTAGCCAGCAACGCAAGCGGCTGGTCTGGAGCGGGGCGGTGGGTTTGGCACTCCTGCTAGTCCTAGTACCCTCGGATGTGCTGCGGCGCATTGCAGAGCCAGCGGCCGTCAACCGGGAACTGGTGTTTTACCAAGAGGGGGCCGAAGGCGTCATCACCGTCGAACAGCAAACCGATGGTTTCCGCAAAATGGCGCTCAACGGGGGCGGGCAGGTGCCTACCGACTACAGCTCGCTGCAAATTTTCCGCCTACTGGGCCATTTGCCCCTGCTCCTGCATCCCGACCCGCAAGAGGTGTTGGTCGTCTCCTTGGGCGGAGGCATCGCCTTGGGGGGCGCAGCCCAGTACGAGCCGCGCCGCATTACTTGCGTTGAGTTGGTACCGGAGGTGATAGACGCGGCCCGGTTGCACTTTGGCGAATTCAATCACCACGTGCTTGAGAATCCGACTGCCTGGAACATCGAATTAGTTATCGACGACGGCCGCAATTTTCTCCTCTCCAGCCGCGACACCTACCAGATCATCACCGGAGACGCCACCCATCCAACGAGCGCCGATAGCTGGGTGCTCTACACAAAGGAGTTTTACGAGTTGTGCCGGGCACATCTGAGTGCCGACGGGATCATGGCCCAGTGGCTGCCCTTTCACGGCCTGCCGCCAGACGACTACCAGACCATCGTGCGAACCTTTCAGCACATCTTTCCCCATACCACCTTGTGGCGCTCGAACAACTACTCAATCATGGTGGGGACCATGCAGCCGCAGGTGATTGATTGGGAGCGGCTCAACGAGAAAATGACACCGCCGCGAGTACATCGCAGCTTAGAGAACATTGACATGGGGAACGCATTTGCGCTCTTGAACACTCTGGTGATGGACGAGGTCGCCCTGCGGCGTTATGTGGGGGAAGGGCCGCTCAACACCGACGACCATCCCTACATCAGCTTTGTCAGCCCAAAGGGCTACAGCAGCGGCTCGTGGGAGGTGTTAGAAGATTTGGCTCCATACCGCACCTCGGCTCTGTCGCTGCTGACGGCACCCTCTGCTACAGTACGGGAAACAATAGAGGCATATTTCAAGGCTGGCGAGCACGCGCTCGAGGGGGATATCATGCGGCTGCAAAACCGCGACCGGGCCGCGGTAAGGGCCTATCAGCGCGCACTACAGGCGAATCCCGAGGATAGATCTTCGGCCTATTTCCTCGACCTATTGGCCGAGCAACTTATCCGGCGACCGCCCCAAGACGAATAGAGGCTATGAGTCAATTCGTCGATAGCAATAAAAGATGGGTGCCGTATCGGGCCTTGCTCGTCGGCGCTTTGATGGCCGTGGTGATCAACACGGTTTTTCCCTATGGCCTTCTGGTGATGGGGACCCTCGATTGGACCGGAGATTTCATCGCCCTGAGCGCGATTTTCCTCCTCTTCCTCCTGCTATTAGTCAACATTCCGCTCAAGTGGATCGGACGCAAATGGAGCTTATCGGCCCAGGAGCTAGTGGTAATCTACGCCATGATGGTCGCGGCTTCGGCGATTCCCTCCACTGGGGTCACGGCGCAATTGGTCCCCTTTTTGGCCGGAGTCTATTACTATGCCACGCCCGAAAACAACTGGGCCGAACTGCTCCACCCCCATATCCAGCCGTGGCTGGCACCGCAAGACCCGATGGCGGTCAAGTACTTCTACGAAGGGCTGCCCCAAGAGGTGGCCATCCCTTGGGGAGCATGGTTGGTGCCCCTGTTGGCGTGGGCTTCTTTTTTGGGCGCGCTCTATTTGATGATGATCGCCCTGTCGGCTCTGCTCCACGAACAATGGGCACGCAATGAGCGCTTGATCTTTCCCCTCGTCCAATTGCCGCTGTACATGATCCACGAGGACGACAGACCCTCGGCGGTCAATCCCTTTCTGAAGGAACCGCTGATGTGGCTGGGATTTGCCATTCCCTTCGTCCTCTTGGGAATCAATGCCCTGCACAAGTACTATCCCTTTATTTCCCCCATCGAGTTGTCAACTCAATTGACCATCTTCCACGACATGCGGGGCGTCTTGTTCAACTTGTGGTTTATCGTCCTTGGCCTGACGTACTTTCTGAGTCTGGAGGTCTCCTTTAGTCTGTGGTTTTTCTACTTGCTCAACTTCTTCCAGTTGGGCCTTTTCAACACCCTCGGATTCAGCATTGCAGAAATCCGGCTGATGCACACCGAAGGGTCTATCGCCACCGCCCAGCAGGCCATGGGGGCGTTGATCGCCCTCGTGGCGGCCAGCCTGTGGACCGCTCGTCGGCACCTCAAAAAAGTGGTCGTCGGAGCGTGGAAAAAGAAGGAACCGGGAGAGGAGGCGGGGCAGATGCTCTCCTATCGCAAGGCGGTGTGGATCCTAATCGGAGCCTTTCTCTACGCGGTTATATGGTTGAAAAGCGCGGGATTGCCCGTGGGGGCGGCGCTGCTGTTGCTCGTTATCGCCTTTGTGGTATTCGTCGGTTTGACGCGGATCGTTGCCGAAGGGGGGATGGGGTATGGCCGGACGCAGATGACGCCAACGGCCTTTGTGATCAACGCACTGGGCACAGCACCCATTGGGCCGCGAGGCTTGATGGTGCTCGGGTTTGCCAATGGCTGGGCCGGAGATATTCGCACGACCGTTATGGCCGCGGCTTCCAACAGCACCCGGCTGGCCGAAGTCGTCGGGACGCGTCGGCCGCCGCTCTTTTGGGCTTTGCTCATAGCCATTGCCGTGAGCTTGGTCGCCTCGGCTTGGACGGTACTTTCCATCGCCTATACCTACGGCGGGGTCAATCTCCACTACTGGTTTTACAGCATTATGGGCCGCTGGACGTTTAACGATATGGCGGCGAATCAGCTCAATCCGGTGGCCGCGTGGAACTTCTGGGGCCCGCGAGGCGCGTTCACCGGCTTGGGGGCCGGATTGATGTTTCTGTTGTTGTACCTGCGCCACCGCTTCTTGTGGTGGCCCATCCACCCAATCGGCCTGCCGGTGGGGGGGACCTACGTGATGTTTTTCGCTTGGTCGAGTATGGCGCTGGGCTGGCTGGCAAAGTGGATCGTATTGCGGTACGGCGGAATCACACTCTTTCGCCGGCTGCGGCCCTTTTTTCTCGGCATGGTATTGGGCCAAGTCAGCAGTGCAGGTTTGTGGATGGCGGTAGATCTGATTGCAGGGTGGGATGCCGTGGTGACGCGATGGTAGTAGGGGGCGGTTTGAAACCGTCCCCTACTGATGTTACGCATCGGCACCGAACCGATCGCTGTAGGGGCGTCCACAAGGGACGCCCCATGCGACACCGCGTATGCCGCCAGCGGAATCCGACGAGGGCAATTACAAGGGTTGCCCCTACAATGCGTAACGTCAGTTCCTAATTCCTAATCAGCCGGCTCGCGCACAGTCAACACCTGATTGGCCGCCACATCGCGCAGCGTCTGGACTGTGCCACTGGGCCAGTAGAGGACGATGCTTTCGACGCTGGAGGCAGAGCCCAAGCCAAAATGTACCTTGAGATCGCTGTGGGAGAGAAAGCTGGTGCCACTGCGCACCTCGGCGGTCTGGCGTTTACCTTGGGCGCTTATTTCGATGCGGGTGCCGATTCCATCGCGGTTGCTGCGGGTGCCTACGGTGGCGATTTGCAAGTAGTTGCCCTCGTTACCGCCATCGTTGCGCAGGAGATTGGGCGTGCTGTTGAGATTTAAGACGAAGAGGTCTATATCGCCGTCGCGGTCGTAATCGGCAAAGCTGGCACCTCGACTCACTTCGACTAAGGCGAAGCCCGGCCCGGCGTGTTCGGAGACTTCGGCAAAGGTGCCGTCGCCCAAGTTTTGGTAGAGGAAGTTAGGCTCGGCATAGCTGCTGTTGGTATGGGGCAAGTCGGCTTGGGGATAGGTGTGGCCATTGGCCGCAAAGAGGTCTTGATCGCCGTCGTTGTCAAAGTCGAAAAAACCCGTGCCCCATCCCACCTCGGGAGTGCCCCGCGCCGCAACGCGGGATACGAAGGATACGTCGAGGAAAAATCCCCCGCGCTGATTTTTGTACAGGGTATTGTACTCGCCTTCAAAGTTGGTGACAAAAATATCGAAGTAGCCATCGTTGTCGTAATCGCCGACCGCGGCACCCATGCACCCCTGTTCGGTGCCGTCGCCGCTATAGGCCACGCCCGCGCTGAGGCCCTCGTCCACAAAGGTGCCGTCGCCTTGGTTCTGGTACAGATTGTTGGGAGCCGAGTCATTGGCGACGAAAATATCGGGCCAGCCATTGCGGTCGAAATCGCCGAAGACGACGCCGTACCCATAGTACTTTGCGCCAGCAATCCCGGCTTCCTCGCTGCGGTCAGCCAAGGTGCCGTCACCATGGTTGCGGTAGAATACATCGCCAGCGGGAAGCAAGCCGCGCGGACCGCAAAAAATATCGACGTTCTTCCATACGCAGGGGACCGTAGATGTATAGTCCCGCGAAAAGTCGATGTAATTGGCCACGTACAGATCGACATCGCCGTCTAGATCGGCATCGCCGAAAGCGCAGCCGACGCCCCATCTTTCGTCGCCGACGCCCGCTTTTTTAGTAACATCCTCAAACGTGCCATCGCCCTGATTCTGGTAGAAGGTATTGCGACCGAAGTTGGTCACATACAAGTCCAGATCGCCATCGTTGTCGTAGTCCGCAGCAGCACAACCCATGGACCAACTCGTGTCGCCCACCCCAGCGACGGTAGTAATATCGACAAAGCGATCCCCGTGGTTGCGGTAGAGGTGATTGGTCGGCTCCTGGCCCGGTGGAAAGCCTTCAAAGCGGGAGCCGTTGGCCACGTATAAATCGACGTCGCCATCGCTGTCGTAGTCGAAAAATGCCGAACCACCCACAGCGGTTTCAACGATGTATTCTTGGGTGCTGCCCGAGACGTTCCGTGCCGTGATGCCGAGTGCGGCAGCTTGGTCGGTGAACCGAGTAGGTAGAGGTTGGGCTGACAGAAGAGCTGTACACAGGAGGATGAAAACCCCACTTACTAGCACGTGCATCGCTTTTACTGCGAAACCAAAGACGAAAGCAGTGTAGCCGTCATATAGCAATCCTCGATAACTTGAACGATTCTATAAGCGGCTCGTCTTGTCTCTACTATTCTGCGTCCATCTGCGTCCATCTGCGGATTATCTTGTAAGTGATGTAGAATTGCTATAGCTAGGGAGCGGGAATTTTTTCAGCAAAAAACTGGAGATCGAAATAGTTCAAAGACCCATCATCTACTTCGACGGTGGGTTGTAGAGCACCGCCACGGTACTGAGTGAGAAAAATATAGGACTTGTACCCCCGCTCTGAAAGACGCTGCAACAGGCGCTCGTAGTGTCCGGGGGTGGCGACGTAAAAGAAGGGCCTTTGGTAAAATTCACTACAGAGGGCGTGAGGAACCCAGCGCTGGTTGGTGATGACGACCTCTTCGCGGTGCTGGCGCATCTCGCTATTGAGGCGATAGGAGAACGCCTTCTTCTCCGCGAGAATCGAAACTCCGTACACTTGGGCGGCAAAACTAAGCAATAGAACAGCACCCACCGCGAGGACACCTCCGCTTAAGTAGGACCGCTGGCGTTCTAGCCAGTCAATCGCGTTTCCAGCCGCTAAGACCGCGAAGAGCGGGTAGAGGATCAGAAAGTAGCGGTTGCCCCAGTGGATGCCCATGGAACCCACCTTGGGCGCGGCCAAGGCGTAGAGTGCGGCAAAGCTCAAGGCGACCAGCCAAATCCAGCGTCTAACAGGAGACGTTTCGGAATCGGCCGAACGCAAGAAGGCTAGGGCTACAAAGGGGGCTGAAGCAAAGAAAGCATTGGACGATCTGAGCATGTAGTCGATGGGGCTCGCAGAAAAGAAATAGCCCCCAAGGGATAAACCGGCGCTTATCAGAGCCACAGCACCGTACACAGGCACGGCCTTTTGCAAAGCCGAAGGCGCAAAGCGCGGGCTGAGTACAAAGGCGAGGACGAACGGCAGAGCGAGAACGAGAGATAGCGAGGGTATCGGATTGGACGCTATGAACAGGTTGTAAAACACCCGCGGCCGCGCCGCAAGATGGTGGACCCAGTCGGCGGCAATAGCTAGGTGCGTATTCAAATGGTAACCAAAGGGATGGCCGATGGTCAGCCATTGGAAGAGCCAAAGCGGCAGGAGGGAAACCAAGAGGATCAGGGCCGACGAGACGAGGATTTTTAATCTGCCTGTACTAGCATAAAAAGCGGTACATAGGGCCAGTATTAGGCAAAGCAAATAAAACTCGTCTCTGAAATAGACCGATAATCCAGCGGCAGCCATGCCCAAGCATAGGTGCTTGGAATCGGAGTCTGCGAGGAACTGCAACAGATAGCGCACACTCCAAATCCCCAAGCAAATAGCCGGGGTGTGTTCCCAGAAGACGAGACTGTAGAAGAACACCGGCGTGCAGAGTCCGGCGGCGAGGATCGCAACATGCCCGACCACAATTCGCGGGGATACCAAACGCGCCAGTTGGGCCAAGCCGACCAGCATGGCCAGCGAGGAGAGTGCCGGTAACAGATAAAGACCCCAATGACCTAAATAGTCAAAGAACAGGGCGGAGATAAGGGCAAAGACCGGTGAGAAGACGGAATAGAGTTTGCCGGACTCGACGCGCGTGAAATAGTAGGGAAGAGGATTGTAAACGAAGTCTGGATCGACGACCTGCCCCGGCCAAGGGATGGAAAAGTCTGTGTAGCGACTGCTAGCTAAGGCTTGGACTTGGAGGAATTTGTTGGCGTTATCGGTAATCCAAAAGCCGCGTTTTTCGAGGGTGCAGAGGGCGGCTACATAGCAGATTGCGATGGCGAGTAGAGAGCACAGTATTGATCTGCCGGGATGGAATCGGCGGAAGAAGACGACCATGTAGGAATGCAGCGGAATTCAGAGGTGCGACTTTAGGGCGCACTAGCCGACAAATTGTCGAAGACGATGAACTGATGCTCGGCCAACCTGAGTCGCTCAGCTAGTTCATAACCAGCGCTCATGGGCAAGGAGGGGTTCAATTCCACAATCATCAAGTCCCGCTCCCCAGTGCCGATCTGGCCCAACTTGGCCAGTCCATCCAAGTTGCTCAGCAGGGCATTGCCGCCAATGTAGAGGCTTTTACCCACTTGCCTGAGATTATCCAGTCCATTCAAGTTTTGCAGGACTTGGTTGCGGTTTATGCTCAAAGCGCCTCCGACCTCCGCCAGAGCGTTCAATCCCTCCAAGCTCTCGAGGACGGGATGCTCATCAATGGCCAACCCACCCTTAATAGTCGCAACCCCGTTCAAACCCCGCAGGTCTTTGAGCGCACCATTGAATATGAGCAGCAAATCCCCTTCTACCACTGAGAGGCCGCCCAACCCCTTTAGATCTCGCAGGGCCTTATTATCCCTGATTTTGATGCTACTCCCCACGTGAGTCAGCCCGCTCAGACCATCTATGTTAATCAACTCAGTCGTGGCATCGACGAAGAGATGGCCATCGACGCGCCTGAGCGCTTTAAGCCCATCCAGATCCCGCAGCGAAAAGTTGCAGCTAATCTCGAAATTTCCCCCCACCCGTTCTAGCTGTTCTAGCCCTTGCAGTGCAATCAGTCCATTGGCGAGAATATGGAAATTTCCTTCTACATAGCTGAGATTGTGCAGCCCTTTCAGGTCGGTCAGTGCCCCATTATTCCGAATTGCGAAATCTCCCTCTACTCCGACCAGATTGCGCAGCGGCTCCATGCTGCTCAAGTACGCATCCTCCAATAAAAAATCCCCCTGCACCACAAAGGCTCTCTTCTGCGCCCCCGCCCAAGCATCTAACTCCTCCTGAGACTCAATAACTATCGCCTCAGTCCCACCAACGGCCAGCGGCCCTTCAGACTCTCCCTCACAGCCGATCCAAAGGGCGGCTCCTAGGACAGACGCTCCAAAACCCCATCTCCAACTAGCCATACTCACCCCCCCTGCACGTCTTCCTCCTCCTGCATTTTCAACAAGTTACTCTCGAAAATCTCGACCGAGTACTTCTCGTGTAACCCGCGCATATACTGCACGTACGCCTTTTGCGAACGTGCAATTTTCACATAAGCCCGCGCACGCCGCTCCGAAAAAACATGGTAGGGCTTCTTCGGGGCCGGTTGCTTCTCCACCACCTTGAATACCGAATACCCTCCTCTCACCTTTACCGGTCCCCCCACATCCCCCACCTGCAGATCTTTGGCTACTTTGTAGATGTCTTGGTACAGCCCAATCGGACTCAAGACCAATCGCCCCTCGTGGTGCGCTCGCTCCTTGCGAATCGTATAGTCCCTAGCCAACTGCACTGCGTCGGCACCTCCTACCAACTCCTCTTTCAGGCTGTGGGCTTGCTCCTTGAAGGCCACCAGAATCTCGGTCGCGACAATGCTCTCAAAGCCCTGAAACTTCTCGGGATTTTGATCGTAAAAGGCACGCGCCTCTTCATCGGTGATCGGTGGCAGCCGCTCCTCGACCTCGCGCTTTCTTAACGCGCTCACCAGCATATCGCCGCGCTTATTGTCCACCGCCGCGAGAATCATCTGATGTTTATCCAGTCCCTTGTTGCGGGCTTCTGCCATAAACATCCGATTGGGGATGGCCGAATCCTGTAGATAATCGACGATCCAGGTTCGCTCGTAATCGCGCGCATACCCCTCTTCTTTCTCCGGTACGCTCAGGACAAAATCGTCAATGGTGAGCGCGCCGCCGTTGTAGCGGCACAATACCTCTTTGCCCTCCTCAGGCGACGCCACCCGTTCTTCAGGCGACAGCACTAGGCGCATCAGCACGTGGTCTATCTTGTCGTAGTGAATTTGCGGTGCGTACTGGTCGCTGAGCGAATCGCGCAGAACTTGGGCGCGCTGTAGGCGCTTTTGGGCGAATACCTCCTCCCTGACGAATTGGGCTACCTCCCGAAAGGTGACTGGAGCGTCGTCTAAAACCTTGGCGATCACATAGCGCTGCGGGTCGCCGCCCCACGGCAGCGGCTCGGAAACCTCGCCGACCTGCATGGAAAAGATACTCCGGAGCGGTGGGGCTACATCGTCAATCGTATAGTACTTTTTTACATCCCCGCCCTGGTCCCGCGTCGCCTCGTAAAGCGAGTGCTCTCTGGCCAGTTGACTGAAATCAGCGCCATCCTCTAGCTCGTCGAGCAGATCGAGGGCCTCGTCTTGGGTCGCTACTAAAATACCCGCATAGCGCAGTGCGCGATCCCGGTGCGAATCCCGGTAGTGCTGCATCAGTTCCTCTTCGACAATGGAAATCCGCTGATCAATCTCGATACTTCTATAGAGCCTGACGGTCTGCTCTTGGGCGAACTGCTCGAGCTTATGCCTAAACTCTCGTTCGTCGCCAATACCAGCTCGTTCTGCTTCGGCGAGCAATAGTTTCTTGTCGATCAGTCCATTGAGCAGAATCCGGTCAGCCTCGACGCCGGTCTTACCCATCTGGTAGGCTTTGGGAACATTCGCGGCATAGGCCCTGAATTCGCTGACGGCAATGGGTTGGTCTGCTATCTGGGCGAGCACTAGATCGTCTTGGGCTATACAGGGAAGCCAGAGTCCTAGGATGCAAACGCCTGAGCGCACTATTCCATTCTTCATAAATCTAAAACCATAGTTTGTAGGGTTAATAAACCAGCCGCACGACTGCGACTGCGACGTCCTTGGCCTTGTCCGAATCCACTTCAAGACGCAAGAGATAGAGTCCAGGGGATAGCAAGTTGCCCGCATCATCTACGCCCGCCCAGGTAGCCGAAAACCGGCCACTAGCCGCTGTACTATGGGCCACCTCGCATCGCTTCACGCCCGCCAGATCGTAGAGATCAATCGTCACGGGCACAGCACCGCTGAGGTTTACCAGATCGTATTCAATCTGTAGCACATCATTGACCCCATCCCCGTTGGGGGTAAAAAGCGGCGGCGAAAGCCACAATGCCTTGACCGCTGGATTGGCCACCGTACTCAACCCCACGCTCAGGGTATTGCTCTCGGCCAGATCATCGGCGTTCCCCGCCGTGATGCGCTGGCGCACTTCATGGGGAAGTTGACTGTCGAAGACCCGGCCCGAAAACACCGTGCCCACCTGAAAAACCTCGGCCTGAAATTCGACCTCGACCAGCTCGCCCGTGCGGTTGAGATCAATTCGCGGGACTTGTACCACAAAGCTCTGCGCGTCCCTTTCCGCGATGGTAAAATCCTGTTCTTCGCCGCCGATATACACTGCGTCAATGCTCGTAACTTCTATGGGGGTGTCGATCTCAATGCTGTCGAAGCCGAGGTCATTCTGCTCTAAGTTGGGCAGGATTTTGTAGGTGAATTGGACGACCTCGCCCACCTCGACTTGGTGCGGCACGATCTCGGCCAGCACTTGGCTGGCCACCGGGGGTTGGGAGACATTAAACTGCAAGTACTCCATGCGTCCGGCCGCAAGGGCCCGCTCCGAGAGGAAATCCGCTTTGAACTGCAAGTAGCGCCGAGGCCGCAAACCCACCAATTCGGAATGCCCCCTGTCGAAATCGAGCGGCGGCGTCCAGAACTCCCAACTTTCGTTGTCCGGGCTGATCCCGGCTTTCTCGCCTGCCTCCAGTCTGTTATAGCGGTCCAGAGTGAGCGGTTCGCCGCTGGTTGCAAAGCGGGAGCGCTCATCGCCTCTGAACGTAAAGCGCCAGTAGAAATTGGGATCTGTGTCGTCGCCGCTGCGCATACTCAGATTGACCGTTGCGCCCTGATCCCGGCTACCCGACCAAGTCAATTCGCCCAAGCTAGAAGCCATGCCCAAATCAATGACATTAGATACATAGCTGGCCTGCGAGGCAAAGCCGTCCCCAAAAATCTCAAATTCGGCGATCTCCCAATTGCCAACTGGTGCCTTAAAAAGAATTTCGGCAATGGGCCGGTCGGGCAGTTCCAAATCGAGAAAAGGTTCCAAATTATTGGCGACCGAGAACACGACATCGTAATCGAGAAAAGCCCCGCGCCAATGATATTGCCCTTCTCGAGTTCCCTTTTTGCGCGAATCGCCGTCGTTGGTTCCTATCTCGAACACCTCGATGAAGCGCTGGTGAGCAAAGCGCTCCGTGGTAGAAATTTTGATGCGCCGGATGGGAAACAGTCCGTTCAACTCAAACCAGATGCCCTTCTTGCACGGCGAGCAGTCGGCCGACTGGCTGCGGCCACTTCCCAAATAAGCAGTAGTCAAATCGCCGTCCATCAAGAAGTCTAAGAGGGCTTCCGATTGCCAACCGTAGGAATTGTTCGAGCGTATGCCGCCGCCCCGTTCCCGAATCAGCGGCGTCAGATTGACGGTAGGGTCTAGGCGCTGAGGCTCAATAGAATGGGTCGCGACCTCCAAGAGATCTATCCTGCCGAGCTGTTTTTCGTCCACATCAGCCCAAGCTAGCTGGATAAATTCAAAGTCCCCATCCACTTCCGGCGGCGGCAATTCCTCGCCGCCAATGCGATACACGGTGAGCGCCTCGACTTCAGCTAGCCCATAGCAAAAGCTCCCTACTAGCGCAGCCGACAAAAGTCGCAGCAATTTCCCTCTCATTATCTACCTCCTGCTCCGGTAGATGATCCAGATAGTAAACAAAAGAAGGGAGGGAATAGAATTCCCCCCCTTCTTTATGAGGCGCTTATGCGGCGCAAGAACCGCTTACTTGCCGAATGAAGCCTTGATCTGACCCCAAGTGTTGTCTTCGACGGCTGTTGGCGCGATACCTTCAAAGGCGGAATCGTCAACGCCCAGCAGCACCCAGTCGGCCAAGAAATCGGCATCGCCGAAGGATTCGACGTTGGGACCGATGGCCCAACGCGAATGGCAGTTACAGTCGTCGGCCAACTCGGCGTCAGTATCGAAGACATGCCCTGTAAGGCCGATGATCTCGTCTTGCTGGAAGTCGTGCAGGACGCTTCCGGCGGGATCTTCCCAGTTGAAGTCGTCCCAATAGACGCTCCACCATTCGGCCCGTTGGCGCATCTCCTCAAAGGAATTGGGAGCCGTGCCGCTAAACCAATACGCATGGTCCGAGTACGGCGGCGTGTCGTACCAAGTAGCCTGGGTCATCCAAAACCAGTTCCACTCTCCCTCACGGGCTTGGCCATTGTCGAACCAATAGTGGCTGATTTGGGCATGGCGACCGCGCTGGCGTGCCTTCTCCTCGTCGGTCTGGCCTTCCAGATCCCAGAAGGAGCCGCCCGAGTGATCGGCATCTACGGTCGTTTCGACCGACTCGTTGCCCAATTGGTACTTGTCGTCGAAGCGCTCGTAGGCCCAGTAGATGCGGTTGGTTTCCTCGTTCCAAGTGGGAATCCAGCGGAAGGAAATCGAGGACACGTCCAGATCGCCGGTGTAGATCCACGGCCGGGCCGTGCTCTGTACGACGCTCTGCTCGGTGATCCAAAATTCCTCGGGAATGATATCCCATTCGCTCAGATCGGCATCTAAGACCGGAAGATGCGTCTCGGGCCATTGCCACACCGCGCCAATAAAATCGGGCGGATCGTGGGCTTGGACCTCAGTGCTCAGGCCGAGCAAAAGCACAGGGGTAAATAAAACAGACAAAACTTTCTTCAAAGCGACCCTCCTTCTTAGAGGTGTGAGGTTTTGAAGGTTTATGTACTTGATTTCTACGCTCTGTAATTAACAAAAACAACTTATAAGGTCAAGCAAAAATCACTTTAAGCCGGCGATAATCGACAGAAAACTCAAGCCCGAGGTCTCGATCTCTCGGCTCCGGTCAACAACCTCCAACGAGCGGCGGTCGAGGCGGATGCCCACCTGAGTGGTTAGCTCGTAGCCTAGATATTGGCTGGTATTGGTCAGTTGCAACGCCAAAACCGAGCCGCGAAAATCCCCAGTGAATAGCCCGGTTGCCAGTTCGTCTTCCCTTTCTTCGAGGTCGAAGAAAGAGCGCTGCTCCAAGCCGAACTCAAACTCAGAGGTCTCAAACACTGGAACGCTGCCGACAAAGAAAAAAATGCCGTCCCAAGAGCGCCGCGTGTCGAATGCTTGGCTAAAGGGCACCTCGCGCAGGAATTCGCTCTTGAGTTTGGGCCTGAAACTCAGCGACCGCCAGTAAAAGACGTATTCTATCTTATTAATCAGCCCGACAAAGCCCGAGGTCCGTCGCCCGTTGCGCCCCTCAGGGCCTAGCGGGTCAAAGGCCACTCCAGAAGCGTCGCGCAAAAATTCGCGCTGCTGCCAAGTCTCCCATTTGAAGCGATGCAGAGTCCGCCACAAACGCGGGCTAGAATACTCCCAGTCGGCGTAAAAAGTGTTGATCCAAGTGTCCTCCGCAGCCAAGGGATCCAATACCGGCACATTGCTACCTACCGACTCGGCCGCTGCGCCGAATGTGCTTCTAGGAATGATCCACTGGACCAAATGGTCGGCGATCGCGTCTTCGGCCTTCTTAACCATGTCGAAAATCCGCAGACGACCCCACCGCGACCCGCTCTGTTCCAAGATGAACATTCCATAGCTAGTCAGGCTGCGGCGGTCACTCGCCAAGCGGATTTGCCGCAACTGACCCACCCGTAGCTGGATACCCGGTGCCACCTCAAGCCCGCCGAAGACATTGTAACCCCAGTGGTCTCGCTTATAGGGATAGTCCGGCTCTTGGTCGTTCTCAAAGCGCTCTACCCACCCATTGTTGTTGAGATCAATGCCGAAGAGAAACTCTGGGCGATCCGCGGCATAGCGCAAAAAAGGCTCGTCGTAGTCGGGGAAAAAATTTACCCGATCGATGGTGCTATTCTGGTTGAAATCCGATATGAAGTCGCGATTCTCGTCATATCCGGGGAAAACCGCCGGATCGGCCACGCCGCGAACCTCGATTGCGCTGCGGCGTTCGGTGGGGACAAAGCTGCCCTCGCCCACCCGCAGCCAGTCGGGCTGCCGGTCGTTGTCGTCGTTGTCATCGACAAACTCGTAGTGCAGGTTGACGGCCTCGGGAGCGTAGTCCGACACCCCGTCTCGATTCACGGTCAGGACGCTGGTGCGGTACCCATCTTCCATACCAAATCCCTCGCCCCTAACGCTCCAAGGACCCTCCGCGAAGGCCAAATTGACCAACCAGCCTACTTCATGGCGATTCCCCGCGATACCATTGATCGCACGGTGGGAATCTCGCCCTATGCTGGGGTATTTTCGGTACTGGGTATTGAGGTTTATTTCCCCGTAAAAATCGAAGCCATAAAAATCCCGCACCTCGGCCGTCAGACCGACGATCTGATTGGCCGTAGGCAGCCCATAGTCGAAGACGACCTCGCGCTGGTTCAGTTGGTTTTTGATATTGCCATCGGCCCGCGCCACGGGTAAAAATTGCGGCACGTTAAATTCGTCCGTCTGCCTATTGGAACTGACTTCGACGCGATAGTCGTTGGCTAACACGAGGCGGAAGCGCACGTCTCGAATGGCGCTAATCGCGGCTTCGGCCTCAGACAGGGTGAGATCTAGGTGTTGCTGGAAAAGCGCCCGTAAGGTTCCCTCTTCCCCCGCCGTTTCCCTAGGGGCCAAGGGATATTGCAAAACGATCTGGTCTGCTCCATCGGCCGTTAGAAATCCCCGGTCTCGCTTCCCTCCCGCAATAGTCGGCCTAAAGCCGATACTGCTGCTGAGGACGACCGTATCCCGCTCCACGTGAACTAGCTGGTCCCCAATCGTCTCCTGACGGCTCAGGGTGGTGCGGATCTCGATCTCCTCGCTAACCAAGACGGCACCGCCTTCCCCGTCTTCTGGCGAGTCGTCCGAGAGCCGCACCAAGAGCAGATCAACCCGCTGGGCCAGTTGCCCCGCCGTCAAGGCGCCCTTGAACACATTCCCTTGGAAACTCTCGTTGCTGCCCGTGTTGTTGTGGCTGTTGACGAAGTTCATCCCCAACGTAAAAGAATCGCTCAAATCGGCTTCGATCCGGCCTGCTGTGAGGTTAGTAGCGTACTGGAAGCGCGCAGTGCCCCCCGAAAGGAGCGGAAACGAGATCCGCGAAAAAAGCCCGGTGGCGCGAAAGCGGTCTGAGGCAAAATCGGTTACTACCCCGTTGAACCCCGCTTTGCGGAAGGTCATCGGCGTTAGAGTAGTCCATATCTCGTCTCCGACCATAATCGAATAGCGGTACTGACCTTTGGTGTCTCCAGATACGACTAAGCGGCTAAACCAGTTGTTGTACGGGGCACCTTTTCTGACGGAGGAACTCTCGGCGATCAGTGGTTTTGTCTGGCGCCAGTCGTACACCAGCCAGCCTCGCGTAATGAGGCGACCGAAGGGATCGTAGAAGAGGTCCCCCTCTGATGCGGGGTTGATATAGCGCCTGTGGGCTTGGCGGGCGTAGTTGGTGTACTCCCACTGGTTGCGACCAAATTCGCCGAAGAGGGGAGCCGGCATGTACCAGCGCTGCACAGTCGGGTCCAGCGCCTCCATATAAGTAGTCACACCGGGCACGTGGTAAATGACGCGGTCTCCCACCCGATCCCCCAGTCGCCCCCCATAGTCGACTTGGGCAGCGGCCACCCCCCACAGACCCAACCCGGCTAAGGCAGCCAATGTGATGTAACGCGCCTTCATCCTTACAGTCCGGCGTAGATGGTGATGAAGCTAGTGGTCTCGGTCCGGCCTTTGGTGAGCTTGCCGAAGACCCGGGGCTCTACCTCCTGTACCAACTCGGTGAAGGTTCGACCGATGCGTAGGCCGAGTTGCGTCGTCAGCTTGTAACCCAAATAGTTCGAGTTGTTGGTTAGCTGCATCGCAAAAACCGCAGAGCGCAAATCCCCGGTCTCCTCGGCGATGCCCTGCTCGACCATATCCTCCTCTTGCTGTACCAGTTCGTTGAACTGAGCCAACTCCACCCCAAAGTCAATTACACTGCTGTTGAGGAGGGGCACTTGGGCCAAAAACGAGACAATCCCAGTCCATTGTTTTAAGTCTTCTTCAGCCAGTACAAAGTTGTCTTGGCGGAAGTACTCACTTTTGAACCTAGGCTGTAGGATAAAGTGGCCTAGATGCAGCTTGTACTCGAATTTGTTGATCAGGCCCAGGAGGGAGGGCGAACCAGCCAATACCCGGCCATCGCTGTCGCGAGCCTCGTCTTGGGCTTGGTCGTAGCGCTCGTATTTGAGTTTGTTGACGATCTCGAAATTGGCAATGGCGGTGTAGTCCACCCCCAGCCACGCGGTGTTGATCCAAGTATCGGGGAAGAACAGCATATCCGACACCAGCGGTGGCGTGGGCGCGTCGAGGAAGGGCAGCGGTGCCCGCCGATCATCGGGGATCGTGTCCACGACCCGCTTGAGCATATCGAAAACCCGCACCCGCCCGAAACCGGGGTAGTCCTTGTCGAGGGTGAACATGGCATACGCGGTTTGATTGTCTCGATCATCCGATAGCATGCGCTCGTCGAGCCGCCCCACCAGCAAGCGCGCCTCGGGGAGGAGATGAACGCCAAAAAAGACGTTGTACCCGCGCCGGTCGGGCTTGTAGGGATAGTCGGCCAAGTCGTCGTCCTCAAAACGGTCGATCCAGCCGTTGTTGTTGAGGTCAATGCCAAAGAGCAGTTCGGGCCGATCGACGTGATAGCGCAAAAACGGCTCTTCGTAGTCGGGAATGGAGTTGGGTACTGAGCGGTTGTCGTTCTGGTTGAAGTCCGAAATGAAGTCGAGGTTCTCGTCCCAACCGGGGAACACCTCCCGGTCATTGGCCTGCGAGCCTACCCGTGCCCAATCGGGCTGGCGGTCTTGGTCGTCATTGTCGGCGACAAATTCGTAAACCGAGCGTATGGGATCGTCGTAGAACACATCCCCTTGGGGCAGGGAGACAAAAGCCGAGGTCGAATAGTCGGCATCCACCGAGTAGGCTTCGCCATAAGTAAAAAACGGATAGGCTTCTTTGGACAAATTGAAGATAGCGGCCTGCCCGCTCTCCGCAGAGACCTCGTGCCCTTCATTGGCGTTGAACAGGGCGGCATTCGGGTACTGGAAATAGCGCAGGTTATTGTTCCATTCGCCGTAGAAATCAAAGCCCCACACGTTCTTGCCTTCAATGGTAAATCCGGCGACCATGTTGGCCGAGGGCAAGCCGTAATTAAAAAGAACCCGTTGGGCGTTGGATATATCCCTTATATTGCCAGAGGCCCGACTTATCTCGATGAGCACCGGCTCGGCTTCTTCAATGACTTGGTTGGTCAGCGGCGGTGGCGGCACTGGGCGCGTGCCCGTCTGCAGATTAGACCACATTTCAACTTTGAAGTCGTTAGCTAGCACATAGTCGAACTCCACCTCGACTATGGTGGTTAAATCCGGCCCCACATACGCCGGGTCCGTAAAGTCGTAGTTGAGGATGATTCGCTCGGTGCCGTCGGCGGCCAAAAAGCCAGTGCGCGGAAAGCCGCCGAACACGGTCGGCCACTCCGCTCCTTCGCGCACCACCTCGTCCAACGTCAAGACCGTTTCTAGACCCGTTTCGAAATCGCGGCTCTTGATGCGTATATCGTGGCTGAAAAGGGCCGCGCCCCCGGCCTCGTCCTCGGGGCTATCATCGCTGAGGACGATAGCTATGGCCGTAACCGGCGTACTGGTCTGGCCCGAGGTGAGGTTCCCCGCTAGGAGATTGCCTTCAAACATGTCCAAGGCGGTATTGGCGTTGTGGGCGTTGACCACAGTCCCGCCCACAGTAATAAAATCGCCCACCTGAGCGAGAGCCCGGCCACCGAACAAGGAGGTCGAATTAGATTGCCGTCTAGGATTGATAGTCACGCCCACGGCCGGATCATTGATCCGCGAGGCCAGCACAGTAGCGGCGTATTTGTCCGAGGCGAAGTCGATCTGGACTCCGTTGAAATTCGGCTTGGAAAAAGTCATCGGCGTAAGGGTGGTGCGAATCGCGTTGCCCACGGTAATGGCGTAGGAGTACTGGCCCCTAGAGTCGCCGCTTACGGTCACCGAACTGAAGAACTGCTCGAATTGGCGGCCCTTGAAAATACCGCTGCCCAGCTCTTGGGGCTGGTCCTGGCGCCAGTCGTACACCAGCCAGCCGCGGTTGATATAGTTGCCGAAAAAGTCGTAGAAGTAGTCGCCCTCTAAGTTGGTGTTGATATAGCGCTGGTACTGGTCGCGGGCGTAGTTGGAGTACTCCCATTGGCGCCACCTGAACTCGTAGTAGAGTTCTTGGGGAACGTACCATCTCTGTACGGCGGGATCGAGGGCGCCAAATAGCACGCCTGGTCCCCGAGGCTCAAAACTGACTTCGCCGCCGCGCTGAATCCCTAGGCGAGTGCCGTAGTTTTGGGCGTGGAGCACGGTTTGGAACGCGACTAACAGTGCTAGCCCAATCGTTAAAATCGCTCCGCGGACATTCAATGCCACACCCTCCCAATTCTGCATGGTAAAAATCCATCGCGAGAGGTTTTCCCTCGCCCGGTATCAATACGCTACCCCAACAACCCCCACCTGCTTCTCTTCTCCGGTCCCCGCATCCAAAAAAACAGAAAATATGTAGTGTCCTGGAGGTACCGCATTGTCCTCATCGTCGCGCCCGTCCCAAAAACGGGGAAATCGACCGCTCATATCCAAGCCCTCGTAGAGATTGCGGATCAGCCGGCCACTCAAATCGTAGATCCCAAGCCGCACCCGCGTTGGGTGGGCTATGTTGGTTATATCGTAGGTAATGGCCGCCCGCTCGTTGACCCCATCGCCATTGGGGGTAAAAACGCTGGGGACGGCTGCCACATTCACTAGCAGTTCGTCGGTAATCGGTACGTTGACAAACAGGTTCTCTGGATCGAGGGCACCCACGGCTCTGCGGTCGGGATCATCCATTCCCTCTCGACTCAAATCCGCGGCATTACCGGCCAACACCACTTGACCCAACACCTCATTGTCGGCGTTGAGCGCCCGTCCGGCAAAGCGAGTTCCTAGGCGCAGGACCGTATTCTCAAACTCTAAAGTCAAAAGTGCTCCATCCTCCTCAATCCGCGGGAAGGCCATGACCAAGGCGTCGTCGCGCACAGCCACCACGCTAAAGCCATTCTGCTCGATCGGGAGCGTCGTCGCGAGGGACAAGCCGGAAAAATCCGCCGTTGCTGCCGTGCCGTCGGGCCGGCGTATTTCCACTTGGCCAATCGACTCGGTGCGCAGTGGTGTGCTGATTTCAAAGCGGTCAAAGCCCGCATTCTGGGGAGAGGATTTGACCAAGACGCCATACGTGAAGCGGGTAGCTTGGCCTAAGATAGCAGTGCGAGGCAAAATCTCGGCGATGAGGGAGTCGGCAAAGACGGGCTGGAAAACATCCCAAGCCACTCCGCCGATGCCAGTAGCCGCATCGACGTCGGCGTTGAAGAATTCGATCATAACTTGAAAATAGCGCCGCGGGCTAGGCGATACGATCAGCGTCCCGGCTCCTTGCACCTGAAGCTGGTCTGGGGCGACAATGCCCTCGGGCGAATAGGGGGGGGACCAAGGGCTCCAATTGGCGAGGTCTTCGCGAATCACCGATTTTTGGTTGCTCGCTAACTTGTTGTAGTCTGCTTGGCCAAGAGTGATCTGGGCTCGCTGTTCAAAAGGCAACTGGCCAAAGGTCAAAAGCGCCTCGCGCCCGTCCATCTCTTCGTTGTCGAGGATGTTGGCGACTAGGTTCTCGAGTTCGCTGTCTTCTACATCTTCGGCTCTCTTCCAAGGCGCGTCGATGGGGATATCGAAAACAGTATCACCCCGTTGCTCAACTCGGCCAGAGGACTGCTTGCCGATTCGGGTAAACTCGACCGGCTGAGGATCGTCCCCACTGCGGGTGCGGACCTGCACCCTAGAGCGAGTTGGGTCGCCCATTTGCTCTTCAACCCAGCGCAAACGGCCCAAAAGCGCTTGGTCGCCAAAGTCGAATACATTGGAAATGTACACGGCCTGCGGCACAAAACCCTCGCTGAACACTTGGAACTCAGCGATCTCAAAATCCGCAGCCGTCAGGGATTTGAGCCGCAAAAAGCGCACGAAGCGGGTGGGAATTCGCACATCTACCACCGCTTCTTGGTTCTGCCCCTCAAAGGCGACCGTTTCCCAGATCAGACTGCCCTCGCGGCGCGATTCGGGTTGGCCGTCGTTGACGAAAATTTCATAGCCCTTCAAAAAGTCGTCTTGGGACTGGAAATCAGGGGCTGGAAAGGCCGGATCGGCGTTGCGCGGAAAAAACTTGAACCGATTGACGCCAAAGATGGCCCCCAAATCGAATTCGATGAGTAGGCCAAAGGCCCCGGTGCCCCCGGTGCCCGAGGATTTCAGTACTAAAGCGGTGTTTCCGTCGTCGTCGAACATCTGGGGAAAATCGGCTTCGAGAAAGCGGAAGGAGGGGATGGGCGTGATGACGCTGCCACCGCGCTCCTTGGAGTTGACGCCGATCAATATGTTGTCCGTCGTATCGGCCTGCTGCGGAAAAATCCAACGTTCGCGCTCGAAGGGAGCAAAGTCGATGACGCCGCCGGGTGCATTGGATTGATCGACAGTCGCCGCGTCGAGGATTACTAGAGCCGGAATCTCCCCACCACCACTCTCCCAAGATAATCCGCCCTCACCCCCTAGTTGGACGACCTCCATTTGGGCACCAACTGGTGATTGGGCACTCAACGCTCCGAGAGCTAAGAACAGAATAAGCACCCTAAGCGCGATCCGCCGCCTGTAGTCCTTTCGATCTGCCATGAATTGTAGCATGGTTGGCATATCTGTCTGATTCGACTGCTCTGGGCTAAGGCAAATAACTGTATGAAATACGAAAGGATGCAGCAACCAAAGATTGGTGGTCAGCGACCAGTGATCAGTGGTTAGTCCGCCCCCGCCGCCTTAGCCGTGGGGAGGGGACAGGCCACTGACCACTAACCACTGGTCACTGACCAAATTGGTTGGCTTCAATCTGGATCTCGCCTGTAAACCCACCGGCGATCAAACGCTCCGCTAGGGCCTGAGCCGCGCTGCTCGGCAGGTTTCTATTGGCCCGAATCGCCAGCCGACCGCCTACTCTTTCGAGCGTTGCCAAGCCCGCTAAACTCTGCAATTTCTCGTTAAATTGGATGAATAAATGGCCTTCAATAGTCCTGAGTTCGCGCAGCCCAATCAGATCCGTCAGGGCACTGTTGCCGAAGATAGATAGCACCCCCCTTACTCGGCTTAGGCGGTGCAGCCCTTCCAAACTTTGCAGTGCGCCATTATCGACGACCAGCAAATCGCCCCCGACGTAGTCCAGACGGTGCAGCCCCGCCAAACTTTGCAGCGCACTGTTGTCGATGATCAAAAAGATTCCCTCAATGCGAGCCAAGCCCGCCAAGCCTTCGAGATCGGGCAGAGCGCTATTGGCCTGAATCAACAGATCGCCGCCGATGTGCTGGCACCCGGCCAAGCCCGCCAACGATACCAGCGCATCGTTTTTCTCGACTCTCAGACTCCCCCCGATCTGACTCAGGTTGCCCAAGCCCGTCAAGCGCTCCAGCCGGGCGTTGCCGATGACCAATACATTCCCAGCGACGCGCTCGAGCTGCTCTAGGCCCGCTAGCTCGACCAAGGCTCCATTTCTCTTGATCCGCAAAAAGTCGCCCACGTCCTCCAGCCGCCGCAGCCCCTCCAACGCTTGCAACGTCCGATTGCGCTCTATGGCCAGCCCGCCCTTTAGGCTTTTGATGCCCCCTAAGCCTACCAGACTTTTTAGCGATCCATTGCCGACGACGAGGATCTGCCCCTCTATCGCCTCCAATCGCTCTAGCCCCTCAACGTGGGCAAGGCGGCGATTGAATTGAATCCTGAGCGACCCACCCACGCGACTAATTCGACGCAACCCCCTCAGGCCGACCAAGGCATTGTTGCGCTCGATGATTAAGCTACCCCCCAACTCCTCCAGAGACCGCAATCCCGCCAAATCCACGAGGTTGGGATTGCGCCGGATTCTCAGACTGCCTCCAATCCGCTTTACGTGATTTAGGCCCGCCAAACTTTTTAACGAATCACAATGCTCAATGCTCAGATCGCCTCCTATATATTCAAGCCGCTCCAACCCATGCAGCGTTTCCAGTTGGTCGCTCTGCACGAGCAAATGCCCTTCGACAGACCGGCTTGGCAAAGCGCGTAGGTCGGCTGCTGAATTGATGACCAACCCTTCTGCTGGTTTATTCGACTCAGCCGCTTGTGCCGGGCCAACACTCCAACACAGCATCCCAATCAGCGGTACGAGCAGGGTGCTATGAGCCATATAGCAACCCTGAATGACTTGAACGATTCGAGCGACGGATCGTCTTGTTTCTACTATTCTGCGTCCTTCTGCGTCCATCTGCGGATTATCAACGTCAGCGAGTAGGTTGGACTACCCGTATAATCTGATTGGCGTCAACAGCGGCCAACGTCTGGACTTGGCCGTCGGGCCAGCGAATCGCGATATCCGCCTTCGTCGCCCGACCGAGGCCAAAATGGAGGCGGGGATCGTGGCTGGATAGATAGCTTCCCCCGGACTGGCGCTCCCGCACCTGACGCGCACCGCCGGCGGTAACGGTGACGCGGGCACCCAGCGCATCTCGCTGACCAGTACCGACCAAGAGGAGTTCGATCCAGTGCTGGCGATTGCCCCCGTCGTTGCGCAACAGACGAGGCCGCCCGGCCACAGTGGTGGCCAGCAAATCCAGATCGCCGTCGTTGTCCCAATCGGCTGCCGCCGCGCCGCGAACCACGCTCTCAACGACAAAGTCGGCACCCAACTGGTCGGAGACCTCTTCAAAATGGGCACCGCCTTGGTTGCGCAGCATAAGGTCGGGCTGGGCGTAGCAAAGGTCGGCGTCGAGTTGCTCGATATTGTCTACCACGTGCCCATTGCCGACATATAAATCGAGGTCGCCGTCGTTGTCATAGTCCATAAATTTGGTCCCGAACCCCAAGGGCAGATAACTAGGTGCCCCCAAGCCGAAATGGGCGGTAAAATCGGCAAAGCGCCCCCGGCCATCGTTCCAGTAGAGGGTGTTGGTCTCGCGCGAGTAATTGGTCACGAAAAGATCGGCGTACCCGTCGTTGTCGAAATCGCCGAAGTCCACCCCCATACCGGCTTCGGCGTGCCCATCTTCGTTGTATTGCACCCCGGCTCGCAAACCAATCTCGACAAAGCGCGTCCCTTGGTTTTCGTAGAGAAAATTCGGCGTGCCGTCATTGGCCACGTAAATATCCGTATCGCCGTCCAAATCGCTGTCTGCAAAGGCCACGCCCAGTCCCCGTCCCACCGCACGGATTCCCATCCTCTTGGTCACATCGACAAAGCGCCTCCCCTCGTTGCGATAGAGCACATCCCCAATAGGTGCGTAGGTGCTTGGCTCGCAGTAAAAGCGAAGCGTCCCTCGCTGGCATTGAATATTACCCTGCAAGCTGAAATGCACATAATTGGCCACAAAGAGATCCAAATCCCCATCGTTGTCGAAATCCAAAAATCCGGTGCTGGTGCCCCAGCGCCCGTCTCCCACGCCGGCTATTTGGGTAACGTCCGCAAAGCGCCCCTCACCGTCATTGCTCAACAGCACATTGGGGCCGAAATTGGTCGCGTAGAGATCTTGATCCCCATCGTTGTCGAAATCGCCCGCCGCACATCCCATGCCGTAGCCCCGGTCGCCAGCTCCAGACGCGACAGTGAGATCGACGAAAGTCCCATCGCCAGCGTTGCGATAGAGGCGATTGATGGGCGGGGTCGAGGGAAGAGGCCCCGCAAGATGGGCACCATTGATCAGGTAGAGGTCCTGCCAGCCGTCTCCATCGGCATCAAAAAACGCTGCCCCCGCACCAAAGGTTTCGACATAGTAGTATTCGCCTTGAGCACCGTTGTAGTGCTGGAAGTCAATCCCGGCTTCTTGGGCGACTTCCCGGTAGCGCACCTGTGCCTCTGCTGCGACGACACAAGCGCACAAGATGGACAATAGTGCGTATCTTCTCATATACTAATTGCTCTGTTACTTTGACCGGCAATCTAACCACAAACCGGAACCCTCGTGCGATTGCACCTAAAAAACAGGCACCTATAGCAATCCTAAATGATTTGCACGATTCGAGCGGCTTATCTTCTTGTGCATCCTATTCTGCGTCTATCTGCGTCCATCTGCGGATCACCTTGTAAATGATGTAGGACTGCTATATGACCTGCGTTCACTTGCCCTGCAAAAAGAGCTTGGCCTGGCTTGGAGCCGCCCTTTGTCTGCTCACCTGCGCCTGTGGACCCAAGGAGCGAGACCCCTTGGTCCGCGCCGGGATGTACGCCTTTGCCGAGGAGCGCTACAGCGAAGCCATCGTCGCCTTTCACAAGGCCCTATCCTCACGCGCCGACGATTACGAGGTTCACCACTATCTCGCCCGCTCCTACCTAGCACTAGGCAAATTCCCCCAAGCCCTGCGCGCGATCGAACACGCGATTGAACTAGCCCCCAAAAAAGACCAGACGCGCTCCGAGTTATACGAAGTCCTCGGCATCATCCACACGGCCCGCTACACCTCCAGAGCGTATAGCCAAAACCAGCACCGCGATGTCGAAGCAGCGCGAGCCGCCTTTGAGCAAGCGACCGCGCTCGATCCCCACCGAGCAACAGCGTACTACAACTTGGGCTTACTGCACGGCTATCGCAAAGAAGTAGATCAAGCCCAAGCAGCGTACACGGCGGCCTTGGAGGCAGATTCCACCTTGGCACCGGCCTACAAGAAATTGGGCAAAATCCAGCGGGAAAAGGGGTTCCCATCCGAGGCAGCTACGGCCTTCAAAAAAGCGGTGCGCTTCGACCCGCAGGATGCCGAAGCGCATTTTCTTTTGGGATTGGCTCAGCGCGATATGGGCGATAATGAGGCGGCTTTGCAGGCGCTGCTCAAGGCCACCAAACTCAACCCCGACTCGCCCAAGCTCCGCCTCAACCTCGGCAATGTCTATCTCCGCTTGGGCCGCCGCGAAGAGGGCAAGCGGGAAATGGCGCGTTCCGAAAGCCTGCGCCAGCAGCATCGGGGTCTGCACTCCGAAATCTCCCCGCCGACGCACAAATCACTCCCCATCGGCTCGGCGCGGGATCACTACAATATGGGATTGAAGCACCAGATGGTCGGCGAAACCGATCAAGCTTTATTAGAGTTTCGTCGTGCGGTCGAAATCAAACCCGATCACAAAGACGCCCACATCGGCCTCGGCCTCCTCCTCGCCGAACAAGGCCGGCACAAACTGGCGGCCCAGTATTTCCAGCGGGCTATCGAGTTGGATCCAGAAAATCCCGTTCTGTATGTGCATCTAGGCAATGCTCATTATCAGTCGGGATCGTTCGAAAGGGCGGCCCAAACCTTCGCCCAGGCGGCCCAACTCGACACTTCCCTCGTCGAGCCTCCCTATATGCTCGGTATGATCGCCGCCCAGCAGCGCCAGTTCAAAATAGCCACGCGACTTTTTGCCCAAGTCACGGCCCTCGCCCCCCAATACGCCAAGGCTCACTTCAATCTAGGGGTAGCCCATGCCCAACTCGGCGACTTTGCTGCGGCCCGGATCGCCTACCAACGCTTTGTCGAATTGGAGCCTGAAGATGGCCGCGGACACCTCTACTTGGGCGATGCCTGCGAAGCGCTCGGTCTGCTCGAAGAGAGTCGAAAGCATCGAGCACGTGGTCAGCAGCTTTTAGGACGAGGCGAGAACTAATAGGCCACGGCTAGCGTGCGCACCAATTTCCCCTGACCTAGCTCAGCCCCTGACGTATTGGCATCTAGCCGCAAATGCATTACGTACACCCCCGGCGGTACGAGCGTTCCCTGTTCGTTCCTTCCGTCCCATCCCATTTCGTAAATCCCCGAGGCAAAATCTCGCTGCTCGGCTAACTGGCGCACCAAGCGTCCCTGCAAATCGTAGATAGTCGCCTCAACCCGCTGACTGCCCTCCACCAAAACCACTGAAAAGCGCAGCACCACCTCGTCGTTGACCCCATCCCCATTCGGCGTCAATACCGCTGGCTCGACCACCAAATCCGCAAAAATCGAGCGCCGCTGCGGCTGCCCCACCACCAATAGCCGATTGCTGCCGACCGTTTCCACAGCTTCCCCTGGATCGACGCGCTGCCAGATCCCCTCCCCGTCTTCTCCTTGGCGCAGTTGCACCTTTAGCGGCCCACCGCGAGAAAACAGACGCCCCGCAAAGTCTATCCGCAACACCGCTACTTCGCTCCCCTGCTCCATTGAGGCAAAGGACAAATGCACCCGGTCCGCCGTTGTAGCCAGCACCTCCGTTGCCAATGGTGAAAAATCCTCCCCGTCCGCGCTCCCCAACAACCTGTCATACGTCAGCTCCATGCCCGCCGGTGTTTCCAACAACAACTCGTTGAATCCCCCATCCCCTGGGCCAAACTCGGGTCGCACATACACTGAAAAAGGAGCCTCAGCCCCCAGCCGATCCACCTGACTGGGCACTACCTCGCCCAAGAGACGCCGCGCCACCGGCTCGGCAAAGTTCAGCCGCAGCCCTGACAAACTCGCCGCCACATCCGGTGCGGCCGAGCGCAACGTCGCCCGCACCTTGAGAAATTCCCGCGGCGACGGCGAAGTAATGGGGCTGCCCCCCGGATCGTCGTAGGGCACGCTCCACGGCTCCCAGTCTGCACCAGCGACTTCCTCGGACACAGTGTCGCCGCGAAAAATGCTCAATAGCTTGTTGTAGGCCGCTTCGGAGATTTCGGTCCCATCCTTTTTGAAGTAGTGCACGATCTCGCCCAAGGTGTCGCCGGTGCGGGTCTGAAGTTGGACCTCGGTCCCGGGCGGCGTGTGCGCATCCCACTCGAGGGAAACCAAGTTGCGGCTGCCGCCCAACCGGATCAGATCCGACTCGAGTTGCACCTCTGGCAAAAATCCCTCGCCAAAAAGTTGTATCTCGCTCAACCTAGTAGCGCTCCGGTTGGGACGGCGCACATGTTCTACTTCAAACACCAAGCGAAAAAAGCGCCCCTTTACCGGATCGAAGTCATTGCCATCGACGTTGAGACCCCCCGCGACTCCTCGCTTTACTTGCTCGCGCCGCACGGCAGTGATCCACTTAAGACCTCCGCCCACCTCCCGCGAACCGTCCGAGAATTCCAATCGATAATTCCCAAGGGCGTACTCCGTGAAGCTCATTCTATGGCTGTGGATCCAGAAAAACGAACCCAAGTCAATGAACAACTCGTCCTCTAACCGATTCTCGATGTTGAATAGGGACAGCCCTTCTACGCTGGTTACATTGCCGTCTATCATCAATTGGGGATTGATGCTACCGGGCACCGTAGTAGAAATGGAGCCATTGCGCCGCAAAGCCCCACTGGCCAGGTCGTCTCCTTGGGTCCAGACTTCGAGTTCGGCCAACCGGGGCCGCTCGCGCTGAAAGTAGCGTATTGTTCCTTGCCGCTGAGGATCGAGGGCCTCGTACACTTCCCGTTTGACCACGATTTCCCGCCCGTCGGTTTGGCGCTTGCTATATTCGATGATCCCTCGGTCTGCGGAGGATAGCTGGTCGTACTCCTCTGGAGACACTTCTCGGCCACGGCCAAAATCGCTGGCTTGCACAACCACTTGGACAAAGCGCCCTACAGCCCGGCGCTGGTCGAGCCCGACTGGGTCGAGTTCGACCTCAAAGGTTCGCTGGCTTTTGTTGGGCTTTAACGTCTGTAGCACCGGAAAGAACTCAATACTCGACCCGCCGATTGCCTGTACTGGCTTCTGTCCGTCCGACACCAGTACGTCAAACAAAAGAAAGGGGTCGCCCATTCCCTCCTCGACGAACTTTAGCGCAATTTTGTTGATGAAGATAACGCGGCCCATATCCACGGTAAACCACCACTGAGACGACAGATCTACATTCTCATCGACCGGATCGGGTTCCCAATACGTGGTCAAGTCACCATCTAGGACAGCGACGACCCCTTCGCGGTTGGAGCCACCCTGAATGGCGTCGAGGAGAACGATCTCTTCAGGCTCTTTCTTGGAGAGGTAATCTGGGGGATTGTAGCGCAGAAAATCGACGATATCTAGTGCGGCGTTGGTATTTTTGTAAACGCGATTGGGTTGCACCTCTCCGAGTGGAGAAATCTGGATGGTACCGGGCGCAAACTCCCAGTGGTCCCAGTGGTCAGATCCGACGATGACTTGGTTCGCGCTGCGGTCAATCCGGTGCCCTGCTTGGGCCAGCAAATCCTCGGCTCCACTCGACCAAAGCACGGCACTGACCAGCACAAAGCGCGCGAGGAGTTTCGTGCGGATATTCATCGGCGGCACCTTTCAAAACCGTGAAAAAGTTCAAGTTTTAAGGGTCCATATCTGGGGAAATCTAACGCCCCTTTGGTCGAGAAACAACATTTGTCTATCCTAATGAAGACGCATAACGCACTTGACAACTTCGAGAAAGGAACGCGATGGAACTGAATTGGCGAGAAATCGACCGCTGGATTTTTGGCGAGGCTTGGACTGGCTCGCAGATCGGCGACCACGTGGAGATGTTGTGCGAGCAGATCGGGCCGCGCTGGGCTTCTTCTCTGAGTGAACGCCAGGCGGTGGAGTACCTGCGGGAGCAATTTGCCCAGGCGGGACTGGCCGATGCGGCGCTGGAGGAGTTTGCACTGAATACTTGGGCGTACAGACGAGCAGAGGCAATGGGGGGGGATATAGATATCGACCTCTTGCCCTATAATCGCTGTCCGCCGTGTGCCCTTGAAGCCCCGATCGTCAATGCCGGATATGGCACGGCGCACGACATCGACCAAGTGCGCGGCCAGCTCAAAGGAAGCATCGCCGTCATGCACCTAGCGCTGGAGCCTTTTACCGCGCCCTCGCCGCCTAATGTGCGGCTTGCAGCACTGTGCGACGCCGGTGCGGTGGCAGTAGTGGCGATTGATCCAAAAGACGGGCGGCGGGTGGAGTACCACAACGGCGGCGATTGGCGCGAGCCAGAAACCGCCGAGTTGCCCATTCCGGCGGTGACGACCTCGCGGGAACACGGGGCCCTGTTGCAGAAATGGGCCAGTCAGGGCAAGCGGCTCAAGCTAACCGTTGAAAGTTGGTTTTACCAAGCACCAGCGCACAATGTGGTCGCCTCGATTGCCGGGGCGCGGTGGCCTGAGGAGCGGCTGATGTTGGGAGGGCACCACGACACGGTTTATGGCGCACCAGGGGGCAACGACAATGCCTCGGGCACCATTGCCGTGCTGGAGACGGCGCGGGTCCTAGCCGGACTAAAAGCAGCGCTAGGCGTCGAGCCGGGGATGAGCCTGTGCTTTGCCACGTACAGCGCCGAAGAGCAGATCTTCCAAGGATCGAGCGAATACGTGCGGCAACACTGTGTTGAAAAGCCGCGCCTGGCGATTAATCTCGACGAGCTATCGACTGGATCAATCAAGGGGGTAGTGCTGGCGTTTGGACATTTGCGCGACTTGGTGCAGGCCCAGTTCGATGCAATGGGCGACGGACTAAAGTGCCACGTCATGTCCCAGCTCGACGCGACTTCAGACCACTTTCCCTTTTTGCGCGAGGGCATTGACGCGGCGCATTTGTGGCGCTGGCGCTTTAGCGGCCGGCACGCGGATTCCAACTATCACCACGAGTCAGCCGACACGGCCGACAAGCTCAACGCACGGGAATTAAAAGAATACGTCGGACAGCTAGCGCGCCTGTTGCTGCGGCTGTCGCACGTAGCGCCCGAAGAGTGGCCGGAGAATCCAATGACCAAGGAGGCGGTCGAAGAACGGCTGGCGGCCGAGCGCGGAACGGTGGTGCGGGTGTTTTAAGACCAGACGTAGATTTCGTCGTCGTCCGGGGACATGGCAAAGAAGATGGCCAGCACCGCCCGGGGCTGATCGCCGACGACAGCGGGCACCTCGTGGATGTTTTCGCTAAAGAAAAAGTAGAGGTCGCCGGGTTCGAGCTGGACTTGGACGCGCTCGATGCCCTCGCGGGCGACGTAGGCAGCAAATTCCTCGCGTCCCAGATGCTCTGTCAACTCGGGGCGAAAGGGACAGTTGTACAGGTACGGCTCACCGGTGCCGCCTTCCTTGGTGCTATTCTGGAAGCAAAGCACCCCAGCGAACTGGTGCTCGAAACGAGAAATCTGGTATTCGAAAGCCCGAGTTCGCTTGGCAACGGAATCGTAGTGCGGGCCGTGGCCGGTTTCCCGGTGATAGACGCGGAAGATGGCCGGGCCGTAGAGGCGGCCGTCCGGCTCGCACGCGGTCTTCACCTCTTTGCCGGGCACTAGCTGAGCTAGAGCGTCGTACATAGTGCGAACTGGATCGTCATAGCCGTCGAAGAGAGTTTCGAACAACGCCAGCGTCTCTGCGGAGTGGGCGTGGAACTTTTCGCGGTTGCTGCGGTGGTGGCCAAAACTAGTGCCAATATCGACGCGACGCGCTTGGCCGTCGCCGACCTCGTGGGGGTCGTAGAGCAGGCTGCGCTCGTAGAACCGCCGCATCAGCGCCCGGCAATGGGCGGGGTTGTAGTGCTGGCGCAGCACAAAGGCCGGCACCTCGCCGCGCGCTAGGGCCATCAGCGGCTCGGGGTACTGGTCGAGGATCTCAGAAATGGAGGCTTCAAATGGGGTCCAAGTTTGGGCGGTTGTCATGAGTGTTCACTCTTCAGCCTGCGAATGGCGCGATTGCTTTACTGCGCAGATAATCGACGCGTGGATTCAACTCGTAATATAGCAATGCGGCATGATTTGAATGATTCTAGATGTGGATCGTCCTGCACATCCTATTCTGCGTCCATCTGCGTCCATCTGCGGATCACCTTACAAATGATGTAGGATTGCTATAAGAAGAAGCTACAAAACCTCCGCGAATTAACGCGAATCTACGTAAAAAAAAAGAAAGACTAAAGATGGGCAACTCGCGAATGCGGTGAAACGGGCGTCAGTACGCCAGCCCGATCAGACGCACGGCATCGTCCTCGCCAGTCTGAGCACCCAGATCGATGCGGCAGAGGTAAATCCCCGGCGGCACGACCGCGCCCTGCATATCAACTCCATTCCACAGATAAGACAGTAAACTGCCCGCCGATGACGGGCTCAGCCGCGCCACTTGGTGCCCGCTCAGGTCGAAGATCTCCACTTGCGGTGCGGGCGCGGCGACCTTCAAGACGGCAAAGCGGATCGCGACTTGGTCGTTGATCCCGTCGCCATTGGGGGTGAAGACCGGTGGGTCTATCACGAGGTCGTCGATGAGCCAGCGGCTACCAGTCAGTTCGGGCAAGAGCACGATATTGGCGCGGCGGGACATGGCCTCCACCGATTGCCACAGACCCGGTCGCTGGTTGGTGCCGAGGTCAAGGGCGAAGAGGGCGGCGTTTTGCAGGAGGCGGGTAGTAAAGCTGACTTCGAGCGAGTCGGTGGCGATCACCTCTGGCAGGGCGATGAAGAGCGAGTCGCCCCGCGCTTCCACCGCCACGGGATCGATAGGGGTTGCTCCCGCGCTCACCTCCACGCCAGCCTCGAGGTCAACCGGCCCAGGCAGGGTAAAGCGCAAGAGATCGAAGCCGCTATCTGCGGGCAGCGCACGCGTCGCCAAGGCATAGGTGAAGCGGGTGGACTCGTTGGGGAGCGCCTCGCGCGGCTCGATGCGCCCCAAAGCCTCCTGCACCAAAGCCTCCTCAAACTCGATCGCCAGCGAGTGGACCGTCGGTGCGAACTCGGGGTCGTCGGTGGCGAAGATCAGTTCCAATTGCACAAAGCGGCGCGGACTCTCCGACTTAAAGGGATCACCCGAGGACTGGTACTCGTTGCTCCACGCGCTCCAGTCCTCGCCCACCACCAAGGCGGTGTCAATGGCACCTTTGAGAACCTTGGGCAGACTATTGTATTTCTCCTCGGTGACTTCGTCCCCCTTCTTGTCGTAGAAGGTGTATTGCTCGCTGAGCGCGTTGCCTGAGCGCGAGCGCAACTGGATGCGGGCATCGGCGGGCAGTTCGGCGTCCCAAGAGAGTGCGTTGATGACCTTGGGACGGCCATCTACGGCACCCAGATCGATAAAGTCGGATCGCAGCACGACCTCGGCGGGATAGCCGGGTGAGAAGACCATGAACTCCCCCCACTTGGCCTGGCCCCAGCCGCTATCAGTGACGCCGTGCCAGAACAAATAGCGCATTTTGCGCGGTCTGAAGAGATAGCGGATATAGAACAGGCGGTCGGCACCGGGGTTGAGGTGAGTGAGCAGTTCGGCATAGTCGAAGGGCTCCGCCACCGGCAGGCCGCTGCCTAGGGCGCGGGTGCCGTCCGAAAAGAGGATGGTGTGGCCAGGACCGGTGCCGCCGACGCCAAAGCCCAGGGTCCCCTCCTGCTGGCGCATCGAATAGATGAACATCTCATCGACGAAAAACACCGCGCCCAAATCGACTCCAAACCACACGCCGTTGTCCTTCCAACCCAGTTCGCCAACGCCTGAGGAAATGGAGTTGTTGGTGTTGAGATTAGCGTCGAACAGGTTGGCGGTGGCAGTGGCGCGGGCCCCGTCGGTGAAAAAGCCGCGCCGTTCGGTGCCGATGGCGATATTGTCACCGATGCCGATGACCTCAATCTCGGCGAGGGCCCCGTCCGCGCTCTGTTCCTCGGCCATGATACTGACGTACTGAATGAGTTGGTAGTGGTCGCGGCGATCCGGCTCTACTCGCAAGTCGGCGTCGATCACCAAGGTGCTGTCGTTACCGGAAAATCCGAGGGGTATGGCAATGGAGGTCGCCTCATTAGGTCGGGTGGTGCGATAGACCGAGCGAAAAAGAAAGACATCTTGGGTGGCGACGATGCGCACGCCGGTATTGACCAGCACGGTAAACTGCCTGAAGGGACGGGCCCCTTCCCGGTCGGGAAAAATCAGGCGAATTTCGCGAGCGAGTACGGCGCGCCCTAGGTCGATAGTGATAAACCAGTCTTCGGGTGCCGCATCGGGATCGGGCTGCCAAAAGGTCTCGGAATCGCCGTCGATGGCCAGCGTGGCCGTCTCCGGGCTGGACCCCACTTCCCAAATGCCACCGAAAACCGAGTCGCCGCGCCCTTTGGTTTCATGCGCGAACAGGTGGGCGTCCTGCACCGCGTTAATATCCTTGCGGAATTTGACCAGTTGTAACTGTCCCTCAGTCCCGACCTGCGTCAAGCCGAAGGGCTTTTCCCAGGTCGCCCATTCTGCGGCGCTGTCGAAAACTAGTTGGTCGGCACAGACCGGGACGGCGCACAGCAGTAAGGCGCAGATGGCGAAGTGCTTGCCCGACATAGCCATTACCTCTTAGTAGGCGATACCCAGCGGGAGGATCTGTGCCGAGGTGGCAAATTCGGCATTGGGGGCAACGCTCAGGAGATAGAGGCCGGGCGGTAGCAGTTCGCCGCTCTCGTCGCGGCCGTCCCATTCGGTTTCCTGCGGGCCGGCAGCCTGCCGACCGGCGTCAATGCGGACCAGCCTGCGTCCGTCGAGGGCGTAGATCTCCAGCGCAACTGGCACCAATTCGGGCAGGCGAAAAAGCGTGTAGCGTATCTGCAGGCGATCGTGGATGCCGTCGCCGTTGGGGGTCAGCACTGAGGTCGAGACGCTCAGTGCTTGGACCACACTGGGAGCAGAGTCGGCCACCCCCAGCACGTGCAGGCTATTGGTCGATAGCGCTTGGCCGGCGTCGCCGCCGACGACCGGCTGTGGCAAGACCTCGCGCTCACTGTCGGAGACCTCGCCGGTGAACGTGGTGGCGAGGGAGAATAGCGCGGTTGAGAAGAACAGGCGCAGCGGCGGGTTGTCGGCGCGGGTAACGCGGGCAGGCAGGCGGACGAGCAGGCCGTCTTCCAACTCGATAACCTCGGCGGGTGCTACTGTTGCGAGCGGTTGGCCCATCTCTAAGCCGACGAAGCGGGTGCGGCTGCCCGTGCGGATGCGCAACACATCGAAGCCCGGGGCATCGACCTGCGAAAAATCGGCCCGCAGGTCGTAAACGAAGTCGGTCTCCTGCCCCAAGGAGACCTCAGTGAAACCGCGCGCCGGTTGCGGGTCGGTGCGCCGGGCGACCTCGCCGATAATGTCGCCAGCCAAAAGCGGGGCGGTCTCGATCCACAGCGAATCGAGGCGGACGAAATCGTCAAAGGACCGGCTTTCGAGCGCAATTCGCAATTGCAAATAAGAACCGCTGCGCAGGTTGAGCGGCAGGCCCGGTTGGGTGAAGGGCACCGACCAGAAAGTCCAGTTCTCGTCGTCGTACCCAATGGAGGCGCGCAGGCCGGGGCGTGGCTCCAAGGTTACGATGGGTGCCTCTAAGTTGGGACGGAACTGGCGGGTGCGCAGTTGGTTTTCGTAGCGCTCGCGCGAGACGACGCGTTCAAAACCCGTCTGCATGTACTCGTGATAAACGGCAGGGTCCCCGTCGCGGCCGGTGCGCACCTCGATCTTGACTCCGACTGCCGCGTCGGGCGTCTCCACGGGCGTTCCGCCGACCATGCGCAAGGGCGTGGTCCGCCAGAACAGTCGTCCAAAGTTCACCGACTGGCCGAGGTCGGTGATACTGGTTTTGTAGATGGCCTTGCGGGGCACGCCCTCGGCGAAGAGCTCGAACTCGGCAATGGTGCCGGGTGGGGCATCCCGGTATTGGCCGCGGACGAAGGAGGCGAGAAAATCCTCGTCGAGGACCGAGACCTGCCGCCGATAGCGCACGTAGCGCACGTAGCGGCGGGGGAAGGGGATCGCGACGCGGGGCTCGAAATTCTCGGCGACATTGGCGATGATATGTGAGAGAGGCTCCAGCGTGCCCTCGACGACGGGCCGCTCGGATTCGCTGGCAATCGACACGTCGTAGCCGGGAATTGCGTCGGTCTTGAGGGGCGTGCCGTCGGAGCGGAAGCCTTGGCTGGGGGTGGTAAAGCCGAAGGAGATCGCTGGCACGGCGACGGCCAGATCCATGGTATAGACCTCGCGTTCAAGCGGCACGGCGCGGGGCGGGTAATAAGTGGCGTCGTCGCCGTCGATAAGCAGACTGCCGCTGGGGGCAGCTAGGCCGTCGCTCCACTTCCAAGTGCGCGGGGTCTCGCCATCGACATAGCCGAGGACGATATCGCTGGGGTCGCGCCAGAAAACCCAGTTGTCGAGGTGGGAAAAAACCGTTTTTTCAGGCGTCAGGTAGATGGGCTGGATGGAGCCGGGCGCGCTGACGAAGTCGATGAACAGACGCGTGGTGTCGCTTTCGCTCCACGCCAGGCCAGCGCCGCCCAACTTCCACGCCGAGATTTGGGCGGAGGCCGGCTGCGCTATCAGCACCAGCGCGAATAACCATACGCGGCCGAATGAGGACTGCTTCAGAGCCATCGGGTGCTCCTTCAAGACGCAGAATATACGCAGAATAAATAACTGATGTTACGCAGTTTTACGTCCCGAGCTTCCCATCCCTGTACCCTTTCCGCTACACTC
>VXOR01000105.1 GCA_009840005.1 Gemmatimonadota bacterium
CTATGCCAGCTACCCAAGCGATTGCACTTACGAGTTGAATCCAAGGGTCGAAAAAGGCTATAGAAGAAGCAAAAATCGGATTGAGGCCGTAGTCCGACATTGTATTTTGGGTTGGGGTAGAAAATACTTTCCTTATTGCGTAGAAGGGGTCTCATAACTTCATATGGGATTCACACGGCTGCAAAGCTAGTAGCTATGAGACCGTCTCTATAGTTACCACATTTACCATTAGGATCTGGATATAGAGGACTCATTTCTTCTTATGAAACTGTTTATGAACTACTGGATCGTTATATGCATATTGCTGTTCATCGGCACAACAGTTGCCCTTGTATGGATTGGGAAAAAGTATCTGGGTGACTGGCTGAATTACCAAGCTTATGTAAGGGATTCATATTACCATAACCAATTAGTCGGCCATCCATTTCCATGCATCTCGCTCCAGACAAGTCAGGGAGATACGCTTCAGACCAATTTCTCCAGTAAAAAGGGCGGCTTAATCCTAATCTTCGAGCCTATGTCTTGTCAGAGGTGTTTGGAATTGCTGTTGAATACCTTGCAGCATATCCAGAGTAATATGAAAGATACTGCCGAATTTTCTATATACGGTATTGCTATAGATACTCCACGGACAGTATTATCAAACTACCGACGAGTCTTCAAGATCAAATACCAGTTAGGAGTTCCACTACAGGAAAACATTCTGCCAACTCGTCTTGTCAACAGCACTCCCATAGTCTTCTTGGTCGACTCGAACAACACTATACTGCAAGCTCACAATCCAACTATTGGCAGAGAACAGTTCTCAGCTCTTTTCTTTTATTCACTTGTATTTAATCATCTGCCTTTCCTAGAAGTGAGTATAGAAGGATTCGATGATTCTCCTCTGGGAAAGCTTAAAGGAGGATCTATTCTAGAGATAATAAAGGGAAATTACGACCGAGATAGTCTATTCTGGTAAGCTGTGTAATAAACAAAGGATTTGTCATTCCTTTTGACTACCCATCTTCGATGAACATTTACAAGACACATAAGTCTACAGCATTCTATTTTATTAAATTTTTAATGCCTTACTGGTGGCAGGGATTAATAGTGCTAGTCTGTATATTATTTACAACCGTCAGTTCCCTAATTCCTCCCTATCTTCTCAAGGTCATTATCGACGACATCCTACTACCCAAACAATTGGAGTGGCTCATTCTGGCTGTCTCAGTCTTGGCTGGGCTCATGTTGGCTGAGTTAGTCATATCTTCTGTGTCCGATTATCTGTATGCTTGGATTAGCAATTGCATCGTCCGTGATTTACGGATCGACTTGTTCAGCCATCTTATGACCGTGGCCCTCGATTTCCACAATCGGCAAAACACGGGCGATGTCGTCTTTCGGCTAAGTAATGATATAGGCGTTATTCAATCGGTCCTCAGTGCCAGTGTACTGCGCTTTCTGTATAGTTTCCTGACTTTGATTGGCCTCATAGCAGTACTGTGTTGGATGGCCGTCGATTTATTCCTCCTATCTATGGCAGTAGTTCCCTTCTTTGTCTTGAACCTGATCTACTTTCAGCCTCAGATCAAAAAGGTCGTCGAAGTCATCCAACACAAAGGATCAGATATATATAGATCAGGACTTACGCACTCGTCATGGGAATAGCGGGTGCTTTGAGTTGTTGCCTTAGATAGTCATCCAACCATCCGTATTTGACTTGATAGACAGATTGTCCGGTTTGATAGGCGACCTGTGCCAGTCGCACCCAAACGAGGAAGGCACATCCGATGTGGTTACGCACAATGCGGGGCAATCGACATTGACATTTTTCCAATCCGGTTACTTGCTTGACCTCTCGGTGCAATTGCTCAATCTTCCAACGCCAGCGACCCACCTGTTGTGCCGCTGAGGTCTCTTGTTGGGCAAGGTCGTTGGTCACGACATATTCCGTGCGCCCGGTAGCAGACGTCACCCGAAATAAAGTCACCTTATGGTCTTTGGGAAAGCCTCGGATTTTAATGCGTTTGCCCTGTTTATCTTCTTTTAGGGTCCAAGGTAAACAGTCCACTCGTTGGTAGGGGATGCGGCCTAAGGAATCGTCCACGCGCCGATTGGACTTCAAGGGACAATAATAGGTTTTTTGCATCGTCTCAATGTGTAGCATCACCTCTTGGGTGGCATACCAGCTATCCATCAACACCCCCTGAAAAGACAGGTGTTTTTGATAGACCAACAACGAAAGCATCTCCCGGACGTGGTCTAACGTAGTCTTGCCATCGCTTGGGGGATCATAGAGGCGATAGTCAATAATCCAAAAACGGTCGGCTTCGGGATGGACATACACGCAAGTGACCACGCCGATGCCCTGAATGACCCCTTTGGCATTGCCGCTATATTGACGACGGGCAAGGGCTATCTTGCGGGCATGGCGTTTGTCAACGACGGTATCATCAAAGATCACATAGCCGGTTGGGGTCTGCTCAAGGTGAGGCTGGACGTGCTCCCAGACCAAGCGCGGCGCAATGCGATCCCCGGCCAAATACCGATTGATCATATCATGGCTGAATCCTTCGCTGTGATCGGCAAAATGCGTCAGCGTATAGTTGATCGGACTGCTGAGCAAATACTGACAGTAATCCAAGCGGGTCGGCTTCTTCATCGGCACCTCAAGGCGATGGGGGGAACGGATAACCTAGGCAGTTTAATCGGTGGAAACCCTGGGCGCTACCCTCTTGTGCGTAAGTCCTGTAGTTATACGATCGAGCGGTTCAACAACATCCAGCTGGTCCAACTGCACAATTGTTATGGGCATGAGATGAACCGATTTCGCTCGGCCCTCGATGGCTTGATCCGTTCGATCATGCGAAATGCCTTTTACTGGATCTCTATGGGAGCAGTCTCATCGGGTCTGACTGCCTTGGTGCCCATATTTATCATGGGCTGGGGCGGCTATCAGGTGATCCAAGATGCCATGACGGTCGGTACTCTGGTCGCCTTTCTCCGCTATACCTCGCGCTTGTTTGGCCCTCTTGAAGACCTGCACAATCTGTACATGCAACTAGTGAGGGCTTCAGTATCCATGAAGCGAGTCTTTGAATTTCTACAAGTCCCCGCCCAGACCGAAACCCATAGTGGGCAGCGACCCTTTATCTATCAGCATACAATTGCCCTGAGAGATATCCACCTACATTTCGATGAGAAATCAGCCTTAAAAGGCGTGGACCTCGAACTAGTCAAAGGGAAGACATACGCCTTGGTCGGTGCCAGCGGCAGCGGCAAGACGACCATAGCGAATTTGTTGTGCGGCTTTTACCAACCGGACAAAGGACACATCCTTGTAGACGGCGTCCCCTTGCAAGAAATCAGTCTGCACGACCTGAGACAACACATCGGTCTGGTGAGTCAGAATATCCATTTATTCGACGACACTATATGGGAAAATATCCGCTACGGAAATTTTGACAGGGAACCTGACGAAATTAAACGAGTGGTCCACCAAGTCGGTCTGGACGGGCGTATGGATCTCCAGGGGAAGATCGGGGAGCAAGGGGGGCAACTCTCCGGTGGTCAAAAACAGCGCATCACTTTGGCGCGGGCCCTGTTGCGACAGGCTGAACTGCTCATCTTGGACGAGGCCGTAGCGGCTTTGGATTCGGCGAGCGAGCAAGCTATCTTCTCCCATATCCGTCAGCATTATACAGATAAGACTGTTCTCTTGATCAGCCACCGACTCAGTGCCGTACAGGATGTGGACGAGGTAATCTGTCTGGCTGACGGCAAAGTGGTTGAACAGGCCCACCCAGCAATTCTCCTAGAAAAGCAGGGATACTTCTGGCAACTTTTTCAAAATCAACTGGAGCCTACCCCAGATTCTCTGGCGTAGCGGCCACGATGAGGCGACTATTCACCAGAATAGGGCTTATAGTCTGGCTTGGGGTTTTTGCTGGATTACTATTCCTGTTACTGTCCACACCTAGTATTTCGCCTCATTCTGAACCTTATGGAATAAATGCGCCGATAGGCCAACTTCTGTCGGGCAAAGTCATTTCCACGATCTCGGTGTCGGTAGCTAAACAGAATTTCGACACCAGAATCGCTGTTTTCCTCGACGCCCGGCCAGCGCCGTTCTACGCGATGGGCCACATTCCAGGTGCTTTAAATCTATCCGACCAATCCTCTACGGCCCATCTTCGTCAAGTCCTTTCTCCTTATTCCAAAGACGCCAAAATTATCGCCTACTGTTCAGGCGGCGGTTGCCAGAGCAGTAGCACCTTGGCGAAGCGGCTCGTCGAAGAATCCGTCCGCGATGAAGTCTATGTCCTGACCGGGGGCTGGCCAGCTTGGCAAGCGGCCGGCTTCCCTGTTGCCGAGGGCGAGGAGGCTGGCTCGTGAACTTCCCTTTTGCGGACCGAACCGGACGCGGCGTCAAGGTTGCGGTAGTCGATAGCGGCATTGTCCCCGATCATCCCAAAGTAGGGCCAGTGGCTGGTGGGGTCGGCCTCGCTATGGGGCCAGACGGCACAATCTGCTACAGCGACGACTACGCCGATTGCGCCGGTCACGGCACTGCCTGCGCTGGCATCATTCGCCGCAAAGCACCGAAGGCCGATCTGTACAGTGTGCGCATCTTCGACGAATCGCTCCAAGCCGATAGCCGCTTGCTGGTCGCGGCCATCGAATGGGCCTTGGACCAAGGCATGGACCTTATCAACCTGAGCTTGGGCACGATCGAGGTGACATACCGCGACGCTTTGGAACAGGTCTGTCGGCAGGCGGTCGACCAAGGCGTCCTATTGGTAGCTGCCGAGCACGAAGAAGGCCGGGAAAGCTATCCAGCACATTTGCCTCAAGTCATCGGCGTGGGCGCGGGCAAGGTGCGAGGTCTTTATGCCTATCACTATCGTCCCGGGGAGACCATCGAGTGCATTGCTCGGGGCGATTCCCAACGCCTGTGCTGGCTGGAACCGTCCGAGATTATGACCGCCGGGACCAGCTTTGCCGCGCCCCACATTACCGGCTTAGTCGCTCTAATCCGCGAAGCCCATCCCAAGGCCGACTTGGAACAAGTGCGTCAACTCCTACATACCCATGCTCAGCCCGAATCCGCTCCTCGCTCCTCGCCCAAACCCATTGCCCCGTCCGAAGCCGAGGAGTCATTCGCTTGGATCCAGAAAGCCGCGCTCTACCCTACAACAAGGAAATGCACGCCCTAATGCGCGGGCGCGATCTACTCGGCTTTGAGATCGTCGGCATTGGCGACCCCATCGGCAAGGGCTTGACCGGCAAAGACGCCGGCAAGGCCATTGGCCTGCCCTCGGTGGACTTTCAGGTTGCGCCGCGTTTGGCTGCGGCCCTGCAAGGGCTTCGACCTGAGCTCAGCCGAAGGGCCGATACGCTCATTTTGGGATACGTAGATGAACTGAGCCGCATCCGCAGAAAAGACGTTTTGCGCGAAACGGTCGAAATGGCGCTGGATCAGGGTCTTCACGTCTTCAGCCTACTGGCACTGCCTCGCGAGCGATACGCCGATTTATACGAACAGGCCGAGGCCAAGGGCCTGCATCTATACTATCCTGCGTTGTCGGCTAGAGAAGCCCAGCAAACCCTCGCCTCGGCTTCGCAGTATCCCCAAGTAGATGTGCCGGTTGTGGCGGTCTTGGGCTCCGGCCCACAGCAGGGCAAGTTTACCCTGCAACTGGCCTTGCGTCGCCGCTTGATGGAGTTGGGCTATCGGGTAGGACAAATCGGCACCGAGCACCACGCCGCGCTTTTCGGCATGGACTGCGCCTTTCCTATGGGCTACGCCCCGTCCGTCGAGATTCCACTGGATTATTACGCTCCCTACTTAGACGCTAAAATGAGGCAAATCAATCAACGCAAGCGTCCGCACCTTATCTTGGCCGGCAGCCAATCCGGCACCGTGCCCTACAACGTAAGCGAACCTGAAACCCACACCCTATCTACCATCGCCTTCTTAATGGGCGTCAAGCCAGACGCCTGCCTGTTGGTGGTCAACAGTATAGATACCGACGACTACATTCAGGATACCATAGACGGCATCCGAGCACTGTGCCACGCACCGACCCTGTTGTTGGCCATGAGCGATAAGGAAAAGCACGTGCGGGAGGCGTATGGACGCACGTCTATAAAACCCCAACCCATGAGTGAGGAAGACAGCCGCCGCAAGCTGCGACACTTGGAACAAAAATTTAAGCTGCCCGCCCTGTCCATCGCCTCCCAAGCCGATGTCCATAAAGCCGTCGAGGTGGTGATTGACTATTTCGCCGATAAGGAGAATAAGGAGAGGGTCGCGGATGCGATATGAGGGCCATTTGTAGGGGCAACCCTTGTATGTTGGGCAACCATAAAGGTTGCCCCTACCTGTTTGTTTGCCAGCGCATTCGTAGGGGCAACCCTCGTGGTTGCCCTGTTAGACCCTGATGCCCGCCTATTGGGGCCGAGGGAAATTCATACATGGGTCTATTCATCGATTCGTCTGACGACAAGGAAAAAACAGAATGCACGATCCAATAACTCCCATAACCCGACGAGTGAAACAGGCCCTCGTCCAAGCCCTTGGACTCGACGTCAATCCAGACGAAATAGACGACAACGAGCCGCTGTTCGGCGAGGGCTTGGGTGCCGACTCTATCGCCTCATTAGAAATCGTCTTTGCCCTTGAAGAAGAATTTGGCTTTGAGGTAGATGACGAAGATTTGCAGGTAGAACTCTTCGATTCAGTGCGGACGCTGAGTCAGTATATCGCTGAGAAGACAGTGGTTAGTGGTTAGTGGTCAGTGGTTAGTCCCCGCTCCCCTATTCGCTATTCACTGGCCACCGGCCACTGGAACCGATATGCCACCGGATCATTCAGTCATCGTCGATCTCGCGCCCCACTACAACAACGCTGGCATCGCCTCTTGTTGCGACCCGACCGCCGAGGGGCTCGACGGGATGGGCACGATCTTTTGCGCTGAAAGTCTTCCGGCCTCGGGGATAACCATCGCCTATAATGGAACGCAGTTTGTCTTTCCCGACAAAAGCGACGGGGTGCCCGACAATATCTCCTGCGAGGGGCAAGATATTCCGTTGCCGGTAGGGCATTATCGCGCCCTGCATGTTCTTGGGATGTGCGATTGGCGGGCCTTTGAAGAGTTCATCCAGCTAAAGGCACCCGATGGCACCTGCACAGAAACGAGCCTTGGACTCAGCGACGCCTCGCACTACCAAGGGCTAAAGTATGGCGAACGCGAGGCCCTAACGTGCCCCCTGATTACCCCCGATAGTCTCATCCCTCACGTATTTCTCTTTGGCATCTCCCCGCCGGGCGCGGGCTATGAGATGACGGAGACGCATCTTGAGGCCGGGATTTGGCATCAGGTGATTTCCTTGGAAACACCCCGACTGCTTGCGGGTCTCGTGCTGCCGGACAATCCATCTATGCACCTGTTCGCCTTGACCGTAGAGACCTCTGGATGAAAAAACACATTGATGGCATTCCCTTTTGCACTCACCGACACTACAACTGCGTCTATGTGGTGTTGGATAGCCTGTTACGCTTCTATGAATGCGAACCATCGGTGCCCTGTTTCTCCCATTGGGACTTTATCTATTGCCGAGAGGAAGGCGAACGGTTCACTATCCAGGGACGGGTCGTGCCCCTGCCCGATACGCTCAAAGCCTTTGGCATTGCACTGTTCAACCGCAGCGCGAACGATGGGCAAAGCGCGTGGGATGAAGTGAAAAAGCTAATCAACGCAGACACCCCGGTGGCCATTAGTTTGGACGTGTTTCCGCTGGCCCAAGCCGGCCTCTACCCTCGTCTGCGCCATTCAGACCACCAGTATATCGCCGCTGGGTACGACGACGAGGCCGCTACTGTTCACCTCATCGATCCTTCGCCGTGGCAGCCTTCAGCGCGGAGTATCCCGCTCGAATTGTTCCTTGCCAGTTGGGATGTGAGCGCGATTCCCGGAGAGAGTCAAGACCGATACAACTGGTTCTGGCCGGAGGTGCCGAGGAGACGGCTTACCCTGCGGCCTGAAGCCGCCCGCGCCCTTATGCAGCGCAACCTTCGCAGCATGTCCGCGTCCAGCGATCAAGCGAATATCGCCGTGGGACTAGAGGGCATTGAGCAACTCGCCGAGGATACTAAGGCTTGGGCGGATTACGAAAAGCCCTTCCTCAAAGCGCACTTAGGACGATGCGCTGAATTGCTTTTAGAGATCGCCTTGCTCCGCGAAGGCCATGGTCGCTTCCTCCACCATGCCGCTCAAGTCTGCCAACTTCCGCGTCTAAATGACCTCAGTCGGGAATTTGAGTCCATTTCCCAAAGCTGGTTTGTAGTGAAGAATTTGTGCTTCAAAGGAACGGTCAAGGACGCAACAACGGTACTGCCGCGCATTCAATCGCGGCTGTGTGCCCTCGCCGGACGAGAACGGACCGCTTTGGCGACCTTGGCCGAGGTGACGGGTGGATAATAGCCACTGCGCCTATATCGTTTATATTGTATCCTGAGTACACGACACCTGATCTGAGGAGGCGTTTTTGGGTGTAATCCTAAGAGCGCGGGCCTCTGGCCCGCAGGCGGGCAGGATGCCCGCGATCCGAGATGAAACCCAACTGTCGTGTACTTAGCTGAAGGAGAATTGCAATGATCAACCGCGATTTACACATAGACATGGACTCAATTAGTAGGTTGTGTCAGTACTACCAAGTGCGAGAGCTTGCACTTTTCGGATCGGCTCTCGGGGGTAGTTTTAGCCCAGACAGCGATCTCGATTTTCTGGTGGAATTTGAATCAGAAGCGCAAGTGGGTTTTATGAAGTTAGCTAAAATGCAGAGAGAATTCTCGGCTATATTTAATCGCAAAGTAGATTTAGTACCCAAAGGAGGATTGAAGCCAAAAATCCGCCAAGAAATACTCTCTAACGCAGAAGTACTTTATGCGTCGTGAAGAATTATATCTTACCGACATAGTGGAAGCTGCGGATGCCATCCGTCAATTCCTGCTTGGTGTCGAGCGCGATTCTTTCTTGTGTAACGATCTCTTACAGAGTGCGGTTCTGCAAAAGCTTACAATCATTGGTGAGGGAGCAGCGCGATTATCCAAGGAATTTCGCGAACGACATACTGAAATCGAATGGAGCGATATTATTGCATTTCGCAATATCGCTGTTCACGCCTACTTTTCAGTAGAGTGGCCTATAGTCTGGGTAACGGCAACTCAAGAAGCTCCAGAATTGAGGAGTAAAATTGCCCATATTCTTGCCGAAGAATACTCCGATGAAGAACCTTCATAGCAACGCTTAGTCCTCACACTGTCCCCCCCCCAACCCATGAAACGCATCCTCTACATCGTCCTAACGTTGTTTGGACTGGGTGCACTGGCGTATGCGATTGTGGGGGAATCCGCTCCATCTCCAACCGACGAAAGCCAATCTCTTACCACATTGCCCGAACTCGAACCGCCGGCCACGCCCGTGGCCACGCAGACGGTGCAGAAGCGCGACTTCGTGCAGCAGATTTCGGCCAGTGGTGTCTTTAAGGCTTGGGTTGAGACCGACCTCGTCGCCCAAGTATCGGGGCCGGTGAGCAGCCTTCACGTCGAGGAAGGCCACTTCGTCAGCCAAGGCGACACCATTCTGCAAATCGATGCTGAATCTTATCACCTTGCCTATCTACAGGCCAAGGACCAGATGACCCGCTCGTTGCGCGAATATGCCGCGATTGCCCTGTCGAGCAGCCAGATGAAGCGGGGGCAGCTCTTGAGGAATGATGTCGAAGCTACCGTCGATACCGCCGACATAAACGACCGCGATGCCCTCGCCCTGTTTGCCGATCACTCGCCCAAGCAGTGGATCGCTAGCACTACTGGGCTGACTAGGAACCGGCTGGAGGTGAGAAAGGCTGAGTTAGACTTAGAACACACGGTTATCAAGGCACCGTTTGACGCCTACATCACCCAAGTGGAGGTCAGCCCGGGCGGCATGGTCGTGCAAGGCCGCACCTTGATGTGGTTGGTGGCGCTGGACCCGCTGCGGCTCGACGTCCCCATTTTGGAGAGCGAATTAAGGCTGGTTCAATTAGGTGCCCAAGTCGCCATCCGGCCCCACGCCTTTCCCGACGAGCAGTTTACTGGCATCATCAAGGCCATTAGCCCGGTGGTTGATGCCGAAAGCGGGACCTGTAGCATTCACATTGAAATCGACAATCCCGACCACCGCATCAAGCCGGGCATGTTCGCCCAAGTAGAAGTGGAAACCAGCGTTTTTCAGCAGCGGCTGCTTATCCCACGCGATGCTTTGCTCATCCGCGATGATCGGGCGCTGGTCTTTGTGCATGAAGCTGGTCAGGCTAAGTGGCGCTACGTGCGGACCGGCTTGGAAAACGACGATTTTATTGAAATCGAAGAAGGGCTTAGCGCAGGCGAGGAACTGATTGTATCCGGCCACTTTAATCTGGCCCACGACGCCAAGGTCGTGGTAGTCCAGCGCTAGCCGTCCCGTGCGCCTCGTCCGCTTTGCCGTCCAGCGGCCCGTGGCGACCACCGTCTGCTTTTTGGCGGCGCTGTTTTTGGGGATCTATTCGCTCTTCCGCTTGAGCGTGGATTTCCTGCCCGACATTGACGTGCCCCGGCTCGTGGTCCGCACGGATGCTCTCGGCCTAAACGCCCGCGATGTCGAAGAATACGTCACCCGCCCCATTGAAGCCGCTCTCAGTTCGGTCGGCAGTGTGCGCCGCCTGCGGTCGGTTTCGCAGGATGGCCTCTCGTTGGTGGAAGTCGAATTCCGCTGGGGCAGCGACATGGACTTGGGCTTCATTGAGGCCCGCAGCAGTCTCGACCGGGCCGGGTTGCCGCAAGCCGCCGGACGCCCCACCATTTTGCGCTTTGACCCTTCTTCAGCACCCGTAATGACCCTGATCGTCACCGGCGACCGGATTGAGCACCCCCAATCGACTCGCGATTACCACCAAGCCCTGATGGAGTTAAAGGAGGTCGCTCAATCCGTCATCAAACGCCGCCTCGAACAGATTGACGGGGTGGCCTACGTGCAGGTGGCCGGTGGTCTCGACCGCGAAATCCAAGTATTCCTCGATGTGGAGAAATGTCGGCGCTACAACATTGGCTTTGCCGCGGTAGAACAGAGCCTCGCGCAGTTTAATGTTGCACACTCAGGCGGCACCATCCGCGACGGCGTGGCCCAGTTTCCACTGCGCATACAGGCCGAGTTTACCAGCCTTGCCGAGATCGGCCGGATTCCGGTGCGACAGGAGCCTAAACAGATTCGCTTGGAGGAGGTTGCTCGGATCGAGGAAAGCTACGCCGAGCGGAGCGGATATACCCGTTTGAACGGCCACGAGGTCATTACCTTGTATCTTTTTAAGGAGGCCGGGGCCAATACGGTAGAGACCTCGGCGAAGGTGTATGGCGACCTGTACCAGTTTTCGCTGGACTATCCCGATTTTACAGTGCGGCCGGTCTTTGACCAAGCTGAGTTTATCCAAGCATCCATCGACAGTGTGATTGAGGCGCTATACCTAGGGGGCGTGTTTGCCTTTATCTCCCTCATCTACTTCCTCAGAGACTTCAAAAATCCCCTTATCGTCGGTCTATCTATACCTGTTTCCATCGTCACCACCTTCATCTGCATGTATTTCCTCGATATTCACTTTAATATCGTGTCATTGGGCGGGCTGGCGCTGGGCATTGGGATTTTGGTCGATAACTCGATTGTAGTGTTGGAAAACATCTACCGCTACCGCGAGTTGGGCCATGCCCCCCGCGAGGCGGCCGTGCGCGGTACCGAGGAGGTCGGGCTGGCCATTACCGCCTCGACCCTGACCACCATGGCCGTGTTTCTGCCCTTGGTGTACGTCAAAGGGATGGCCGGGGCGCTCTTTTACCAGCAGGCCGTCACCATCTCTTTGGCCTTAGCTGCTTCCCTGCTGGTGTCCATTACTCTGCTGCCCATGCTTTCCTCTAGAAGATGGAAGAGGCAACCGAGCTGTGTCCTCCATCGGATGGCGGCCCCGTTGGTTTGGACCATCGACCTTTTTCAGAAGGTGTTTGGCTTGTTCTTTGCTCTCTATGAACGAGTCTTGGCCGGTGCCCTGCGCCACCGCTACGCGGTCATGGTGGCCGCGTTTGTGTTACTCGCCTTGAGTGGCTGGCTGGCCGTGCGACTGGATCGGGAACTCATGCCGGATGTGGATCGAGGGCACCTTGTCTTGCACGTGGAGTTGCCTGCGGAGGCGAGTTTGTCGGCCACCTCGGCGGCCGTGACTCGGCTAGAGCACCGCCTGCGGCAAGAGGCCGGCGTCCGGTCCGTGTTGGCATCCGTGGGCATCGTCCGCGAGAGCGTAACCGGGGGGTATCGCCCTGGGCTGAATAAGGCGGTCCTCGACCTTGAGCTCGCCGAGGGTGTGCCAAGCGCGGAGGTGGAGCGAACATTGGAAGCCGCCTTCGCGGACTTCGGCGAGCTAACTCTGACGCTCGCCCAGCCAGAGTCGGTCTTTGAACAGTTGTTTCAGAGACAGCAGACCCTATTCGACGTGAAGATCGTCGGGCCTCAGCTAGAGACCTTGGCGGCTCTGAGCGAGCAGACCGCAGACTTTATGCGGCAGACCGCCGGCTTTGCGCACGTGGTTTCCGACCTGCGAACCGGCAAGCGGACCTTTGAGGTCGTTATCGACCGCGACGCCGCTATAAACTATGGCATTCGCATCGAACAACTCACCGATTTCATCAACCGACAGGTACAAGGCAGCACTCCCACCCAGTTCGTCGATTTTGTCGACCGCATCGACATCCGGGTGCGCGCCGGACACGCCGACGAGCTCGACCCACAGCGCATCTTGAGCCTACAGTACCCGGTGCAGCGGAAAGACCGCACCATCCACGTTCCCCTTTCCCAACTCATCCGACTAAAACCCAGCCAGGGCTACGAGGAAATCCATCGCGAAGACCAAACCCGCACGGCGACTATAACCGCTACGCTGAAAGGCATTGATCGCACCGAGGCCCAAGCCAAACTTGCTACGTTGTTGGATGGCCTGACCGTGCCCAGTGGGCATTGGGTGGCCGTCGGAACCCACTACGCGCAGATGCAGGAGCAGTACCGGAATCTGTACGTGCTGGTCGCCTTGGCGGTGATATTGGTGTACTGCATCCTCGCCGCCCAGTTTGAATCACTGGTCGTCCCCTTTGTGATTGTCGCGGCTGTGCCGCTGGCGTCAATGGGGGTGGTTTTCTCGTTGTGGGCGACTGGTAATACCCTGAACATCATGTCCTTGTTGGGGTGTATTGTACTGGTGGGCATTGTGGTGAATGACTCGATTGTCAAGGTCGATTTCATCCACAAGCGCTTCCGCTCTGACGGCGACCTGCAGGATGCTATTGTGGGAGCCGGACAAAAGCGCTTCCGGCCCATCTGCATGACCACCCTGACCACAGTTTGCGGCCTCTTGCCCATGGCCTTGTCCAGTGGCAGTGGGGCCGAGTTGCGGCACCCGCTGGCTTGGGCCATTGTCGGCGGTCTCTCCTTGGCGACCCTGCTGACCCTGATCGTCATTCCCATCCTCTACTCGGTGGTGATACGCGAGAAAGCCTGACGGTGGGGATAGCCGACAAATTGTTGGATCGGCCCGTGGCCATAGGAGTCGCCAGTGCGGCCGTGCTGGCCATCGGTCTGCTCTGCTTTCCCCTCATACCCATCGACACTGCGGAAGAAGCCGATACTCCCCAGCTAACGGTGAACCTTTCTTGGCCGGGGGCCTCGGCCGTGGTGATAGAATCGAGGCTCACGGCCCCGTTGGAATCGCTAGTGCGGGGGGTGCCAGATGTGGTCGAATTGCGCTCTGTCACCTCGGCCGGGAGGGCCTATATCACGGCCGAATTTGCCCGCACGGCCGATTTGCAGCTAGCCGAATTGGAACTCAACGAGAAAATCCACTCGTTCTTCCGCCAGCGGCCCCCAGGCGTTTCCTATCCAGTGGTGCGGCGTTTTGAGCCGGATCTGCTGCGCGACCTGCGCGGTTTTATCCGTTTTCAGGTGCTCGGGCGCGAGGACCCGGCCGCGCTCCGCACATTCGTAGAAGACAAGGTGCGACTCCCGCTGCTGTCTGTACCCGGGGTCAGAGAGGTCTCGGTGCAAGGAGGAAGAGAGCAAGGCGTCCTCATCGAGTTGGACCACGCCTTGGCTCAACGTTGGGGGATTGACTTGCGGGCACTGCGGGCGGCGTTGGCGGCGCAGGATATGCAGACCCGCTCCTTGGGGACGACCAAGGCGCACAGCACCCTGAGCCGCATCCAACTGCAAGGCGGCGTTGAGCATCTCGACGCGCTCAGGCGGATTCCCCTCAAGCGAATGGCGGGTGGCCGCGTCCTCTACTTAGGGGATGTAGCGACCGTCCGCTACCAGTCTAGCGATCCGCAGGTCCTGTACCGGATCAACGGGCGCAACGGTATTGCCGTGCAGGTTGAAAAGATGGCCGGTAGCGACATGATTGGCACCTCCCGACGGGTGCGGGCCAAGCTGGCTGCTATTGCTGCGCAGTTGCCGGAGGAGGTCGAGATCGCAGTGCTCAACGACGAGGGCGCTCGCATTGAGGACGACCTCCACTTCTTGCTGCGTCGCTCCACCTTCTCCATCCTGTGTATCGCGCTCGTGCTGGTCGGGGTGTTCAAACGGCTCCAGACCCCAGTGTTGATCCTGTGTTCGGTCGCACTTTCCACGCTGGGGGCGTTCAGCCTGTTTTTCCTCTTTGGCCTACCACTGAACCTAATTACCCTAGCCGGTTTTACCATCGGGTTTGGGATTATCATCGACAACGCCATCGTCGTCTATGACTACATCCACCGCCGCGCCGAGGATTGCGGTCCGGAAGGAAATATAAAAGAAGCCGTAGCCGAGGGTCTGCGCGAAGTGATGTACCCCTTAGTGGTTTCCAACCTAACGACTTTAGGGGCTTTTCTGCCGGTGTTTTTCCTCTCTCCTCAATTGCAGCGACATTTCACGCCCTTTGTCGTGTCGTTGGGCCTGACGCTCATCCTAGCCTTGGTCTTCGCCCTCACCCTAATTCCGACGTTTTTCTACCAGAGCGTCCACCGAGTTGCTCCGTCCCCAGCAGCAGACCGCCGCCTCTATGGGGCGTACCGCCGCGTTCTCACCTTTTGCGTCCGCCGCAAAGGGTGGGTGCTAGGGCTGGTCGCGTGGATGGTAGGCGTTCCCCTATGGCTCTTGCCGGACGAAGTGGGAACGCGCCGGGGGTTGGTGGAAAAAGGGAGGCTCACCGGTGCAATTGAGACACGTCAAGAGTACCAACAATGGCTCGCCGATAGGGATAGTATCGCGGTGCTGGGTCCGTTCGGCGGTAGGATGTTGGTGTCTGAAAGGGAAGAAGGGGCCGGTTCCGCTTGGGGACGGCTCTACGATGGAGGGACGCGGCTTTACAATGCGGTGTGGGGCAATCCGCTATTAGGCGTGGTTAAACCGGCGCTCTTTAGCGCGTTCGGCGGGGCGACCTACTTCTTGTTCCGCGACGTCGGCCACCGGATAGAAGAGTCACCGTATAGACACCTCTTGCGGGAAATAACCGAAGGGTTTTCCCTGATCGTCTTCCTCGAAATGCCGCACAACGCACATATCAGCCGACTGGACGGACTGTTGCAGGGCATTGAAAAGCAGGTACTCTTGTTTTCCCCGTACATCAGGGGGATCATTACCCAAACGCACGGCCGGTACGGACTTGTGCAGGTGTTAATGGAGGAAGAGTACAAAAAGTCGAATGTGCCCTACGTGCTATACGACAATTTAGCGGCTTACGGGCACAACATCGGCGGCGTTGGCTTTCGGATATGGGGCCAGGATCTGGAACCAGAGGGGAGAGGGCTGGGAGGTGGTTTGAGTGCGTCGAGGCGACTGGAAGTAAAGGGCTACAATTTTAGGCAGGTAGGCCAAATCGCCACCGGAATCGCCGAGCGATTGCAGGATCGCCGGTCGCGGCGGATCAAAGATATTCACATCGACCGCGCCTATGGGCCACCTCGTTACGAGGTGCTAGCCCAGATTGACCACGCCAAGACCGCGCCGCTGGGCCTTGACCACGCCGCGGTCGCAGATCAGATACAAACCCGGCTCGACGGTGGGGCCCCGGTCGCCAAACTGTACGTGGACCGTCGGGAGTATATGGCGGCTGTTGCTGATACAGCAGCACGCCGCACCGATCTACGCCGCCTGAATCAAGCCTTATTGGCAGAAGGGGGTGCCCGCATCGGCGATGTCAGCCGCTTGCAAAAGCACTATGTGCGACCCGAGATCAAGCGGGAAAATCAGCGTTATATCAAAGAGGTCGGGTTTACAATCTTGGGCGATTTCTCTTACGCCGAAATGGTGGTGCAGGATATAATGGACCACACACCCATACCCTATGGATACAGCTTGTCGCGGGGTTATATGATGTCGGTTTTCAGTGAAGAGGAAGAACGAGAACTGGCCCTCATCGTGCTGCTCTCGGTCGTCTTAGTCTGGATGATCGCGGCGGCGCTCTTTGAGTCTTGGACTTGGCCATTGCTGGTGTTGCTCGCCCTGCCGCTATCCCTGATCGGGGTGGGTGCCGGGTTTTACGTTTCGGGTGCTTCTTTCGACCAAGGTGGATATGCTGCACTGCTGCTTTTGATGGGTATTTCTGTGAACAACTCCATCTTGCTGGTACACCATATTGCCAAGGCGTTACGAGCACAGCCGGCGGCTCCGCAGGACGCGGTTATTCGCGCTGCTTTCCAGCGGTTGCGCCCTATTTTCATTACCACGCTGACGACGATCGCCGGGTTTTTGCCGTTGTTGTTGCAAGGAGACCGGGGCGACCTCTGGTACACCTTGGCCTTGGGCACATCAGGGGGGCTACTATCTTCATCGGTACTGGTGGTGCTGGTCGTGCCGCTATGTCTGATCTGGCGAGGCTCAGCCCGGCACAGAGCTACATTCACCAGATGATCCGCAGATGGACGTAGGATAGTACAAACAAGACGATCCGGTGTTCGAATTGTTCAAGTCATTCGGGCTGCTATATGAAGTGCGCTTTACTCGGCGCAGGTAGCGATGCCGTATAGCGCTTCGCCAATGAAATCGCGCCGCCATCCGCGCAGGAGGCGATGATCTTCGGGCGTGGCCGCGACCGCGTCGATGACTAGGTTGCGCACTTCAGCGCGGGCCGCGACAAAGGGCGCGTCAATCCGCGCTGCGTCGCTTTGCTGGCGCAGGTGATCCATGGACTGGGCGAGCTTGCGTTCGACGACCTCCTTGTCGAGCAGCGGTCGGCGCGGCCGGGGTGGGCACTCGGCGTCGGGGACGGCCAAACCGCGGCGAATCTGTTCGAGCAGGTAGCGGTCATAGCGGTGCTTGCCGAGTGCGCGGAGCCGACCCAGTTCCTCCAGCGACCGAGGCTTGCGCCGGGCTAGTAACACGAGGACTTCGTCGGTCAGTACGTGATTGCGAGGCCGGTCGCATCGCTGGGCTTCCTTTTCGCGCCAAGCGGTCAACTCGCGGAGGATAGCCAACTCGCGCGGGGAAGCGCGGCCCGTGCCCTTGATCCGCGTGAATTGCTCGCGTGGGTCTCGCTCCTCGTATAGCCGCGGATCGTCGTACGCGGCCATCTCCTCTGTCAGCCAAGTGCTGCGACCAATTTCCTCGACGTGCGTCTGCAACACATCGTGCGCCTCGTGCAGATAGCGCACGTCCTCAATGGCGTACGCTAGTTGATCTTCGGAGAGCGGGCGGCGGACCCAGTTGGTGAGCGTCTCGGTTTTGTCGAGGACCACGCCGAGGGTCTGCTCCAAAAGCTCGGCCAGCGAAGTGGTGGAGCTCATATTGGCAAGCCCGGCCGCGCAGCGGGTGTCGAAGACGTTGCGCGGAAAAGCACCCGTGACCCGGCGCAGAATAGCCAAGTCCTGTTGGGCGTCGTGGAGAATCAGTTCGACCTTTGGGTGCTCTAACAGGGCACCAAGGGGCGAGAGATCCACAATCGCCACCGGGTCAATCAGGTGGCAGTCGCCGTCGGCGAGGGCTAATTGGATTACGCCTAACTTGGGATAGTAGGTGCGGTTCCAAACGAATTCAGTGTCTAGGGCGACGCGCTCAGAGTCTAGAGCGCGTTCGACGAGTTCGGCAAGGGCCTTTGCAGTGTGAATCATGCGTCCATGGGCATCTTGAAGTGAGGATTAAGCAACATACGACGGAGGCTCTAAGATGACAAGCGCCAGAAGCGGCGCACGGGGGTTTGCTCCCGGTAACCGGCCAGCCGAGTACTGAGCAGCCAAGCCGCAACAAACGCGAACTGGACTGCACATAAGTAAAAAAGCGGTCCCCGCGGACCAGCCAGTGCAGCAGACCATTGGAAACAAGCCCCACCCGCAATGCCGCCGACAATCCCCCCTAGTGCCGAGGCGTACATCGCAAGGGAGAATCCCTCGGCTTGGTACTCTTTGGAGACGGCGTCGATCATCGCCCGCGACTGTCCCATCTGATGGCCGCCGTCCAGCGCACCCCAGAGCAGATAGACGACCCCCGCCCAGAGTGCAATCCACGGAAGTCCTGTGGGCAGAAAGAGCCAAGCGGGTGCCATGCCCGCTTGTAGCAACAGGGTGATGGTCAGCGGTCCTCGGCTGCCGTGCCGGTCCACCATCCGCCCCCAGCCATGCAGCCCCGCCACGTAGCCGAGGGCTTGTACTGGCGTCATCCAGACGAAGTAGCTAACGGGCAGCCCCCAATCCGTGAGTGCCACGACCCACAGCGGAAAGGTCGCCGCTAGCACGGCCGTGCGGGCCATGACAAAGAGCGCGTAGGCGCGCATTTGGGGCGTAGCTAAGGCTTGGCGCAAGCGGCGAATGAGGCCCTCGCCGGGCGGGGACAGAGGTCGCTCAGCTACTTGGCGCACCAAGAAGGCGCCACCGCAGGTGGAGAAAACCGCTAGGGCGAAAAGCGGCCCAAAGTCGTCAGCCATGGGCTGAGAGCCGAGGTACCAGCCGATCAGGATGGGCAAGGCGAGTTCGAGCAGGCGCTGCTGAAGGCGCATGCGCGTTAGAAAGGCTCCGAGCCCACTGCTAGCGGTGTTGTCTTGGACTAGGGGCCACCAAGCGGTGTTGCCCGCTTGGTATGCGAGACCGCGTGCGCTAAACAGGGCTAGGCCGATCCAAGCGGCCCAAACCCCGTTTGCGCCATAGAACGCCAGCAGCGCCAGTGCTAGCCCGGCCGGAAACGAGCAGAGTCGGCCCCAAAAGAAGATCCCGGCCTTCCCAGTGCGGTGCATTAGCTGTAACCCGACGACGCGCCCCATCCTTTGTAAATACTCGCTGGTGGCGACTAAACCGATGAGAAAAGGCGAAGCATTGAGCGAGAGGAGAAAGAGGGGAACGAGGGAAGTGAGGAGGGCACTACTGATCGAGCCGCTAACGGCGACGCCGATCAGCCGCGACTGGCTGCGGCGACGAGCTGTGGGAGACTCACTCCTCACTTGTGCGGCCTAAACGCGGCCTTTTCTCCGGGCGTCGGCGAGTGGTCGAAGGCACCGCGCTGGATCACCGCAGCCGTCCCGCCCGCCGCTTCGATGGTTTCCTGCTGGCTGGCATGGGCCTGCTCGTCAACCGCTTCCGGGTCGAGCAAGGCGCGCAATTCTCTTTCGCAATCTCGCAATAGGTCTTGGTGTTCAGACATTCCGGACAAGTCGTTTAGTTCTAGTTCGTCGGGATCCTCCGCCAAGTCAAAAAGCTGCGGCGGCGCGCCGACGTAGTAATTGTACTTGTAGCGATTGCGGCGCAACATGTAGGTGCCGTGCTCAGTGCCCAGCGCGTGATACTCGCTAAAGACGGTGCGTTCTCGATCGTCCTCTTGCGCGATCTGCCACAGCGACCGACCGGGCAGATTTTCGTCGCTCAACGCAGCCCCGACGCATTCGAGCGCGGTTGGAAAACAATCCACCAGAGAAACAGGCGTCTGCACCACCTTCCCCTTCGGCACGTCAGGCCCAGCCATAATCATCGGCACAGCCGCGGCCTCGTCGTAGAGCGTAAACTTGCCGAAGATGCCGCGGGCTCCAAGGCATTCGCCGTGGTCGGAGGTATAGAGCACGCGGGTGGAATTTGTTAGGCCGAACTCGTCAAGTGCGCCGAGTACGCGACCGATCTGTTGGTCGAGATAGGTCGTGGTCCCGTAGTACGCGGCTGTAACTCGCCGCACCGTTTCTTCGCTGTGTCCTTGGTCAAAGCGGAAGAAGCGGCGGAAGTAGGAAATCGCCGGATGGTCGGGCCACGTGTCGGGCGTCCACTGCGGTGGCAGCGGCACATCTGCGAGCGGGTATTGGGCGTAGATTTCCGGCGGGGCGATATAGGGTGGATGCGGGCAGACGAAATTGAGGAAAACCACCCAAGGCTTATCATCGTCGCGGTGCTCGGCGAGCCAGCGCAAGGCGTGTTCGGTACAGCGGGCGTCGTACTGCAAATAAGTCGAATCGCCCGCGCCTGCCCGCCCAAGCTCGCCGTGCTTGTCGCGCAAGGGCGGTTGATCGCGGATGCAGCCGAGGACATCGCCGACGCCATCAACTACGTGCAACGGCTCAATCTCTTCGCTAAAGCCGTGGTCTGCGCCTTGCCCCTTGAAGTGCAGCTTGCCGATTGAGTCGCAGCAGAAGCCCTGTTCGCGCAGGCGCTGATGCCAGGAGGCGGGCGTGCCATCGTAGGGATGCCCGTTGTCCCAGTAGCCGATCTGATGCACGTAGCGGCCGGTGGCCAGCGAGGCGCGAGCGGGGACGCAGATCGGGCAGTTGGTGTAGGCGTTCTGGAAGCGAGTGCCGCGTGCAGCTAAGGCGTCCAGATGGGGCGTCTGCACCAGTGGATGGCCGTAGCAGCCGCTGACGAGCCGGTGGTGCTGATCGGACAGGATGAAGAGGAAGTTGCGCGGTTTCACGGCGCACCCACGACTTTGTCGGCGTCGATTTGGGGCGGCACCGGATAGTGCAGGCCGCGTTGACCAGAGAGGTTGCGGTTGGGACGGGGCGACCACTGCTGGTCGGGCAAGCCGACGAGTTGATCATCTTTGATCCAGGCTTCGTCGCCGCCGTAGAGTTCGCCGACGAGACGCTCGCTGAGCTGGGCTTGGATTGCGGCGTGGTCGGACTTCGACGAGCTCAGTCGAGTCGGTGAGCCAGCAAGATCGTTCAGTTCGTTGGGATCGCTGGCGAGATCGAAGAGCTGGACGCGGTTGCCGACGGGATAGTAGATCAGCTTGTGCCGCCCCGCGTGGATCATGCGGGAGGCGTTAGTCCCTTCGCCACATTCGCCGTAGAGATAACTGCGCCGTTCCTCGCCGACCATAGATAGGCCCTCGACTGTGTCGGGGATGTCGATGCCCGCTAGGTCGAGCAAGGTCGGCATGACGTCCTGCCAGCCGACGAGGCGGTCATCGACCGTGTGGTGCGGCACTCGTCCGTCCCGGCCTCCGAGCAAAATCATCGGCACGTTGGCCGACTGCTCGTAGTAGAGCCGCTTGGCCCAGAGGCCGTGGTTGCCGAGCATATCGCCGTGGTCAGCCGTGAAGCAAATAACGGTATTGTCGAGCAGTCCCTCCTCGCGCAGGGTGCCGATGACCACGCGAAGCTGGTGGTCAATCTGGGTGCAGAGCGCGTAGAAGGCGCGGCGAATGCGCAGAACCTCTGGCCCCTTGAGGTGGACTTTGGCACCCTGATTGACTTTGAGCGCATAGGGCAGATCGTCAAAGTCGCGTGCCCAAGCGCCGTGGTGCGGCGCGTCGATGTCGATATCGCGGTAGAGGTCGATATAGCTCTGCAAGGGCACCAGCGGTGGGTGCGGATGGCGGAAAGACAGGTACCAGAAGCCGGGCTTGGCCGGGTTGCGCCGCTTAATCATCCGGCTCATTTGGCGCACCGCCCAAGTGGTGGGGTGGCAGTCCTCGGGCAAGTGCCAAGGGCGGAAGGAGTATTCGTTGTTGCTCATGCCGTGGGCAAAGCCCATTCCAGCATGGCCTTTATCCGCGAGGAAGAGATCGTAGTCGTCAACCGCTCCCAAGTGCGGCCGGCCCTCTTCGTCGAGGAGTACGTCGTCGAAACCAATGCGGTCGCGCTGGGGATAGACGTGGAGCTTGCCGACGGCATACGCTTGGTAGCCCGCGTCGCGGAAGGTCTGCGCCACGGTCGGCAGCTCGGGCATGGGGGCGGTTGTTTTGAAGATCCGGTCGCCGTGGGTGCGCGGCGAAGTGCCCGTCATCAGGGTGCGACGAGCGGGGATGCAGACCGGGCATTCGCTATAGGCGTTGACAAAGCGAGTGCCGCTGCGGGCTAAGGAGTCGAGGGTAGGGGTGAGAATGGCGGAATGGTTGGCTTCACCCAAGAGGGAAGCGGACCAATGGTCGGTGGAAATCAGGAGGACATGCGGTCTGTCGTTTGCCATGGGCATCTCTTATATATAGCAAAGACCAGACCCGTCAGATGTGCGGGCGGGGGGCCTAGTCGGCGGTTGATTTGCACGCCTGAAGGCGCGTTGAAGCTCGTAGATCCGCGCTAGGTAGCTCAGGCCACCTCGTAGTCGCGCTCGGGCCGGGCCGGGTTGCCCCAGTGGCCAGCCGGATCGGCGGCGTTAATCAGCACGCCTTCCTTCTCCCAAGAGTAGCCGGGGATTGCGCGCACGTCGGGGGTGCAGTAGCGCAGCGTTAGCCCGCAGCGTCGACGATCCGATTCGTTGTAGTGCGAGCTGTGCAAAAGCAGGTCGGAGTGAATCGAGACCTCGCCGGCCTTGAGCTCGACGTCGACGATCTCGCCGTAGCGCTCGACATCTTCCACCGTCTGGTCGAGGACATTGTTTTCCGAGGCGTCGCTCGGGCGGAATTCGAGCTGGCCGTGGAGCTGCGAGCCCGCGACGAAGCGCATACAACCATTGTCGATGTCGGCGTCGTCAATCGCTAGCCAGACGGTCGCCGTCTTTGAAGGAGTCAGTGGCCAATAGCTAGCGTCTTGGTGCCAGGAGATGGTCGTGCCGTCCTTGGGCATCTTGCAGAAGTAGTGCGAGGCGAGGCCGATCAGTTCGGGGCCGAGGAGATCGTGGACGCAGGCGAGGATCTTGGGATGGTGCATGAGGTCATAGACCTTGGCGAACTTGAGATGCGCCGAGCTAAGGGTAAAGCTGCCATAGCCGGCGGCCATGACCTTTCTGAGTTGCTCGTCGAAGAAGGCCCGGTGCTCGGCAATCTCAGCGTCGTCGAAAATGCACAAGCCCTTGAGAAAGCCGTCGCGGTTGAAAGCGGCGACCTGTTCGGTAGTGAAGGTGGTGGGATCGTCGACGGTGCTGGGATAGAAGCGCAAGTCGCGGTCCATTTCGCGCAGTTCGTCGTGGGTCGGCACAGCCTTAAAGGTGTGATCAATTTGATTTGTCATGGCGTCATTCTCCTAACAGATAGGCTCGCAAATAAAACGCAATTTACTCTTTATCTCAAGGGCGGTGGGCTAGTCGGTGTGGAAGGACTTCTTGGGCACCCACGAGGGGCGCCCCTACTTGAGGTCGCCGAGGAGCATTAGCCGCGGGCGACCTTGTTCATCGGCCCATCAGTTCCTCATAGACTCCGCCCGTCTTGGCTTGGATATTTTCGCCGCCAAAGGGATAGAGAAACCCCCAGAACAGGGCCCCGACCAGCATCAAACCGAGGTAGAATAGCAAGATGCGGCGGCCCCAGACCGCCCCAAGCATGGTTAGAGTGGAGAACTTGGTGGCCGGCCCAGCAATGAAAAAGCCCAGAGCCGCTCCCGGACTCATCCCCATCTGCATCATGCTTTCGACAATGGGAATACTGCCGCCGCCGCAGGCGTAGAGCGGCACCCCCAAAGCCACAGCCATGGGCACGGCCCAGACGCTACCGGGGCCGACTAGGGCCAGCACTAGCTCTTGGGACAGGAAGGTCTTTACCAAAGCGGCGATGAAGATTCCTAGGCTGAAAAATTTGGCGATGAAGAGCAGATCGGCGCGGAAGCGCTGCGCCAGTATTCTGGCTTCAGACCGCCCGTCCGTCTTGGCCGGAGCGTGCTCCGCAGGGACTGCTGTGCGGACGGCGAACGTTAGACGACGCAGAGCGGACTGCGCTGCAAAACCGGCCAGCAGTCCGACGCTGGCCGCCGTGACCAGCCGGGCTACGGCCATTTCCATACTTATGGTGCCAGCGGTGTACACGAACAGGGCGGGGTTCATCAGCGGCGAGGCCACGACAAAGGCCACCAAGGGTGCGGCCGGTACGCCCATGTTTATCAGGCGGCCAGCCACGGGAATGGCGGCAAAGGTGCACAGGGGCGAGATCAGGGCCAGCAGGGTGGATGCCACAATGGAGCCGTTGGCCCGCTGCTGGAGCGTGCGGCGGATCCGAGTCTTAGGCAAGTAGCGCCAGGCTAGGGTGCTGAGCAGGGCACCGAGCGCCACAAAGTACCAGAGCTGGGCCGCCAAATCCCAGAAATTTGCCAAGACGCGCAGCGTGTAGGTATTCCGCAGGTAGTGCTCTGCAATGCTGGCGGCCTGCCAGAGCGGATGCGTCAGGTCGTGGTAAAGAGTTTGAATCCCCTCCACGCTCAACGGACCAGGGTCATAGGTCGGGCTTTGCGCAGATCGCCGGCCTTGAGGACGGCGAAGTAAGTTCCGCTAGCCACATTGAAGCCCGAGGCATTGCGCGCGTCCCACATTACCTCGTGATAGCCCGAGACGACGTCTCCTTCCACCAAGGTGCAGATCCACTGGCCCGCCGCATTGTAGATATCCAGCTTGGCAGGTCCTGCTTGGGGCAGGGCAAAGCGGATGCGGGTGCTGGGATTGAATGGATTCGGGTAGTTTTCCAGCAGCACCGGTGCTGCTGGTAGAGGCTGGCTGGCCGCGGACTCTTCTACGGCCGTGGGAATCTCGCCTGGCAGCAGGAATTCGATGCCGGGCAGGCGGTCTCCGTCCTGGTCCACTACGTGTGCGGCCAGCATAGTATTCCCGGCCGAGTTGCCGACCTTGAAGAGTAATCTGTTTTCCCCCTGCACTAGACGAATCGGAACCTTCTGGTCGGCCAGTTGAAATTTGCGCCGGGCGATGTTCTCATAGACCACTTCGCCGTTCAGCCAGACCTTGGCGTAGTCGCCGTAGCCGAGCCACAGGAAGCCTTCCTGCGCCTGCGGTGTATGCACTAGAGTGAAGGCGTAGTTGGCGATGTTCTGATCCTTTCCATTGAGGTCGCCTAGCGGCAAAATTTCAGCGGTGTAACCAAGGTGCTCCACCTGCGTCCACACCACATCGCCGGCCGGCTCGCCCTCTCGGGGATATAGCTGGGCTTCGTTGGGTAGAGGCTCGGAACCAATGTCGCTGCTGTTGGGAAACGGCCCAGCGACCAGCCAGCGCCGGATGCCGCGCCCGTAGAACGCGCCACTGCGACCGCCACCACGGGATTTGACGAAATCGCGCTGCACGCTAGCGGGCGCTCGCCCCTCCACTTGGATTCGGTTTAGGTCGAAAGTGCCAAAGCCCTTGGTCGCTGCTAGGTAGAGATGCTCCAAGTCGAGCGGATTGAAGCCCATGACTACGTTGGCAACGGCTTCAGTAGCCAACGGGTCGCCGCCGGCTACCACCACGTTGTGCTGGACGTTCTGCCCCCACTGCGGCCCGTCGCCTTCGGTGCCCCAGAACCCCTCGATGACGGTATAGGCCGCCGGGTTGTAGGCGAACAGGTCCACGTAGCCGTGCTCGGGGTTGTTTTGGTAGTGTTGACGCTTGGAGGTGCCGTCGCCGTACGCTCCCGAGGCTAGGGTGCCGACGTAGTTCTTGATGCCCAGGGTGGTGCCGTAGATGGTCGTTTTCATAGCGGCGATGGAAATTACTTTATCGGCGTCTAGGATCGGTTCGGGCATGAAGTAACCGTCCTTGCGGAAGCTGCCGGTGCCCTCTACGTGGAAGCCGAACTGGGCACCTAAATACCGCAGGCGCGTCACCCCCAAGCGCTGAATGGCCCCGCCCGGAACCGGCTCACGACGGAAGGGGGCGTAGTTGAGGTCGGAGGTGTCCACCACGGTGGAGACCCCCAAGGCGGCGAACTCCTCTAGCATCTTGATGTACGAGAGATCGCCGAATTCGGGATAGGTTGCGGACCAGCCATCTTCTTCTGCATTGGTGGGAAAGCCAGGCTCGCCTTTGCGGGGAGATTCGGCTCCGCCTTCAGCAATGGTGATGCGCCGCGGTCCCACCTGCTCAGTGAGGTAGTTAATCACGCTCTTTACCACTCGCAAATCCGTGATCTGGCCCGGGTGTTCAATGCCATTGTGGTAGTATGCCGAGGAGGGATTTCCTCTGTTGGTCACAATGTTGACTTTGACGACGACCCAGTCGCTTGGCTCGACGACGGCGCGAATGGAGCGCTCCGATTGGTCTAGGTCTAGGGCGCGGCGGACGATGGCATCTACCTGCGCGAAGCTCAAGGCGGTATTTAAGGCTGCCGGTGCGGCCAGTTCCGAATCGCTCGAAGTGGCGACCGCCACGGTCGGATGGCCTTCGCCCAAGGTGAGGGTACCGGGGCGCAAGAGGGGCAGGCCTTCTACCTGCAAGGGCTCTTGGGCTTGCTGCACCGATCCCGCCGTCCCGACGAAAAAGGTCTGCGCTTGGTGGGCGTAGATGTCCCAGCCGATCAGAGCGCCGATCAGCAGGAGCAGGGCTAAATTTGCAAGTTTGCGTTTTGTTATTTGGAGCATGATCGACTCTCCTGTATGAATCCGCAGATGGACGCAGATGGACGCAGATGGACGCAGAATAGTAGAGACAAGACGATCCGTATCTCGAATCGTTCGAGTTCTATATAGTTACGGTATTTGGTGCCGTATTGAAAGGAATCCTTGTTCTGCCTTGATTTTTCCCCAGCTCAACCGCTCGACTGTGGTAGCGTCCGGACTGTACACGTAGATCTCCACTTCGTAGAAGACCGTAGGACCCAGCGTCCATAGTTCGAGGTTGTCGGCTGTAGTGTCGGGGGGGAAATAAATCTCGATCCACTGATCTACTGCTCGCGCATTCTCTTCGATCAGAGCGGTTTGCACCCCTTCGGGTTCGCGCAGGGTGCCGGTCTCGTCTAAGCGCCCGCCTAGATAAGCGCGGACCTGGTAGTCGTTGCCGATGGCACCGATGTAGATCCGCAATTTCTCCAGTTGCAGCGGTTCCTCCCAGGCAAACACCAAAATCCCCTTGGTCTTCCAGGTGAAGGGCAGGGCATCGGCATCTTGGGGAACCTTGCCGTCTCCCAAAACGTCGGGGTCGCCCTCGTGGGAATTCCAGATCGTAGCCCGAGTCACGGCGTCGGGTGCGATGTTGCGGCTGGCGGCACCGCCAAAAAAGAGGAGCGCAACAATTGCTGGTATGATTATTCTCATGCGGATAACCTATTTCAAGGCGACCATTAGGATTCGACGCTCTCCGATTCTACTCCTCTAATGAAGATGGCGCGGGACAGCATGTACTGAAAGTCCACCTCTTTGTAGTGGCGACCGCAGCAAGCGCAGGTGGGGTTGTGAGCGGATAACTCTAAATATATCTTGGGCGCAAAAGGAGGAGGATAATGGAAGCAAACAAAACCATTTCGCCAGAAGTAGGGACGCAGTTGCTCTTTGAGAATGAGCGGGTGCGAGTTTGGGATCTGCGGTTGGCACCGGGCGAGAGTACGGGCCTGCATCGGCACGAGCACGACTACCTATACGTAGTTATTGGCGATGGCCGGTTGCAGGCGGCCGATGCAGCGGGAAACCGCAGGGAGGCTAGCGATATGAAGGATGGGGATGTGCGGTTCAGCGAGGTCGAAGGGGAGGCGATACACGAGGCGTTTAACGTCGGCGACGGGCCGTGGCGGAATATTATCGTCGAATTGAAAGACTGAAGCCGACTGACTCAAGGAGAGAATATGATCCTAAGAAGACTGTTGTTCGGCCCGGCCCCTTCGGCCGGCATTGGTTATTCACTGGGACTGCTACTGTTGAGGGTGTCCGTCGGCAGCATGATGTTGCTCGCCCACGGTTGGGGGAAATTGACCAGCTTTGCGGAGCGTTCCTCCTCGTTTCCCGACCCCTTGGGCGTCGGATCGCCGCTGAGCATGGCCTTGGCCACTGGTGCCGAGGTGTTTTGCGCCCTAGCGGTGATTTTGGGATTTGCCACCCGCTGGGCTGCCGTGCCGCTCATGGTCACCATGGCCGTGGCCGCGCTTATCATACACGGGGATGACCCTTGGGCGAAAAAGGAGTTCGCGCTGTTGTACTTTTTCCCTTTTGCCACGCTGTTTCTAACGGGTGCGGGACGCTACTCTCTCGACGCCTTCTTCCGGCGCGGTGCATACTAAGTCCTACAGAATGTCGGGTGACTGCGGATCGATGCAGGCCCCGCTAGGCCGTGTCCCCTGCGGTCGCTGCGGCATCTGGTCGTAGGACTGGTACGCGATGTCTAGGTACGGCGTCTCGACGCGGCGGTGCCCTTCGTAGCGCGAAATCATCGCCGCGTCGATAACCCCAGTCGTCAGCAAAGTGCGTTCGGGCGGGTACGGGGCCTGACCCGTTTTGAAAAACTGCTGGATGTTGCGGCACAGATAGCCGAAATGGGCAAACGGCCCCTCGTTCTGCAAGTAAAACTCCGTAGCCTGCACCTGTCCTCCTACCCGCGCGGCATAGGCGAAATCGCTGACATAGCCGTTGAGCATCAACGTCGCCGTGCGCAAGCCGTCGCCGTGCTCCATGAGAAAAACGGCCGGCTCTTTGGCATGTTCCTCCATCGGCCCATCCGGTTTTTTGGCAATGGCGGCGCAAGCAGCCTCGGCCAGCTCTCCAGACCACAGCCCCTTGTCGCGGGCGCGCCACACATCGTCTCCTTCGAGGCACTGCACCCACGCCACCCCCTGCTCACCGCCACTGCGTCGCTCGACCATGCACTGCAAAGTCTCTAAGGCGTGGTACCCATACGCCTCGATGCCGCCGTAGCCGATGGATAGCGCTTCCTCAATGGGCGTCTCTTTGGGATGCTCCAGCCAAGGGGAGCGCCAACTCAAGGGTAGCGACGACCCGGCCATCAACGGGATGTCCAGTTCTTCTGCCCGGTCCCACATCCACTGAGCGTCCCTGAAGTCGTACGCTAAATGCTTATCTGAAAACACGGGCACCGAGCGGCCGCTTTCGGCAAAGACGCCAGCGATTTGCTCAAAGAAATAGCGGCGCGGGTACATGTGGCGGCCCCGCTCGTTCCAAGGGTAGTCGCCGTGCTCGCCGATGAGCAGCACCGCATCTACATTGAGCTTGTCAGCACCGGCGTGCAGGGCGCGGCGGATGCTGGGATAGATGGGTACTCCGTACTCTTGAGCCAAGCCCACGCCGATATCGTTTTCCAGCACGTGGTCGATGTACAGGGATACTAGGTCCACTTCTGGGGGCCTCAGGCCCTCGTCCGTGGACATGCCCTTCATAAACTTGGTGGCAATGACGTCGGCATGGGACTTGGGATGGTAGATGGTGGCGATAGCGGCTACTCTCATGGCAAAGCTCCTATAGTGAAAACGGATTTGCTGCTGTATGCTGAAGACAGTAGAAGGTGGTATTGTAATGTCTTGAGTCGAGTGCTGCTATAGCAATCCTACATCGTTTACAAGGTGATCCGCAGATGGACGCAGATAAACGCAGAATTAGGATATACAAGAAGATCCACCGCTCGAATCGTTTAAATTTTTCTGCATTGCTATATGACCAGCCGAAAAACGCTCAGGCCGCCCAGCATCCTTCTGTATAAGGCTCGCGGAGAAGGAGTTTTTTGCGTTGGGGATTGGCGCGTGCGATCCACTCGGGCGGAATTTCCTGCGTATAGCGATGCGGCGGCCCGGCTTCTTTGAAGATGTCGATGTTGAAGATGCGATAGGGCTGGGGGGAGTCCGCGGGTTTGGCCTCGACGGCGTGGAAAATCCGCGCGTTGATATAGACCATGCTGCCCGGAGGCACTGCGAGCCGCACCTCTTTTAGTTCGCGCCCAGCTTCTGCGTCGTATGCCCCGGCCAGCATGCGCTCAGGCGTGGCCTCGGCGGTCGGAGCGACGAGGTGGCTACCGGGAATGACCTTGAGGTTGCGGTCGCCGAGTGTGAAGCCATTGGGATAGTAGAGAATTTGGACGTAGTACCTGTCGCGCTCGGCGAGGTTGACGGGGTTTTCGTGCTTCCAGTGGTGGTGGTCTTGGTGAAAGGGAATAGGGCCTATGCCGCGCGGGGCGAGGTTGAGAGCGGAGTGGCAGAAGTGGTAGTTGGGGCCGATGGTGGCTTGCAGCAGCGCGGTGATAAAGGGATCGTCGATGAGGCGGTCGCCGCACGGGCCGCGGTCGTTCCAAGGGCGGACGAAATAGGATTGGGGCGCGGCGGATTTCTCGTCCAAGGCGTCGAGGTAGTAGCGCACTGAGTCGAGGCCGAGGATTTCGTTGGTTAGGCTGCGCCGTGCTTCGTCTTTGAGCACGTCTGGGTAGAAGATGTAGCCGTCTTGGTGGAAGGAGTCCAAGTCGGCTGCAGAGGGTGCTTGGCGGCGAAATAGTGAGTTCATGGCGGTCCTTAGTTTTTAGCTACCGAGTGCGACGCGGCGTTTTGCAACTCATCTAGGCGGCTGAGAGTCTAGCTTTCCGATTCTACCATTAGAGCCTTGACAGAGATATATTGGATAGGTATATAAGCTATATTAGCTAATATAACTAAATCAGGAGTGTTTACTCTATGGAAACAAAAGTCATAGCTTCGACCAAAGCTCAAAATAACTTTGGTCAGGTAATAGACTCAGTTGTTCAGAATCGGACTAGATATATTGTCAAACGACGCAATGTATCTCAAGCAATCATAATGAGTTTAGCGGACTTTAATCAATTGTTGGCAAATTCGTCTGAAAGACAGAAGATGAGTGATATGATCGGCGAATTGGCTCCCGTTTACAGTCTCGGCGAAACAATCGGCTCTTCTGTTGAAGACAAGGCTGAAGTCCAAGATTGAGAAAGGTAGAAAGATGGTATATGCAGTGCAAACTAAAGCCGGGGAAGAATTAAATCGAATTTACGAGAAAGATCTGCCTGTCCACGAATGGTATCGGTTTGTTCTTTCCTATCCGCCTCACTTGGTCCGTAGCTACATAGAAAGGTTTGGCTTGACAAAACACCACTGGGTCTTGGATCCATTTTGTGGTACGGGAACAACCCTAGTGGAGTGTAAGAAGAGTGGTATTCCTAGTGCCGGCTTAGAGGCGAATCCTGTGGTGCAGTTCTTCGCTCAAACTAAGGTAGCATGGGATATAGATCCCGAGAAGCTTGTTAAACATGCTAAGGGTATTGCTAAAGAAGTAGAAGCAGAACTAGAAAAAGAAGGCGTCGAAGACGATCCTATTTTCAAGCCTTTTGTTAACGGCAAAGAAACGAATCTGAAATCCTTAGACCCCCAATTAGAATCGCTGCTCATCAAAAACTCCATAAGCCCGAAACCACTCCATAAAGCTCTTACACTCATAAATACCTTAAATAAAAATTCAGATGAACATCTAATTGCACATGAAAGGCTAGCACTTGCTAAACAACTAGTCTACAGTATCAGTAATTTGCGTTTTGGTCCAGAAGTTGGAGTTGGAAAGCCGAAAGAAGATGCTCCGGTCATTGCACCTTGGTTAAAGGGCATAAAAGACATGGCTAATGACTTATGCCATAACCAAATTAAGCGCTACAAAGGTGTACCATCGCTAGTAAAACTTACGGACTCCCGCAGCGTAGATCCCTGCTTAGAGCCGTTGATGTTTGATGCCGTTATAACTTCACCTCCATATCCCAATGAAAAAGATTATACGAGAACGACTCGTCTTGAATCTGTTTTACTTGGTTATATAAACAATCGCGCCGATCTGCGTCGACAAAAGCAGAAATTGCTTCGGTCCAATACTAGAGCGGTGTATAAAGCAGATACAGACGAGAGCTGGGTTGAGGATAATGAACGTATACAAGAGCTAGCGGATCGGATAGAGGCACGTAGGATAGAGTTGGGAAAAACGTCGGGGTTTGAAAAACTCTATGCTCGAGTAGTGAGATTGTATTTTGGAGGTATGGCGCGTCACTTAGAAGAATTAAAACGAGTCTTAGCACCAGGTGCCCAGCTCGCTTATGTCGTCGGAGATCAGGCTTCTTTTTTTAGAATTTTAATTCGGACAGGAGAGCTTTTAGCAAGTATAGCGGAAGAGCTTGGCTATGAAGTAACGGACATTGATCTGTTTCGTACGCGATTCTCTACGGCGACGCAAGAGCATTTACGCGAAGAGGTTGTTCTTTTGCGATGGAACAGTTAGTTACCACTTCGGAGGCTTGGGAACCAGTGTATATCGAGCTTTCTTCACAACCGAAGAGGCTACGAGTTTTGAGTTTAGCTGCAATACGTCGTTTGAGTCGCACTTGGGAAATTCTGCGAGGAATATATCCCCATTGTCTTCGAGTTTCGCTCCTAATGGAATTGTAAAATCCATATCGTCTTCCATAAGTCGCTGCAGAGTTGCAGCAGCTATCCCCACAATCTGATTTAGAGTGAGTACATCGTTCCCTTTGGATTTTGCCTCACAGGGAATCGGTATTCGGCGATTTCCTTCTTTCATTACGAAAAAGCAATCCAGTTCATGAGGCTGAACTTTTACTGGAGCTTGGACGCGCGTTATTGTTCCTTTGGGAACGCCAAAAAAGTCGTCGAGAACTCCTCCATACTCTATAGCGGCTAACAGCCCGCCTTCATCGGGACGCAGAAGGTCGAGTATATAAGGAGGGATTTCAATACGAATAGGTTTAGCTGCTAAATCTGGGGGACAAGCGATAGAGATCACCCCTGCGAAAGGACCACTGTCTTGAAAAAATATACCCATTGAACCGCTATGAGTTCCTTCTCGCAAAAAATAACCTGCTTGCTTAGCAGAAGGACTTCTCGCGTCTGAATTTCCCGACCGAGTAAGGTCTTTCACAAAGTTGTTCAGATTCGATGGGACATTCCCGCCTGTCTCGATGATCGCTTCTCTTACTTCATCGCGTGTAAACGGTATCTCCGGTTGCGGATTGTCGAAGTCGTATTTCCGCTTAAATATATGTTCAAGTGCTGCGGGTTTATCGTAATCGCTCTTCATATAGCGGTCCTAAATCATTCGAGAGCCAAAGTATATTGGCTTAACTTAGGGA
>VXOR01000014.1 GCA_009840005.1 Gemmatimonadota bacterium
GTCATGCTGAGCGAAGCGAAGCATCTCATACCTAGGGCCCGTGCGTAACATCAGTATATATGTTAAGTATGTATGACGAAGGCCGTGCGGGGGAAGACTCGCATTGACAATGAGTCGCGCCTTGGTGTTTTTTGTACAAATTCTTTTTCGGAGACAATCTCATGCCCGTTTCTAGACGCCAATTCCTCAAAAGCGCCGCAGCCGTTTCCATCGGCTTTGCCGGCCTCCATCGCCACCTCGCGTGGGGCGCTCCAGCGCCCGCGCCCGAAAATAGCTTTGGGCCACTCGTGCCCGACCCCGGAGGCATCCTCGACCTGCCCGAGGGATTTAGCTATCGGGTTCTCGCACGCGCTGGAGAACTCATGGATGACGGCCTGCGATTGCCGGGCGCAGCCGACGGGATGGCTGCCTTCCCCGGGCCAGAAGGCCGCGTCGTTTTGGTGTGCAACCAAGAGCTGAGCCCCGGGTCGAAAGGAGCCGGTGCCTTCGGCGACGACAACGAAAACCTAGGCAAACTGCCCAAAGAAGATCTGTACGACTGGGGCCAAGGCGAGATGCCGTCCTTGGGCGGCACCACGAACATCGTGTACAACGCGCAAACCGGCGCAGTGGAGCGGAAATTTCTCAGCTTGGCCGGCACGGTGCGCAACTGCGCCGGCGGGCCGACCCCGTGGCATAGCTGGATTAGCTGCGAAGAGACGACCCAGCGGATCGAAGGGCCGATCGAAAAAGACCACGGCTACAACTTCGAGGTCCCCGCTACCCCAGAAATCGGCCGCGCCGCACCCGTGCCGCTCAAGGCCATGGGGCGCTTCAGTCACGAGGCCGTCGCCGTAGATCCCCGCTCGGGAATCGTCTATGAGACCGAAGATACCGGCGACAGCTTGATCTACCGCTACATCCCCGACGCACCGGGCAAACTAATATCTGGGCGGCTGCAAGCCTTGGCCGTAATCGACCATCCCGGCTTGGACACCCGCAACTGGGAAGAAATGCTGGTGAGCCCAGGCGAGCCGCTCGCCGTGCGCTGGGTCGATATAGAAAACGTCGAATCGCCGGACAACGACTTGCGCATCCAGGGGTTTGAAGGCAAGGGCTGCGCCCGCTTTGCCCGCGGCGAGGGCATGTGGTACGGCCGCGACGCGATTTACTTTGTTTGCACCAGCGGCGGCCGCAAAAAGAAGGGGCAGATCTTCCGCTACCATCCCAGCCCGCACGAGGGCACGGCAGATGAGAGCAAGGCTCCGGGGACGCTCGAACTGTTCGTCGAGCCGAACGACGGCGACCTAGTCGACAATGCCGACAACCTCACGGTCTCGCCTTTTGGCGACTTGATCGTCTGCGAAGACGGCAGCGGGGAAAACAACCTAGTCGGTGTAACGCCCGCAGGCCAGATATACCGCTTCGGGCACAACCGCATGAACAATTCCGAATTCGCCGGCGCGACCTTCTCACCCGACGGCCAAGTGCTCTTCGTCAATATCCAGCATCCCGGCACTACGCTGGCCATCTACGGTCCCTGGGATCAGCGGCGGTCCGACGGCTAGCTCTTCAAGTCCATAGGATTCTCTGCTGGCCGCACCCGAGTCCGGCAGGCGATACAGCGCTGTGTAGTATTCTGCACAGCGCTTTTTGCATCACGCGCTTGTTTTCTCTGAAGATTGGACTGGTACGCCAATTGCAAGGGTCTTAGACCGACTTATATTTTCTGCTCCGCCGGATGCTACCACGCCGATCTAATTCTTTCGCATGACCGAGCATAAAAACGTCCTCTTTCTCAACGACGCCGACTCCCTCAAGCCTCCCCCAGCCGTTCTCGACGCCGCGCTGGCCCGGCTCGGCTTTGAGCGTTTTCTGCCCGGTCAACGCGAAGCCATCGAAACCCTGCTCGCCACCGGTCGCCTGCTTTTGGTCGCCCCCACTGGCGGCGGCAAGAGCTTGACCTACCAGCTACCCGCGGCCCTGCTGCCGGGCACGGCCTTAGTGGTCTCGCCGCTCATCGCCCTGATGCACGATCAAGTGCAAGCGTTACAGCGGCGCGGCCTCGCCGCCACGTACCTATCCTCGACCCTCGATGGCGACGAGTTGCGCCGCCGCATGCGCGGGATGGCCCAAGGCCAGTACAAGCTGGTCTATGCCGCGCCCGAGCGGCTGACCTACTCCGGCTTCCGCGCGCTCCTGAGCCAGATCAAGTGCTCGCTTATTGCCGTGGACGAAGCCCACTGCATCAGCGAGTGGGGGCACGACTTCCGGCCCGAGTACTTGCAGATTGGCGAGTTGGTCCGCGAGCTGCCCGATTGTCGGGTCCTCGCCTGCACTGCCACGGCCACGCCAGTGGTGCGCGACGAAATCCTCGAACGCCTCGGACTGCCGAGCGACACCCCACAGCTAGTGCGCGGCTTTGCCCGGCCCAACCTCGCGCTGCGGGTCGCCGAAATCAACAGCGCTGCCGAGCGTCGCCAGCGGATTGATGCGTTGCTAGCCGAAGCACTCGGTGCGCCCAACCAAATGCCAAGTACCGCCATCGTCTATGCCCCCACCCGCAAGAGCACTGAGGAAGAAGCCGCCCGTCTGCAAGAGAACGGCTGGCGGGTAGCCGCCTATCACGCGGGCATGGCAGGGCCAGACCGCGACGCCGTTCAGTGCGCCTTTATGCAAGACCAAATCCAAATCGTGGTGGCGACCAATGCCTTTGGCATGGGCATCGACCGAGCCGATGTGCGCGCCATTGCCCATCTGGCCCCGCCTAGCTCGATTGAAGCGTACTATCAGGAAGTAGGCCGCGCCGGGCGCGACGGCCAAGACGCCTACTGCCTGCTGCTGGTCTCACCCGGCGACATGCCGCTGCGACGCCACCTAATCGAAAGCGATGCCAACGGCCGAGCGCCCGACCAAGCGGTAGTCCAGCACAAGTGGAATCTCTTTTTGGAACTGATGCGCTGGAGCGAGGGCGGGTCCTGCCGCCACGACGCGATCCTGCGCTACTTCGGCGACGAGGAGGAAACGCTCTCGGGCTGCGGTCGCTGCGACGTCTGTCGTAGTCTCTCCCATGCCGAGGCCGGCGACGCCACAGAGGTCTCCACCACCGTGCGCAAAGCCCTGTGCGCGGTCGCCCGTCTGCACAGACGCTACGGCATCCAAATGGCGGCCAAGCTCCTGCGCGGCACCACGGACGCCCGTCTTGCGCACGACGGCCTAGATCGGACCCCGACCTTTGGCATTCTCAAGGAACACTCTGAACGGTGGCTTTTGCAGCTTTTGCGCCGGCTGGTTACGGCCGGTTGGGTCGATTTTTCCGGCGGCGAGCGGCCGGTCGTGGTCCTCACCGAAGAGGGACGCCAAGTCATTCACGCCGAGCGACCCGCACGCCTGCTGCTGCCGCCAAAGTCGGCCCCGCTCCCAGCAGCCCGCTCCGCACGCGTCCGTCCTTCGGCTGAGCTCAGGACTTCGGCGAGCTCAGTCGAGTCGTCGAAGCCTCGCACCCCCGACCCCGGCGAGGAACTCGACGAAAACGCCCAAACTCTTTTCGAAGCACTGCGCCATCACCGCATGACGCTGGCCCGCCGCGAAAAGGTTCCGCCTTACGTCATCGCCAGCGACCGCACGCTCCGCGATATCGTCCTGCTGCGGCCCGCCAACCTCGAAGAACTCAAGCTGGCGCACGGCATTGGTCCGGCCAAAGCCGAAAAATACGGCGACGGCCTGTTAGCTATCGTCCAACAGGCCGCCTGAATGCTCATAAACCAAAGGGGGAAGTAACTAAAAGCCCGTTCCGGTTTACTAGGCCGCGCTTAAAAGTGGGCTTTTGAAGATGTGGAGACTAATTTTTCTTGGGGCGATTGAAACGTGGATGATGCCAAGCACAGCCCTACGCCTCTATTTTTCTTGGTCGTCGACCGGTGTCTCATTAATCGTATTGTAGAATGCGTTGGCGTTGTTGCATGAAAGCGGTGTTAGGGTCTTGAAATGGTGCAGGCTCTCCAG
>VXOR01000108.1 GCA_009840005.1 Gemmatimonadota bacterium
CCCCCCCCCCTCTTTTTTTCCACCCCCCCCCCCCCACCCCCCCTGCCTCTACGCCTCGTGGGCTCGGAGATGTGTATAAGACCCCGGGGCGGGGGCTTGAATCCGGCCAAGGAGGTGGAGCGGCATCGTTTGGCTGGCGAAGGGGTACAGGTGCTGCCCGGGGATGTGGACGGCGACGGCGATCTCGACTTGGTGGTGTTGGATCGGGCATTAGGGGGTGTACATGTGTTCAAGAGTTCGGTGAGCGAGCAGATGACCGCGGTACTGACGCCAGCGGCAGCGCAGCCAGTGCAACATCGCCTTGGCGACAGCTATCCTAATCCGTTCAATCCGGCGGTGGTGATTCCCCTTGATTTGGCAACCGACGCGGCGAGAGTATCGCTGACGGTGTACGATGTGTTGGGTCGTCGGGTGCGGCAGGTGTGGCAGGGGCCGTTGCAAGCGGGGAGCCATCGGTTTACTTGGGATGGGCGCGACGAGCAGGGCAAAGAGGTGGCCGCTGGCGTGTATGTCTATCAGGTCGAAATTGACGGACAGGTAGAAGCGAAAAAGACGACCAAGTTGCCGTGATTAAGCAAGGACAGATTTGCAACGTTAGGTCATGGAATAAGGCCCCGCGGCGATGTTTTTTGCCGTGAGGCCTTGTTGTGCGCGGTGATTAGACGTTTTAATTAGGCACTACTCATTGTCTTTGTAGAGGACTGCCGAGATGGCTATCTCACCGATCGGATTCAGGAGGAAACCATGAGCAATTTTCTCAGTCGCTATTTGAATTGGTTGCACCTGCGGTGGCCCGCCGGCGTGGTGGAGAAGTTGCCGCGGGTGGATGAGCACGGGCAGAGCAATGTTTCCGGGCTATACATCGTCGGCGACTTGACCGGGATTCCGCTGTTGAAGTTCTCGGCCGATACGGGTGCGCGGGCCGTGCAGCACATCGCAGCCGACGAGGCATTCCAGCGCAGTAGGGGGCAAGAGGATGTCTTGGACTTGGCGATTGTCGGCGCGGGCGTTTCCGGCATGTCCGCGGCCTTGGAGGCGCGGGAGGCCGGGCTGTCGTTTGTGCTTTTGGAGGCGACCGAGCCGTTTTCCACGTTGGTCAATTTCCCCAAGGGCAAGCCCATTTACACCTATCCCACCGAAATGGAGCCAGCCGGGCAGATCCGCTTTAAGGCCGAGGTCAAGGAACCGCTGATCGAGGAGCTGCACGAGCAGACGCTCGCCCAAGGCATTGAGCCGACTGTGGCGCGAGTCGAGCAGGTGAAAAAGCGGGGCGACCTCTTTGAACTGGAAATCCCGCGCGGGGAGAATATCAAAGCTCGCCGCGTGATCGTCGGGATCGGGCGCTCGGGCAACTTTCGCAAGCTGGGGGTGCCGGGTGAGACTTTGGACAAGGTTTTCAACCGCTTGCACGATCCCGTTGACTTCTGCGACAAAGACGTGCTGGTCGTCGGCGGCGGCGACAGCGCCTTAGAGGCGGCCATTGCCATCGCCCAATGCGGCGGGCGCGTGACCGTCTCCTACCGCAAGCCCGAGTTTTCTCGCCCCAAGCCCGAAAACGTCGAAAAGCTGGACATGCTCGCGGCCGATCCAATGGCCGATGTGGCCGTGGACACCCCCTCTTCTGAGCGGGTGACGACCAGCAGCGGTGCCTTTATGGAAAAGGGCCGCCAAGCGGGATCGATCCGCCTGCTGATGGCCAGCCAAGTGCTGCGCATCGAGGAAGACGCAGTCGCGCTCAAAGACGCCGAAGGCCAAGAGTTGAGCCTGCCCAACGACGCAGTGTTTTCCATGATTGGGCGCGAGGCCCCGCTCGACTTTTTCAGACGCAGCGGCGTGGAAATCAACGGCGAATGGAGCCCTAAGCGTTGGCTGTCCTTGGGGCTTATCCTGCTAGCGGCGGTTTTCGTCTATCACTGGAAGACCGACGCGGGCATTCCGGTCAAGAAGTGGTTCGACCAAGCCGATCTCTTCCCCTTCAACCTAGCAGCACCACCTACAGCCCATACCCTGTGGGACACAGTGCAGGTGTCCATGACCCAGCCGAGTTTCTACTACTCGCTGGCCTATTGTCTGTGCGTGGTCCTATTCGGCTTGCAGCGCATAAAGCGACGGCGCACGCCGTACATCAAAGTGCAGACGCTGACGCTGATGGCGGTCCAGTGCATTCCGCTCTTTCTGCTGCCCTATGTGTTTTTGCCTTGGGCGGGGTACAATGGCTGGTTCGACGAGGGTGCTTGGCTCAAGCCGCTGGCCGATGGCCTGTTCCCCGAGTCGCAATGGGCCGAGCACGGGCGCGAGTACTGGCGATCTCTAGGGCTTATTCTCGCTTGGCCGCTGTTCTTTTGGAACGTCTTCACCAGCGAGCCGCTGTGGTGGTGGCTGGCCATTAGCCTCGTGCAGACCTTCGTCATCATCCCGCTAATCATCTACTTCTGGGGCAAAGGGGCCTACTGCGGCTGGATCTGCTCGTGTGGTGCCTTGGCCGAAACCATGGGCGACAATCACCGGCACAAGATGCCGCACGGCATGGTGTGGAACAAGGTGAACATCGTGGGGCAGGTCGCGCTGCTACTGGCCAGCGTGCTACTCATCTTGCGCCTAGTGGGCTGGGCTTTGCCGCACGATCACTGGATCAATGGGGCCTACATGGGGCTGTTTATGGGCAAGGGTACAAACTGGGGCAACTTGCCTTTCCCGCTGACTTTTCTCAACTACGTGTGGTCAGTCGATTTGCTGCTGGCCGGCATCTTAGGCGTTGGGCTGTACTGGCATTTCAGCGGCCGGATGTGGTGCCGCTTCGCCTGCCCGTTGGCGGCCTTGATGCACGTGTACGCGCGCTTCAGCCGCTTCCGCATCCTCGCCGACAAGAAAAAGTGCATCTCCTGCAATGTCTGTACCTCGGTGTGCCACCAAGGCATCGACATTATGAACTTCGCCAACAAGGGGCTGCCCATGGCCGACCCGGAGTGCGTGCGCTGTAGCGCGTGCGTGCAGTCTTGTCCGACGGGTGTGCTGGAATTTGGTCAGGTTGATAAAAACGACGAGGTAATAAAGACCGACGGGCTAGCGGCATCGCCGGTGCGGATGCAGGAGAAATAGGGCGACTTTTTTGGATGCCCTAGTCAACATCGTCTAAACCTAGTTCTGCAACTGAAGGAGGCGCAACTCTTGGCCGCTTTTGAATGATTGCTGCAAATTTTGGTTCAAACCTAGTGCGGACAAAGCTGCGACGGGCATGGGCCTTAGCGGGTTTGTTCGTCTCCTTGTACATGCTGCGCAGCCACTTCGGATTCACGGTCTCTCCAACTACCGCCGCGATTTGTTCAACCTCGTTTTCCGTGAGCATGTACTCGCTTGCCAGCAATTGTACCTCATCTTCCATTGCTGTAATCAGATCCTTTGCGTCGTCGTCAACCACGCGATCGGCAATAGCCTTGGCCGAAAACTGCGCCCCGGTGCCACCTGCCAATCCACCTACGACGCCACCGATAAAACTGCCTATAGCCGTGCTGATAAAAGGCACTGCACTGCCAACGGCGGCCCCTACGGCCGTGCCGCCGACCCAGCCGCCAACCCCCCCTGCAACGGCGGCCGCATTCACTGTGGCGTTCTTGGCAAACTGCCGCCAAGAAATGGAACCGACGAAAGCGGCTCGGTAGAAGTCTGGAGCACTTGTCACCACGGTTGTTATGACCGCGGTTATAGCATTGGAACGGAGGAGTCTGGATACGTGATTAAATGCGCCCGCCCCAGAGACCGCTCTTCCAAGTGATCCAGCGGCAATGCGCTGGACCGCCTCGCGCCCACTATCAGCGGCCAAGCGGGCGGTGCTGCTCACCTTGAGCAAGCCGGGAATGCGCTGGAGAACCTCGCGCCCGCCCTCAGTATTTAAGGTACGCCATAAGGCCCTTGCTCCATTGCGCATGGCTGCTACTCCGATAGCAGCATTCTTAGAACGCAACAACTGGATGCTGGCGAAAGGAGGCAACCACCGGGCGTTAACGACGCTTGTTATAAGCGCATTGCTGCCATTGCTTTGAGGATTGAGTGCGGATTGGAACGCCGCTCTGACCGCTGCCGGGCTACTCGTGCCGCCGTGGAGGTCTTGGGCATAGGTAATAATAGACGAGACTGCCAACGCACCCGTAGCGGTCACACGTTGCGTTTTTGCATCAAAAATCAAGCAATCAATATTCCCTGCACGAGCCATGTTCCGGGCCTGCGTATAGGTCACCGCGCCCTGCTTGACCAGCGCTGCCGCGGTCTCGGGATCCGCAACGCCTGGAACCTTGCCCTGTGCGATGCGGTCGCGCATCTGCTGCACGCAGGCTTCGTACTGATCCTTGGGAACTTCAAGGACCTGCCCTAGATAGCGGTAATTCCCAGCTCTCGAATCGAACGCTGTATGAACCGTTGCGGATGCGTTCTGGCAATAGTTCGATTGAACGCGCAAGTCTTCAACTCTCGCCCACCGGACCGGAAATGTGTTTGTTGCGCTGAAATTGCACCCTAGCCATTTCCTCAAGTCTCTCCTTACGGCAACCTACGGCCAAGCCCACTAACCGCTAGCGAGCGCCTGCTCTAGCTGCTGGCAAAACGTATCGATGACCTTGAGGCGGGCGAAGCGTTTGTCGTTGCCCTCCACCAAAGTCCAAGGAGCGGTGGGCATGTGGGTGTGCGCTATCATGTCGTCAACTGCGATCTCGTACTCGTCCCATTTCTCTCGGTTGCGCCAGTCTTCGTCGGTGATCTTCCAGCGCTTGTGCGGCGTCACCTGACGCGCCTTGAAGCGTCGAAGCTGTTCGTCCTTGTCGATGTGGATCCAGTACTTAGCCACCACCATGCCGTGGTCTGTTAGCTGCGCCTCAAAATCGTTGATTTCGCCATACGCCCGCTTCCAAGCCGCTTCGTCGGCAAAGCCCTCGACGCGCTCGACTAGCACCCGGCCATACCAACTGCGGTCGAAAATCACCATCCGACCAGCGTGCGGCAGGGGATGCCAAAAGCGCCAGAGGTAGTGTTGGGCGTGTTCCTCTTCCGTGGGAGCGGCAATTTGGATGATCTGATAGATGCTGGCGTCGAGGGGGTCCGTCAGGCGCTGGATGATCCCGCCCTTGCCCGCTGCATCGGCCCCCTCGAAAACCAAAACGGTCGAAAGGCCCTTGCGGCGCGCCTGCTGCGTCAAGCGATAAAGCCGGCCTTGGTATCGCTCGAGCAGGGCTTGGTACTCCTTCTTAGGCACCCGCTGTTCCATGTCCAAGGGGGTCAGCACGTTGGGCGCGGACGGCCAGTCTGATTCGACGAGCTTGGGACGGCTCTTCTTTTTGCCTAGACGCTGGCGGATGGCCTCGCGCACGGCATGGCCTACCGCCAATGTGTAGTGAGGATCGCTGCCTTCGACAACCTGCCAACGAGCGCCGCGGTTGTCGGTCTTTTGCAGTAAGCGGTCACCGGCTCGTTTGAACTCATCGTAGTACTTCAAGCCCTCTCTCTCGTCCGCGTTCACCCGCCAGCGGGTCAGCGGGTTTTGCTCCAAGTCCGCAATGCGTTGCTGCCGCGCCTCTTTGTCCAAGTGGATCCATAGCTTGATCAGCAGCGCACCATCAACGACGAGCGTCTTTTCAAACGCCGCGATGCGGTCGCTGTCGCGATCAAAGACCACCTCATCACTGCGTCCATGAGCCAAGTCGCGCAGCGGGCGGTCGTACCAGCCATTCAAGTAGATGCCGATTGTTCTCTTTGGCGGCAGGGAGAGCCAATAGCGCCAGTACTCCGGGCGCTCGCGCTCTTCTGCGGACGGTGGCTCAAAGGCGCAGACCTCGATGCCGTGCGAGTCCATCCATTGCCTGAGCACGTTGCTTGCCTCGCTCGTACCTGCGCCGGCAAAGCCACCCAAGACGATGATCGTTGGAAATCGAGCTTTTTGCAACCGCTCTTGAGCCGCGATCAGTTCCGTGCGCAGCTCAGCTTCGAGCTTCTTGCATCGGCCATTCGGAACGCCGCGTTTCAACTCATTGGTTGCCATTGATCGCCTCTTTGCATTGCTCAAAAATAATAAAAAAATCGCTTTTATGCCTCTTATGCCTAACCCGCAACCGGCAATGCACCGATTGCCGCCCACCGGGCAAAGCCGTAGATTTTTGCATCCTTTGGCAAAGGAGCTTTTGGCATGGAAGTACTCGGCGGGCCGCTTTTTGGCGTTGCCGGAGCAGGAGAATCGCACGGGCCGGCAATTGTCACCACGGTTTTCGGTTGTCCCCCCGGCTTATGGGTGGAGCGCGCCCAGATCCAGCACTATCTCGACCGCCGCCGCCCCGGCAGCAACAAGCTGGGCACCCCCCGGCGGGAAGACGACCAAGTCGCCCTGCTGTCCGGTCTCTACTCAGACGATCACGACCAGCTCCTATCCGGCCCGGCGCTGCACTTGCACCTAGACGAAGACGCGACGCCGGTGCACACATACCAAGCTGGCTTCACTACGGGCGAGCCGATCGCCGCCGCCGTGCTCTCAGCCGCCAAGCGCTCGGGCGATTACAAGCAGTTCGCCGGGCCACAGGGCCACGTCCGCCCTGGGCATACCGACTTAGTCAAGCACTACAAATCGCGGGGCTTTGTCGATGTGCGCGGCGGCGGACGCTCCAGCTATCGCTCGACCATCTCCGACGTTATCGGCGGCACCATTGCTCGCCTCTATCTAGCCGAGCACTTCGGCACGGCCATTTTTTCTTCGATCTGCCAAGTCGGGCCGCTAGAGACGGGCATTTCCCTCGCGGTGCGAGTCGCCGAACTAGTCGAAGCCGAGGGGCAATCTCTGTCGCCTGCAACGTGTGCCGCTCTCGAAAGCGAATTGGAACGCGGGCCGCTCCGCGCGGTGGATGCGGATTTCGCTCATCGAGCAGCCGAGTTGATTGCCAAGACCCGCAAAGAGCAGGACTCCGTCGGCGCGGCGCTCGAAGTAGTAGCCGTCAACGTGCCCCCCCTCGTCGGCGAACCACTGTACCAGAGCCTGAAGTTGCGCTTGATGGGCAGCCTCGGCGGCTTGCACGCTGTGCAGGCCTGCGAAATAGGCGTGGGCAGCGCTTCGTCTGCGCGCCGAGGCAGCGAGCACAACGATCCCATCCGCACCAGTGGGTACCAGAGCAACAGCCACGGCGGCCTGCTCGGCGGCGTGACCACGGGTATGCCGCTCGTATGTCGCTTGAGTTTCAAGCCCACGGCTACCATCGCCCGAACCCAAGATTCCGTGCGCAAGGATCTAGAAGAAATTGAGTTCCAGCTCGCCAAGGGCCGCCACGATCCCTGCGTAGGCGTACGCGCTGGCGCGACTCTAGAGTCGCGGCTAGCCATCGAGCTGATGAACGCCGTGCTCATGCACCAAGCGCGCTGCATGGATGTGGAAAATTTCAGACTGTTCTGATTATTAGCTGACGTTACGCATCTGGGCCGAACCGATAGATGTAGGGGGCGGTTTGAAACCGCCCCCTACTATAGCACAGGCATCTCCACGCCCAACTCCGCTGCCACCTTGCCGATTTCATCCCAAGTAGGTTGGGGTAAATCGATGCCTTCGACCAGCAGCCTCGCCCTCGTCTTCTGCTCGAGATCGCCGGGCGCATAGACTTGCTCAAAACCGGGCAAAGGGCGCGCCGAGCACACCCACTTGGCCATATCTTCGACTTCGCGCTCGTACGAATCCAAGTCGATAAAGTCCTCGATATTGATCGCCAGGACCATAATCCCGTTACCACCATTGCCGCTTTCTTTAGTGCAACCCGCATGAGAGAGCGGCCCCACCAACATTTCTACCATCATCGCCAGTCCGCAGCCTTTGTGTCCAAACTGTAGGCCGCCCAACGGCAAGACGCCGGTGCCCTCGGCGTCGTCTAAATAGCGCTGGGCGTCGGTGACCGGCTGGCCTTCCTGATCTATAACCCAACCCTCGGGCATCGGCTCTTGGCGGATGTTCTTCTGAACGATTTTGCCACCGGCCACGACGGTCATGGTCATATCGAGCATGAACGGCGGACCATTCTGGCGCGGAGCGGAAAAGGCGATAGGCTCAGGGCGCAGGCGGCGGTCCGCCGAGCCGAAGGGCGCGAGGAAAAGGCCACCGCCATTGAGCCAAACCATGCCGATCATGCCCCTTTCGGCGATTCGCGGCGGATAGTCACCGAGGCGGCAGATATGGGTGATGTGGTTGAGGCCGACAAAGCCGAAGGTGGAGTTTTGGGCTTTTTCAACGGCAATGTCGAGGGCGCGATTGACGGCGACAATGCCATTGGCCCCCTTGCCGTTGATAACCCTGAGCACAGGAGTGTCGCGCACGACTTCGGTCTCTTCCCAGCGGACGTAGTTGTTTTTCATCCCGCGGGCATAGCCGGAGACGAGCCAAGTGCCGTGGGAGTCGTGGCCGTGAAGGTGGCTTTCAACGACGTGGTCGGCGACGATAAGGGCGTCATCTGCGGGAATGCCAGTAGCGGCAAAAATGCGATAGCAGAGATCTTTGAGGACGTCGTGTTGGACTACGGGCATGAAAGGTCCTTTGGATGGGTGTGCTTCCTAAGAGGCGTGCGCTTCCATCAACTCGGCGAAATAGCTAAACAGATGGAAGCTGTCGTGCGGGCCTGGCGAGGCCTCCGGGTGGCACTGGATGGAAAAAATGGGTAGCTCCTTGTGGTGCAGGCCCTCGACGCAATTGTCGTTGAGGTTGAGGCGAGTGATTTCGAGGCAATCGGGCAACGAGTCGGCCGCAATGCCCCAGCCGTGGTTTTCAGAGGTAATCAAGATTCGTTCACTAGCGCGTTCCTTGATCGGCTGATTGGCCCCACGATGCCCGAACTTGAGGCGATAAATTTCCGCGCCAAAGGCCAAGCCGAGAATCTCGTGGCCCAAGCAGATACCGAAGATTGGCTTCTTGCCAATGAGACCCTTACAAGTCTCGATCGCGTAGTCGAGGGGCCGGGGGTCGCCTGGGCCATTGGAAAGAAAAACGCCGTCCGGCTCCAAAGCCAATACCTCGTCGGCCGTGGTTTTGGCCGGCACGACCGTCACCTTACATCCTGCAGCGACCAAGCAGCGGACGATATTGCGTTTGATCCCGTAGTCTAGGGCGACGACGTGGAAGCGCGGGGCTTCGGGGCTTTCGACATAGGGCGCAGAACAGCTAACAGCGGCTACCATGTCCACACCGACAAGCCCAGGCCAAGCGCGCGCCTTTTCGACTAAGCTGTCCGGGTCGAGATCGGTGGTGGAAATGGCGGCGTCCATCACGCCCTCAATCCGCACTCTGCGAGTCAACTCGCGGGTGTCGATGCCCTCGATGCCGAGCACGCCGTGCTCTTCGAGATAATCAGGTAAGCTCTGGTGCGCACGCCAGCTACCCGGCAGGCGAGAGCACTCTTTCATTAGGAAGCCGCGGACTTGCGGCCGCACCGATTCGTCGTCTTCAGGTGTGACCCCGTAATTGCCTATGAGTGGGTACGTCATGGTGACGATCTGACCGGCGTAGGAGGGGTCTGTGAGAATTTCCTGATAGCCGGTCATGCTGGTATTGAAGACCATTTCGCCGAGGCACTCACCCCCGCGGCCAAGAGCACGACCCTCAAAGACGGTGCCGTCCGCGAGCGCAACGAGCGCTTTCATCGTCCGTAGATACTCCTTTTTGAGAGGGTTTTAACAGCAGGTAAAAACTTAGGCAAAAAAAGACGCGGTGAACAGGCGGCATCATTCCGGCGCTGGGTCCGTCAGATCTTGGCGCTCCTGCCGTGCGCGCTCCTGCATATCGACGGCCGGATCGAATTCGCCGACGATTTCCTGACCGACGATTTCTTCAATCACGTCCTCCAAGGTAACAATGCCAGCAAAGCCACCGTATTCATCGACGACGGCAAAAAGGTGCTCGCGCCGCTGGATGAATTCTTCGAGTAGGCGACTAGCCCGCGCCGACTCGGGCACCGAATGGATGGAGCGGCTCACCTCAGAGAGTTTAGCTTGATCGCGGCCATCAGCCAAGGCGCTGAACGCATCGCGCCGCAGCACCAAGCCGACGATGTTTTCCCGTTCGCCCTGATAGAGGGGCACCCGGCTGTGGTCCCAGCTACCGGACTGCTCGCGGGCCTCGGCCAAGGTCAAGTCGCGGTCGAGGCAGTGTACTACCGTGCGCGGGGTCATTACATCGCGCGCCCGCAATTCGTCGAGCTTGAGGATGTTTTGGATGACGCGCTCTTGGTCGTGAGAAATGGCACCAGATCGGCGGCTCATCCGCGCGATAATCTCAATCTCTTCCGGTACTACCTCCGGCACGTCGGGTGCCCCAGCGGTGATGAGCCGAACGATGAATTTGTTGAGCCAGATAAAGGGCGCGAACAGCCATACCAGCCATTGGATCGGGCGAGCTATAAACCGAGCGAGAACGCGGGCATGCACCACCCCCACCGTCTTGGGAAGAATCTCCGTAAAGATGAGTACCGCCAGCGAGAAGGCGATGATAAAGTACGTCTCCCAAGACCGCGGAAACACTCCGACAAAGGCGGCACCGGCGATGGCAGCACCGCCAGTATGGGCCAAGGTATTGAGCGTGAGGATGGCTGAGATAGGGCGCTGGATATCCGCGTGCAAGCTCTTGAGGATCTTACCCGAAGTGCGCCCTTGGTCGGCCAGCATTTCGATCTGACTGGCGGGCAGTGAGTAGAGCGCAGCTTCCAAGAGCGAACAAACACAGGATACAACGAGGACGACGCTGACGGATAGGATTAGCTCGAATTCAGGAGTCATAGACGCGAGGGGAATGTAACAAAGAGAGGGACTCCCTGCTGGGAATCCCTCTCCAATGGCACTGGACTGAGCGTCCGGTTTAGCTAGGTGGCATGTTCATTGACAAAGCCGCCGAGCTCGAACATAGTCGCTTGCTTCTTGCCGAAGAAGGCTTGGAGCTTGTCATCGGCATTGATCGTGCGCTTTTCTTGCTCGTCTTGCAGGCCATTCTTCTTGATGTACGCCCAGATTTTCTTGATGATCTGAGTACGCGGCAAGGGCTTGTTACCGACTATGGCCCCTAGGGCGGCGTCGGGCTGCAAGGGCCTCATAAAGGCGGGATTGGGCTTGCGCTTCGCCTTTTTCTTGGCGGCCTTCTTAGGAGCAGCTTTCTTCTTAGCGGCCTTCTTCTTAGGAGCAGCCTTTTTCTTGGCGGCGGCCTTCTTCTTAGGAGCAGCCTTTTTCTTGGCGGCAGCTTTCTTCTTAGGAACAGCCTTCTTCTTAGCGGCAGCTTTCTTCTTAGCGGCGGGTTTCTTGGCAGCAGCCTTTTTCTTGGCGGCAGCCTTTTTCTTGGCAACAGGTTTCTTCTTCGCCATAACAAAGTTCTCCTTTGGCTGTAGGGGTAAAACCCACGAAAGGGGGTTGTTTAAAATTGGGTTTCTCGGCCTCTTCCGCCTCGTGAAATTTAAGGCCGATTCTACCCGTTTTGTGCAGATACAACATTATCTTTCCAATATAGTACGAGGGCAGTATAAGTCAAGAAAAAATGTAGCTTTTTCATAGGGGAAAACGCTCTCACTATGGGCGTTTGACATAATTTGCGAAAACGGGCATTTTAATTTTGTACTTGAGGATTTGTCGTATTTTGAGGTCTAAAGGTTGATGATCGAAAAAAGCAAATTGGGGTTTGTGGGTACCGGCAACATGGGTCGGGCGCTGATTGAAGGTTTGGTTGGTCAGCTTCCTGCGGGTCAGATAACCGCGACCGACATCAGGCCGGAAGCACTCGAAGGTTTGTCGACGTTGGGCGTTCACACTAGCACGGACTCCGCAGATGCGGTCCGTGGTCAGGACTTGGTCGTGTTGGTACTCAAGCCGCAAGTGGCCGCTCCCGTATTGAAGACACTAGCCGCGCATTTTAACACCCAGCAGGTTGTCGTCTCGCTCATGGCCGGCGTATCGACCGCCCGGCTCGAAGAACTACTGCCCGCGCAAATGTCCGTGGTGCGCGTCATGCCGCAGACGCTGGTGAGGGTGCGGGGTGCGGCTTGCGCTCTCTGCGCTGGTCGCGCGGCCAGCGCAGAACAGATGGCGCAAGTGCGTTCTCTGTTCGACTTAGTCGGTACTACAGTCGAAGTCACCGAAAGCCTCATGGACGCAGTTACGGGGCTTTCCGGTAGCGGCCCGGCTTGGGCTTACACCGTTGTTGAAGCTCTCGCCGACGGCGGCGTACGCGCCGGGCTGCCGCGCGAGACCGCATTAACACTCGCCGCACAAACTCTGCTCGGTGCCGCGCACCTCGTACTCGAAAGCGGCGAGCATCCGGCCGTACTCAGGGACCAAGTTACTTCGCCGGGCGGCACTACGGTCGCCGGGCTGCACAAGCTAGAAGAAAAGGGCCTGCGCGACGCTCTGATCAGCGCCGTGCTGGCCGCAGCCGAGCGCTCCGCTGAGTTGGGGCAATCGTGATTGCAGTCATTGACTACGGCATGGGCAATCTGCGCAGCGTGCAGAAAGCCTTTGAATTCCTCGGCTATGAAGCCGAGATCGTCGAAGACCCCGAGCGCCTAAGCGCAGCCACGCATCTCGTATTGCCCGGCGACGCGGCTTTTGGCGATGCCATGCACAACTTGCAGGTCGCCGGTTGGGACGCGGCTATCGCCGAGGGTCTCTCAGCCGACAAACCCTTCTTGGGCATCTGTGTGGGACTACAGCTCATGTTTGAGGAAAGCGAGGAAATGGGGAGGCATCGCGGTCTCGGAATCCTGTCGGGCAAATGCGTGCGCTTCCCCCCCGACGAGCGAGTACCCCAGATCGGCTGGAACCAAATCGCCATCAAGCGCCAAGTCTCGCTCTTAGAGGGCGTACCCGAAGGAAGTTTTTTTTATTTTGTCCATTCGTACTACGTGGTAAACGAAAACAAAGACGATTGCGTCGCCACGACCGACTACGGGATTGATTACACCTCGATTGCCGGAAGCGGGCGCGTCTTTGGCGTACAATTTCATCCAGAAAAGAGCCAAGTCCATGGCTTGCGCCTTCTCGACAACTTTGCGCGCCTGCGCTGAAGAGATATGCTCGCTAAGCGAATCATTCCCTGTCTAGATGTCAAAAATGGCCGCAACGTGCGCGGGGTGCGCTTTTCGGCCGACCGCGACGCCGGCGATCCCGTTGAGCTAGCTGCACGCTACGACGCTGAAGGCGCAGACGAGCTCGTCTTCTACGACATCACGGCTTCAGCCGATGGTCGTGCCATCGTCATGGACCTCGTGCGCCAAGTATCCGAGCGGGTATTCATTCCCCTAATGGTCGGTGGCGGCATTCGCACCTTCGCGGACGTGCGCCACATTCTCAAGACTGGTGCCGACAAGGTCTCGATCAACTCGGCCCATGTGTATTCGCCGGAAATCATCAACCAAAGCGCAGAGAGCTTCGGCTCGCAGTGCATTGTCGCGGCTATCGACGCACTCAGGCGTCCGACTGCGTCCGACGAGCCGCCATCGTGGGAGCTGTACATCAACGGCGGGCGCAAGGCCACTGGCATCGATGCCCTAGAGTGGGTGGAGGCTCTCGTCGATCGCGGAGCGGGCGAGTTGGTGCTCAACAGCATCGACGCCGACGGGACGCGCGCTGGGTACGACCTCGAGCTAAACCAAGCCGTGGCGCGCATTGTAGATGTGCCCATCGTCGCCTCGGGCGGAGCCGGCAACCTCGACCACATCTACGAGGTGCTGACTGCGGGAGAAGCTAGCGCCGCGCTGGCGGCCTCCATCTTCCACTTCCAGCATTACTCGATCCCCGAAGTTAAAAGCTTTCTGCGCGAGCGCGGGGTAATGGTGCGCCAGTGACCGAGGCAAGCGAAGTATCGCGGCCGGCGCTGATGAGCGAGGTGCAGCGGCTGGTAGTAAAGATCGGCAGCAGCGCCCTGACCACTCAGTGCCACAAGCTCGACGACGAGGTCGTCACCCAACTCGTCGAAGACGTTGTCGGGCTGCGCTCACAGGGCTTGGAAGTGGCGATCGTCACCTCGGGAGCAGTGGCCGCCGGCATGGGGCGGATGGAGTTGGACAAACGCCCGGACAACATCGCCCAACTACAAGCCCTCGCGGCCATCGGCCAGGTCCTGTTGATGGATGTTTACAAGGACAAGTTCCACCGCCACGGCGTGCCCATCGGCCAAGTGCTCTTAACCGCCGAGGACATCCTCGGCGACCGCCATCGCTACGTAAATCTCGAAAACACCTTTCGCAACCTTTTTGCCTATGGGGCCGTGCCCCTAATCAACGAAAACGACAGCGTTGCCGTTGCCGAACTCCGGCGTCAACTCGGAGAAAACGACATGCTCGCCGCTTATGTGACGAACCTGATCCGGGCGGATATGCTAGTCATTTTCTCGGATGTCGAGGGGCTTTACGATGCCTTTGGCCCGCGCGGCCCCGAAGGCAAACTAGTGAGCCAAGTGAGCCAAGACAGGGCCGACCTAGAGGGGATGATCGGCCGCTCGCTCGACGGTCGCGGCAGTGGCGGCATGGCAACCAAACTGCGGGCCGCCCGGCTTTTGATGGCCTGCGGCGAAATGGCGGTCATCGCGCACGGGCGCAAACACCGCTTGTGCCACATCCTCGCTGGCTGCGAGCAAGGAACGCTCTTTTTGCCAACCGGCCGCAAGCTCAACAGCCGGCATCGCTGGATCGGTTTTGCCAGCCAGTGTCGCGGCAGTGCGGTGATTGACCGCGGCGCCCAACGCGCCATCGCCGAGCAGGACAAGAGCCTGCTTCCGGTGGGGGTCGTCTCCTGCGAGGGCGAGTTTGACGCAGGCGATGTGGTACAGGTGATTGGCGAGCAGGGCGAGAAGCTGGGGCGGGGCTTGTGCCGTTATTCAGCTTCTGAGCTGCGCCGCATATTAGGTATGAACTCGCCCGAAGTCGCAAGCGCACTGGGCCGTCCCGCCCGCGAAGTCATTCACCGCGACGACCTCGTCTTATTCTAAAATCGCCGTGACTAAGACAGCCAAGATCTTGCTGATCGCCTTCTTCGCTCTGGTGGCGTACATAGCCTTTGGCAACGGGCTGTTCTACAAGGTGTGGCAAGAAGAAAAGACCCTAATGGAATTGGAAGCACAGGTGAAACAACTAGAAGCTGAAACTGACAGCTTGCGCCAAGTGCTAAAACTGCTCGAAAGCGACATTGATTTCATCGAAAGAGTCGCGCGCGAAGATCTCGGCCTGGTCAAACCGGGCGAGGTGGTCATCCCCCTGCCTGCGGAAGAAGGCGAGTGAAGCCATGCCACGCACTATCGTCAAAACGTGCGCCATCGTACTGCGCACCATGCGCATGGGCGAAACCAGCAGCCTAGTGACGTTGTACGCTCAGGAGTATGGCAAACTCAAGGCCATGGCCCGGGGTGCCCGCAAGCCCAAGAGCCGGTTCGGTGCCGCGCTCGGCCTGATGACTGAAGTCCAAGCCGTCTGCTACATCAAAGAAACCCGCGATCTGCAAACCCTGAGCGAATGCACCCTGCTCAAACCAGCACCCGACCTATCGCAAAGCCTAGAGCGACTTTCCTTTGGCAGCGCCGCCTGCGAGCTAGTTGATCGCCTGACGATCGAAGGGGAAAACAATCCCCGACTCTACCAGTGTCTATCTGGGATATTGCACGGACTTGCCGAAGTGGAGCCAGAGCAGGTCGAATCGCTGTTCTGGTACTTCCAGCTCCGCGCCGCCGCGGCCCTCGGCTACCGCCCGGAACTGCGCCAGTGCATTACCTGCCAACGCGAACTGGTTGGCCCCTCGTCGTGGTTCAGCGCAGCCCTCGGAGGCGGCCTGTGCGCTGCCTGCGGCCCAGGGAACGGAGTGCGCTTAGCGCAGCGCAGCTTGTGCTTTCTCGCCGACCTCCAAGGTCTTAGAACCTACAGCAAGGATGCTCTCCCTCAAGCCCCTTCCCAGCGCGGCGAGATCCGCATGGCCTTGCGCAGCTTTCTAGAGTACCACGGGGGCGAGCACAGTCGGCTCAAATCGCTCGACTTTCTCGACGGCCTCAACAAGGCCGCTTTACCCGTCTAACTTACTGGAGATTTTCATGTCCGACGACGCAATGGAAAAACTAGTATCCCTGTGCAAGCGCAAAGGCTTTATCTACCAAAGCTCGGAAATCTACGGCGGCCTCAACGGCTGCTGGGATTACGGTCCTCTGGGCGTCGAACTGTTGCGCAACATCAAAGAGGTCTGGTGGAAGGCCATGACCTACCGAGAGGACGTGGAGGGCATCGACGCCAGCATCCTCATGAACCAGCGGGTGTGGGAAGCATCGGGCCACGTCGATAGCTTTACCGACCCCATGGTCGAAGATCGCAAGACCAACGAGCGCTTTCGGCTCGACCAGCTCCTCGAAGAAAACGGCATTGACGTAGCGGGCCTGGGTGCCGAGGAAATGGGCGCACTACTGCGCGAGCGCAACGTCAAAAGCCCCAAGGGCAACGAACTGAGCGACCCGCGACAATTCAACCTGATGTTCAAGACCTTCGTCGGCCCGCTCGAAGACGACAGTGCGCGGGTCTTTCTCCGCCCAGAGACAGCGCAGGGCATCTTCGTCAACTACCTCAACGTGCAGGCGGCCACGCGCCAGAAGCTGCCCTTTGGTATCGCCCAGATTGGCAAGGCTTTTCGAAATGAGATCAACACCAAAAACTTCCTCTTCCGCACGCGGGAATTCGAGCAGATGGAGATGCAGTACTTCGTCGCGCCGGGCACCCAAGACGAGTGGTTTGACTATTGGCGCGAGGAGCGCTGGAAGTGGTTCGCGCAAATCGGCCTGCCCGAGCGCAAGCTGAGCTGGCACGAACACCAAGGAGACGAACTGGCCCACTACGCCCGCGCCGCCTTCGACATCCAGTACGAGTTCCCCTTTGGCCTAGGCGAGATCGAAGGCATCCACAATCGCGGCGACTACGACCTGTCGCAGCACGAAAAATTCTCGGGCAAACAGCTCAAGTACTTCGACGAGGAGCAGCGCACCAAGTTCGTGCCCTACGTCGTAGAAACCTCCATAGGGGCCAGCCGCACGCTAATGGCTTGCCTAGTCGAAGCATACCACGAGGAAGAGGTCCGAGGCGAGATCCGGGTGGTAATGCGCTTTCACCCGCGCATCGCGCCGCTTAAAGCGGCGGTATTGCCCCTCGTCAAGCGCGACGGCATGCCCGAGATCGCCCGGCAAATCGCCGAGGACCTCCGACCCTACATGCGGGTTTCTTACGACGAGGGCGGTGCCATCGGCCGCCGCTATCGGCGCATGGACGAGGTGGGGACGCCGTTCTGTCTGACGGTCGATTCGGACACCCTAGCGGACCAGACCGTCACCGTGCGCGCTCGCGACACCATGGCCCAAGAGCGGGTGCCCATCGCTGAGTTGCGCACCCACCTTGAGAGCCGCATGGACGCTTGGCAAATCCCTTGACCCGGTAGTATAAATCCTGATATTATCCTTCGCGCCCCTCCTTAGGCGCAGATTTATCCGGTACAGCGAAAGTGGCGGAACTGGCAGACGCGCTAGATTTAGGATCTAGTGCCCGAAAGGGCATGGGGGTTCGAGTCCCCCCTTTCGCACCATGAATAAACGAGCGCACCGCCTGCGATTTGGCGGTGCGCCCTAGCCTTGTAAAGGTTACTTTTCGTGAAGACACAGGTCACAGAAAAGGGGCAGTGGGCACGCGAGCTAGCCGTTGAAGTCGAAGCTGCACGCATTGACGCCGCCGTCAATAAGGCCCTGCGCCGCTACCAAAAGCGGCTGGAGATCCCAGGCTTCCGCAAGGGCAAAGTGCCGCTCAGGATCGTCGAGGTGCGCTTCGGCAGTTCCATCCGCGGCGAAGTCCTCGGCGATCTCCTCCCTTCGCTTTTAGAAGAAGCCACGCGCGAGGCGGGCCTGCGGCCGGCCGCACCACCCAAAATCTCCCAACTCGACCACGAGCCGGGAGGCAGCCTAACCTTCACCGCGGATCTCGACATCTGGCCCGAAATCACAGCCGAGCACTACGAAAAACTCGCCGCCACCCGCATGGTACACGAGGTGGCCGACGAGGAAATCAGCGAGCATCTAGAAGAGTTGCGCCGCCGCCACGCCACCGAGCAAGTCGTTGAGCGACCGTTGGCCAACGGCGATGTGCTCGTCGCGGATTTGCAGCGACTCGACGACAGCGGCTTGCCCATCATTGGCGACAAGTACGAGAAGCGCCACATCCTCATCGGCGACGAGAATGCCCTCAGCCCCGAGTTTGAAGAGGCCCTCGTCGGCATGAGTGCTGGCCAAGAGCGCAAGGTCCGCTTCGCCTACCGAGAGGACCTGCCCAACGAACAGCTCGCCGGCCAGACCGCGCATTTCGCGGTGGCAGCCCACGAGGTGCGCGAGCGCACCCTACCCGAGCTCGACGACGAATTCGCCAAGGACCTCGGCGAACAGTTCCAGACCCTCTCCGACTTGCGCCAGCACCTCAGCGAGCAGATCCAACAGCGCTGGGAATACATGGCCCAACAGCGCCTGCACAGCGAGTTGATCAACCAACTCATCCTAAAAAACGACTTTGAACTGCCCGAGAGCATGGTCGAAAACTACCTCCACTCGCTTGAGCGAGAGCAGGCCAGTCACGATCCCGACCACGATCCCGACCACAGCTACAGTGACGAAGAACGCGCCCAAGCCACGCGCCAGCTCAAGAGCTATCTGCTGCTCGAAAGCGTGCGCCAACAAGCCGGGGTCGAAGTGACGGACGAGGAGTTTGCCCAATTCGCCGCCGAGCGCACCGAGCGCACTGGCGTCCAACCCTCTGACTTGCAGAACGCAGAAGGGTTGCGACGCGAGTTAGAAGATCAAAAGGTCATCGAGTTGCTCATTGCCAAAGCTGAAATCAAAGAGGAAAAGGTATAAATCATGTCGCTGATTCCAATGGTCATCGAACAGACCGGCCGAGGAGAGCGCTCATACGACATCTACTCGCGGCTGCTCAAGGACCGCATCATTTTCGCCGGCACTCCGATCAACGACGCGATCGCCAATCTCATCATCGCCCAAATGCTCTTTCTCGCGTCTGAAGATCCCAAAAAGGACATCGCGCTCTATCTCAATACCCCTGGCGGGCTGATTTCGGCGGGCATGGCCATCTACGACACCATGCAATACGTAGCCGCCGACATCTCCACGATCTGCATCGGCCAAGCATCCAGCATGGGAGCCGTGCTATTGGCCGGCGGCACCAAGGGCAAGCGCCAAGCCCTGCCCAACGCCCGCGTCTTGCTGCACCAGCCCATGGGCGGCATTGGCGGCCAAGCCGCCGACATGGAAATCCACGCCCGCGAGATCATCGCCATGCGCCAGCAGATCAACGAGGTATTAGTCGAGTGTACTGGGCAGTCGCTGGAGCGCATTGAGCGCGACACCGAGCGCGACTTTTTCATGTCGGCCGCAGAAGCCGTCGAATACGGCATCATCGACGAGATCATCGCTCCATCGCACGTCGAGGTAGCCCCTTCCCCAATCTAGGAGCTTGTTTTGCGCCGTCGGCCCCCCCAAAGCGATCCGCGCTGCTCGTTCTGCGGGCGCAGCCACAACCAAGTTGACAAGATCATAACCGGCCCCCAGGTCCACATCTGCAACGAGTGCGTCAAGCTGTGCAACGATGTCCTGGCCGAGGAGCGGCAAAAGGCCCTCCCCTGGGAGACCGCAGAAATGCCCAAGCCGGGCCAAATCAAGGATTTTCTCGACGAATATGTGATCGCCCAAGAGCGGGCCAAGAAAATCCTCGCAGTCGCCGTGTACAATCACTACAAGCGCATTCGCACCAAAGTTGACTTAGACGAGGTTGAGCTCGAGAAAAGCAACGTAATGCTCATCGGCCCCACCGGCACCGGCAAGACCGAACTGGCCAAAACCCTGGCAAAATTTCTGCAAGTCCCCTTCTCCATTGCCGACGCCACCATTCTCACCGAAGCCGGCTACGTGGGTGAGGACGTGGAAAACATCCTCGTGAGCCTTTTGCAAGCAGCCGATTACGACGTGCCCCGAGCCGAAAAGGGCATCCTCTATCTCGACGAGGTTGACAAAATTGCCCGCAAGAGTGCCACGCCTTCGGTCGGTCGCGACGTGTCGGGCGAGGGCGTTCAGCAAGCACTGCTCAAAATTTTGGAGGGGACCACTGCCAACATCCCGCCCAAGGGAGGCCGCAAACACCCTGAGCAGCCGATGATTCAGATGAACACCCGCAATATCCTCTTCGTCTGCGGCGGGGCCTTCGAGGGGCTGGACAGGGTCATCAGTCAACGGGTCGGCAAGCGCACCATGGGCTTTGGAGCCGACAGCGACGACGAATACGACTCCGACACTCCAGACGTGTTGCCGCTGGTGCAGCCCGAAGATCTGCTCGCCTACGGCATGATCCCCGAATTTGTCGGCCGCATACCAGTAATCACCACCATGGACGAGCTCGCCGAGGGCGACTTGCTTCGCATCCTCACCGAGCCGCACGATGCCATTATCAAGCAGTCGCAGCGGCTCTTCGCCATGGACGGAGTCGAGGTTGAGTTCACCGAGGACGCCCTGCGCAAGATAGTGGCCTTGACCGTTCACAAGGGCACTGGGGCCCGCGGCTTGCGCTCCGTCCTAGAGCAGGCCATGATGGACATCATGTTCGACATTCCCTCTCAGGAGGGCGTGACGCGCCTGCAAGTTACGGGCGAGATGATCGAGAGAGGGATCGAACAGTACAGCAGCGAAGACGAAGAGATGCGGCTCAAACGCGCCTAATCTCCAAGCCCCAGCGATGCGCTTTTCCTCGGTCGAATTCAAAATTGGTGCGGTCCGCACGGCCGATTTGCCCGTGGACGGCTTGCCCGAAATCGCCTTAGTCGGGCGCTCCAACGTCGGCAAGTCCTCGCTGATCAACAGGCTGGTACAGCGCAAGAAGCTGGCGCGCACCAGCACGGTACCCGGCAAGACCCAGCAGTTGAACTACTACCTAGCCAACGGGCAGTTCTACTTGGTCGATCTGCCTGGCTACGGGTACGTGCGCGGCGGCGTGGGCTTGCGCTTACAGCTCGGCCAGCTCATCCGCAGCTACATGGCCAATCGCGCAGCATTGTGCGCGGTGTTGCAGCTCATCGATGCCCGGCACGGCCCCACCGACTTGGACCGGCAGATGATCGACCGTTTGCGCGCCCTCGATAAGCCTTTTCTGCTGGTCTTTACCAAAGCGGATAAACTGTCGCGCAACAAGCTGCAACACTTATTCGACCAACTCGATGCCCAAGGATCGCTTGCCGGTCTTTCCTTTGTGCCGTTCTCGGCAGTCGATGGCCGCGGGCAGGACGACATTACCGGGTGGATCGCCGAGGCGCTAGCTGGCAACGCAACCTGAAGAGGATCATTTGAAAGTACTGATCAGCGACAAGATGGACCCCCGCTGTGTCGAGATTCTCGAAGCCAACGACGGGGTCGCAGTAGATGTGCGCAGTGGATTGTCGCCGAGTGCGCTCCTAGACTGCATCGGCAACTACGAGGGACTCGTCGTGCGCAGCGCGACCACGGTGCCGGCCGAGGTAATCGCCGCGGCACCACGCCTCCGGGTCATTGGCCGCGCCGGCACGGGCTTCGACAACATCGACGTAGAGGCGGCAACGCGCCACGGCATCATCGTCATGAACACTCCGGGCGGCAACTCCCTATCGACCGCCGAGCACACTTTCGCACTCATAGTCTCCCTTGCGCGGCACATCCCGCAGGCGACGTCCTCGCTTAAAAAGGGGCTGTGGGAGCGGAGCCAATTCGTCGGTGTCGAACTGGCCGGTAAGACCCTTGCCGTGATCGGCTTGGGCCGCGTGGGGCGGGAGGTGGCTAAGCGCGCTGCGGCCTTTCGCATGAAGGTCCTCGGCTACGATCCCTACATCGGCCAAGAGATGGCCCTTTCCTACGGCGCACATCTGGCGTCCCTCGACAAAATCTACGCTACCGCAGATTTCATCACGGTCCACACCCATCTTAGCGACCAGACCCGGCACCTGATTTCCGATGCCGAGATCGCGCAGTGCAAAGACGGGGTTTATCTAATCAACTGCGCCCGTGGCGGCATCATGGACGAAGCCGCCCTCCTGCGCGGCTTGAACTCGGGCAAGGTCGCCGGTGTTGCCTTAGACGTCTTCGAAGAGGAGCCGCCGACCCTCGTGGATCTCTTGGTTGACGACCGCGTGATCTGCACGCCGCACTTGGCCGCCTCCACCAAGGAAGCCCAAGCCAACGTCGCCCTGCAGGTGGCCGAGCAGGTCGGCGACGTGCTGATGGGCCGCGTCATTCGCAACGCGGTCAATGCCCCTTCGGTCGATCCCGAGATCCACGGCAAGCTCCAGCCCTACCTCGTGCTAGCCGAGCGGCTAGGGCGCCTGCAAGCCCAACTCGGCGAGGGACAGCTAGAGCGCATCACCATCGAATACCAAGGCGACATCACCGCCTACCCAACCTCGCCGCTGACCTCGGCCGTGCTCAAGGGCATTATGGAGACCGTCTCGGACGCAGCAGTCAATGTGGTCAATGCGCTGCTTTTCGCGCAGGAGCGCGGTGTGCAAGTCGATGAGCGGCTCAGCAGCGAGCACGAGGACTACGCCAGCCTCATCACCGTGGTGTATCACACCAACAAGGGGCAGCGCCTGCTCGCCGGCACGATTTTCGGCAAGAGCGATCCGCGCCTCGTGCGCCTCGACGAGTACATTTTCGACGCCGTTCCAGAGGGGCACATGCTCTTTTACATCAACGACGATGTCCCAGGCATCATCGGCCAAATCGGCACAGTCATGGGCAGCCACAACGTCAACATCGCCCAAATGTCGTGCGGACGTCGCCAAATGGGTGGCCAAGCCCTGACCATCCTCAACGTCGATGACCCGATCACCACCGACGTAGTTGACGATATTCTCTCTCGGGAGTACATCTCCTGGGCCAAACAAGTCAGTCTTTAAGCACGGGAGTACACAATGCCCGCAAAAATAGTATTAGGAGCGCAGTGGGGCGACGAAGGCAAGGCCAAAGTAGTAGATTACCTCACGTCCACCGCCGACGTGGTGGTGCGCTATCAAGGAGGGGCCAACGCCGGCCACACGGTCGTCACCAGCGACACTGAGTTCATCTTCCACGCCATTCCCTCCGGCATCATGCACGAGGGCAAAATCTGCGTGGTGGGCAATGGGGTGGTCGTCGATCCAGCCGTCATGCTCGATGAGATCGCCGAGCTGGAGGCCAAGGGCTTTTCCGTGGCCAGCCGCTTCTTTCTCAGCCAAGTTGCCCACATCGTAATGCCCTACCACAAGGTCTTGGAAAAGGCCGGGGAAGAGAGCGAAAACAGCGTCGCCATCGGCACGACTGGCCGCGGCATTGGCCCGGCTTATCGCGACAAAGTCGAGCGCAGCCACGGGGTGCGCGTTATGGATTTGTGCGACCCAACGCGTTTGCGCGACAAGCTCCGCGCCAGCATCTGCGCCAAAAACGAAATCCTGACCAAGGTCTTCGGCCAAGAGCCGCTAGAGACCGGCCCCATCATCGACGCATACATCGGCTATGGCGAGCGGCTCGCCCCTTATGTTGCCGACACCTCGCTTCTGCTCAACCAAGCCCTCGACCAAGGCAAAACAGTCCTCTGCGAAGGCGCGCAAGGGACCTTGCTCGACATTGACCACGGCACCTATCCCTACGTCACCTCCTCGAACACCACTGCGGGTGGAGCCTGCACGGGTGCAGGTATCGGTCCCACGCGGATTGACGAGGTAGTAGGCGTGGCCAAAGCGTACACCACGCGGGTGGGCAACGGGCCTTTTCCCACCGAGTTACTGGGGGAAGAAGGCGAGCGTTTGCGTGCCTTGGGCCGCGAATTTGGAGCCACCACCGGCCGGCCGCGGCGCTGCGGCTGGTTCGACGCCGCCATCTTGCGGGTCTCGGCCCGCATCAACGGCCTGACCAGCATCGCCCTAACCCGGCTCGACGTACTCGACCAATACGAGCACCTCAAGCTGGGCATTGGCTACCGCTGCGGCGACCAAGTGCTGGAGGAATTCCCCGCCGACCCGCAGGTACTCGACCAATGCGAGCCGATTTACGAAGAAATGGCCGGCTGGCGTGCCCCCACTACCGCCGCCCGCCGCTTCGACGACCTGCCGCCGCAAGCGCAGGCTTATGTGAAGCGAGTCGCTGAATTGAGCCGAGCACCGGTTTCCCTAATCTCCGTAGGACCGGAGCGCGAAGCCACCATCCCCCTCGCCTGAGCCATGCTACTCAACCCCGCACCCGCTGAGTCCAAACCGCACGTTTTGCGTCGCCTGATGGCCGAGAAGACCCTGACTTTGCCCGGGGCCTTCAACGCGCCCGTGGCCATGCTGGCCGAACGCACCGGGTTTGAGGCCGTGTACATTTCCGGGGCCGGGCTGGCCAACGGCACGGCCGGATACCCAGACGTCGGCCTGTTGGGCATGGACGAAATGGCGCGCCAAGCTGGCTACATTGCCAATGCAGTCCAAGTGCCCTGCATCTGCGATGCGGACACTGGATTTGGCGAGGTCTGGCAGGTGATGCGCACAGTGCGCGCGTACGAGCGCGAGGGCTTGGCCGGGTTGCACTTAGAGGACCAAGTCATGCCCAAGCGCTGCGGCCATCTCGACGGCAAGGCTCTAATCGAGGTCGAAGAAATGGAGCGCAAGATCGCCGCGGCCTGCGCGGCGCGGCAAGACCCGAACTTTGTCATCATCGCCCGCTGCGACGCCCGCGCTGTCGAGGGCTTTGAACAAAGCGTCGAGCGCGGCCTGCGCTACCTGGCAGCCGGCGCGGACGCCGTCTTTCCCGAGGCCATGCAGAGCGCCGAGGAATTCGCCCGCTACGCCGAGCAAGTCAAAGGCCCGCTCCTCGCCAACATGACCGAATTCGGCAAATCGCCGTACCTATCGGTCGCGGAGTTCGCCGCCATGGGATACCGCCTCGTGATTTTCCCGCTGAGCGCATTCCGCACCATGATGAAGGCCGTCGAAGGGCTGTTCTGCGAACTGAAGGAAAAGGGCACTTTAGAAGGTGCCCTCGGACAGATGCAGACACGAGACGAACTCTACGAACTACTCGGCTACGACGAGTACACCAAACTAGATGCAGCGTTGGCCGACCGCTTTCCAGCGAACGAAGAAAACCACTGAATTACTAGCCTCAAATCCACCCACTACCAACACTTTTCCATAGAGAGACATACAGAATGACCGACAAATCCTATAGTCCCGGCCTCGAAGGCGTCATCGCCGGCGAGTCCGCCCTTTCGCGCATTGATAGCGATATCAACCGCCTGATCCTGTACGGCTACGACCTAGTCGAACTGACCGAAAACGCTTCCTACGAAGAGGTCGCCTACTTGCTGCTCTACGGCGAGTTGCCGACAGTCGCCGAGTTGGCAGAGTTCAACCAACAACTGCGCTCACAGCGCGACCTGCCCGGCCCGGTCGTCGAACTGTTGCGCTCCGCGCCGGCGGACGCCCACCCCATGGATCTGTTGCGCACGGCCGTATCGTCCTTGGCGTTTTTCGACGCCGAGACCCCCGACAACAGCCACGAGGCCAATGTGCGCAAATCCGTGCGCTTGCTGGCCAAAATTCCCACCGCACTCGCCTATGGCCATCGCTTTTCTCAGGGCCTAGAGCCGGTGGCCCCTGACGCCGAGCTAGACCACGCGGCCAATCTGCTCTACATGCTGCGCGGCGAAGCACCACCCGCGTACGAAGTAGAGGCCATGAACACTTCGCTGATCCTCTACGCCGAGCACGGATACAACGCCTCCACGTTTACCGCACGGGTCGTAGCTTCAACCCTCGCCGACCTGTACGCCGCCATGACCGCGGCCATCGGTGCCCTGCACGGCCCCTTGCACGGCGGTGCCAACGAGGCGGCCATGCACATGCTCTTGGAGGTGGATTCGCCTGTAGCGGCCGAGCAGTGGGTCCTCGACGCGCTGGCGCAAAAGAAGAAGATCATGGGCTTTGGCCATCGGGAATACAAAAGCGGCGACTCGCGGGTGCCGACGATGAAGAAGGTTGGCCGTCAGATCGCCGCAGCCATCGGTGACACCAAATGGCCCGACCTAGCCGATGTGGTCGAAGAGACGATGATGCGCGAAAAAGGCATCTTCCCCAACGTCGATTTCCCCTGCGCGTACACCTACTACATGATGGGCATCCCGATCCCGCTCTACACCCCCATCTTCGTGGCCAGCCGCGTGGTGGGCTGGGCCGCGCACGTGATCGAACAACACGACGCCAATCGCCTCATCCGCCCCAACCACATCTACACCGGGCCGGAGCACCGCCCGTTTGTGCCGCTTGGCGAGCGGGGCTGACTTAGATCCTATTCTAGAAGAATAATTTCACCTAAAGCACCTTCAAGCACAGGAGATAAGAAGATGAGTACAACACAATGCCCTTACTGTGACCGATCCTTTGACCTCATTTATCTAGAGAAAGAGCACATCGTTCCACAATCGAAGGGTGGTTCCGATAATGAAGAAAACCTAATCGAAGCCTGTCGTGAATGTAATGGGATTAAAAGTGATTGGAACGTAGTAGCTGTTATTGGAGACAACTCGACCAGAGAAGAAAGAATTAAGACAATCCGATGCTTTATAGAATGGAAAAAAAACCAAGGAACAAAAAGAAGCGACCATCCATACATGCAAGGTTACTCCTAAAAAGAGGAAAGTTTGGTACGGGTCCGAATGTACCAGCCGTCGTCGATGGACCGACTTCGGCTGCTTCAAACCGACGCTCTATGCTTCGCCCGACCTCAAGATCAATCGTCAGAGGCTCTTCCAAAACGGCAAGGCCACTCCTAAATTTGACCCGTCTGGGACTTGCGCCGGGACGTTGGCAGACAAAAACCCAAGGTCTCCATTGGGAAACCTTACAACGTAGAAAGGCATGTGCAGTTATGTATATAAATCCCCAAAATATAGAACAAAATCAAAAGAACAGAACAAGGGATGAGTTCTGAGCTATTCAGTATTTTCGGTGGGGATAGACAACTCCAAGGCTTGGACAACCTGTCGCAATTTCTGATAGGCTAGCCTCTTCTTTTTGTTAAGTGAGGGAATTTCTTTTTTAGCATCCTCCCACTCCTTTAATTCTTGGGTAACCTGACGGCATCTTTCGGGTCTTTCGCTGTCTTCTACACATATAGGGACTTCTTTCGTAAAACCACTGCTCAATTTCATGGGTTCTTTATAAAGACAGTCTATATGAAGAGTGAAAAATCCGGCTGATGTAAAAATAGTCTTCTCCGTCTTGAGTACAAATAATTCGCCGTTACTGGTCTGGGCTTCATACATATGGTCTGTCCATTTTTTTGTGATGTACCCCGCGAAGGGGAGCCTACAGTTTTGCGTTCTAAGACGTCGCAGTCTCTCTATTTCCTTATCTATCTCGTCTACATCTATATAATCCAGTTCCCGAGACGCCACCTTGTACGCATTAAGCACTTCAACAGCTTGGACATATAAAGGTCGATGCTCAAGGTCAAGCGGCAAAGCGGATAACGCCTTAGTTGCTCCTACTGCGTTAAAATTCTTAATAGACTGACGAAGCGCTGGTTCTACCACATTGTCTAGTTCTTCTCCTTTTATGAGCGAGTCAGGCAGAGCCTCCATAATCTCGTAGGCTGTCATAAAATCTCCGGAATCGACAAAGGCTTTGGCCTTGGAAAGACGAGATTTGTTGTAGTCTTCCTCTTGTTTTTTTTGGGCGGCAATAGCAGCAATAGCAGCAGCATCGGCTTTATCCTTCCCGCGTGCTCGCGCCTCGGCATAAGCATCAGCATAGGCTTTAGTCTTCCAGTCGCGTTCTCGCGCCTCGGCATAGGCATAGGCGTAGGCTTCATCCTTCCCGCGTGCTCGCGCCTCGGCATAGGCTTTGACATAAGCATCAGCATAGGATTCAGCATCGGTTTCTCTCCTTCCGCGTGCTATCGCATCGGCATAGACTCTGGCATAGGGTTCTGTCTTCCCACGTGCTATCGCATCGGCATAGACTCTGGCATAGGCTTTGGCATAGCGTGTAGTCTTCCCGTCTGCTATCGCATCGGCATAGCCTTTCTTGTAGGTTTCAGATTGACAAGCAGTAAGGGGCATAAGTAACGACAACATGAGTAACCACTTCATAGTTCGATCTCCTATGTGGTCAGAGAATTTGACCTCAACCAAGAGGAGGAAAGTCATGGCCACCAAGACTCGTTCGCGGGACACGACCTAGCGTGCCCGGATGCCTTGTGGGCTCGGATCACACCGATTCTGGGTCTAAAAAAAGGGAATTATATACGCGAGTGACCAAGATGGTGCAAAATGCTGTATTTCAACATCTTGCACCATCTTGTCAAAAATGAATGGTTATTTAATTTCGTCAGGATCGAATAGCCCTTTAGTGTAGCACTTGGAGACCACCCCAAGCATAGATAGTTCGCAGATGTGGGCATACAATGTATCGCTTCGCTGTTTTGACGTACCGAAAAAAGCGTATTCACACGCCTTTTGTCTGCGGAACTCCTTTTTGAGCATCCCATAACATTGCCGGAATTTATCCGGCATTCTCGCCTCCATTACCTTCAGCCTTGACTTGAACACTTTGAGCTCGGCTTGACTTCGCGCCGACTTCAACAGTATCCGTTCGTTCTTTTCCAGTCTCGCAACAAAGAGCATCATCTTCTTCGCGCCTTCTATCAGAATTTGCCGCTCTTGTGCTTTGCGCGTGTGCCCCCTCGCCTCAACTTCATCAGTCCAAAGCAATACGACGGCTGCGAAGATTCCCGCAAGTAGGATAAAGACTAGAGGTCTCATTCCCGCTTCTCCTGTGTGAGGTTGACGTTGCGGCTCCCCATCATAGGGAGCCGGGCAGTGTCATACTCACGCAAGTAGATGCGGGAATCCCTACCTATTCACCTAGTAGCCGGGAGCGACCCAGCCACATACAAGAGGCTGTTGTATTCAGCAGGCCACCCGACAACGGGAGACTTGCGGGAGTATGACAGCCCCAAAATAGGTCAGCGAACAAGGCGATACAAGACCTTTTTGCCAGCCTGCTTGACTTTTCGGTACTAGATCTAGATACCGTTCTAGGCATAGTGGCATCTGGCGGGGGTGGTGCCCGCCAGATGCCGGAACCTTTCAAACTCTCTCTGCAAGGAAGGAGAAAGCCTTATGGTTCAGAATGAAAGGCCCAAGTGGGTCTATGTTCGCGGCTATTGGGTCCCAGCGTATCGGCGCAGGGCACCACAACAGCCCGATCCGTCTCGACAGCGGCTCATTGACGCCTTGAGACGGCGATTTAATCTGTGCTAAGCAGATTGACCATAGGTGGCAGAAATCGACTTTTTTTAGCTTTTACCACCTATGGTCACTCACGTATATAAGTCCCTTATTTTATCCACGCACTCTTAGCAACCAAGGCCGTACATCGAGCAAGAACCGCTGCACTGCATCGCCCTGGTAGTCGGGATACGTCCACTCTAATGGTCGGTAGCCTCCTCGCTGATAGAGCAGAGTCACTTCGGCGTAGAGCTGTGGGGCAATGCAGATGCGGTGGCCAGCGTACTTCGTCGTCGCCAACACCAAGCTCTCGATCGAGAGCAGTCCTGGGTCGATATTGGCGCGGCGGCATCCCCCTTGGCGCATCGCCCGCTCCAGCACCATGGTCTGCGCCTTGCAGGCCGCCAGTTCAGCGGGGTCGATCCGCTCGGTAAAGCACACGAGCTGTTTGCACAACCCCGCGCCCATTTCCGCTTCGTAGTACGAGGTAAAATCAAAATCATAGATAGCACTTGCCGCGCGCAGGGGGCCAAAGCATTCGGCAAGGCGTTCTTTGGCCGCGGCAAGCGTCTCTGCGGAGTCGGCCAATACCGCGCAGACTAGTGCGGCGGGTGTGGAGGGTTGGAGATCGATGGGCATCTTGCAACAAAAGGCAAGGGACCTAAGCGCGTCAATTTCTGCGGTGGGATTGGGGAAGGCAGTAGAGGATGTGAGGTAATCCAGCTATCTCAAGCTGAGTCGTCTAGCTGGATGTCTTCCAGCATGATATATTCGCCAGTGTCTACACCTTGTATTATCACGTGCGAATCCCACATGGGGCGCACGATGTCATTCATCATGCCTTGTGGCACCTGTACGGTGTGTCTTTTATTGCCATCAATGACTTGTATAACGTTGCTGTCTTCGCGCATCGCATCCGCGTGGCGTAATATCCCGCGTATTTCTATAGGTTCCCTTGGAGTAGTCTGCTGAGGTTCGACTCGCTGAGACGATAACATTTCTGGTGGCAGTGATGGAAGTTCTGACGCCGGCATGGTAAGCCCTACAGAACGTTGTTCTCCGTCACGAACTGAGGTAAAACCTACCTGACTGATTCGTTCGCCATCGGGCGCAATTTTTCTTGCCAGACCAAAGAAGTTCCGCAGATAAGCGGGGTCAGGAATGCGCTTCTGTATTTCGGTAATGTGGGAGCTGTTGATCAATGCAAGTAAGTCCATGAACTCATCGATGATAGCAGCCGTCTCAAGCATTCCCGAAAAATACAGTTGTGGCCTGCTGAATTTAAGCGTCACTGAGAAACTCCCGCTCCTAGGCACAGAAACCAGCGTCTGGTAATTTTCCCGTATTGCTTTTTGTACACTCCCTCTCTCTCGGAAAGGCCGGTTCTGCTTTCGCTCAACGGTACGATGAATCAGTTTCGACGAGCTGCTGATACGCTCATATACTTCCTCTACGTTGACAAAACCATTTCCCACTTCTTGACCTGAGAGACTCAACTGAATCTCATCCTCCTGCAAAGTAATACCTTTCAGATCGAGGTGCCTTTGGAAGTAAATCTGCTCCAAAAGGTCACGCAACTCCTCCGCAACCTCTGGATGCGGTTCCTGCGCCAGAGCAGTGGCTACTATTTTCTCAGCTCGGAGAAAGTCCCTGCAATCTAAGGCCAAGGTACCAGCGCTGCGATGCAACACTGCCCAAGCCAACGCCTCTGTTTTGTCAAGCTCGTCAATGGCAGCCAATTCATAGTGAAGTGCCTGCTCAAAATACTCTATGGATTCTTCCGCATTGCCACGAGCCCTTCTTCTGAGACCGAGGTCTGCGAATTCCATAGCTTTTTTGTGGAGATCATTAACTGAGTTCATTTCTTTTTTATTTCCGCAAGTGGCCGCCCGAATTCAACTACGATTGCGTAAGCCGGTAATTCCTGATCATCCGACCGATTCATCTGGCGCAATTTCTGTTTCACTCTTGTTTTGATTTGGCCATCATTACCATTTCGGATGCCGGACACTTCCATCCTTGCTTTAAAGTCTAGTGCATCGTCCCCAAGCCAATAATCGAATCCAGTACCCTTTCGTGAACGCAATACAACCGTGTAACCGATTTCCCGACTTGCCAGTAGGACAGCAATGCCGGCAGCACCGTCTTCGGTAGCCTCCTCATCGTCATTCCAAGTCCGGCGGGCTTGGTCAGTGACCTGCGGCCAATCTAGTCGATAACTGTTGTTAGCGCCATTACGGACAGTAAGGCAAGTACCTGGTGTATGATCCTGAGATTCTAGGCAAACGGCTCCAGCTTCGGCCAACTCGTTACCCTTTGCTCGTGAGATACCTGGGATGTCGTCAGTGTCCAGTTCGTTCAAATCCAGCATTTACTAACCCAGATAGCGAATCATGCGGTTGACTCTTTGATCAGACGATTGATTGGCGGCAGTTTCGCCCAATGCAGTGTCCTTGAGTACGGCAGAAGTCTTTGAATAGGGAGTTTTGGTCCGTTAGTCAAGTAATATAATTTCTTTTGAACATAGTCAAATCGGCCGCGGATTCAACTCGTAAGTGCAATTTGGCCGTGTTTAGGTTGAAATGCTGTTTCCTTGTATAAGATTTCATGGGGCGTTTGAAAAGCCAATCCCTTTCGCGGCCGATGATTGAGCCGATCCATGATGTGGTGTATCTGCGCTTGCGACAGCGTATCCAAGGCGGTGCCTTTGGGCACATACTGACGAATCAGCCCGT
>VXOR01000019.1 GCA_009840005.1 Gemmatimonadota bacterium
CTGGAGAGCCTGCACCATTTCAAGACCCTAACACCGCTTTCATGCAACAACGCCCGACTGCTTTGAAAATGCTTGGGGGAACATTTTCAAATACTTCGTGAGGTCCTAAGCGGTCTGAGCTACCGAAGTACTTCCGCTGGGTTGAGTATGAAGAACAGCCTGAACATAGCCCGAAGGCTCTTGCAAATAAGACCGGTAGTGGAGTACCGGAAGGTACAAAAACCTTCTTATTTCGCTGATCGTACTGCAGTACCTGCTTTGAGCACATTGCGAGAATAACATATCTACCCCAATCAAGATCGATCTCAGAAGATTCGCTGTTTCGCCATAGGTAATATCGCCATGTAGACTTTGCAGGATCTTGGTATCTACTTAACCGCAACGGATTAGGTGAGCCTACAGGTGGCCTGAATTGCAGATTATCTATGTCAAAATCCTCACGTTTCCAGTTCAGCTCTTCTGCCTGTGACCATGTAAGCCCTTGGTAATACTCTTTGAGCGACGCTGATGCGCGTGCGATCAACTTCGCAGGAGGGACATTGAGGTAAGGAATTCCAAGGTGTTCAGCAATAGCGCGGATGCGAGCGTCACTCTCCACTTGGAGTTCAACTTGGGTTGGAGCATAAGGGCTAACAGTTGTCTGGGGACGCATGATAGTTTGTACACCATTCAAAACTGCGGCCTCGCGCAGTTCCCCCATAGTGTAGGGGGATCTAGCACCACACAACACAACCCTACGAATCCCGAATCCAGGAAGCGCGGATAAAACTGTCGGAGCAGCAATTAGTTGTAGGCCTCCAGAATCTCGGTCCAAGTCAATATGGCCAAGACTGCTCAAGGCACGGATAACCCTCCACCTATAGACGGCGGCGTTTTCGTCTTGTTTGTGAGGTCTGTTGCTGTGTGCCCTGCGATGCACCTCGTCAAAGCACTTTTTGAAGGCAGTCCAAGAGGTCTTGCGCCATGATGACAATGCAAATAATAGAATATCTCCGTTGTCATACATCGCGGGCCACCTCTTGAAATTGCTTCCAGAGAGCACAAACGGCTGGTAGTACCGGAGGGTTAATCTGCTTACGCTGGTACCAGAGGACTTGTTTCCAAGTCCGTATCTTTCTGTTGTCCATAGCGGCTAGTAGGCTTGGCGAAGCACTCTCCAAACTTTCACCAATAAATGTCACTTTTCTTTTACGTCGCGCCTTTGCTATCGCCCAAACAGGACGCCAATCAGTAGGCAACGGCTCCAATGGCCATTCTACGACTTGGCCGGGGATTTTCCCAATTAGAAAACCCTTCATATTGCCCACTTCAGCTTCCAAATCTTCAAGCAGTTCCACAACTGAATCCGGTTGTTCGGGTAGGTGGCCCCTAACGTATGCCCCAGCAATTGACAGACAATCGGTATCAGATCCGAGCTCAGATCCAGTAGAATCGAGAGATAGTCCGGCATCCTGCGGTCCCGCTCTAAAGTCCCCTGTAAGGAATAGCGACTGCTGTGCCAATACTGAACCATTAGACCGAGCTTCTAAAACAATGCGTGACTCAGTTGGAAGACCCTGTGGTAAGGCAAAGACTCTCCCTGATTCATGAGGTGGTAATCTCTGATCATTACAGTACAAGTCCAGATTCGATACCCCACCATCAACCATTACGCTGATAGGAGGCGCAAAGTTGAAGAAATTATTACCCCTGTTACTGCGGATTCCCCCCATCAAGCGCAGTCGTACGCTTGGTGGGAAAGATAAGAATTCCTTGATTCCATCATCGCCTATGGCCTCCTCGACACTAGCAAATCTCCACGTTGACGGCAGACCCTGAATATTCTCAAACTCGTGGAACCCCTGACACTGGTTGCTAGATGTCCATCGTTCCAAATGAGGCCATAGATTCTCTGGGTAAGCCAAGTAGAACGATTGTCCTTGAGGTAATGCATGTATCTCGACAAGGCCAGGGATACCTTCTGACGTACCCTCTATGAATATCCTAATTTGACGACCAGGTAGCTTTAGCTGCCAAGCGGAAGAAGGTGATCGCATAGTTAGACCATTATGCCAGTTCAACGAGGAAGCGTCTAATACTTCTCCTGTATCATTGCTTCGGATGGGTAACGACCATCCATCCAAATACTCTTCAACTCGGAATCTACCATTGAGGCTTGGAACATCTAATGTCAGACCTTCTTCAGGAAATTCTCGATTCACCTTGCACCGTATGGAGGCATCGGCCCTTCCTGACACTCCATCTACTTCAAGACAAATCCGAAGATTCGCCGATGCTATCCTCGCCTCAAGACCACTTGAGCCAATTTCCACATCCCCATCCCATTCGGCCAACTCATCCACTACGGTGCCAAGCATCGCCGTGTACATATCAGCATCGCGTCGATTCTCTACTAGCCGAACTGTTCTTGATCGAAGGAGCGATTTTGCGATAGGACTCCGCAGAGCCCTTGCAAGCTCATCGGCCGGAGGAGTGGATGTAGGATCAAATCCCATTTCGTAAAAAATACGGGGTAGAGCTTTTCGCTCTTGCTCTGTCAGTATCGATTGGGCAAGTGGGTAGCCAATATGGACCTTCTCCCCAAAGATACGTGCACGAAATATACCTAACTCACTCTTTCGATCGAATACAGACCATTCCTCCAAGTCTTCCCAGAGTTGCCACATGCGATCAAATGAAGGAATCGTTCCCTGACCCGAATCCTTTAGGAGTTCTCTGAGCCGGGGGTAATAGGCATTTGGAGAAAAGTCTCCGTCAGCACCTCCAGCAAGCACAAAGAGGCCCAGATATGCAATATATGGCGGAAAATGTACCCCCCTATTCCGCCAATTCGTATATGCCTGGAGAGCACACTGGCATATGCTTTGGCTATAAGCCCAGGGTGGCCCGTACTTGACGGCGGCTAAGAACTTGCCTGCTTCTGGCTCAAGTTTCTGTTCCAGCTCGGATACTATCCCCTGGTTGACGTAAATGTACACGTTGCGTCCAGCCATATCCTGATTGAAAAAATGAGCCGCTATAGCATTATTCCATCGGAGATATGCGTTCATGAGTGACAACCTCAAAAATCTTACTTCTCATTCGGTAAATGATGTAGTGACTGGCTTTCGCTTTTAGCCAAGAGCCTTGCGATTGCATACGCGATACCTTCGCCAAGAGGTGGTGGTACCGCATCTGAAACTAGTTGGACTTGTTGGCTGAACGTACCTTCGAGCTGATACCATGACGGAAACCCTTGAAGCAACATAGCTTCATAGACCGAGAGGCGACGATGGCAACCGGGATGAACATGCACTTCGTTATGCCCGTAGGCGACCGTATAACTCGGGGAATCCCAACTTAGAACTTTGAAGCTCAGTCCCTTAGTATAGCCTGGCTTCAGACTTCCGTTTGTAAACTTCGGAGATCGCGGCACCATGGTAACGTGGTTAGGATGAAATGGAATCTCGCTCGGACTCAATCCTCTAGTACAAAATACAGGTTCGGGCAAGTCGGATATCACTGCTCTAATAGGGAGCGTTTGTTGATCCCCTTCTGGCAATTGGAAGTCAATAGCAGGATAATGCCGTCTATTAATTCCGACTACAACTAATCTCTTACGATTCTGGGGGATTCCGAATCTTCCAGCGTCTAAAATTTTTTGTATCACCTTAAATCCTGCGGCTTCACACGTATCCTTGAATTGATGGAAAAGTCGCTGGTGACGCCTACCGACGAGGCCGGGCACGTTTTCGAGCACGAAGAAATCGAGCCCAAGGTACACTGCAAATTTCTCAACAATATTTGCATAGCTGTCGAGCAACCGATGCCTTGGATCATTTTGTTTCTGGTGGAGATTTGAGGAAGAGAACCCTTGGCACGGAGGGCCTCCGATTATTCCAACAGGCTTAATTCTCCCAGTATGGTTTTCCCATAGGTTCACGATATCGGTTGGGTCAGTGCTAGCTAGGTCTAACTGGACTGCCTTGGTGTTTGGATGATTACGCTTATAAGTCGCTATAGCGGCTGGGTCGATATCAATTGCTATAGCTGAGCGAAATCCCGCGGACTGAAAACCAAGATCGAGTCCACCCGCCCCTGAAAACACACTTAACACGGGCCAATCAACGGGAACTTCTGGGCCAACGGCAGGTCGTTCTGATCTCATATCTTCCTAATCTGGGTCAAGATTGGTAGAGGACAATAATTAGAGGCTCCATAATCCTGTGTCAACACGCCACTCATCGTCACCGACCACTTTCTCGAAAGCGTAAGCCACTAACTCTTAATAAGTAACGGGGCAGTACCATATCGGCAAATATAGTTCTTCACGACGCATAGAGTACTTCTGCACTGGAAAGTATTGCTTGGCGTATTTTTGGCTTCAGCCCTCCCTTGGGTACTAAATCTACCTTGCGATTAAGTACAGCCGAAAATTCTCTCTGCATTCTGGCTAGCTTCATAAAGCCTACTTGTGCTTCTGGTTGAAATTCCACCAGAAAATCGAGGTCACTGCCTGGCCCGAAACTACCCCCGAGAGCCGATCCGAAAAGCGCAAGCTCTCGCACTTGATAGCGCTGGCATAATACATTGATTGACTCTATAGGTATATATATATCTTGGCTTGTCATTATATCGTCTCCTCAAGGATAAAAGTCCCACTCCACCAGCCCGTAATCCCACCCTTTACTTCCCTACCAATTCGTATAAGACCCATCATCGCGCAGATAGCCGGTGGGTGCTCCGTAGTCCTGTGTTGACACAGTGTCGAGCGCAGCCTCGTTGCATTCAATCCCAAGCCCCGGGCCTTCGGGAGGCAAGAGGTAGCCAGATTCAAACGGCACCTGCACCGGAAACTCGTCAGTGAGTGAAGACATCGGCGCGCGCGGAAGTTCCTGCACACCAACCAGTGACGATGCCAAACACAGATGCAAACAGGCCGCAGTGGAAACCGGCCCGAGCGGGTTGTGCGGTGCCAGATGGATGTAATGCGTTTCGCACCATCCGGCAATTTTGCGCGCCTCTGTCAACCCACCGGCAATGCACAAGTCAACGCGGCAGTAATCCATCAGATCCTCCTCAATGACTTCCCTGAACGTCCACTTGCTATCAAATTGTTCGCCGACGGCAAGCGGGACGGAGGTCTGTTGGCGCAGCCGCCGCAGACTGGCTGGGTTTTCGCTGCGCAGCGGATCTTCAATGAAAAACGGATTGTAGGGGGCAACCCGGTTACAGAAATCGAGGCTATCCGCCGGGTCGAGACGGGTATGCACGTCCACTAATATGTTGACCTGATCGCCCAGTGCATTGCGCACGGCCTCCACCTGCTCAACGCCGTGCTGGATAGCGCGTCTGGGTTCAAACGTCCCTTTGTCTGCACCATCGGCCAAGCCCCAGCGGACGAATTTCCAACCGGCCTCATGGGTTTGGCGACAACTCTCAACGAGGGCATCAATCGTGCCGCCGCCGTTGTGTGGATAACAGACGACCTTGTCTCGCGTGCGTCCGCCCAAAAGCTCGTACACAGGTACATTGAGTGCTTTCCCTTTGATGTCCCAGAGTGCGATATCCACCGCACTCACCGCGGCGGATTGGACGACACCGCCGGGGAAGAAGCCACCGCGGAACATCACTTGCCACAGATGTTCAATTTGGAACGGGTCTGCACCGATGAGAAACGGTTCAAACGAGCGAATGACTTCGGCTAAGGCGAGGGCGCGCCGTCTCAATCCCCCTTCACCGAGACCGTAGATGCCCGCATCGGTTTCTACCTTGACGAAAAAATAGCCGCTCGATCCAACAAAGGATTTGATCTTGGTGATTTTCATAAACTCCCCATTAATGTTTTGTAGTGCTCACTCCACCGATCCGTAGTGCGGCCCCCATTGACGCGCGATCTCCCGTCCCTGCGCTAGCAGTGCCTGCTGTTCGCCAGCATCCAGTGGCGTGTAGCGCCGCACCCATTCGATATTTTGCACTAGCTCTTCCTCGTTATAGACCCCAACGACCGCCAGACTCACCCCTGGCAATCCCAAGGCGTAGCGCAACGCCCGCTCGTGATCGCCAAAGCCGCTGTTGGTCAGCTCCGAGGGCCGCGGCGTTTCGTACTCCATGTTGACGGCCCCACCGTACACCTTCATCGCAGCGACGGCGGCGTTCTGGGCGCGAGCCAGGGGCAGGACCTTCTCTTCAAAGTTGTAGATGTGACAGTCGGCGAAGCTGAGGGCAAACATGCAGGCGTCGATTTCGACCTCGCGCAGGACCTTGGCGGATTTCCAAGGTGCGTGATGAGCAGTGATGCCGATATAGCGAGTCCAACCGCGCCGCTGCGCTTCGCGCAAGCCGGCGAGAGCACCGTCTTTGGCCAGCACTTGTTCTACGTCTAAGTGCCCCAGCGAGTGGACGTACATCAGGTCCAAGTGGTCGGTACCCAAGGCGTCCAAATTCTTTTCGACGATATCGAGCGCCTCTTGGTAGTGAGCCGTGTGAGCCTTGCTGACCAAGAACAGCTCGCGTCGGCAATGGGGGACGATCTGGGCGAGCTGGCTCTGGGCGCGCTCGTATCCGGGTGCCGTGTCGATGTAGGTAACGCCGAGGTCTATCGCCCGTTCAAACAGCGCGATGGCGTCCGCGTCTGCTAGGCCAAAGCCTCCGGGGGCCGTGCCCAAGCCGAGCAAGGGGACATGTTCGCCGGTTTTGCCGAAGGTAGCTTGCGGCAGGGGGGCTATGTCGATGGCGGTGGTAGTCATAATAGTTACTCCGTAGGAATTAGAAACTGATGTTACGCATTGTAGGGGCAACCCTCGTGGTTGCCCCCGTCGGATTCCACTGGTTGAATACGCGGTGTCACATGGGCGCCCACAAGGGACGCCCCTACACCTATCGGTTCGGCCCAGATGCATCATAACATCTATAAATTAAGAATTGGTCGCCGTTGGCAACCTGCTGGGAGTACGGGCGGCTAATTCTCAATTCCTAATCTAACTAGCCGGAGTGTCGGCAACAGGGTGCGCTTTGCCCGCCGTCCGCCGTTTGGTATGTTAAGCCGACGAATTTCACCGACACGATTAAACGCGAGGAGGACATTTTGGTCATTCGCAATTGGCGCAACGTCACGCCCGTCGTTGGGCATGAATCCAAACTAATCTGGTCGATCTTTCGCGCCCAGAGCGCCGAGGGGCTAGACGAGAACGAAGCAGTACTCCTAGGATTTTCCGGCCTAACGCTGCATCGCCTGCAAGGGGGCTTGGAAGGCGATTACCACGAGCACGAGGCCACCGAGCAGGTGTACTACTTCCTCAGCGGCCAGGGGCAGATGAAGATCGACGGGGAGATCTACGAAGTGCGCGAAGGCGACGCAGTACACATCCCGCCGAAGGTCAAACACCAGCTTTCCAACACAGGGGACGATTGGGTCGAGCACTTGATCATCAGCGCCCAAGTCTAGGATAGGCGGCATTGCCTGCAACTCCCCTGCTCATGGACGTCGATACGGGCGTTGACGACGCCCTCGCCCTGCTTTTGGCCCTGTCCTCGCCCGAGGTCGAGTTGATAGGCGTCTCTACGGTGGCTGGCAATGTACCGCTGCATCAAACGACCGACAATACACTGCGCCTATTGCAATGGGCGGGGCGGGCCGACGTTCCAGTGTACGCTGGCGCAGAGCGGCCTTTGGTGCGGGATGCAGTCGCCGCAGACGACGTACACGGCGCAACTGGTCTAGGCGCGGCCCAGTTGCCCGAGGCGCGCACCTCGTCAGCGGGCGACGGGGTGGAATTTCTGCTGAGCACCCTGCAGGCGCGGCCCGGAGAGGTGACGCTCGTCGCCACCGGGCCGTTGACCAACCTAGCGCGAGCCGAGGCGCGGGCACCGGGCGTACTGCGACAGGCGCGTCAAGTGGTAATCATGGGCGGGGCCGTGCGCGTGCCGGGCAATATCACGCCAACGGCTGAGTTCAATTTCTACGCCGATCCTCATGCAGCGCACCAAGTCCTCGCGTCCGCAGCCGAGCTAGTGTTGGTGGGACTAGACGTAACCGAGCAGGTCTGGCTAGCGCAGACCACCTTGCAAGCCTGCACAGGGACGCACGCAGCGTTTTGCCGTGCAGCGTGTGAGCCAGTAATCGCCTTTGAGTCCGCGCACTACGGATTTGCCGGTATGCACGTGCACGATCCCGTGGCCCTGGGCGCGGCCCTGTGGCCTCAACTCTTTCATACACAGCAACTGTGGGTGGATGTGGAGACGACTGGCGAGTTGACCGCCGGTCAGGTGGTAGTTGATCAACGCGCCTTGGCGAGCGACCAAGAGCGGCTAGGGCGGCCCGTAGCGTGTGCAGTAGAAGTGGATCAGGTGCGCTTTCTCGAACTATTCACCGAGCGGGTATTACAGAATTAGACCGCGTCTTGGCGACCCCAAAAAAGCGGCAGCGGACACCACTGTTCGAGTGGGGCAGCCGCCGCAGGCAGGGGCAACACAAGCGAAGGCGACAGAGGGCCGCAGAGCAGGCGCATGGCCGTAAAAGTGTCCATCTGCAACACGGGCGCGGCCTCAGTGCAGACGCACTGCGCGGCGTTGCCCTTTACCTCCAGCGCAACCCGACCATATCCCGCAATCTCCACTACTACCGCGCCGTCCATCAGGGGCACCAGCGCGGCGCGCGTCTTGAGCAAAGCGTCGAGCGTCGTCGCCCAATCGAAAATCTGCCAATTGCCCGAACTCGACGCGCTCACACCTTCACTGAGCTGGACCAACTTGGGCAGGAGGCGGCTCCAGGGCGGTAACTCGAAACTGGTATTCCCGTGGCGCTGCACCCAAGCAGCGGCTATGTCCAGTTCCGGCTCACCCTCATTGACAGCCAACAGTTCGGTGACGCACGTCTGGTCGGCTTGGGCCACGAGGTAGCCGATCATGCGGCCATCGCGCGAGCGAGCCACATAGGGCCGGTGTCCCCAGCTCAGGAGCAGATTGTAGAAGCGGTGCGGAGCGCGCACCCCGCGAAACGGCTGGGCATCGTGCAGACCAATCACGCCTTGAAGGTGCGTGCGGTCCTCTCGCTCAAGTCGGAAAAAGTCAATCCCAAAATCGGCTGACCCCAAGGCGTGGCGCACATTGGTCTGACTCAGCGTCAGCCGGTAGTACACGCCGCACTTCTCATAGCCAAAATAGCCGTAGCGCTGGCGCTGTCCCCCCAACCAAGACAAGTGAAAACCCTCGGCGGGCGCGGCTTGGACGCAATGGGCCATGAGCTGCTGCATGTAGCCGCGGGCGCGGGCGTGCGGATGGCAGGAAACGCCGCCGATGCCGGCCACGCGCAGAGTCGCACCTCCCCATCGGTAGGCAAGAGGAAACATCCCAACGATGGCGCGGATACGACCCCCTTCACGCAAGCCAAAGTTCCAACTCATCTCCTCTTCCCCGCGCCGGTACAGGGCCGGCAAAATGGCCTCAAAATCTCGGGGCGGCGCTTTGCCAAAGGCGAGGTTGAGGACGTCGAGGGCCTCTTCAAAATCCTCGGCGTACAGCCGACTAATGGCAGTCGTCACGACGCCTAGGCCGTCGGCTGGAGGCGGTCGGCAAACTTCTGGCGGAACGCCTGCATCTTGGGATCGATGACTATCGCGCAGTAGGGCTGGTTGGGATTGAGCCGATAGTAGTTTTGGTGATAATCCTCGGCCGGCCAAAAGGCGCTGGCGGGCGCAATCTCGGTCACAATCGGATCGGCCCACAGGTCGCTCGCGTCCGCAGTGGCTTTGGAGGCAACAGCCGCCGCTTGCTGCTCAGGGCTGTGGTGGAAAATCACCGAGCGATACTGGGTGCCGCGGTCCGCCCCCTGGCGGTTGAGCGTGGTGGGGTCGTGTGTGCGCCAGAAGATGTAGAGCACATCGTCAAAGCTGATGACCTCGGGGTCGAATTGCAGTTGCACGACCTCAGCGTGGCCGGTCTGGCCACTGCAAACGGCCTCGTACGTGGGATGTTCCACCGCGCCGCCCATATAGCCAGAGACCCCGCTGGCGACCCCTCGCAAATCTTGGTACACAGCTTCGACGCACCAAAAGCAACCCGCGCCCAAAGTGGTAGTTTCCAAACTCATGCTCCATCCTCCATCCACTGCTTGTATTGCCGCCACGTGCCGCCCTTCGGGTGCTTTTCTAGGGTGTGGTGGACCCGCTCGTGGGCCCGGTGGTTGTCCTCGACGAGGCGGCCGACGCCGCGACCGTGAGCCCGATGGACGAACCAGAAAACTAGCGCAAAAAAAATCAGGTACAGCCCTTTGCCAAAGTATTCCATAGCATCCTCCTAAGATGATTAGTGGTCGGTGGTTAGTGGTTAGTTAGGGACGGGTTGGGACTGACCACTAACCACTAATCACTAACCACTGAAAAGTAGGCACCTCGGCGCTCCCCGGCAACGCGCACCGCTTGACCGGCGCAGGCGGTCGCGTACCTTGAAACGCAGAAAGGAGACAACACATGTTGTACAGAGCATTTGGTCGGACGGGCTGGCAGGTCTCGGCCATCGGTTTGGGAACTTGGAACATCGGCAACCAATGGGGTCCCATCGACGAGGCCACCGCATGGGACACTGTGCACACGGCCTTTGACTGCGGCGTCAACCTCTTCGACGCGGCTGAGTCTTACGGCACGCCCAATGGGCTATCGGAGGAGCGGTTGGGACGCGCCTTGGCCGGCATCCGGCACCAAGTTTTCGTCGTCAGCAAAATCGGCAATTGGGGAGCGCGCACCGGGCAAGGCGTGCCCAAAACCACGGTCGATATGATCCGCCTGTGCGCCCACGCCTCCCTGCATCGGCTGCGCACGGACTGGCACGACGTCCTGCTGTGCCACGAAGGCAACATCGACGATCCGTCGATCTACTTGGATGCCTTTGCCGCGCTCGTCGAGGAAGGGCGGCTGCGGGCCTTTGGCATTTCGACCGACAGCTTAGAGGTGCTCCAGTGCTTCAACGCCCGAGGCGACTGCTCGGTGGTGGAAATAGATTATTCGCTGGTCAACCTCCAAGCCGAAGCCGAGCTTTTGCCCTATTGCCAAGAGCACGGCATTGCCGTACTGGTGAGAGGGCCGCTGGCCAAGGGGCTTTTGTCTGGCCGCTACACCAAGGAGTCGGTCTTTACCGACGAAATACGGCAGTCCTTCAACGCCGGCGAGGAACAACGCGCCAAATTCGAGGCCCAGCTAGCCCACATCGAGCGCCTCGCCGAAGTCGCCGCGCCCGGAGAAGCCATGGTGGAAAAGGCCCTCCAGTACGTCATTTCCCATCCAGCCGCGCCAGTGGCCATCCCCGGTGCCAAGTCAGCGGCCCAAGCCCGCGCCAACGCCGCGGCCGGAGCGCAGCTTTTGTCCGCCGACGAAATGGAAAGGTTGCGGGCGGTTTAAGGGTGCCCATCGTAGGGGCGACCCTTGTGGTCGCCCTCTATCATCCGCGCAAAAACGCGCATACTATCGCAAAGAGGAGCATCCCATGACCTTAGTAGGCAGCGGAGCATTCACCTATGCAGTGCAGCAGGATTGGTTCGAGTTGCCGGAGAGCTGGCGCTTTGGCTGGGTTCCGGCCGTGGCCTGCGACTCCGAAGATCGGGTCTATGTGTACAGCCGCAGCGAGCGTCCCATGGTCGTCTTCGATCGCGACGGGCACTTCGTCGCCTCGTGGGGCGAAGAGGTGCTCAAGGACGCCCACGGCATCTTCATCGACGAGCGCGATCAAATCTGGTGCGTCGAGCGCGAAACCCACTGTGTGCGCCAGTTCACTCGCGACGGCGAACTGCTGATGACCTTGGGAACGCCGGACCAAGAAGGCGCGGCAGGCCAGCCCTTCCGGCTGCCTACCGACTTGGCGCTCGACGCCGATGGCTATATCTACGTATCCGATGGCTACGGCAACGCCTGCATCCACAAGTATTCACCCAACGGCGAATTCATCAAGACGTGGGGCCGTCCGGGCACCGGCCCGGGAGAGTTCGATCTGCCCCACTGCGTGCGCTTCGACCAGCGCGGACGGCTGATGGTAGCCGACCGCGCCAACAACCGCATCCAGTTCTTCGACACCGACGGCAATTACCTAGAGGAATGGGGAGGCCTTCACCATCCCGATACGATCTTTCTCGACGGCGATACGGTCTATGTCGCGGAACTCGACCAGCGGGTGAGCATTCTCAACCTCGACGGCGAATGGCTCGCTCAGTGGGGGTCGGGCGAGCGCATCGACGCGCCGGGAGAATTCCTCGGTTGTCCCCACGGCATCTGGATGGATTCCCGCGGCGACCTGTACGTGGGGGAAGTGCAAACCGACCACCGCATTCAGAAGTTCGTGCGGCAAACCTAAGGAGGTTTACTATGAGAAAGTTTTTAGTCAGTTTGGCGGCTTTAGCGGTGTTGGCAGCCTCAGCCCTAGACGCCCAAGTGCCACGAGTAGGCGATCCGGCCCCCGATTTTCTCTTAGACCGGGTCGATGGCGGCCAAGCCGCTCTGAGCGACTTCGAGGGCCAAGTCGTGCTGATTTTCTTTTTGGGCTATAGCTGACCGGCCTGTCTCTCGCGTGCCGAGAGCTTTGAAGAGTTGTGGCAGGAATTTGCCGTCGAAGCCGACGAGCGCTTTGTCGCCCTAGGGGCGGATGTGTGGGATGGCACCGCCGAACAGGTGCACACCCGCTGGCGCTTGGGCAAGGGCGTTACGATGCCCCTCTTGCTGAACGCCAGCCGAATGGCGAGCGATTACGGGCAATCCTATCAGACTTTTGCCATCATCGACCACGAGGGCCTCATCCGCTTCAAGAGCAGTTATTTGATTCCCATGGAAGACCTCCGCGACGAGGTACTGCTGGCGTTGGCCGACATACCTACCATTGAGGAGGAAGTGGAGGAAACCGGCGAAACCGGCGAAACGACGGAAACGACCGCACCAGTGGAAACGGCGGTGGAAACATCCGATCAAGCCTCCGTCCCTCAAGCCTTTTCGCTAGCCCAGAACGCGCCCAATCCGTTCAACAGCAATACGGTAATCCGCTTCGCCCTGCCGCAGTCGAGCCAAGTCGAGTTGGCGATCTACAATCTGCTCGGCCAGCCAGTAGCCGTGCTCGTCCAAGGACCTAGCGCGGCTGGGACATTCTCAGTGCGCTGGGACGGCCGCGACCAAACGGGCCGAGCGGTAACTAGCGGAGTGTACCTCTACCAGTTGCGAGCCGGCGAGTACACAGAAGTCCGCAAGCTGCTGCTGCTTAGGTAGGGGTACATCCAAGCGACATCTGCGCTCATCTGCGGATCAGAAAAAACGATTGAGCAGCCGGACTTCAACGCCCTTAAACCCTAGCACCTCATAGCAGATACCGGCTGTGCAGGCTAGCCCTGAGCGGCGCTGACCAGCAAAAACATTGAGGATGTGGCCCTCGCCAATGTCGGCACCAATATTGAGGCCCCGCCACCACGTGATGCCGGAGGGATCGGCTCCGGTTTCCAATTCATCGGAGGTGCGCTGGACTTGCACGGCGGCGGAGAGGCTGGGGGCGCGGTGGATCGCTAAGGCATAGTATTGGTTGGTGTAGGGAAGTGCGAAGTCACCAAACCGCCGATCGACGTCTTGAAATTGGGCGTCGAACTCGAAGGTATATAACCCATCTGGAAACCACTCCCAGTGCGTGCCCAAAAGACGGCTTTTGTCGTCGAGGAGAATCCGATTGTGGCTGAAGTCGGCAAAAAGCTGCACATCGGCGCTTTGGCCCAAGGGCGAATCCATCTGCACAAAGAATTCGCGCAGGATGTTGTCGTCGGCTGCGCCCGAATCGCCGCGGCGCGTGGCGCGAGTCGCATTGGCGGTGAGAGTTTGGCCACTGGGTAGGGCGAAACTCAGTTCGGCTTGATAGCCCTGCTCGTCATCGGCGAGCAGGTCGTGGGTGATGCGGTTGAGCAGATAGGCCGAGTGCTCGCGGATCAAGGGCGGGGGATTGTTGATGTGTTCGAGGGCGAAGTCCTCGTAGTCTTTGTATTCCAGGCTCAAACCCCACGGCCCAAACGCCAAGGTGGTCGCTAAGTACAAGGCACGGCCCAAATCGCGGTCGAGCGAAAAGAAGCGATCAAACGCCACATCGCGCTGGGCGTACTCGCCCTGGAGATCGGCGTACACTCCGGTGAGGCCAAGACGGGCCAGCAGGGGTGCGAATCGCCAGCGGGCATTAAAGGCCGCGGCCGTTTCTTGCCGCCGGCCGGCTGGATAGCGAGTGGCGCTAACGCCAACGTCGAAATGCGGGTGCGGTTTGAGCTGGAGCGAGCCAGCGTGGAGCACGTCTGGGCGCCGCTCAACCCCTTCCAAGCCGGGCGGCAGATTGCTGTTGATCGGCGCACCGCGCAGCAGCAGCACCTCGGCCCGCTTGGCGCGGTAGCGCACCTGAACGCCGTCGAGGTCGCGCACGATCTGGTAGCGACGGCGGCTGCCCCGCGACTCGGTGATAACGCCGGGCAACTCAAAGGCGTGGAGGAGCAAGCCGCTGCCGACGATGGTGTAGAAATTGCCAACCGTGGCTTCAAAGCCACTCCGGCGATAGGAAGCAGAGCGCTGGAGGAGTTGGCCGTAGTTGCGATTGGTTGCGCTAGCGCCAAAAGTCTCGCCGCGGACCCCGACTTGGAAATCGGCGATTGCATAGTCGAGACTGAACTGGTGATAAAGCGTCCGCAAATCGCTAGGCTGCGCCCCGGGCAGATTGCCGACTTGGCCTTCGGTCAGAGTCGAAAGACGCAATTCGGCTTGGAGAGGGGCGGCTAGCAATAGTATAAAGGCAGGAACGAAACGCATGGCTTGGAGCCTTTCTAAATCGTTCATAAGATAATTCAAGTCATTCACGGAGGTCCAAAATGAAACCAATTTTTGCATTGGCAACCTGCTTGCTGCTCAGCGGCTCGGCTCGCGCCGAAAAGGCACCGCAACTCGTGTTGGAAAATCTCGACGGCTCGACTTTCTCACTGGTAGAAACGCTCAAAAAAGGGCCGGTAGTCTTCGACTTCTGGGCGACTTGGTGCAAGCCCTGTATCAAGAGTCTGCCCAAGCTCCAAGCCCTAGCCGAAAAGTACGCCGAGCGCGACGTCCAAGTGCTGACGATCAACATCGATGGCCCGAGGAACCTGCCCAAGGTGCGACCCTTTATGCAGCGCCACAAGCTCAAACTGCCGGTTTTGCTCGACAAGACCAACGAGGTGCTCAAGCAGTTCCACCTAGCGGGCGTCCCAGCAACCCTGATTATTGCGGCCGACGGGACGGTGTGGTACAAGCACCAAGGCTATCGGCCCGGAGACGAGCAGAAGCTCAAGGCCAAACTAGACGAATTGCTCGGCCCTTTAGAGGAGGAATAGCCGCGGCTATCAGCCCCTGTCATGCTGCATCTCCTGCCCAAGGAGCCGGTGCGCAACATCAAGTAGGAGATAGAGTACACACATCCTTACCCACGAACATCTATCTCGTATTGCTTGATCTTCCGCTGCAGATTTCTCCGAGTCAATTTAATCGCCGCTGCGGTCCGGCTTACGTTGCCGTTGGCCCGCTCTAGGGCCCGTCGGAGAAATATCCGCTCAAACTGCTCGCGCGCCTCGTGGAAGAGCTGCTGCGGAATATCGTAGTACGCATCCCCGTCGCCATAGACCGGCTCCATCCCACCGGCAAGGGAGGCGGGCAGATGTTTGCGTTCTATCTCGTCGCCTTTGGCCACGGTCATCGCCCGCATGATCACATTTTCCAGTTCGCGCACATTGCCGGGCCAGTTGTATTCCTCCAAGCATTGCAGGGCCTCGCTGGTAAACCCCTCAATATGCTTATCGAGGATCCCGTTGTAGCGATTGACGAAAAAGGCACACAACAGCGGCAGGTCGTTCATGCGCTCCCGCAGCGGCGGGATTTCAATGGTCAGCGCGTTGATGCGGTAGTAGAGATCTTCGCGGAAAGTGCCCTCCCCAATGCGGGCTTCAAGATCTTGGTGCGTGGCAGTGATCAGGCGCACATCCACTTTCTGGGTCTGTGTCGATCCCACCGGCTCAAACTCGCCTTCCTGTATCACGCGCAAGAGCCGAATCTGCATATTGGTTTCGAGATCGCCGATCTCGTCGAGGAACAAGGAGCCGCCATCGGCCTCAGCAAAACGGCCGGCGCGGTCGCGCACCGCTCCGGTAAAGGCTCCCTTGACGTGGCCGAAGAGTTCGCTCTCCATCACGCCCGACGACAAGGCCGCGCAGTTACAGCGCACAAACGGCTTACTCGCCCGGTCACTGGTGCTGTGGATGGCATTGGCCACCAGTTCCTTGCCGGTCCCGCTTTCGCCCCGAATTAGTACCGTGACCGGCGTAGGTGCCACATCCCGGACGAGTTGGTAGAGTTGCCTCATGCTCTCGCTCTGGCCCACCAAATTGCCTAACTCGCCCCGTTGCTTCTGCCGCAGGGCCTCATTTTCGCTGCGCAGGGCCTGCAACTCCAAGATGCGGTTGAGATGCGTCAGCACTTCTCCAGTATCAAAGGGCTTGGACAAGTACCCGTAGGCACCTAACTTGACGGCTTTCACCGCGCTTTCCACATCGGCGTAGGCCGTCAGAATGACGACCTCTTCCCGACGTTGCTGCTTTTTGAAGATCTCCAAGAAGCCGAGGCCATCCATCCCTGGCATTCTCAAATCGAGGAGGACGAGATCAAACTCCTCGTTATTCAGCAGGGTTAGGGCCGCTTTTCCACCGACACAGGTGGAAACCTCTACGCCCTCGCGTCGCAACAGAATGGCCGACAAATCCAACAAGTCCTGCTCGTCATCTACCATGAGTATCCTGCCCTTGCGTTTTTCCATGTCAATCCTTCCTCTCTGGGGTAGTCGTTAGTGGTCAGTGGTCAGTGGTCAGTGGGGAGGGACTGGCCACTGGTCACTGGCCACTAACCACTGCTACAGGTAGATATAGCGAAAAGCGCGTTCCTTGATCGGGGGCGCTTTCAACCTCAATCCGGCCGCCGATTTCTTGTATTTGCCGGTGGACGATGGCCAGCCCTAGCCCCGTGCCTTGCCCCGGCGGTTTGGTCGAGTAAAACGGTTCAAATATCTGCCGGATATGCTCTTGGGGAATGCCCGTACCCGTGTCGCCGACCACCACCACCACCCAATCATCCCGCTGCTCGGCTGAGATCAGCAACTTGCCACCGTCGGGCATGGCGGCAAAGGCATTGCTGATTAGGTTGAGAAAAACATCCTTGAGCATGTCCCGATTCACCAAGACCGATGACACCTCGCCTAGACTGACCTCAATGGCTATGCCGAGGTGTTCGGCGTGTTTTTGTTCGAGGTCAATCAGTTGCCGTAAGATGTCCGTTGGGTCAACCAACTCCTGCATCTCTTGGGCGGGCCGGGCAAAGTCCAGCAGATTGACCACCCGTTCATCGATTCGACCGATAGCCGATCCGAGGGGCCTGAGCGCTTGGTCTCGCCCCTCCACTTCCTGTGGGACAATTTGCACCAACAACTCGTAGGCGTGCCGGATGATCGCCAGCGGATTCTTGATCTCGTGCGCCACGCCAGCAGCCATCTCGCCGAGGGAGGCCAGCTTCTCGGACTGACCGTAGTGGAGTTCCAACAGCTTGCGCTGGGTCTGGTCGTCAATCACCAGCAACAAATGCCCCGGCAAGGCCTCCGCCAAATCCACGACCTTCAGGTTCCAAAACCGGGTGCCGCCTTGGGCGTGCTTGATCTCTAAACTGTCGGCCTCCCGCGTCTTGGGGTTGTGTTCGATCCAGTCCAAAAGCTGCTGTCCTTCTGCTGTTTGGTCCCAAGCGCCGGCCCCGCTTTCGCCAAAGAGCTGGTGCCAAGCCCTATTCACTCGCACGGTCCGCCGCTGCTGGGTCACCACCGCAATGGCGAGCGGATTGTCCTCAATTAGCCGGTCGTTGAAGTTAAACTCGGCTTCCAAGTCGGCCTGGCGGGCTTCTAGGGCTTGGTTCATCTCGGTGAACGCCTGCCCTAATTCCCACAACTCGTCCTTTATCGCCGGCAACTCAAGTGCAAACGCCTCTCCCGCCTGCACGGACCGCACCGTGTGCATCAGCCGATTGATGGGACGAGTGATCGACCGCAGCAGCACCAAGCCCAGCAAAATGGCACCCGCCACCGAGACAACCGTGATCCAGTTGGCCCGGTACTGCATCATCGCCACCAGCCCAAACGCCTCTTGCGCCTCCTGCCGCACCACTACGGTCCAGCCCCAGTCCTCTAGGCGCGCAAAGCCCGCTACCCACTCGCGTCCCTCGAAGTCGCGCCAGTGCCGGGTGCCATTCCCGCTTAGGTGGGGCACGAATTCGGGCGGGGCGTCGAGATAGACGTCTTGGCGCGCAGGAAAGGCGATATAGCGACTCCTCGCGTCCAAAAGCACCCCGCGACCGGTATCTCCCAGCCGAATCTGGTCCACCTGCTGCCAAATCTCGTACAACGCAAAACGGGCGATCAAGGCTCCGACCACTTGGTCGCCCTCTTGGACCGCCAAGCCGATAAACAGGCTCGGTTGCCCCTCGTGGTGGATCACCTCCGAAGCGTAGAATTCCTCCTGCTTCACCTGCGCCCATAGCACCCGGGCATAGGGCAGATAACCGGGCGGCAGCCGCCCGCCGCGCTGGAACGGAGCTTGGACATCGAGCACGTTGGTGGCTTGGATCGTGCCGGCCGTATCCACGAAGCAGAGTTCGGCGACCGCGTCCAGTTCCAATCCGACCTGACTCAACAGGCTCTGCCGCCGCCAAGGGTCGCGAACCACGTTCATGCTCTGAGCCAGCACCTTGAGGCTGGCGATGGGCTGGTCGAGAAAATGATGAATCTCCCTCGCCGCTCGCCGGGCCACTTGCTGATGGCCGTCGAGCACGGCCTGCTCTAGCGCACTGCGCGCCGTGTACACGAGCACTCCGGCCACTAACAGCACGGGCACCAGCCCGACGATCAGGTGATTGCCCAGCAGCCGCACCCAGAGGCGCTGCATGTTGGCGATGAGAGCCATATTTTTCATTAATCCCGTAGGGGTGCCCCTTGTAGGCACCCTTGTTGCAACATACCAAATTAGGGCAACCACGAGGGTTGCCCCTACGGCGTCCGATCCCAGTACCACTCTGGCAAACTGCGGAAGACGCCCAAGCGTGTAATCGACTCCAATCCCCTCAACGGCTGCCGCACCGCGAACATGACCGGCTCTCGACAGATGAAAATTGTGGGGTGGTCGGCCAGCAGATGGCGATGGATGCGCCGATAGATGGCGATGTGCGCGTTTTCGTCGTAGGCCACCCGCCCGGCTTCGATCAACTGATCCACTTCCGCATTGACATAGCCCGACCAATTGCGCGCATTCCGCGAATGCCATTCAGACGCGGTTATATCGGGGTCGAGGTCACTGTACCCTTCCCGCAATACCATATCGAACCGCGGTTTCACTGCATAAAGCATTTGCAAAGACTCGGTCTGCATCAGCAGATGAATCCCTACTTCTTCCAGATCCTTGCGCAACTGGACGGCTATGTCGTGCCGATGCGGCACCTCCTTGACCATGCCCAAGGTCAATTCCAACGCCTTGCCGTCCCGCTCGCGTAGCCCATCTCCATCCGCATCCACCCAACCGGCTGCTTGCAGTATGGCCCGGGCGCGCCGCTGGTCTTTGACCGGCGCGGCCATCTGTGGATCGCTATAGATCGAGCCGGGCGGAAAAGGCCCGGCAATAAACACCGAATCCGCTGTTGCTTCCCCGCTGAGAAGACGCCATATCGATTGGCGATCAATCGCGTAATGAAGCGCCTCCCGCACGCGCCGATCAGCCAACACCGACTCAGGACGGCAGTTTAAGCTCAGCGCCGTATAGGACGGCCCCCCTCCTTTGAGCACCTTGAAAGCCGGGTTGTCGGCAATACTTTTCAGATCGTCAGGTGCAGCAAACAGGGCTACATCGCTTTCTCCGCGCATAAACGCCGCCCATTCGTAGCGAGAGTCTGGGTAGTCGCTGCGCACTTCTACCGTATCTATGTATGGACGCCCACCGTGGTACCCCTCAAAGGCCACTAGCCGCAAGTGAGCCTCGCCCACCCAATCGGCAAAACGAAACGGACCCGCCCCAATGGGATGCTGGTTGAACGGCAATTCATCCAAACTATGGCCGGCCGCTAACTGCGGCTCCACGAGGTGCTTGGGCAGAATGTGCAACCGCAAGTGTACTAGAGATGACGAAAGGGGTGGCTCGGTATAGTGCAGCCGCACAATATCCTCGCTAAGTGCTTCAACTCGCTCGAAGAGCAAATTCTCCCCGTTTTGCTGCTTTCTCATCCATTGCAACGTAAAGACCACATCCTCAGCCGTTACCGGCCGACCATCGTGGAATTGGGCATCCGACCGCAGCAAGATGTCCCAAAACTTCAGGCGGGGGCTAAACGGCCAAGCTACGGCCAACGCCGGGGCGAGCTGACCGTCGGGTGTTTCCGTGAATAGACGTTCAAAGAGCAGGTCCAATACCTCCGCGCTCACAGTGCGGGAGGCAATGAGCGGATTGATCAGCTCCATGCCCCCGGTCGCTCCGATCCGCACTCGGCCCCCCGAGGAAGGCCCGTCGTGGTCGGGCGCACTGCAAGCGAAAAAGAGAAAAAACATCCAGACTGCGGTTATACCTGTGATTGGGGCACGGACCGGCCGCACCATCGCGCCTCATTTCTGTTGAGATATGCACACTCAGTACTCTCAGATAATAAAGCGCACTGTTCAGCGACAAAAGCATGGTCTTAAGGAGTTAGTGCGTTTGGCCGAACATCAGCCCTTACTATCCGGCCTTCTTAATCTCTTCGGACACTGGCCCTCTCTCCGCGGCAAAATGATTGACAACAATATCGGCCATTCGCTGCTGCCCCTCCTCGGCAACAATCGCCACCGCTGGCAAGCCAAACGAAGCCTCCAATCGCTCCAAGTGGTCCTGTATCTCACCTTCGCTCATCTGACGGGAGGAAATCCAAGTCTTGCCATAGACCGACCGGGCGTGTTTCTCCTTGTCGCTCATCGCCAGCAATAAGACCGGGGCCTTGCTCAATATGCGTATGCCGTCGATGGTGTCTTGGATATACGCATCCGAATCCGTGCTATTGACCACCAAAATGCAGGCGTCCGGTTTGGTTCCCAACAGGAAGTGGATCGACGGCTCGGTATGGGAGTTTTTGTTGACGACATCATAGGGTATCGTGCCCGACTGACAGCCAACCAGCATGATATCCGGTTTTTTCGCCGCGTTAATCTCGCGCATCTTGTGATCTAGGTACGGGCCGTAGTATTGCAACGGCAGCTCTCTAGGCGCGGCATAACCCATGGGGAAAGAAAAATCCATCCCGAACAGGGCCGAATGGTGCTCGGTGCCCAGTTGCCCCACTTTGTACCCTTGCTCAATCAGCTTTTGCCGCAACGCGAGTTGTAAGGTGAACTTGCCCTGTTGGGAGCTCGTGCCGAAGACCCCGACCACCGGCACATCAACAGCTCGTTCGGATCCTTGGGCCGCAAGACACCTTTGGACATCGGCGAAATCGAAATCCGGGAACTCCAAGCGCAACCCCTTGCTCCGCGCCAAGTCGTACAGGTCGGCGTAGGTCTCCGGATCAACCGCTAGGAAGCTGAACACGTTGAGTCCCCGCTCCAACGCCGTCTGTATCGCCTCGCGCAACAAGTCCTTTTTGCCCAACCGAGATAGCTGATCTACGTACCCCAACACTAAGGTATCGGCTCCTTCTAGCGCGTCTCCTAATTTCGGGACAATGCGCACACCTAACGATTCGATGCCAATGGCCTCGCCGGCGTCCTTGCCGACCAAGCCTTTGCCGACCGGATCGGCAATGCCGGTAATGGTGAAGTGTAGATGTTTCGCGTGGCGCACCAGGGCGTGCATTTCCTTATTGTACGGATACAGGGCCGCCCGCCCGATCCACTCGTAGCTGGGAAAATCTGGCCGCTCGACAGTGGTATCCGACGCGACGGTGACCGACCTCGATTCCTCCGATTCTAAGGCATTTGCCGCCAAAATCTCCCGCACTTGGGTCAACCCTGCTCCGGGAAAGCGCTGGCGGATCAGGGCGACAATCGCCGATATGTGAGGCGCGGCAAAACTGGTTCCGCCGGTGATTGTCGCCCCTCCGTCCAGCCAGCACAGACGCTGCTGATCGCCCCGGGCCACGCACTCAATGGCCTGCCCGGGCCGGTAGTAGTACCCGTAGCGATCGTAAATTTTCCCCCAAGTGACGCCGATTACGTCGGATAACTCCGCCGGGTAGCTCTCCATACCCTCGTTGTGCTGGGAACCCACCAAGATCAGATTGGCTTCAACGGCCTTGCTGCATATCTCCGCCAAGGGTCTCTTATACGCCGGGTCAATCGTCCCTAGACTGAGATTGACCACATCCATACCTTCTTCTATGGCCCAGGCGATGGCTTCTACCAGCGACTGTCCATCCGTGGTCAGCGACTCGTCGAAAATGCGTATCCCGTAGAGTTCGGCTTCCGGGGCCAATTTGCGGATAATGCCCGCACAGGCCGTACCGTGCCCGGCTCGGTCGGAGAAATCGTCCTCGCGTTGGATACCGCCATCAGCAAGCGCACATAAACCAACTCCACCAGCAATCGCGCCGATCTTGGGATGATTGGGTTCAATACCGCTATCGACTACCGCGACTTTGACTCCGCGTCCGGTCAAACGAGTAAAATCGAGCGTCTGCGACTTCTCATGGGTATTCATCTGGGTCTCCTTTTTTAGGTTGGTATTATGCTCAGGTGTTGGGTATGGGATGCTTCGACTCCGCTTCGCTCCGCTCAGCATGACACTGGAAAGCACCTACTAGCATCTGTCATACTGAGCGGAGCGAAGTATCTCTTACCCAAGAAGCCTGCTGTGCGTAAATCCGTTAATTATTCGCAATCTGGGTTTTGAACAACTCCCAGTAGTGGCCTTTTTTCTGCATCAGTTCGGCATGGGTGCCTTTCTCAACAATTTTTCCCTCGTCCATGCAGACGATCTCATCGACCTCCCGGACGGCACTGAGTCGATGGCTGACGATGATGAGCGTCTTGTCGTCGGCTTGGCTCTTGAGCCGGCGCAACAGCTTCTCCTCGCTCTCCGAGTCCAAGGCTGAAGTCGCCTCATCCAGCACGATGATCTCGGGATTTTTCAGCACGGCTCTCGCTAGGGCGATCCGCTGTTTCTGCCCGCCCGACAGATTGGCCTTAGAATCGCATACTGTCTCCAAGGCGTCCTCCGGCTCTTCGATCGCAAGTTCCGCAGCAGCGCGTTCAATCTCTTCTTTGGAACTGTCCAATCGGCCATAGCGTATGTTTTCAAGCACCGAATCGCGGAAGAGTTGCGCTTCTTGCGACACCAAGCCGATGCGGTCCCGGTACTTGCCCAGACCAAAGGCCCGGCAAGGTGCGTCGTCTATGGCTATTTCACCTTTTTGCGGCTGATAAAAACGGCACAACAGATCGACAACCGTGCTCTTGCCGCAACCGCTTGCCCCGACGAGCGCGTACGTCTTGCCTTTTTCAATCTCCAAATCAAAATGGCGGAGTACGGGGTGCCCGTTGTAAGCAAACTCCACATCTTTGAACGCTATTTTCTTCTTGAACGAGAAGGGGTTGGCCTGTTCCGGTTCTGCGTCAATCTCCGCCGGTACATCCATGAATTCCACAATCCGCCGCAGGGAAACCGACGCCCGGACGCAATCTAGGTACAGTTGATTCAGGTTTTCCAAGGGACCGAAAATACGCATGAAGTACTGGAAAAAGGCGATCAGTGCCCCCAAACCGAGTGCTCCCTGCATGACTTGATGCCCTCCCCAACCGAGAATGACAACCGGGGCCAAGGACATGATAAAGGACGCTATGGAGCCAGCGGAAAGATTCAAGCCCGTACTGCGCATCTCCAGCTCGAACAATTCTCCCTGTCGTCGGCCCAACTTGTCGCTTTCGTGCCGGTATGTGTTGTACGATTGCACGAGCTTGATGTTGTCGAAACGCTCAATGAAAAAACCCAGTATATCCGAAGTCTTGTGCTGGGTCGCCTCGGCCACCTTGCCTATTTTCGGCTGGAAGTACTTGAGATTCACTAGGAAACAGGGCACGAGTAGGCTGAGGCCGAGGAAGAGGGGAGCGTCCAGCCATATCAGCACCGCCCCCAAGCTGACTAACGTCAGCACGCTGTTGACCAGCTTCAGGACGCCAGAGGTAAGCGTTTTCTGGACGATTTGCACATCGTTGTTGAGCCGGTGGGCAATATCTCCGGTCTTGTTGCGTTTGAAGAAACTTAGCGGCAGGCGCAACAGATGGCTGAACAATTCACTCCGCATCTCGAATACGACGCGGTTGCCGACCCAGCGGTACAGATACTCGGCAATAAAGACGCTGATTATGTTCAAGGCTATGATGCCGAATAGGGTAGCTAGCAGGATGCCCAACAGGTAGTAGTCCTCGTCGGGCAGTACCTCGTCAATGAGGATCATCAGGATATAGGGGAAGGCGAGCGAGCTGACTGTCGCCAACACCATGAAGACGAATACGACTGAACTTTGCCACCAGTACGGTTTGATGTAGCGGGCGAAGTGCTTTGCGAATTCCTTGAATATCATCTTGTTGTCCTCCCTTGCGATCAGTAGAGCAAGTGCTTGACCGAACTCAAATCGGCTTTGTTGGTGATTACATCGTAGTACTTCACGCCTTTGAGGTTAAAAGCGAGCGGCTCGGCCAAATCGAACCAGGGCTTCAGTTCATTGTAGAAAATGACCGAAAGGTGCGGCTTTCCATCCACGGGGATATGGACGTTGACGACCGTGTTGTTCTCATCGACCACAAACACCGCCGGAGTCGGTTCGCCAAAGGGCGTCTCGTTGAAATACCCGGTCGTATCCGCCGCGACCGGAAAAGTGATCTGGAACGTCCGCACATAGTCCAAGAATTTCCTCTCGCCTATCCTAGCGATGCAGTAGATGGGCATTGCTTCCGGCTCGGCAAGACGCTCATAGATGTGCTGTAGGATCTGCATCTGCGGCTTGAGGCAAGGCTGGCACGCCAGTTCGCTGAGCACGATGACGATGCCCCCCTTTTTGGTGTTGGAGAAATCCGTGTTCAAAGGCCGGCCTTTGATATCCGTCGTCTCAATGACGGGAAATTTCAGGCCCAGCTTAGTTGAAGCCTGGACGCTGCTGTTGAGATAGTCCTTGAAGTAAGTCTTCTCCTTCACCAGCCGCTCGGCCTCGGTCGGGTCTTGCCGGTGCAGTTCCTTCAGCCCCCACAGCGTGCCGGTCGCAATGAGTATCAACAAGAACGCATTGACGAGTAGGGAGATGTTACGCGCCATGTTTTTCATCGTTCACCTCGTTTTGGTTTTGTGCAGGGGTATGGCTAGGTCTCTTCTCGGCGGTGAGAGAGGCTACGCCTGTGGGAACTGGAGCCATTCCTTGGGCCGAAGATGTACCTGATCTGGACTAACGGATGCAGGGTCATGGTTGACCTCCTATTGTGAGTGGTAAATGATTAGTCCCCTACGGAACTTGGTCACTAAGTAGCAACTTCCGTGGTAGCAACTTCCGTGCCAAACTGATCCGAAAAATCGTAATTTATTGTCATACAAAGAGTTACAAGAAATTCGGGTATTTCACACCAGACGCCGCATCGCGCTTCAACTGCACCCTTTCGACGCATATAATGCTCTGTCCTGCTTCTATCTCACGTCGTTACAACGGCTTAGAGCAAGTGCGTCAAAAGGGACGCAGTGCGCTAAAAGGGGACCGCCGGTGCGTCAGGGTCAGTGGTTCGACAAACCCGCAGATGACCGTGCCACTCCTCTGTCGATGGCGGGGGCCGCAGAAGGCGCAAAGGGGCTTCTAGTCGAGGTGTTCGGAGGCTTCGCGTCCCCAGAATGAGATGGGAGGAAGGAGTTGATGACTAGCTGATGTTACGCAGCCTCTGTCATACCTGCGCTCCGCAAGCAGGCATCCAGCAAGTTCCATTGGCGGTCCGTGCTCAGACTGGATTCCCGCTTGCGCGGGAAGGACACTAGCTGGAGCGGTGAAAAGCCGCCGAGTCGGCCCCGGCCAAGGCCAGCAATAACGACTGCGTAACGTCAGTTGATAATAAGGGGGCTATCGAAGTAGGAGAGAACTAATGGCGGCGCGGAATCGCCGTTTACGAGGTGAAGTAGCGCTTCAGCCAATCTTGGATACACTGCGCCGTCGCTTCTTCGTCTCCTTTGTTGCTATAGTGCCAGTTGAGGACATGGAAGGCGTCGTCCACGACAAACGAGACCGGCACCGATGACCAAGCGTCGGATTGGAAAAGCAGCGCTTCTAGTTCCTGCTCGGCCACAAAGGTGAAGGCAAACGGCACGAGGCCCACCTTGTGCTTAATGGCGATCTGTTGCTTGAGCGACTCGTTGGCGTCGCCTACGACCAGCAGCAGCTTGCCGTGGGAGACGCCCCGTTGCGCCATCGCCTGTTTCCACTGGTCAAGTTGGCCAAACAGGCACGCTCCACACGTCCGGCTCGTCGATACGACGACGACAAACGGCGCACCGTCTCCAGCCACTGACTCGTCGAACTTGGCGAATCTACCCCAGTCCACCGATTCGAGCAGCTTGCGGTGTAATTTCTCCTTGAGAGCGGCGTTGACTTCGTAGTTCCACTGGACGGTCTCCAAGTGTTCCAGCCGCCCGTTGAGGATCTCCAACTCGTCGCGTCGGTCGGTGTTGTCTTGATGCAGGGCCAAGGCGACCGAGCCGAGGCCGAAAGACAATAGTAGAAGAGTCTTGGTTAGCTTAGTGACATTCATGGCGATGGCCTCCTTTTCCTTCTTTACTGGCCGCCCTACGAGCGACTGAACGCTACCTTGCCTCCCCTACGCGGTCATTGAGCCGATAGACGCTCACATACGGATCGTTCGTCTCTCCAGTCGCCTCGTCGAACGCGCCCTCTACCCTGAAATACAACCCACGGCCGTCAACCGTCAGCGGTGTGTGCCTGGCGGGTACACTGATCCCATCGGCGACCGAATAGCCGTCCTTGTTTAGGATGTTTAGATAGTATTTCCACTCCCCGCCCACCTCTCTCCTGTATTGCTTGAGGATCAGCAAGTCGGGACCGTATTCAAAAAGCTGGCCATGGACGATGTGCTCGGCGAACCACTCTTCAATTTTGGGATTCCAATCGGACGGGTTCAAGTTGGCGGGAAAGGGTTTGATCCCGTCCCGGTGCTTGGATCGGTAGTCGCTGAACAAGGTCTGTTTCAACTCTCCCTGCTCGCTATACTGGCGGATTTCATAGGAGGTCGGATACATAAAGTAGAAGCCGCCTCCCCTCTTGGGGGTAAGGACGGTGTTGTGGAAGCGGTTCAGCGCCTGTCCTGTTCGCGTGTCTTTGACAGGGTACATGCGGTCTACCTTATTGAAGTGGTCATCGAGGCGGGACAGGGCGTATTCGCTGTCCACTTCCGAGGCGTATATGTTGCCCCCTTCAGTTAATATGACATGGTCAACGTACGCAGAGTTAGGATCCGGAGCCTCCCGCTTGAATTTATATGAGTCGCCAGAAAAGACTAGGTACTTCATGCCTTCTCTTACACTGTGGATATAGAGATCGTCGTTTGGGGCTAGCAGTATCTTGAGGACATTGAAGTACTCGCCCTCTGCTCCACCTCGCGCCCCAATCTGCCGCAAGTAATGGCCCTCAGTATCGATCTGGAAAACTATATTCTGAATAGGGTCACTAACGATGAGGTTGCCCTTGGAATCGACTACCATGTGGCCGATTCTGCCCAAAACGACGCCTTCGGGCATGTTGAGGTGAATGTCCCGGTCCTTGACGAACGTCTCGTCGAAAGCAAGATCGGCCGCTGGCGGGGTAATCTCTATCCGACCTTCTGGCACGTCGCTGCACCCGGCGCATAGCGCCATAGTGCCGACGCCCGCGATAAAATGTATCCGCTTGTTCATAGCATCCTCCTTGCGAATGGTGGTGTCGAACCCATACCAATGAAATGGACTACAGGGACTGCGATCGTTCAAAGCCGAAGGCCGGCGAAGTGGACCGTGTTAGCTGATACCCACGGCCCACTCGCCAATCACACCACCTACTTAGCGAAGGGTGAGAGGTTCTATCGAACCAAGAGGTGACAGCCGAAGCCATCGCGAAAGTTTGTTCTCCGCTAGCAGCACGTTTTGGTGCCCGGATCCCAGCAGTTAGCGGTACCATCACCGCACACCACATTGAGGTATTCATCTTGGGCCTTGACAGCTTGGCCGTAGGTGGCGCGTTGGGGTTTGTGCAGAGCGATCATGGCTATACTCCTTGAGTAATAAGACTGGTTCTATTGAACCAAATGGTGACGCCAAGGGCGTCGCGAAAGGACTTCCCGAAGGAATAGCCCTACGTGATGCCAGTAAAGGCGTTGTCATGGCACGAGAAGGAACTGAAGATGCCTGCGCGGCTTCGATGGCCAGGCCGTAGATCACGGGTTTGTGCAGGGTCATCGCTCCAGGTCTCCTCGACATTGACAGTCGCTTTACCTGCGCGGCACGAGCGCGAGCCGTTGTCCAAACAGCAGGCGAGAGCGGATGTTGATAAAAGCGGTTCATGGTTCCCTCCTCTTAGGGTGGACTGGAAAGCCTGCCCGTCGGCCTCTGTTCCTTAACAGGTGGGGCCAACAACGGCTTACTTTCGTGCTCACCTGCTATAACGCAAATTCCGTGCCAAACAGATCCGAAGAATCGTAACCAATTGTCATACAAAGAGTTACAAGAAATTCGGGTATTTCACACCAGACGCCGCATCGCGCTTCAACTGCACCCTTTCGACGCATATAATGCTCTGTCCTGCTTCTATCTCACGTCGTTACAACGGCTTAGAGCAAGTGCGTCAAAAGGGACGCAGTGCGCTAAAAGGGGACCGCCGGTGCGTCAGGGTCAGTGGTTCGACAAACCCGCAGATGACCGTGCCACTCCTCTGTCGATGGCGGGGGCCGCAGAAGGCGCAAAGGGGCTTCTAGTCGAGGTGCTTCGGGGACTTCGCGTCCCCAGAATGAGATGGGAGGAAGGAGTTGATGACTAGCAAAGCGGACCGGGATCAACGAAATCCATGGTCCACTCGCCGGTCAATGGCTAGGTCAATTGATAGTGAAGGGTTCTATCGAAGTAGGAGAGAACTAATGGCAGCGCGGAATCGCCGTTTACGAGGTGAAGTACCGGTCGAGCCAGTCTTGGATACACTGCGCCGTCGCCGCTTCGTCTCCTTTATTGCTGTAGTGCCAATTGAGCACCTCAAAGGCGTCGTCCACGACAAATGAGACGGGCACTGACGACCGGGAAGCTGACTGGAAAAGCAGCGCTTCAAGGTCCCGCTCGGCCACAAAGGTGAAGGCAAACGGCACGAGGCCCACCTTGTGCTTGATGGCGATTTGTTGCTTGAGCGACTCGTTGGCGTCGCCTACGACCAGCAGCAGCTTGCCGTGGGAGACGCCCCGTTGCGCCATCGCCTGTTTCCATTGGTCAAGTTGGCCAAACAGGCACGCTCCACACGTCCGGCTCGTCGATACCACGACGACAAATGGGCGTCCGTCCCCAGCAGCGGCCTCGTCGAGCTTGGCGAATCGGCCCCAAGCCACCGATTCGAGCAGCTTGCGGTGTAATTTCTTCTTGAGAGCGGCGTTGACCTCGTAGTTCCACTGGGCGGTCTCCAAGTGTTGTAGCCGCTCGTTGAGGGTTTCCAACTTGTCGCGCCGGTCGGTGTTGTCTTGGTGCAAGGCCAAGGCGACCGAGCCAAGGCCGAGAGACAACACCAAGAGTACTTTGGTTAGCTTAGTGGCATCCATGACAATGGTCTCCTTCTCTTTTTTATTAGCTGCCCTGTGAGCGGCTGAACGCTCTCTTGCCGGCCCCTTCGCGGTCATTGAGCCGATAGACGGCTATGTAGGGATCGCCCGCCTCGCCGGTCGCCTCGTCGAACGCGCCCTCAACGGCGAAATAAAACTCCGTGCCGTCAATCGTCAGCATCCTATGATCTGCGGGTAATCTGATACCGTCGGCCACCGCATGGCCGTCTTTGTAAAAGAGGTTCAGATAGTATTCCGGCTTGCCGCGGACCACACGCCGGTATTGTGAAAGCACCAGGAGATCGGGACCGCACTCGTAAAGACGAGAACGGACAATGTGCTCGGCGAACCACTCGTTGTGCTTAGGGCTCCAATCGACCGGATCCAAGCCATCGGGTAAGGGCTTGATCCGATCCCGATGCTTTGACTCGTACTCGCTAAACCAAGTCTGTTCCAATTCACCCTGCTCACTGTATTGGTGGATTTCGTAGGTGGTCGGGTATATGAAGTAGAAACCGCCTCCCCTCTTGGGAGTGAGGACGGTATTGTGGTACCGATTCAACGCCCTCCCAGTTCGTTTGTCCTCAACCGGATATAGGCTGGCGACTTTATTAAAATCATTGTCTAAGCGGAACAGTGCGTATTGGCCATCTTCTCGCTCCCCATCAGCCCCCGCGTCAATGACGTCCACTTGCGAGCCATAAATACGGCCTCCTTCAGTGAACACGACATGATCAACGAGCTCGGATTTAGTATCTGGCACCTCCCGCTTGAACTTGTATGAATCGCCAAAAAAGAAGAGGTATTCCCTGCCTTCTCCAAAGTTGTAAAAGTAGAGATCCCCGTTAGGGGTTAACCGTGGGTCCATGATACTTAAGTACTCACCCTCGGCCCCGCCTCGCGCTCCAATTTGCCGCAGGTAATGTCCCTTGGCGTCGATCTGAAAAATCGTGTTCTGGATATGATCCAAAACGATGAGGTGGCCCTTGGCATCAACTAGGACATAGCCAATTCCGCCTAAAACGACATTCTCAGGCATTTGCAAATGGATTTCCTGCTCCTTGATGAATGCCTCGTCAAACGTAAGATCGGCCGCTGGCGTGGTTATTTCTATCCGACCAGCAGGCTGGTCGTCGCCGCAACTGGCTAAAAGCACCATAGCACCGGTGCTTGCGATGCACTGTATCCGATTTTTCATAACATTTTCCTTGTGAATGGTTGGTGAAGTGGACCGGGGAGCACTTCGACCCCGGTCCACTTGCCCGTCAATGGCTTGACTGTCTATCCAACTACTCTCAGCGGTTCTATCGAACCAAGTTTGCTAACTAGCAGCAGCAGCAGAGGGGGCCTGTCCCGTAGCAGTGAGCAGAAGGAGGATTGGCTACGCATTTGGTGGTGGCGAACTCCATCTGGGCCTCGACGGCTTGGCCATAGGTGGCGCGTTGGGGTTTGTGCAGAGCGATCATGGCTATACTCCTCGGTGGTTAAATGCCGGTTCTATTGAACCAAATGGTGACGCCAAGGGCGTCGCGAAAGGGCTTCTCGATGGATAGCCCTACGTAGTGCCAGTAAAGATGCTGGCATGGCGCGAAAAGGAACTGAAGACGCCTGCAAGGCTTCGATGGCCGGGTCGTAGATCACGGGTTTGTGCAGGGGCATGGCTGCTGGCCTTCTCGACATTGACAGTGGCTTTACCAGCGCGGCACGAGCGCGAGCCGTTGTCCAAGCAGGCGAGAGCGGACGTTGATAAAAGCGGTTCATGGTTCCCTCCTCTTAGGGGGTGAATGGAAAGCCTGCCGTTGGCTTTTGCGTCTTAGCATTCAAGACCAACAACGGCTTACTTTCGTGCTCACCTGCTATAAAGCAAATTCCGTGCCAAGTCGGTCTAAAAAATTATAACTGACTGTTAAAAAAAGAGTTACGAGAAATAGAGGCACTTCATAGCAACCGCCGTATCGCGCTTTCATCGCACCCTTTCGACGCACTTGATCCTCTATTTTACTCCTATCTCAAGTCTTTACAATAGCTTAGAGCAAATGCGTCAAAAGGGACGCAGTGCGCTATAATTGACCGGCCTTTTTTTAGAGAGGGCGCATCCGGTTCAACCCACTGGGTACGGCACCAGACTACGACAGAGTATTAGAACGGCCCCAGTGGACGCCAGGGGCCTGTGGCTCGGGCTTTCGCTGCCGATGGCGGAGATCGGTCAGGAAGGGCGCGTCCAAACGAGAGGATAGGGCGGAGATCGGCCTGCTGCGCCGCATACTGGGCCGTCCAAGGCACTACATGGCAAGCGCGTAGTCACCGATGGTAGCAAGGCTTATGCTGCGTCGAGGAGATTTCCGAACTCAACGAAACTGGTCGAGAGGTACGATGAGTGCTGTTGCTCTAGCGTTGAGGTTTCTTCTATAATACCTACGGAGGTTCACACTGCAAGAGGACTCTCACTAATATCCTCTTTTCTTCATCAGCTAATTTCTCCAATTTCGTTTTTACATACTTTATAGGTGATGTGTCTATTTCTTTTTTCGAGCCCAATACAACCCTGAGCATTACCAAGCGCAAGTTCGCAACTTCTCTTTCTATTTTATTATAAGCGACTGACAAATTATCAGATGGGTCAAGATAACCTTTGTTCTCCATGTATATCAGCCTATTCAACATACATTTTTTATGTTCCCATAATATATGGAGAAGCCGAATATCAAAGTTATTCCTTTGCTCTAATAAACAATGAATAAGATAGCAATATGTTTCTATGCCATATATACCATCTTCTGGCGTATCTAACATGCGAAATTTTTCGGAGGTATTATTCGACTCGATATAATCTCGGATTTGCTCTGAGACAAGATTTATATCAAACTCATAATATCTATTATTGTCATATTTTAATAGACCTATTTTGGCCATGTGATTAGGCGAGTATTTAATTTTTGAATATGCCTCCTTAAAATCCGAATAGTCGATTTTTGTATATGCCTTCTTAAAATCGGCAAACTTCAATTTAGAGGAAACATATTGGCCCATTTTATTATATCCAATAATATCAAACGTTTCGTCGTGTAAATCGTAGCCATGTATTAATGTTTCATGTATATTTTTTTGGATATTATAATTCAACCGATCAGGCATATAAAACTCATTCAAATATAGCTGGACATAGTAGTCCCTATCTATATATTTAACGACGAACTGCATAATATCTTCATTTACAATGGAAATTAAATCGCGATCCAACCAGCGCGTTTCCAGTAATGGCGACGGCAAAAGCCTGTTATTAGGAGGTCGATAAAAATCGATTTTGGGAACTCCTTTTTGAATCTGCGTTTTAGCAAAATAAAGCTGGATATGTTGGCTGTAAAACCAAGGTAAGTACAACTCATTTGTTGCCAATATCGACAAAGAGAATACGGTAAAGCCCTTTATTGGTGGATTGAGTTCAACTGCAAGTATTTTTCTTTTCATATTAATTCTCTCACTCCTTCTGTGCCAACAGCAAGGCGGCTCCCCCAGCCAAAAACACATCGCGCAACAAAGCCCAAGCTAGCGCAGTTTCCCCGTCCCCACCAAAACAACCGCAGGCCACATCATTGCCGCGATACATATTGATACCGAGCGCCGCGCTGAACATCACTAACAGCCCCAAGACAACCAAGGCATTACTGCGCGGCCAAATGTCCAACAGCAGGAGGCCGCCAGCGATCAGTTCAATCCAGACAACCGACAGTGCAAACGGCGCGACCCAATCCACAGGGAGGATGTCAAAGGCCGCGACCGTCTCAACGAAAGACGATGTCTGCACGAGCTTGGCGGCCCCCGCCCAAACGAAGACCCCGCCCAATACCAAGCGGATCGCCAGAGCCAGTTTATCCATTAGAAAGGTCCCTCCGATTCCACCGGATAACCCGCCTCTTCCCATTGGGGAAATCCGCCCTCAAAGACATAGATCCGGGTGAAACCCATTTCCTCAGCGAGCTTCTGCGCCAGTTTGCGGCCCAAGTTACACGTCGCCCCCGAACAGTAAACGACCAGCACAGTATCCTTGGGTAAGTCGGCCAATTCCGCATCAAAGGCTGCGGGGATTCCAGACGGCGGGACATTGAGCGCACCGGGCACATGCCCCAACTGGTAGGGCCAAGAAGACCGAGCGTCCACGAAAACAGCCGCCTTTTGGTCAAAGAGCCGTTTGGCCATCGCTAGATCAATCACCTGCACACCCTTTTCGGGCCCTTGGACATCATCCACGGCCAAGCTGTGCAACGCGCCGCTGAAGACGCCGAGCACCACCACTAGCAATGCCTTGCCAACAATTCGCTTCATCAGAGCCAACCCCCTTTCTCCGGTAGTCTCGCTAGCCCTTTATCAAACCCCTACCGCCGGTATTTTGCTGCGCACGAATTCAGTGATAGACCGCGCCGATACGAACCGTTCGGCTCGCAGTTCCTCGTCTTCCACATCAATGGCAAAGTGCGTTTCCAAGGCCATGACGAGTTGGAGCATGATTATCGAATCAGCACCCATACCACCCCCCAAAAGCAGCTCGTCGTCCGGAATCTCTTCTGGTTCGATCGCCAGCTCAAGGGCTTGGGCGATAACCTGCTTGACTTGGGTTTCGAGTTTTATCGCGGTGTCCATATCAGCCTCTTTTCTTATGCTCCTTACAGACGGCCAACAACGGCTTACTTTTTCCTAAGCATATTTCGTGCCAGACTGATCCAAAAAATCATAACTGACTGTCGTACAGAGAGTTACAATAAATTGGCGCACTTCATACTAATCGCCGAATCGCCCTTCTGTTGCACCCCTTTGACGCATCTAAGTCGATTTTTAGTTCTATCTCACGTCTTTACAATGGGTTACGGTAAGTGCGTCATAAAAGTCGCAGTGCGTTAAAAACGCACTCACCGCGGCGGTTAGTCGTGAGCACGTTGCGCTGGTTCCACTCAATCGTTACGCTCAGGTCCGTCAACTTATTCGTAGGAGTCGCCATGTCCGCATCGTACCCCCGCATCCCCTATGGCTGGGCCGATTTCCGCGCCATCCGCTTGGAAAACCGCCTCTACGTTGATAAAACCCGTTTCGTCCACGCGCTGGAAGAAGAACGCTACGTCTTTCTGATTCGCCCGTGTCGCTTTGGCAAGTCCTGCTGGGTGTCCCTGCTGGAAAATTACTATGACCGCACCCGCGCCGACGAATTCGAGGCTATCTTCGGCGGCACCGACTTGGGGCGGCAGCCGACCGAAAACCGCCATCGCTACGTCGTGTTGCGCTTTGACTTTTCGGCGTTCGATGCCACCTTGGAAACCCTGCGGGAACGCTTTGAGACATACTGTCATTCGGTGGTCCGGCGTACACTAGAGCGCAATCAGGATCTGTTTCCCGAAAAGAAAATTCAACGCATTCTCTCCCGGCCCTCCATAGACGCCAAGCTCAACGAATTATTTCTCTACGCTGACGATCACGGCATTGCGCTGTATGTGCTCATCGACGAATACGACAACGTTGCCAATACGGTGCTGGCACCTTGCGGCGAGCCGTCTCAGTCCTTCGCCCACGGCGGCGACCTCTATCGCAATTTCTTTGCCATGCTCAAAGTGGGAGCCGGGCAAAGCTATGGCGGGATCGAGCGGCTATTCATCACCGGGGTATTGCCGATTGCCATGGACGACGTAACCAGCGGCTTCAACATCGGCCGCAACATCAGCTTGGAACCCGAGTTCAACGACATGCTCGGCTTCACCGAGGAGGAGGTGCGGGGCCTGCTGGAAATGTACCGCGACTATGGGGTGTTCAATCAAGATGTCGAAGCTGCGCTGGAAGTGATGCGGGAATGGTACAACGGCTATCGGTTCGCCAAGGACGCCGAGAACGATCTCTACAGCACCGACATGGTCCTCTACTACTTGAAGGCTTCTCTGCCGAATCAACCCATACCAGACGATTTGATTGCCCCCAACATGCCCAGCGATTACAGCAGGTGGCTCCACCTGCTGACGGCCAATCGCCAACTCAACGGCAACTTCGACCTGCTCCGACACATCATCGACGAGCAGGTGGCCGAAAGCAACATTCAAACCATCCTTCCCCTAGAGAGGCTGGATCAGCCCGAAAACTTCCTGTCGCTGCTGTATTACTTCGGCCTGCTCGGCATTCGCGCCGTGGAGCGTGAAATACCCCAGTTGGGCATTCCCAATCAAACGGTCAAGCGGCTGATGCACGGCTACCTACGCGATGCCTAAGAACGCTTTCTATGCAGGCCCAAGTACAGCATAGGTAAGTAGATCGGCAACAAAACCGCCGACGCCACCAACCCGCCGGTCACGCCCACGGCCAGCGGATACCAGATGCTCTCGGTATCCTCGAACAATACGATGGGCAGCAGCCCGGCCAGCGTGGTCAAGGTGGTAATGGCAATCGGCTTGAGGCGGTGGGCCGCAGCGGCGAATACCTCGGCCTCAAGGTCGCCAGCCGCCGCTTTGGCCTTCTCGTCCATCTGGTACAGCATGAGAAAGGCGTTGTTGACCGCTATGCCAGCCAAAAAGAGCACCGCGATATAGCCGCCGGTGTCAAAGCTGGCCCCTAAAAAGTAGAACGCATCAAACAGGCCAATCAGCGCCATGGGAACCGCTAACAGCACCAAGAAAGGCTTGCTCCAAGACTCAAAGAGGCAAGCGGCAATCATCCACACGACCAGCACGGCCACACCCAAGATGGCCATGAGTTCCTTTCTGTTGTCCTCTTCTAAATACCAATAGGACGCTTGGCGGGCGATGCTGAAACCATAGGGGAACTCGGTCCGATCAATGAGCAGGTCAATGAGTTTTTCCCCGTGCTCACGCGACCCCAAGTAATTGAGGTTTATCCGGCGCATATACGTCTGGTCTTCGCGCACGATTTCCGGCTGTATCCTGCTTTTTTCGAGCCGGATCAAGTCGCCGAGCCGCACGTGGTCGCCGAGCTCCACCCCCTTTACTTCGTCGCTAGCGGCGACATCGGCCCCGCGAAACTTGATCGCCACGTCCTGCAACTCGCCGGCCACCCACAGGCTTTTCCGCGACACCGCGGTCGTCTGCTGCCGCAACGCCTCGGCGACGCGGTCGATGTCCAGTCCGTACGCGCTGATCGCGTCGGCGTCCAAGCGACCGATCATCTCGTACGGCTCGTCAGTGCTGTAGCGGGCCACCGCGTCTATATCCACATCGCGGATGCGCCTGTTCTGGGCGAGTTTGTCGGCGAACTGTTCGGATATCTCCCGCAGCTTGAGATAGTCGCTGCCGGTGGCTTTAAGCGAAAACTGGGCAAAGTCGCTCAACAGCGACTGGTGATGCTGAAGGCCAAACCCGCTCACCGAAATCCCCACCCCACCGACATTGGCCGCGTGTCTGGCTAGCGCCGCGTACACCTTTTGGGGGAACGTGAGCCGGTCGGCCTCCTCGGCGATTACGATCTCCATCAGCGCCGACTTCGACGAGTAGTTGACCGCCACTTTTTCTATTTGCTCCATGTACGGGGCCAGCGCCGCTTCAAACCCGAAACATAGTTCCTCCATCTTCTGGATCGGCACGTTGCTCGGCATAGTAAAAACGATCCGCAGACTCTGCTCTTCATTCCGGCCAAAAACTTCTCCCTTGTGGACCTTTTGAAAAAACAGATACGAGGCCCCGCCCAGCACCTTGAACAGCAGCGGTTTGGTTTCCTCGTCGAACTGCGGGTCCATCCACCACTCCTCGTACGCACGAGCCACTGCGCCGTCCTCGCCAATGGAGTCGGGCAGCAACCAGACCGGCACGCCCCACAACAACACCAGCAGCGCCAGCATGATCCGGCGATGCTTACAGCAGAAGCCGAGCAAAGCAATATATGTTTTAGACATCTAAGCCTCGCTTTCTCGCCGCCGGTCCAACACCAGCATCAGGGACGGCAGCAGCAGGCAGGAGACGAGGAAGGAAAACAGCACGGTGGCCCCGAGTGCCAAGGCCACGGGCTTGAAATAGAGTTGCAGGGTTTGCGACAGGAAAAAGACCGGGAGCAAGGCGCCGACGGTCGTCAGGTTGGAGGCCAACAGCGGCCTCAGCACTCCGGCGACCCCAGCGAGGATGCGCTGCTGGGCCGAGCCGCCACCTGTTGTTAGGTGGCGCTGGACGCTGTCGTACACCACGACCGAATTATCGACACTCAGGCCGTAGCCCACGGTCAAGCCGGCCAAGGTCAACACATTCAGGGTCATACCGGCGAGGTGGAGCAAGCCCACAGTATAGGCCAGTACCAGCAGGATGGTGCCCCATATAAGCAGGGTCGCCGACACTCTCTTGTACATGAAGACGACGATGGCGGCAATGAACAGCACCGCCAAAAAGGAGCGGTTGCCGATCTTGGCCAACTCCTTTTTCAAATCCTCGCCCTTGTCCAGTTCCTTGACCAAACCGATACCCGGCGGCGCGTCCTGCATGGCACTCGCCATGGCAGCCTTGACCGCAGCGGACGTTTCGAGCAGATCCACTCCTGGATACTTCTCTATGGTGATCAATACGGAGTTTTTCCCGTTGATGCGGATGCGGCTAAAGTCGTCGGGCGCGTCCCAATAGATCCGCGCAATATCCCCCAAGCGGACCGCGGCCTCGCCAATGGGCATCCGCTTGAGCGATTCCAAATTGTCATAGCCCCCGTCAAAGCGCACCTTTTTCGCCGTGCCAGCATCTCGCAGCGTTCCCAAGCTCGATTTGCCGCCGCTCAACTGCTGCTGCAATGCCGCTATATCCTCACTGGAAAGCCCGGCGCTGGCCGCGGCGTTCCAGTCTATCTCGATCACCAGTTCGAGCGGCTTGCCGCCCGCCAACTGCACGTCTTTGATGCCGGAGACTGCGAGCAAGGCTTTTTGGATGCGGGTTTCCGCGTATTCCCGCAACGCGCCCGGCCTCCGGTCGCCGTACAAGCGGTAACTGAGGAAACCGGCCAAGTCCGCCAATTCCTCCGGCACCGAGCGCTGAATCATCGGCCATAAGACGCCTGCGGGCATGGTCTCGTAGAGCGGGTGGATTCGTTCGTTCAATTCTACTTCCAGCAGGCCGATATTCGCCTTGGTGTCGAATTGCACCACGAGTTCGGCGTGTCCTTCCCGAGTCTGCGAGCGAATGCTGGTGACGTGGTCCAACTGCTGCACCAACGACTCCAGCGGCCGCGTTATCTCCGACTCTACGGTAAACGCCGAGGCCCCAGGCCATTGCACACTGAGGCGCAACTCGGGCAGTTGGCTCGGCGGCGACAGCTCGACCGAGATGACCGCGAAGCTCGCAGCCGCCAGTATGCCGAGGGTAGCGGCCGCAGTGAACACCGCGACGGGATGGTTGAGGGTCCAGCGTATCGCATGCATAGCAGGCTTTGTCCTGAGCAGTGAAAACTTGGACTATGCCCACCGGGGCTGCTGGTCGAGCTGCCGGTATCTAATCTCGACTAGGGGATTCATGGTGTACCTCCTCTTGTGAGTGGGGCGATAACCGTTTCACCCGCTAGTATAGCAGATTCCGTGCCAAGCCGATCTAAAAAATCACAACTGACTGTTATACAAAGAGTTACAGAAGGATGGGCTAGTTGCCACCAGACGCCGCATCGCGCTTTAATTGCACCTTTTCGACGCACTTGATGCTCTATTTTATTTTTATCTAACTATTTTACAATGGGTTAGAGCGAGGTGCGTCAAAAAAGACGCAGTGCGCTAGGAGGAACGCATAGTGCCGATGCTACAAGCGACGGGCGGGAATTTTAGGTCAGACGGGCAGTGCCGCTCGCAGTGCCTGCGTTACCCGCTGCTGGTCTTCGGCTGTCAAGCTCCCCACCCTACCGAGGATGAGTCCGTTATCCAACGTGAACAGCTTCATCCGGGCGAGACAGGGTTTGCGCAAGCCGGCTTGGCTCCACTGCTCAAGGGACACATCTAAGTGCCAAGCACTGCGGGCGGCGCTGGTGATCATCATGAGCAGACTGGAGGCGTTTTTCCGGTTAAAAACAGCGTCGGACAGGACCAGTGCCTTGCGGCGTTTGGCGTGGAGCACATCTGCGCCCATCTGCGTCCATCTGCGGATTATCGCATGAATGATGTAGGATGGCTATACTACGCCCGCACCCGACCACACACCAATGAGTAAATCACCGGGACCACAATCAGCGTCAGCCCAGTCGCCAACGTCAGCCCGCCAATGATGACCCAAGCCATCGGCTGGTGTAACTCCGCGCCCTGACCCGTGGAAAGTGCCAGCGGCAGCAAGCCCAACACCGTCGTCACCGTGGTCATGGCTATGGGGCGCAGCCGCTTGCGGCCGGCTTCGGCGATGGCAGCACTCAGGTCGGCCCCGGCGAGGTGGCGGTTGCGGATAAAATCCACCTTGACGATAGAATCGTTGACCACAATGCCGACGAGCACCACGGCCCCCATCGCCGACATAAAATTGAGCGTCTGACCCGTCGCATAAAGCGTCGCAACCACGCAGACAAGCGCCAGCGGCACGACCGAAATGACCACGAACGGAATTTTGAGCGATTCAAACTTTGCGGCGAGGATGGCAAACACCAAGCAAAAGGAAACTATCAGCGTCAGCGACAAGTCGTCTAACATTTCCTGCATCTCCTCGTCAACGGCCCCAATCTCCAGCCAAATGTCTTGGGGTTTTTCTACCCTGCTCGCTGCGGCCTCCAATTGCCGCTTGGCCTCGGTCGCATCCCCTTTCACAAGCTCGGCACCAACTTCCACGGTCCGGCTCTGGTTTTTCCGGTGCAGCGCGGCATAGCCGGCATAGGGCGAAATAGAAACCAACTGCTCAACCGGCACGTACACGGTTTGCTCCTCCCGGCGAATGGGATAGCTCAACCGCTTTAGCGTTTCCAGCCCAAGAGCTTCTTCCCGCCTCACAACCAACTTGACATCGACCTCGCGGGAATAATCAGCCAATTGGGTCGGCTGGCTGCCCTGCACCTCGCGGCTGAGAAAGTCGGCGAGTTTTGCCGCATCAATGCCGTACAGGGCGGCCTTGCCGTGATCAATAGACACTTCGTACCCACCGGCCCCCTCGGCGAGGCTCCAACGGACGTGGGCAAAACGCGGCATGTCCTCCATCAGTGCCACAATGGCCTTACTCACCGCGGCCAGTTCCCCCCAGTCCTCGCCGTTTAGGCGCACATCGAAATCGCTGGTCTCTGGCGGGAAGAAATGCTCGAGAAAGGACGGCGGCTGCCGCACGCTCAGCTCGTATCCAGTGGCTGTGCGGCCCAAGGCTTCCAGCCTCGCCGCGACGGCATCGGTGTCGGCCTCCTGGGCAATTTTCACTTCAATCACGGCCTTGTTGGCCCCCGGTCGGTGCGACTGATCAAAATCGATATCCGTTATTCCCACCGATGAATAGACCGTTTGGATCGCTGGGTCCGCTCCCAAGAGCTGTTCAATCTCGGCGACCTCGGCCAAGGTCCGCAGCAGTAGGGACGACGCTGGGAATTCCACTTCGAGCACCAGCCGCTTTCTGTCAACCGTGGGCATCAACTCCCGGTCAACCGCTGACAGCAGGGACAGACCTAGCCCGGCCGCGACCACAATCGCGACTAGCGTCGCCGTCTTGTTTTGTAGGCAGACCGCCAGTAGCCTTTCGTAGCGCCGCATCGCGCCCTCGCCCAGCGCATCGGCGCGGTCGCCGAGTTTGGAAAGCACCCACAGGCGCGATAGCCGGCCCCTTGCATCGCCGCGCGACAGCAACATGGAGACCAAGGTGATCGACACGAGTAGGGATAGAGTCAGCGACGCTACAACCGTGATGGCTTGGTCGAAGTACAAGGCCCCAGCTAGCCCCTCGATGTACACCAGTGGCAAGAAGACGGACACCGTAGTGAATGTCGAGGCGGCAATCGGCAGACTGACCTCCCTAGTGCCCTCAACGGCCGCTTCCACCCGCGAAAAACCCTGTTTCCTAAACCGCTGCACATTGTCGAGGACGATGATGGCATTATCGACCAAGATGCCAATGCCCAAGGCCAGCCCACCGAGGGAAACCACGTTGAAATGGATGCCAATGCTGTACATCACCGCAAAGGTGATGACAATAGATAGGGGCACCGCCAGCCCCACTATTAGTGGACTCTTCCAGTCGCGGATGAACAGAAATAGGACGAGTACCGCGAAAAAACCTCCCCAGTACAGGGAGGAGAGGACATTGTCCACGGCCTCTTGAATAAATTCCGATTCGTCGAAAATCGGAATCACCCTGAAATCGGGGAATTCAAGTGTTAGGGCCGCCAGCACTGATTCTACTTTCCGAGCAGTCTTTACCGTATTATCCCCGGACTTCTTGTACAGATACAAGGTGATCGTATCCTGGCCGTTGAGCCGGTTGTAGCCGGTCGGCTCTTTAAACCCGTACTTTGCAGTAGCAATATCCTCGAGGAAAACCGTCGCGTTATCGATGCGTTTGACCGGCACTTTTCTTATGTCCTCAATGTCCCGGTAGCGGCCTTCTATCCTCAGCGGGTAAACCAAGTTCCCTTCGCGAATGGTCCCTCCCGCAGAATTGGCATTAAACCGCGTCAAGGCCGCCTCGACATCGGCGAACTCCACACCATAGGCAAGGCATTTGCGGCGGTCTATCTCGACTTGGACTTCCTTTTCTAGTCCACCGGCGACCAAGGCTTGCGCCACGCCTTGGATCTGTTCCAGTCGGGGTTTTACTACCGCTTCGGCGACGTCCTTGAGTTCGACCAAGGCCGCCCGATAGTCCTCATCCGAAACCGGGCGCTCTATGCGATCCCCGGTGACCGCGAGCATCATAAACGGCGACGATGACGGATCGAATCGCAGGATTGTCGGCCTAGCGGCGAAATCAGGCAGCAGTTGTTGGATTCTATCGAGCTTGTTGCGGACTTTGATGAAGGTCAGGTCCATGTCGGCATCCCAACTGAACTCCAAGTATATCATCGAGATGTCGTCCCGCGATACCGAGCGCATATTCCTAATGTTGTAGAGGCCGCTTAGCGCGGCTTCTATCGTTTGCGTGACCTCCTCTTCAATGTCGATGGCAGCCACACCCGGACACTCGGTCTTCACCGCCAGTTTCTGAACTTCGACGTCCGGCAGAAAATCCACTCCCATTTGATAGAAGGAATAGAGTCCCAACAGGATGGCGGCGGCGTAAACAACAACCGTTGTTACCGGACGCCGCACGGCCGCGGCGGTGAGATCGGCAGGCATTAGAGTTCCTCATTGACGACGATAACTTGCGCGTTGTGGGACAAATTGAAGTGCCCAGCCGTAATCAGGGTATCTCCAGCGGTTAGGCCCTCCCGCACTTCCACCATCTCGTTAGTTTCTTCGCCGGTTTCGACGTAGCACCATTTCGCCCGCCCCCCTTCGTATGCAAACACCACCTTCCTGTCGTTGCGAGTGAGTAGAGCTTCCCGCGGCACCAGCAGCCTATCTTCGTAGCGGGCGGCCTCGACGCGCACATCGGCGAACATGCCGGGTCGCACGGCCCGGTCCGGGTTTTCGATCTCTATTAGGACTCTGCACGTTCTACGTTCCGCATCTATAGTTGGGTTCACCGCTACGACGCGCCCGCTCACCGTTTTCATAGGCAGCGCAGCTAACTCTATCTCAGCCCTCGCGCCTAGCCGTATATGCCTGATCTCGGTCTCCAACACATCCATTTCGAGGCGGAGCCGATCCAGCGACACGACCCGCGCCACAACATCGCCCTTGTTGACGAAGTCGCTTCTGTCAACCACTACTTCCGACACATATCCAGCGAATGGTGCCCCTATGATCGCGTGCTCAAGTTCGAGCTGCGCCCTTTTGAGTTTCAGCCTAGCTTCGTCGAGCCCGACTTGGTCCGCGGCCAGTTCCTTTCTCGACTTGCTAAAAATGAGTCTGAATGCTTCGACATCGTCGGCATTAGTCGAATCAACGCCCAGCCGGTTGAGTACCTGTTTTCTGTTGCCGCGGTCGCTGGCGAAGAAGGCGATATTGGCGTATTGGGCGAGGGCCTTGTCCAGTTCCTCTTGCGCCTGTTGCTGGGCTATCCTGAGCAAGTCGTCCTCTAACGCTACTACGGTATTGCCTTGTTCCACCCAGTCGCCTTCCTGTACAAACAGCCGATGGATCCTAGCCGAGACTTGGGCCATAATTTCAGCCGTCCTCGCGGCACTGACGTATCCGTGCGAGACGACTTGGCGCACCAGTGGCCCCTCATTCACCTGCATTACGGCTACGGGCTTGCGGGTATCGGCGGGGACGGGTTTTACCGCTTCGGCGGGGGAGCGGTCCTTGGCCTCTACGTGGTCGGCATGGAAAAAGCCGGTCACCGTTTCGCTCTGACTGGCGAGCATAATCGTCAGTAGAGCTATGATGGAATAGAGCACTTTGTTTTTCATGGTGGTATTACCTCCGTGGTTGGCCAACAGCGGCCTACCTTGTATAGGCAAATTCCGTGCCAAAACGGAGTTGTCAAACCATAACTGATTGTAAAAAAAAGAGTTAAAAGAAAAGGGAGCACTTCGTGCAAAACGCCGAATCGCGTTTTGATTGCTCCCTTTCGACGCACCTATGCCTCTATTAAACTTCTATCTCAATTTTTTACAATAGATTAGGGAAAGTGCGTCAGAGATGTCGCAGTGCGTCAGAATCGGCTAGGTAGGGGCGACCGACCGGTCGCCCCTACTCAAACCTTACGATCCGCTGTTACGCCTTGTAGGGGCAACCCTCGTGGTTGCCCTCGTCGGATTCTGCTAGCTGCATAGGCGGTGTCGCATGGGTACGCCCCTACATCGACCGGTTCGGTACCGATGCGTAACATCAGTTCCTGCTATCCCTGTTTGACAAAAGTAATCCACAGCGGGCTAGCACCCACGTCGTGTTGCTCCAGAGGCGTCAGCTCACCCGTAGCCGCGTTAATGCGGTACGAACGGAGCCGCCCCGATCCCTGCCCAACCGAATAGACAAAGCGACCACTCGGGTCCAACTCAAAAAAGCGAGGCGTGGCCTCAGTGGGATAGCGTCCTTTGGCCGTCAGCCGCCCATCGTCGCCAATGGCGAAAAGGGCTAGGGAATCGTGGCCGCGATTGGACCCGTAGAGAAACTGGCCATCGGGCGTGATCTTTATTTCGGCTGTGGTGTTGTCTTCGTTGTTAAATCCCTCTGGCAAAGTCGAGATAACCTGAAACGACGACAGCGTCCCAGCCTCCGGGTCGAAGTGGTGAGCCGACACCGTGCTGCCATTTTCATTGACCGAATAAAGGAGGTCGCGAGTCGGATGGAAGGCGAAATGGCGCGGGCCTTCGGGCGTAGCCGGCTCTATCTTGGGCGGATCGTTGGGCGTCAGCCGCCCGGTTTGCTCATCAAAGCGAAACTGAAATATCGCGTTGGACGGGTTGGTGTGCGGCACAAAGGCAAAGCGGTTCGAGCGGTCGGTCTGGATGCTGTGGGCGCGTATTGCGGTGGGGATCATCTGCAGCGGCTCGGCCGAAATCGCACCGTCCGCGGCCACGCCGTGCACGCCGACCTGACCCGACCCATAGTACGACGACAGCAAAAAGGCACCACTGTCGTCCAAATACAGATAGGGCGGGCCTTCCTCTAGGCTCGTCTCCGCGAGCTTAAAGAGCGTCCCCTGTTCCCCATCGACCGCATAGCTAGCCAGTTTTTGGGCCGAGCGCAGAGCCACGAACATCTGGCTCCCATCTGGGCGCACAGTCACCGCCCCAGGAGAATCCTCCAACTCGATATTGGGCTGCGGCGCTAACGCGCCGGAGTCTTCGTCCATCAGGAAATGCGAAAAAAAGCTGCTGCCCGAGTTTGAAATATATACGTGATAGGCCATGAAAATCTCCTCTCAAGGTGTTAGTGTGCCGCTTCTCGCAAGGCGTGCAAAAAAACGGCTGGATCAACTGGGCCGAGCAAGAGGGCATGGGAACCGTGCGTTGGAATATACACAGCGCCCGGCGCGCCCGTGCAGAAAACGTGCGCCTTCTCCCCGCTGTGCAGATAAAACGCCCCTCCGCGAAAAAAGAACGCGCTAATGGCAAAAATTTTGCCCCCGGGCCGGTACTGGGGCTCGGCCAACAAATCGACGACGCGGGCCTCTTCCACCTTCAGCTCGTCATAGGTGAAGTGCTTGCCGTGGGCGCTGTTGCGGATGAGCAGGTGGCCCTCCAGCAAGACAAAATCCGTGCGGCGCGCAGTCAAATAAAACCAAGTGAAGACCGAGAAAAAGATGATCAGCATCAGCGCATAAGACGAGCCCAAGGCCACGGGCGCGGCGACGCGGGCGACCGGGCCGTCCGGGTCAATAGCCGCATAGAGCGCGAGGGTCAACACGCCGAAAAAGACGGTAGTCACAGCAAAAGACGCGACCAGCACTTTGCCGAACAGAGCGGCAGACGGCGGATGGATGGGGAAAATGCGCGGTTCCATGTCAACTCGCTCTGAGCAGCATCAAACCCCCGGCAATGGCGAGGATGCCAATGGTCTTAACAGCCGTGAGCCGTTCCTTGAGGAATATCCAGCCCAGCAGCGCGCCGATTACCACCGACGACTCGCGCGCGGCAATGATATAGCTGACCGGCCCTTGAGTATAGGCGTACAGTATCAGCAAATAGGTCGCCAACGAGCCTGCGCCAATCAAGACAATATACCCGTAGAAGTCGCGAACCGTCGTCAGCAGTTCCATGCCGTATTGGCGCACCACAAAGGGCATGCGCATGAGGGTGGCGATGATCCACATGCCGCAGATGTAGTAAATCGGTTGCACGTATCCTACGCCTATTTTGTCGATCAGCGAATAACAGACAATCGTCAGCCCCACGCCCAAGGCCAATTGCAAGCCCCGCGCCTGGAGCTTGAGGGCCGGAGCGCCAACGCAAAAAATCCCCGCGAACACTAGGGCAATCCCGCCTGCCCCCAACAGCGAAATATCCTCGCCCAAGCTGAGATAGGCCACAAAAGCCGTCAGCCCCACACCCGAGCCGCGCGCAATCGGATATACCGTCGAAATTTCGCCGTGCTCGTACGCCCGCGCCAGCAAGGCAAAGTACAGCCCGTGAAAAATGCCCGTAGCCAGCAAGCAGAGGCCGGCCGGCCACGACAGGATCAACGGCGTACCCTGCCACCAGATATAAGCGCACAGCGGCATTATGAACAGGATACCAGAGGCAAAGGAGAGCCAGAGCACGGCCACATTGCCAGCGACCTTGTAGGCAGCGAAATTCCACAAGGCGTGGCCGATGGCCGCCGCCAACACGAGCCCCCAGACATCGGCGTTCATTATTTTATAAAGTCAATTCGGGTGAATTGGGCCGGTTGACCATAGCGAGATTGAACCCTCGCGTCAAATGATGAATATTCTAAGGATGCAATCAATGACGGACACACCTACTTTCGCGGCAGTGGAAGAAGCCGCAGCGTTTATCGGCGCACATCTCGCGCCAACGCCGCTCATCTACTGCTATAAGCTCTCGCAAATGCTGGGCTGCTCCTACCACGCCAAGTGCGAAAACCTACAGCCCGTAGGGGCCTTTAAGGTACGCGGCGGCGTCAACCTCATCGGGCGCTTGTCCCCGGCCGAGCGGCAGCGAGGCGTCATCAGCGCGAGCACCGGCAATCACGGCCAGTCGCTGGCGTACGCCGGCCAGCTCTTTGACACGCCAGTGATCATCTACGGACCGGAGCGCGCCAGCAATCCGGCCAAAGTCGCGGCCATGCGTGCGCTCGGTGCCGAAGTCCGCCTCTTTGGCCGCGATTTCGACGAGGCGCGCGAAGAAGTCGAGCGCGAAGCGCGCCGCACGGGCTGCCGCTACGTGCACTCGGCCAACGAGGCGTTGTTGATCGCCGGCGTGGGCACCATGGGCTTGGAAATTTTTGCAGATCTGCCCGATGTAGAAGCACTGATCGTGCCCATAGGCGGCGGCAGCGGCATCTGCGGCATCGCACTTGTCGCCCGCCACCTAAACCCATCTGTCGAAATCATCGGCGTGCAAAGCGAGAGCGCTCCCGTCTGCTACCGGGCTTGGCAACAGCGGCGGCTCGATGTGGAGGCTCCCATGGCCACGCGGCACGAGGGACTAGCCACGCGCGTGCCCTTTGCCATGACCTCGCACATGATGTGGGAACTCGTCGATCGCTTCGAGCTCGTCACCGACGAAGAAATCGACGCGGCCATTGGCCTGTTGGCGCGGGAGGCCAAGCTAGTGGCCGAAGGAGCCGGAGCCACATCACTAGCCGCGGCCCTAAAAATTCGCGAGTCCTTGGCCGGCAAAAAGGTCGTCGGTATCCTCAGCGGCGGAAACGCACCTGCCGATCACTTAGCGCGAATTTTGCAAAATGGCTAAGCGCAAAAAGAGCCGCCGTCGGGGTGCTGCCGCACGCGCCAATGCCGAGTTGGGTGCCCATATCGAATCGCTGGGCCTAGAGGCCATTGAATCCTATAAGGTCTGGTGCCGTCAGCACGGATTTAGCGCGGCTCTGAGCAAGACTTGGCAAGAGCGGCGGCAAGAACGCGCCGCGCACCAACGCGACCAACAAGCCGCCCAAGCCGAAGAAGCCCTGCGGCAACACGTCGCGCAACTGGGGCTAGACGGGGTGGCCTCCTACCAGACGTGGTGTCGGCAGCAGGGACTCGGCGACGCCATCCACAAAAGCGACGCCCAGCGCAGCAAGGAACTCAAGCTCCACCAGCAGATCCAGAGCACCCAAGCCCTGCACAAAGGCCGCAAGCACAGCCGGCGCACCAAAGACATCATTCACCAACTCTGGGCCGGAGCCATCGCCGAGGAAGAGTTGCGCACCGAAGTCTTGCGCCTAATCCATCGAGCCTTTGTCGGCTTGGCCGGCGACCAGCGGGCGCAGCTACGGGATTTGCTCCTGCACGTAGAGAAGCGGGCACCCAATCTGCTCGACGCGCGGCCAGTCCTCCATCGCTTGGGACGAGTGGAGGGCAATACCTTCGCCGAGGCCCTCGGTGCATTGGCGCGGCACAGCGAAGCATGGCAGCAGTCGCCGTCTGAGTGGAAGCCAGACAGCCGCAATCCCCGGCGGCAATTCGCCGCGCTAGTCCGATTCCTATTGGCCCGCTACGATGTGCCGACTTGCCTAGATTCAGCGTGGTTCGGCGGCTGGGAGCCAGAAGCCCAACGCCAGCAGGGATGGTTCGTCCACGTGGGCAGCGGGCAGAACATCCGCACGGCCGACCTGCCGCTCGTGCTCTCCAAGCGCATGGCACACGTCTTCACCGAGGCACCGAGCGAACTGACGGCGACCGAGGCCCTGCGCTGGGCCCAAGTGATGGGACAGGAGGGCAGCGAGATGCTGGCGCAGTCAGTAATAGCCACGGAATTAGGTCGCAATTTTGCCGACGAATCCTTCTGGAGCACCGTAGTGCTTTTCCTCGTCGAAAACCCCATGCTCGACCCGGACATGGTGGGGCCAATCGTCGATTATATCAACCACCAGAAGTACGTCCCCACCGAGGAAGGCGAGCCGCCGCACCCCAATTACACCATGAAGGGACGCAGCGCAGTCAAGCTCCTGAGCCAAGTCGAGGAATGGCACGAGCGCTTAGCCCGCGATAACCGCCAGCCCGGCGGGAGTTGGGAATCGTCGGGCATAGCGGGCTTTGAGTGGATGGACGACAAAGAAGAAGGGCTGCGTTGGACCATCTACGAACTGACTTCTAAAAGAGATCTCACGCTTGAAGGACGGGCAATGAACCACTGCGTCGCCTCCTACGTGCCCAACTGCCGGCGGGGCAGCAAGTCAGTATGGTCGATGCAGGTCGATGCGGAGGGTCACAGTGCCCGCGTAGTGACGATCGCCATGCACAATCCGAGCCGCAACATCGTCGAGGTGCGTGGGCGCTTCAACGCGGTGCCACGGCAGTCGGGAAAAAACCCTAAAAACAAGACATTGGAACGGCCTTATCGAGAGCTGCTGGCGCGCTCTGGTGCCGTGTTGCGGAAGTGGATTGAGGCCGAGGAGTTGGGGCGGACGACGCGGGCGTACTAGGCGGGCGCAAGTCGCTTTTTTTGCGCTGATCAGCGCAAGTTGTCTCTACGTCATAAATGATGTATGATTAATTCATGCCTTTACAATGGAAAATTATCTACTACGAAACCGCCAACAGCGAATGTCCTATTCAAGAATTCATCGACAGTCGTAAGGAACGAGAACAAGCCAAAATCCTGAGCTGGCTTTCCCTATTGGAAGAACAAGGACCTCAATTACCTAGGCCCTATGCGGATCTTTTGGACGATGGCATCCATGAACTCCGTATCCAGCTTTCGGGGACACAGGTCAGGATTTTGTATTTCTTTTGCTACCAAAACTTCATTGTGCTGACACATGCGTTTCCAAAGCACACACAGCGCGTCCCGCGTCCAGAGATTCGCCGTGCACAGCACTCCCGAGCTGATTTTTTCGCTCGATACGATGACGACTCGATTAGGGAGGCTTACGATGAAGACGTTTAAAGGGCACCTTGAGGGCAAACTTCAGCACGACCGCTTTCGCAAGCTATTTTCAGAAGAAAAGCAGTTGGCCCAGCTTTCGATGCAAATACTTGAGGTCCGACAGCGCCTTGGCTTGTCCCAGCGAGAAGTCGCGGAAAAAGCGAAAGTTACTCAGCAGCAGCTATCCAAGCTGGAGCATGGGGCTAATTGCAATGTTTCGACGTTTCTCAAGGTGTGCAACGCATTGGGCGTGCTCGTCGCATTAGAAACGCCGGAGTTCGTGGAGGAGCCCGTCGTATAACAGCGCGGTCTTCGCTGCGAACCTGAAACCGGCAGAAGTTAAAGACACTCCAATCTTGAAAGAGTAAGGATATGCGTGAAATCTACCATTGGACTGAGTGGTTCTCGGAGCTTGCAAACAAGATCGCTGAGGGCGGCGAGGAATTTCTGATTGATCGTGCAAAGCGGATAGACTGGAAGGCCGATGGGAAAGAACCGCCTTTGCTACGCTACGGCGACAAGAAAATAGATCCGTTCTCATTCTTTTATAGCCTCGCACAACACCGAAGCTCGGTGAACAGGAAGCTGGTATATCGGAGCGTCGAGAACATTTTCAACATGAAGCACCAGTACTCGGAAGAGCAGTACGATTCGGACGACGCGTTCGTATTCCCAACGGCAAACCCGCAGAATTTGCTCTATTACAGCAATGTTCAGGCTGATCCAAAGTTGCTTTGGAACTTGTTCCGCAGTGCCGTGCGAGGGCTCGACTCGGTGGATCCCAAACATTTCGATGATGCACTCGAACTCCGTGGCGTTCGTGAAGCGAAACTGACGCAGACGCTCTTCCTTATAAACTCGTCCCAGTTCCTTCCCTGCGATGACAAGACGAAAACCTTTGTCGATCTACCACCGAATGACGAATTCAGTTGGAAATCCTATCGAGAATGGCTACAGAAAGTCCACGACATTTTCCCAAGTTGTGGGCCGTACGAGATCAACTTTTTCGCCTATCTCTATAGTCTCTGGAAGCAGAAGAATCTACCTATTGGGAACAAATATTTTCAGGTCAGCACGAATGCTTGGGGTGAAAATGGAGGCGACTTCTGGCAGGATAATGATCCAGAACTCGACTTTGAACCGAACAATTGGGTCTTTACCGGGGGGCCTTGTAAGGGGGTAGAATGGGAGGATTACAACGAGTCGAAAGGTGATGCTCGCCAATATCCGCTCAGTGCCCCACGACCCGGCGACGTAATACTGGTCAAAACCGGCCAGTTGCAAGGACGCGGCATTGGGATCGTCTATAAAAATGACTACCAAGATCGCCTCGCCGAGGACAGCAGAATACACGTTATGTGGATAAACAAAGCCGTATGCGACGATCTTAAACCGACGCGACACTATGGAGAAACTGTCGTACGCCTTCCAAAACAAGATATTCCCGCTGTTGCAGGAATACTTCTTTGACGATTGGGCCAAAATACGAGCCGTTCTAGGCGGGAACAGCTTTGTTGTGGAACAGAGTGCCGCAGGCGTGTTGCGGGAAAACGAACAAGTGGACGAAGATCGAACGATTTACGAGCGGCTACCCGGCGACGACTCCGGATGGACAGACCTGGAGGAGTACAAAAAGATATACAATGCTGGCAACGCAGATGATACAAGTAACTCCTAATGCCCGGCACCACACTATCAGGGAGTACGAGCCGCTCGATTTTGTAACGGCACAGGAGCGAGAAGCGCTAAAGGCGTTCCAAGGTGTGTTCAAGCAAAATTCCAACGGCACCTTGACGGCGAGTAACTACGTCGGCGTCATCACGACAAAACGCGGCACCGTGGTCGAGATCCTCCCGAAAATCGATCTCGGGGGCGATCCAGCTCCCCACCACGAAAAAACCAAGCACCTGTTCTTGTCCATGCTTCGATGCTGGCGGGGCTTTGGGGAGAAGGCGCTACGGGAGAGCGACATTCGCGCCCTGCGGCGATTCCCCATGCTCGAAGTCTTCGTTCGCCAGTTCCTCGTCAACCTGAATGCGCTCGCCCGTGGCGGTCTTGCTAGACGCTACATCTCGGTAGAGGAAAACCTGCCGTACCTCGGAGGACGCCTCCTCTTCCGCGAGCAAATCCGCGAAAACCTGACCAATCAGGCGCGATTCTACGTCGCGCACGACGAGTTGAGCGTCAACAGGCCCGCCAACCGGCTCATTCACAGCGCGATGGCCAAGCTGACCCCGCAGGTGCAAGACACAGAAAACCGCCGACTGTTGCACCAATTGATGGCGACATTCGCCGACGTGCCGCAAACGGCTAATCCGCACGCAGACTGGCAGCGGCACCAAGTGGATCGTTCCATGCCGCATTACGGGCCGGTGATGCAGTGGGTGGGCCTGTTCCTATTCGGGCATGGGTTGACGACCTTCGCCGGACGCCATCAGAACCTGTCCTTGCTGTTCCCCATGGAGCAGGTGTTTGAGGACTTCGTCACATACAGTTTTCGACGCCACCAGACGACCTATCGCGTGGCTGCACAACGCCCGCAAAAGCCCTTCGCCAATATCGACGGTCAAGCCGCGTTCACGATGAAACCGGACATTTCGCTCTGGAAGAAAAACCGCAAGGATGTCGCGTTCATCCTCGACGCCAAGTGGAAACGCATCATCGCCGCCGACCATCCGAAGCATGGTATCGACCAAGGCGACCTGTACCAGCTTTACGCTTACGGCAAGGGCTACGGTTGTGCGGCCGTGGCGCTGATCTACCCGCAAACGCAGGACTTTAGGACCAAACTGCGCTATCAAATCCTCAGCGATTTAACACTGCTTTGCCTGCCGTTCGATGTCGCGCATCCCAAAGAAAGCGTGCAGCGATCAATAGAGGCACTCGCGAGGGCTTGATTTCCTGATTCACCATCTTATACCCCGGCGTTCCTAGTCCAAATTTTGGGCGGTGGAATCGTGCATGAGTTGCAGAATCTCAATGTCGCGATCTACGGCGGTCAACAGCACACGCACACATTTAAGGTCGCTCATAGAGCACCTTCCCTTCCCGCAACGCCCGCGCCAAGACGTGGTTGACTGAGTCGCGCCAGTACTCGACCTCGTCGCGGCTATAAATCAAGATGTCTGTCAAAGCGTCGAAACCGGCCACCGCTTCGTAAACCCGGGCGGCCTCTAAACGTCGGCTCCGCGTCTTCCCAAACGGCTCGGCCTCCACCACCACCAGATCGACATCCGAATCTTCCCGCGCGTCACCGCGGCCGCGAGAGCCGAAGAGGATCACCTGCTCGGGATCAACCTCGGCGACGATGGCTTGGACCATCTGATTGAGGAGCGCGTCAGTGACAGGTACCATTCCCTTGATAGTGGGATCTTTTTGCTCATCAGGCGTCATTGGAATCGTCCGACAAATAGAGAAAAATGATGTCTACATGCTCCTCCAGCCGCGTCGTCGAAATGATCACAGGTGTCTTCATTCTCGACTATCCGGCTCTAGGCGTTTCATCATATCTATTTTGTCCACCAGTGCAATATCGCCGTCTTCGTCCTCTTCACTAAACCATTCGGCAATGCGCCCCACTTGCCGGTAACCGGCCTTTTCGTACAAACGGCGGGCAGGGGTGTTATTGGCGAATACAGTCAGGTAAATCTGCTGCAACTCCATTTTGCGCGCCTCTTCCTCCAAAATTCCCATCAGCGCCGTGCCCAAGCGCCGCCCCTGGTACTCGCCGATAATTTTGATTCCCAAAACTCCCATGACCCGGCTGCGGGGAGCCATGCGGCCCTCGCCGATAATGCGTCCATCCACCTCCAGCAAAAGGTGGGAGGCCTGACCTGTCTCGACTTCGACCATGATCTGGGCCAAGCGTTGGCAGCCTAGGGCGAAATCCGTATCAGCGTGATAGGCCCGCACCCGCTCGCGGTGCAGAATCTGGCACATTTCGACGTACGAGGGTATGTCCTGCCAGCGCGGATAGCGGCACAGCACCTGTCTCCCTTCCAAGGGAATGGCTTTGACGAGTTGACCTTCTTTGAGCATAGCGAAGTAGAGAAAGAGGTTGCGTTCGCTGTTTACCGCCTATTTCCCTTGTGATGGGTACACCAACTCCTCTATCTAGCCGTGTATCCCGTCCAGTTCAGGTAAGAGTTTAACGCTCTCTTGTTCGTTGGGATCTGTCCGGGCGATCACAGCAGAGCAGGTTTCGGTCTCGCTGGGATTGTAGGGAAGGTGCGGGACGCCGGCGGGGATGTAAATAAAGTCGCCGCTGTTGATGTCTTCATGCTCCTCCAGCCGCTCGCCATACCACATTATAGCTTGGCCGCTAATGACATAAATAGCTGTTTCGTGGTTTTCGTGCAGGTGGGCCTTGGCTCGTTCTTTAGGCGGTATGTTCAGCAGGTGCATGCAAATCCCCTGCGAGCCGGTGGTCTCGGCGGCGATCCCTGAGACATAGGTGAGAGCCTGTTTGCCTTCGTAGGTTCCTCGGCCGCGAATAACTTTGCAGGTTGGCTTGGGATGCTCTGACATTGTTTTCCTTTATGAGCTTGGGGTAAAAGGCATTGTTTGCGCATCGAGCGTCAAGCGAGGCTCCTGTTGTTTAAATGATAATTATTTGATGCGGTGAGGCAAACGTCCGGACTACATCACGATCAGGAGCCGCAGACCCGTATCGCGTCCGCCGTACGCAGGATTGTCTCTGCATATTTATAAAACCTATTTGACATATATCAATATTGTTTTACATTTTTTATAAAACAATTATGATTTACAACTGAAGTGATGTTAAAATGAGAAGCACCCCCGAATTCTACATCGGCGCTCCCGTCGACCCGGTGGACCTGCGATTCCGCGAAGCGTTTCTGGTGGAGTTGTGGCAAACGCTGCGCACCGGGCATGTGGTCCTCACGGCACCTCGACGCACCGGCAAGACCAGCGTCATGGACTACTTGCGCGACCATCCCGAGAACGGGTTCTCGGTGGTGGCGATCAACGTTCAGGACCTGACCCATCCGGCCGACTTCTTCCAGGTACTGCTCGATGGATTCCACGATGCGTATCCGGATTTTGTGCGCGACCAACTTGCCACAGGTTGGGGACTAATCAGCGGCGTGCTCGGAAAGGTCGATGAAATCGGTGTCGGCGGCTTCAAGCTTGGGCTGCGCGAGAGCGATCCTGACTGGCGCATGAACTGGCGTCAGCACGGAGACACGTTTCTTGCCCAAGCTCGCAAGACCGGTGCCCGGATTCTGTTCATCATCGACGAGTTTCCCGACATGCTGCTCAATCTATCCCGCGACGATGAAGGGTTGTTGCGCGAGTTCCTCGCTTGGTTTCGCACCCAGCGACAGAATCCGGCACCGGGAAGAGACTCGATCCGTTGGCTGGTCGGCGGTTCGGTCAATCTGGCCGGCACGCTCGACGCCCTCGGGATGGTCGATCTCATCAACGACCTTGAAGATGTTTCCCTACCTCCGCTCACCGATGGTAACATCGAGACCTTCGTGACGGAGATGCTGGGCGGGCGAGATGTCCCCTTAGACGACGATGTTCCGCAACAGCTCATCGCTCGACTAGGTCGTCCCATCCCCTTCTTCATGCAGATGGCGACCCAAGATCTCTACCGGTTGTGGAAGCAAGAGCAACGCAAGATCGTCGCGGCGGATATCGATGCCGTCTTCGACGCGATGATCGTCGGTTCCGCCGCCCGCACCCGACTACAGCACTTCCATTCGAGGATCAGGCAGTACTACGCGGATCCGAAAGGTTCGATTGCCTACGCCTTGCTGGGACAAATCAGCGTGAGCGATTCGGGGCTACGGCGCGTAACCCTGTTGCAGGAGACGGAACGCCTGCTGATAGATCTCGGCGTCGCACTCCCAGCGCATGAACGCAGTCAGATGTTCAACCAGCTATTGCTCGACCTAGAGAACGACTTCTACATCGTCGAGGGCGAGGAGGAGGTCTACGACTTCGCCAGCGGTGTACTTAAATCGTGGTGGAGGAAATACTATGCCTGAGCCTACCCCCCCCTCGAACATCGGCCTGTACCGATCAGGCGTGACCAGCCCGGAGCGCCTGCGCCATACCAGCGTCGCACGTGAACACCTGCTCGACAATGCCATCGAATCCCTGCGTGGTTCGGTGGGCAGGAAGTCGAAGAACCATCTGCTGTTCATCGGCCCGCGCGGGATCGGTAAGACTTACCTGCTCTCGTGCATTGAAGACGCCGTTCAGTCCGACGAAACGCTGAGCGCAAGTGTTGTAATCGTCCGGTTCCCGGAGGAATCGAACCGGACGCTGTCCTTCGCCGACTTCCTGATCGGCATGTGCGGGATATTGAAGGAGGTCCTCGAAGACGAACCGCGGTGGACGGATCTGTTCGCTGAGGTAGAAACCGAAGAAGAAGACGCCAAGGTCGCCGACACGCTGGTGCCCGCAATCCGCGAAGAGAACCGCAGGAGTGGCCGAACCCTGCTCCTCATGCTCGAAAATCTGGGCGAGGTCCTTACCCGGCAAATCCGCGATCAGAGCGATGTTGCCGCCCTGCGCAAATTTCTCATGGCCGACAACGGCTGCCTGCTGCTGGCCACCGCACCGCTTCATTTCGACGGAATCACCGACATCGGACAGCCGTTCTATGACTTCTTCGACGTTCAGATCCTAGAGAACCTGAGCTTCGAGGACACGGTTGAAGTCATCCGCCTAAATCTCGAATGGGAAAAACGCACGGACATTCTCGAAACGCTGGACGACATGCGTCCTCGCCTGCAAGCCCTCTATCGCATGACGGGGGGAAACCCGCGGCTGACGATGATGCTCTACGAGCTGATCGCCCACGAGTCGGTCACCAGCGTGCAGGATCAGTTCCACCTGCTGCTCGACCGGATCTCGCCGTTCTATCAAGGACGGTTGAACGACCTGCCACCCGGCCAGCGCGCGTTGCTGGAATGTCTGGCGAGCATGCGCGACCAAGAGAAGACCCCGGCCGCCATTGCCGCGCGAATGCGCATGAGCCAGCAGGAGACGTCGTCGCTGCTCAAGCGTCTCTCCGATGCCCACTACCTCCGCGCCGACCGGCACCCGCAAGACCGGCGTTCGCGCCTCTACACGATTCGCGAGGGATTCTTCGACATCTGGCTTGCGATGAACTTTTCTCGTGGCGCACGCAAGCGCATGCCGTTCCTGCTCGACTTCTTCAACCTCTTCTACCCAAGCATCGCGGCCCGCGATGAAAAGAGACGCCAATTGCGCGCGAAGCTTCTCGAAGAGGGCAGTGGCGACGCGGGAAAGGCCCTCGACTATCTGAGTGAAGTCGGCGACGAAGGGGAGCGAGCGAGCGCGAAGTTCGACATGGCCAGAGTCTTCGCCCGTCGTGGGGATGTCGAGCAGACGGTGAGCTACGTGCTGGAAGCCGCGCCCCTAGCGGGAGACGGCGTGAGCCGGTCGATTGCCCGCATCGTTGCGAGCACTCCGCCTGCTCCCGACTATCTTTCCGAAATCGAAGAGATGATCGCGGCTTGGGAGATGCACCGGAATGGCGAGTTCGAGGAATTCGCTTACCGGCTCGCGGAGATGGGGGAAAAGCTGACTCTGCGTACGTTCTCCGAGACCAGACTGGCCTTTCTGCGGGATACGCTGGAAAGCGTAGGCGATTCCGAGGTACGAATCGCACAGCGCCTGAAAATTGCGGCGGTGCTTATGGAACTCGCACGCTGGAAGGAGTGCGAGGAGCAGCAGCGCCATGCGCTTGCCGAGGCGACGGCCCTCGCCAATGCGACGCTTGTCGCAAGGGCGTCGAATGAGCTGGCGATTCTGCTACAGCACACCAACCGACTTGGAGAGGCCGAGCCACTGATGCGGCGGGCGCTGGAAATCGACGAAGCCACACTCGGTCACCAGCACCCAACCGTGGGGACTCGTTTGAACGACCTAGCGATGCTGCTAAAAGACACCAACCGCATCAAGGAAGCCGAGCCGCTGATGCGACGGGCGCTGGAAATCAACAAGGCTGCCTTGGGCGAGCAACACCCAACTGTGGCGGTCTGCTTGAACAACTTGGCGATTCTGCTACAGCACACCAACCGACTTGGAGAGGCCGAGCCACTGATACGGCGGGCGCTGGAAATCGACGAAGCCACACTCGGTCACCAGCACCCAACCGTGGGGAGAGATCTGAACAACTTGGCGACGCTGCTACGGAGCACTCACCGCATCGAGGAAGCCGAGCCGCTGATGCGGCGGGCGCTGGAAATTGACGAAGCCACACTCGGCGAGCACCACCCGAACGTGGCGGTCTGCTTGAACAACTTGGCGGCGCTGCTACAGCGCACTAACCGACTCGGAGAGGCCGAGCCGCTGATACGGCGGGCACTGGAGATCGACGAGGCCGCTTTCGGCAAGCAGCACCCGATGGTGGCGATCCGCTTGAACAACCTGGCGATGCTGCTGATGGAAGACACCAACCGCATCGAGGAAGCCGAGCCACTAATACGGCGATCTTTGGAAATCTTCGACACCTTTCGTCGCCAGACCGGGCACGAACACCCGCACTTCCAACAGGTGAATGAGAACTACCAAGCCCTTCAGCGAGCCATAGGATCCAATGAGCCGGATTGATCGGCAAAGCCGGGAGCGAACACTCCTGCTTGCCTGATCTAAGACGCCAGCCCATCGAGCAAATACTGCTGTATCCGCTCGAGTTCCTTGTGGCTGGCGATCTTCTGTCCCTCGGCATCGACGATGTAGAAGGAATCTTGCGCCCGCGCCGCCACCGTGTTGATAATGGCGCGGTGGATGTCGAGATCCAGCTCGTCCAGCAGGTACGCGATTCTGTACAGCAGGCCCACGGTGTCTTGGGCTTCGATATCGACGACCGTGTAGCGGGCTGAGATGTGATTGTCAAACGCAATGCGCGGCGGCTGGTCGTACTGCCGCTGGCGGCGGCGGCGATCCCAACTGCTGCTGTACTTCGCTATCAAGTCGCGAGCCTTGAGCCGCAGCGAAATAACCTCGGCCACCCGCTCGCGCATGCGCTCCTTCTTCCAGTCGGGCAGCACCGGACTGCCGTCGATGTTGGTCACCTGGAAAATGTCGAGTACCACATCGTCGGCGCGGGTATTGACATCCGCGCGGAGGATGTTGATGTCGTTGACGGCCAAAGCGCCGCAGATCTTGGCCATGAGCTGGCGCTGATCGCGGGTGCAGACGACGACCTCAGTGTGCCCCTCGTGCTCGATAAATTCCAAGACAAAAGGCTGCTCCCGGCTCAGGCGGGCGATCATCTCTAGATGCACCTTAATCTGCGCGCGGTTGTAGGCCACCAAATAGCTAGGGGGTAGCTGATCAATGTGCTCTTGGAACTGGACGACGCGCTGGGCCGGCCAATGGCCCTCGATGTGATCGAGGTGCTCGTCGAGTCTCTGACGTGCGCGCTGTTTGGCCTCTAGCGCCTCCCGGTCCGAGTGCAGTTGCTCGGCCGTCTTGTAGTACAATTCCCACAGCAAGGCCCCTTGCCAATCGGTCCACGCGTCGGGCGCAACCGCCGACAGGTCGGCGTATGAAACCAGGTAGAGCGCGCGCAGCCATTCCGCGTTGGCGAACAGTCCGGCAAACTCGGCGATCATCTCGTAGTCGTCGAGATTGCGCCGCCTAGAGATCAGCACCATGTCTTGGTGGTGCTCCACGAGGAAGCGCAGCATGGACCGCTCTTCTGGAGACAGCCCCATCCGCTCGCCCAGTTCCTCGGTCATCTCAATGCCGCGCGCGATGTGGTCGTCGCGCTTCCACTTGCCCACATCGTGCAAGAGCACCGCGAAGAACAGCAGATCGCGGCGCGTGCATTGAGCGAGGATCGCCGACATAGCTCCCTCCTGTTGCCCAAGAGCTTCCAAATTTTCCAGCGCGACCAGTGTGTGCTCATCGACCGTGTAGATGTGGTAAATGTCGTATTGGACCAAGCAGGTCAGCCGCTCAAACTCGGGCAAGTACGCGCCCAAAACGCCCAAGTCGTGCATGCGCCGGAGGGTGCGCGCCGTGTGGTATTTGCGCTTGAGTATTCTGAGGAACAAGTCGCGGGCTTCAGGCAAGCGTCTGAAACCGTCGTTGATCAGCGGCAGACTGGCGCGCACCGCGCTCTGCGCCTGATCGCTCAACTCCAAGTTCTTGGTCTGGGCCGTGAGGAAAATTTTTAGCAGGCGCAGGGGGTCGGCGGCAAAGTACGCCTCGTCATCGGCGAGGACGATCTCCCCTTCTATCGCGGCCACCCCGCGCTCTAGATACATGCTGCGACTGCTGTTGCGCGGCTTGCGCGTCAATTGCTGGAAGGCGCGTTCTACTAGGTAGTGCACGGTGCGTGCATGTAGGTAGTACTCGCGCATAAAGCACTCGACCGCCAACTCTTGGTCTTGGTCTTCATAGCCCAAGGCGGCTGCGATCTGCGGCTTGAGATCGTGCTCTAGCACGTCGCGCTTGCGGCCCACGGCAAAGTGGAGCGCGTGCCGCACCCGCCAGAGAAAGGCTCGGCTGTGGGCGAGGCTCTTGCTGCCGCCATCGAGATGCTGCGCGTACAAATCGCCATACTCGGGCGCTTTGGCCTTGGCCTTGAGCGCCCATTCAAACATCTGTATCTCGCGCAAACCCCCAGGGCTCTCCTTGACATTCGGCTCTAAAAGCTGAACGGATTGCCGCGCTTCGCGCTGCTGCTGACGCAGCCGATTCAGCTCGGCGACCGTGCGCTTGGGCACGCGCTTGTAGAGCCGCTGTTGGAACTGGGCAAAAAGCGCGGCGTCGCCGGCCAGCAGGCGGCCGTCCATCATCGCAGTGCGCGATTCCAGATCTTCGCGCACCGCCCTGACCACGTCGTCCAACGTGCGGCTGCTGTGCCCGACCTCAAACCCCAAGTCCCACAGCGGATTGAACACACCCGCTACTACTGCGGGCACTTTGTCTTGGCTTTTGGCGAACAGGAATAGTAAGTCAACGTCAGAGTGCGGTGCCATTTCGCAGCGGCCATACCCGCCCAGTGCCACTAGCGCGTGGGGGCCAGCCGTTTGGGGCATGGCGCTCTGGTAGATAGACAGCACCACCGCGTCCATAGCCTCGGCGATCCGCCGGGCCACGGTCTGCCCATCGGCCCCGGCTTGGTGCTCGGCTTCGATCTGCGCGAGGGCCTCTTGCCACAGCGGCCGCAGGGATTCCCCCATCGGTGCGGGGGGCATTTCTTTTAGCGAGTCGGCAAATGTTTCTGCAAATCCCATACGTGCTCCCAATCAAAATTTGTTAAATATACGGCGCGGTAGGGGGCGGTTTCAAACCGCCCCCTACTTGACAGACAGGAATACTGTCTATACTTTTGTTTGATATACAGAACAAAAGATTATATAAGAAAACTTTAGTTTTATTAACAGAAAATTTGTAATAGCGATATTACGAATCCCATGCGACACTCTCCCAACAAACCTCATCTCCATATTTTCCAGCCACTTATCCTTCTCGCTTTCCTATCCGTGCAGGGCGCAAATGCCTCCGCAAAGCCGTCCTTCCATCTAGAAGGCTACGGCGAGATGCTCTATTCCTACTTCGATTACGGCCCCGACCAGAAAAGCGGTCCCAACGGTTCCCCTCCAGACAGCCGCGCCATCATCGACATCACCCGCCTCGCACTCGAACTAGAAGTCGAGTTGCTCAAAAATACCGAGTTGGAAGCCGAGGTGGAATTTGAGCACGGCGGGGCTGGTGCCGCGCTGGAATTGGAGTTTGAGGAATTCGGCGAGTTCGAGCAGGAAATCGAAAAAGGCGGCGAAGTCATCGTCGAGGAGCTAGCCGTCGAGCGGAAATTCAGCGATGCCTTCCGCGTCCGCTTGGGGCATTTCTACGTTGCTGTGGGCCACTTGAGCCATCGCTACCATCCCGCCGATTTCTTCGGCTCCCAACGCTCGGAAGCCGAGACTTCCATCATCCCGGCCCTTTGGCACGAGACCGGCGTGGAGGTCTCCGGGGCCTACCGTAGCTGGCGCTACCAGCTACAGCTAGTCAACGGCTTGGACGCGACCGGTTTCAGCTCGCAAAACTGGATCGTCGGCGGCCACCAAAAGCGCTTTGAGACGATTCAGGCGACCAATATGGCTTGGGTCGGACGCCTCGATTATCAGTTCGCTCCGCACTGTGTGCTGGGTATTTCCGGCTATCGCGGCGACAGCGCCGACAACCGCCCCAAACCCGATATGGAAGGCATTGACGCGCACGTCTCCATCGTCGATGTACACGGCAGCTTAGACTGGGGGCAGACGGGTCCCCACGAGATCGCGGCCCTGGCCAACCAGACCAGCCATCCCTACACGGATCTGCTGTTGCACGATATGGGGGAAGAGTTGGCCGACGACCGTCCCGACTTTGAGGCCGATGGCCGCGAGTGGCGCACGCCGCCGCTGTGGGGCATTGGCCTGACGGCAACGGTCAACGGCATTCCAGCGTACCTGCACGATGGACGGGCGCGCACGCTGATGGAAGCGGTCATGTTCCACGGCGGCGAGGCGGAAGCAGCGCGGGAATTTGTGCGTCAACTAGACCAAAGCGACCGGGACGCGCTCGTGGCCTTTTTGCAGTCGCTGTGATTGCGGTTTACAAAAGGAACGATGTAACGAGTTAGTACGACGCTATAACGCAAAAATAAAAAGAGGCTATTGGCTGCGCCTGCCAGCACTTCGCCAATAGCCCGTCGAGAACTCAGCGCCGATATGCATCCGAACCGGTGTGCGCCGGCCCGGGCATATCCGAGCTTTTTTTGTCTCTGTGGAAAACATAATGACTGACGCCCATGCGGTCAAAAAATCCGCAATAAAGAAAGATTGGCTCTGGAAATTACTGCTGAGCGGCACCTGCCTGACACCGCTCGGTCTAAGCGCCGCTCAGATCGAGGGCCTCATCGCGGACGCCGACGCCGAGCGGCCCCTCGCCAACGCCAACGTCGCAGTCTCCACCGGCCAGGCGGGCACCGTCACCGACTCGCTAGGGCGCTACGAGCTGGAACTGCCGCCGGGTCGCTATCGGGTCGAGGTCAGCAGAATCGGCTACGGCACCCAGAGCCGACAGCTAGAACTGCTCGTAGGACAAAACCTGCAACTCGATTTTGCGCTCGACGCGCAAGCCCTGCTCCAAGCGGCCACGCTGATCACGGCAACCGGCAGACCTAAGTCCGCAGCGGCCCTAACCGTGCCGGTGGCAATCGTCCCCCGAGAAGCTATCGAACTGTCCAGCGCGGAGAATGTCGCGGGCCTGCTCGAAGATGTGGCCGGACTCAACGTGCATTCCTCGCTGTATGGCTACCTCGGATCTCCGTCCGGCGTCATGATCCAAGGCATCGATCCCAAGCGCATCCTAATCCTAGTCGATGGCGAGCGAGTAATCGGCGGTCCGGGCGGAGTGATCGATCTGGACAAGCTACCCGTCAGCAACGTCGAGCGGATCGAAGTGGTGAAGGGGCCGCACTCCGCTCTGTACGGCAGCGAGGCCATGGGCGGCGTGGTCCACATCCTCACCCGCTCCCCGCAGGAACGAAGCGGCGACGTTCGGTTCAGCTTGGGGTCCGGGGGCTTGACCGCGCTCGAAGGCCAAGCGGCCCTGACGCGCTCTGGCCTTTCCGCCTCCCTCACCGCTTCCAGAACGGCGCTCGAAGCCCTCGATCGCTCCCCAGACGATCCCGACACTGACATCGACGCCTACACTCAGCGCTTCACGCAAGGGAAACTGCGCTGGGAAGCGCAGCCCAACCTGTTGCTGCAAGGCTCGGCGCGCTGGCTTTCGCAAAACGAGGAGGGGGTTTCCAGCCAGTACTTCGCCCCGCTCGACAAAACCTACGTATGGCGCTATCCCGATCAGGTCCAGCGGGTGGACCTCGGGGCCGAGGCCGAGTGGCAGTGGGCTGAAGGAAGCACGGCCAATGCCGACATCTTCCGCACCTATTTCGACAAACTGAGCAGAGAGGAACTAATCGGCAGCCGCCAAGTGCGAGACCGGTCCACCGACAACGTGCTGACGAAGTACCAACTGCGCACCACCCACCTGTTGCGGCGCACGCATATCCTCACGGCCGGATTGAAACACACGCGCGAAGAACTCGAAGTCGCGCTCGAACGCACCCTGCCTTTAGGCGAACAACAACACACGGTGGAAGTGCCGCCATCGAACGTAGATGTTGCGGAGGCCTACATCCAAGACGACTGGCAGGTAGCGGAAAACACCGGCGTCGTGTGGGGTGCCCGCTATCAGTGGCACTCGCGTTACGGGTTCCATCTGACGCCAAAAGTTTCCTTTGCCCAGCGACTTTCTGAGAGCTTGAGGGTGCGGGCCTCGTACGGCGCTGGATACCGCGCCCCTTCCCTAAAGGAACTCCACTTCGTCTTTGACCACAGCAATCTGGGCTACAAGGTGTTGGGCTCCCCCTCGCTGAAACCGGAACGGACCTGGGGACTGAACGTGGGCGCGGAGTTTGAGCCGATGGAGGTGCTGGACCTGCGCGTCAATTACTTCCACAACCGCCTGCGCAACCTCATCCAAACCGTGTTCGATCCCACCCAAAGTTCCGGCGCGGTGGCGATCTACGCGTACGACAACGTGGGCCGCGCCACAACTCGCGGGATCGAGTTCGGCCTGAGTGCCCAGCTCGGCGACCGGCTCGCGGTCAACGGCGGCTACACCTACCTGCGGGCACGCGATCAAGATGCCCAGCGCGACCTGCCGGGACGGCCGCGCCACGCCCTGCGCGTCCGCGCGAAGTGGACGACGCCTTGGGAGGGTCGGCTAGAGATCAAACTGCGCCGCGACAGCGCGGTGTGGGCCGATTCCGAGGGCACCCTGCGGTCGCCGGCTGGAGAAGAGTGGGACGTAAACGCAGAGCAGCCGCTGTGGGGGCCCGTCGCCCTGCGACTGGGCATTGAAAACCTCCTCGACAACCGCAGAGACCTAGATAATCCCGGCGACCTGCGCTCACTGAGAGGCCGAGCCGTGCGCGGCGGCCTGCGAGTGCAGTTGTGAGAGCAATAATTCGACTTCACCATTCACTATCCCAAGGAGGGACACATCATGCAACGCATTCGCTTTACCATCTTTATCACTTTGCTATCGGCACTGAGCGCACCGGCCTTTGGCAAATCGACCACCCAGCTCGACAACGGCGATTTTCTCACAGTGATCGACGCTACGGCGGGCGGCGCTTTTACCACGGAGCCCCACGACTTCACCTACTTCAGCTTTGAGGACCAAGACGTAGTCGCGCTCACCGATGCCGAAGCGGCCGAGTCGGCCGAGTGGCACATCGCCTTCAAGCGCAGCAATATCCTGCTCAACGGCGGCATCAGCGGCCCCGGCAACGTCAGGGGCTTTGATTTTAACGGGGCCGAGGACATCGTTTCGGAAGCAGCCTTCGACGCGATAACCTCGACGGACATCCCCACTGCCGACGCCTTCATCGCCGACGGGCCGGCCTACGCCATTAGCGCGTGGTACTCGTACAATTCGTCCTCGCATCGCATCGAGGCCCCCGGCCACGCCTACGAGTTGCGTACCTCCGACGGCCAGTTCGCCAAATTCGTCGTCGATTCGATAGAAGGGGCCGGCCGCTCGGACGCCGGCCGCATCACCTTCCGCTGGGTCGTCGCCGACGGCACGAATCTGACGGGCGCAGCGCGTAGCGCCACCGTAGATGTGAGCGGGGGCGAGGAGGTGTACTTCAGTCTGAGTTCGGGAGAACAGGTCACACCAGCCGATCCAAGCACCTCCACAGACTGGGATCTCCATTTCTCCGGCTACATCATCCGTCTCAACGGTGGCATCAGCGGCTCTGGTCAGGGCGGCGCGTTCCCCGCCTATCAGACCGATCAATCCTTCGAGGACATCGCCGAGGCCATGGGATTCGGATACTTCGCCGACAAATCAGGCTCGGCCTTCAGCAGCGACAGCGGCGAGTGGTACCGCTACGACAGCACCACCCACGTCCTATCGACGCGGAATCACGTGTACGTCATCGACACCGGCGACGGGTTCTACAAGATGCAACTTCTCAGCTATTACCGAGAGGTCGAAGGCTCGCCAGTATCGGGATTCATCTCCTTCCGCTGGCGTCCGCTCACAGACGAGCCGGGGACCGCAATCCAGTCTTCGAGTTGGGGCCAACTCAAGGCACACATCTGGGACTCAAACTAAAACACTCAACTAAAGGGAGATAACATGACTACCACAGCGCCCGACGTCAGAGGCGATTTCAAGCAACTCTGGAATACTTTTCGACGTGATAACCCGAGGGTGCGCATCCGCGACGCAGCCGAACAGCTAGGCGTGAGCGAAGCCGAACTGCTGGCCACTTCCTGCGGCGAAAACGCGATTCGCCTTCAGGCCGATTGGCCGCAGTTCATCCAGCGCCTCGAAAGCCTCGGCCCGGTCATGGCCCTCACGCGCAACGCCCACGCAGTGCACGAAAAACACGGCGTGTTCCGCAATGTCCACATACACGGCCAGATGGGCTTGGTGCTCGATGAAGGCATTGATTTGCGCCTGTTCCTGAAACACTGGCACCTCGGCTTTGCCGTCGAGCAGGAAGGCCGCAAAACCACCCTGCACGGCTTTCAGTTTTTCGATCAGCACGGCACCGCAGTCCACAAAGTGTACCTGACTGACGAGAGCGATCACGCGGCCTACCAGCAACTAATCGACGAATTCGCCAGCGACGATCAGTCGCCCGTGCAGTGCGTCTGTCCGACCATTCCCGCGGTGCCGGACAAGGCCGACGACGCCATTGACGTAGCGGGGCTGGAAGACGCCTGGAACGCCCTTGAAGACACGCACGACTTTCACCGACTTCTCGCCGAGTTCCACGTCGGGCGAGTTCAAGCCCTGCGCTTGGTCAACGACTCGCTCGCCTGCCGCGTGGATTCATCTAGCCTGAACGAGGTGCTGCATATCGCGGCCCGGGACCAGATCGCCATCATGGTTTTCGTCGCCAGTCCCGGCGTCATCCAGATTCACTCCGGCCCGATTCACAACGTCAAATCGACCGGCCCTTGGCTCAACGTCCTAGACGACGACTTCAACCTACACGTCCGGGAAGACCACTTGGATTCGGCTTGGGTCGTACAAAAACCGACCCGCGACGGCGCGGTCTTTAGTCTGGAATTGTTCGACAGCAAGGGCGAAACCATTGCCCTACTCTTTGCCCGGCGCAAGCAAGGCCAAGCGACCGTAGCAGCTTGGAATGCCGCGCTGGCCACACTCACGCGAGTATCACCATGAAATGGATACTACCATGCTTAGGACTAATGACCGCCCTGTTGGGCACAATAGGCAACGCCGAGGAGATGCCAGACGACTCCTCCCGCATCGTCACCCTCGGCGGGACCATCACCGAGATCGTCTTCGCTCTGGGGGCCGGCGAGCGCGTAGTGGGCGTGGACGCCTCCAGCTCCTTCCCCGAGGCAGCCAACCAGTTGCCCAAGGTTGCCTATCACCGCCGCCTCTCGGCCGAGGGCGTCCTCTCGCTGAGGCCGACGCTCATCATCGCTACTACCGAAGCGGGACCTCCCGAAGCCATTCAACAGCTCGAGAGCGCCGGGGTAACGGTACTCGTCCTGCCCCACGAACCTACGGTAAAGAACGCCATCGCCACGATCGAACGCATCGCCGCCGCGTTGAACGTCCCAGCGCGTGGCACAGCACTGATCCAAGCTCTCAAAAAGGATCTGAGTCAGGTACAATCCTCCATCCCACAAACAGCAGCCCAAGCCAAAATTCTCTTTCTCTACGCCCGCGGCCAAGGCACGCTGATGGTCGCCGGCCAAGACACCGCAGCCGATACCATGATCGGCTTGGCCGGTGGCATCAACGCCGTTCGGGGCTATAGCGGATATAAGCCGCTCACCTCAGAAGCGGCCGTAGCCGCAGCGCCCGATCTCATCCTGCTCATGGACAGTGGACTAGAGAGCATCGGCGGTGCCCAAGGGCTTTGGCAATTACCGGGGCTTGCGCTGACGCCAGCGGGGCAACAAGGCCGTGTTCTGTCGATGGACGGGCTCTTCTTGTTGGGATTTGGCCCCCGTTTGGGCCAAGCGGCTCTGGCGTTGAATGAAGCTTTGTACGAAGTCCCACGTAAAACGGAAAACAATGACGTCGATTGAAGCGACTGACTCTTCCTTGCGCCAAACCAGTCGCCGCTTGTTGCCCAAGGTTTCAGTCGGTGAAAAAGGCACCCTAGGTTTGATGCTCCTAACAGTCTTGTTGGGACTACTGAGCATAGTGTGCCTAGGAACGGGTGCTGTCTCCGTGGCCCCCAGCCAAGTGCTGGCCATACTCGGTAAAAGGCTGGACCTGACCCTGCCCTACGCTTTTGAACCTCACCACGAGGCCATCGTCCTGAGCATTCGCCTGCCGCGCATTCTGCTGGGGATCTTGATCGGCGGTGGCCTCGCCGTTGCGGGTGCTGCCATGCAGGGTCTGTTTCGCAATCCCCTAGCCGATCCCGGCCTCATCGGCGTTTCCAGCGGCGCAGCAGTCGCCGCAGTGGCGACCATTGTTCTCGGAGCGACTGTGCTGGATTTCGCTACCCAAGCACTGGGGCCTTTTGCCCTGTCCATCGCCGCTTTTGGCGGCGGTGCCGCTACGACCTTGCTGGTCTATCGCCTGTCGCTAGTCCACGGCACGGTCTCCGTATCCACCATGCTGCTGGCCGGTATCGCCATCAACGCCGTGGCCGGAGCCATCACCGGGGTATTCACTTTCGTGGCGGACGACGCCCAACTCCGCAGCCTGACGTTCTGGAGCATGGGCAGTCTCGGCGGAGCTACCTGGCCGGCGGTGGCTGCGGCTGCGCCGTTCACCGACCTTGCGACCCTAGCGGTGTTGCGCTACGCCCGTCCCCTCAACGCCCTGCTGCTAGGCGAGGCCGAAGCTGGCCATCTCGGCTGCAACGTCGAGCGCCTCAAGCGTTCAGTCGTCCTCTTAGTCGCTTTGTCCGTGGGAGCAGCGGTCGCCGTGGCCGGCATTATTGGCTTTGTCGGTCTAGTCGTGCCCCACCTGTTGCGCCTCACCTTGGGACCAGACCACCGCTTTCTGCTCCCTGGTGCCGCCCTTTTGGGCGCTAGCCTGCTCCTCGGAGCGGACCTCATCGCCCGCACATTGGTCGCCCCGGCTGAACTCCCCATCGGCATTGTGACGGCGATCATCGGCGGTCCCTTCTTCATGTACTTGCTGCAGCGCGGACGGCGCTTGGGAAAATTCTGATGCTTGAAGGCCGCAATATACACGTAGTCTTGGATGGGAACGTCCTGCTGGAAGATGTGTCTATCCACATGCGCCCCGGCGAAGTGGTGGCCGTCTTAGGACCTAATGGCGCTGGCAAATCCACCCTGTTGAAAGTATTGTGCGGGGATTTGTCCCCCACCAAGGGAACGGTGTCGATGGAAGGACGAGCACTGGCATCTTGGGACAAAAAGGCCAGCGCCCAAATCCGCGCGGTCTTGCCGCAACAATCCAGCCTGAGTTTTCCCTTCCGCGTACTCGAAGTAGCACTCATGGGCCGAAGCCCCCATCTGCGCGGCCCTGAAACGCAGCAGGATTACGCCATTGCGAGAGCAGCCTTGCAAGAGGCCGGCGTCGACCACCTAGAGGATCGCCTCTATCCAACGCTGTCGGGAGGAGAAGGTCAGCGCGTGCATCTCGGACGAGTACTGGCGCAAATCTGGGAAGCGGTGGACGAGAAGCCGCGCTATCTGCTGCTAGACGAACCCACGTCCAGCTTAGACTTGGCCCACCAACACCACACCCTAACCGTGGCGCGGGCCTTTGCCGAGCGGCAAGTGGGCGTACTCGTGGTACTCCACGACCTCAATTTAGCAGCTCAATACGCCGATCGCGTCCTGCTGCTGAAAGCGGGCCGCGAAGTAGCCACAGGCCCTCCTGAGCAAGTGCTACAAGCCGAAATAATAGAAGCTGTTTACGAAATCCCAATAACGGTTATTCCCCACCCCCACAGTTCCTGTCCACTCGTCGTTCCCGCAGCTAATTTTACCTGACCCTTGCATACGCTCCCTACGGCAGGTACGAGGTGTAGAACCGGTGCCAGTTCCCGTACATGACGTTGGCGACGTCCTCGCTGCCGTAGCCGCGGCGCTCGAGAATTGGGACGAGCTTCCCGTAGTCGGCTACGCTGTCGATCTCGAACGGGGCCCCGTCGATCCCCCCTTGGCCGTCGGTGTCGCCGCCGATCCCCGCGTGCCGGGAGTTGCCAACTAGCTGGCAGACGTGATCGACGTGGTTGGCGATATGCTCCAAGGTCACTTCTTCTCGCGCGTAGTACTCCCGCCGCGAGAAATCTGCGGTGCGGGCCCAGTCGAGATCCTGCTTCTCGCGCAGCATCCAAGTGTCCATCGAGGCCCCGACGACGCCGTCCCGCTCGATCACCGCCCTGATCTGCTCGTCGCTGAACTGGCGCTCTCCCGGGGCCAAGGCGCGGCAGTTTTGATGGCTCGCCAAGATCGGGCCGGAGTAATGATCGAGTGCTTCCCAGAAACTGCGGTCGGCGATGTGCGTCATGTCGAGCAGCATGCCGCAGGCCTCCATCTCCCGCAGCAACTCCGGTCCCGGAGGCAGTAGCCCTCCCTCGGTCCCGGTCCCAGTGCCGTGGGCGTAGCGGCTGCGGCCGTAGTGCGTCAGGCTGACCACGCGCACCCCGTCGTCCCACCACTCCCCTACCTGCCCCGGCGTCAGGATCGGGTCGGCCCCCTCCATGCCGATCAGGAAGCCGACCGGCAGCCGGGAGTCCCCTGCCCGCTGCTCCCACTGCCCCGCGAGCTCGCGCAGTTGTCCAGCGGTGGTGACGACGACCGCTTCCTCAGTGCTCTCTAGGCCGCGGTACAGGGCGAGTTGCCCCTTCCCCGCGGCGTACACCACCTCCTTGCCGCGATACCCCGGCAGGATGCTGTCCTTGCGCATTCGCCGCGCCGCGATCTTCATCAGCGCACAGTACACCCCTCCTCTGCGCATCTCCGGGAGGCAGCCGAAGGGAATGTTGGAGGGGTTGGCATCGGCGGTGCGCAGCTCGTCGAGCGGAAGGGTCAGATCCCTGTTGAGACCGAGGGCACCGTGCGCCATCGGGTAGTCGCCATCGAAAATTAGCACGGCTTTCTCCTTTCGTGGTCGGCAGTGTTTTCTACAGGATGTCGCGGTTCCGGTTTGCCAGGGCTGGCGGAACGATTCGGCAACCGTCCCTGACCGCTTGGGGAAAAGTAGCTTTGGAGGGGAGGCCGGGCAATCGCCTAGCCCCATGCCGGCAGGCATCCGTGCCCTGCAAGCGACCCTGAGACCGGGCTCCGGTTGGCCACCTTCTCCTCATTGGATATGTTAAAGCCGCTGGGATTACAACCCATTACCCGAGCCATCCCATGAAAGCCGCCCTCGCCCAGTTCATCTTCGAAAGCAACACCTTCGCCCCCGCCCTAGCGGAGATCGACCTTTTCAGGAAAGGGGGCGTCTTCCTCGCAGACGAAGCCCAAGTGCACGCCTGGGCCGCCGGAACCGACTCGCAGATGCACGGTAGCCTAAAGGTGCTGGCCGCAGCCGGCTGGGAAACCGCCCCCTGCTTCACCGCCGTCTGCGGCTCTCCCGCCGGACGCCTGAGCGCCGCCTGCTTTCGCGAGATCAGCGACACCCTGCTCGACCGGGTCGCCGCCGCCATGCCGTTCGACGTTCTCATCCTCCACCTGCACGGGGCCGCAGCCGCCGACGGCGAGGACGATCCCGAGGGGTACCTCCTCGAAAAGGTGCGCACCGATCTCGGCTACCGCGGCCGGGTCGTGCTCTCCCTCGACCTACACGCCAACTTCACCCGCCGCATGCTGCAACACGCCGACGCGGTCACCGCGTACCGCACCTTCCCCCACATGGACTTCACCGCCACCGGCGAGCGCGCCGCGCGCTTGGCCCTGCACTCGGGGCCTTTCACTCGCGCCGCAGCCAAGGTGTCCGTCCTGATGCCACCGACGAATAGCACTCATTTCGAGGGCCACCTGTGCGACCTGCTCACCCGCGCCCGCGAGCTGGAACGGCAGCACGAAAACGTCCTCGACGTCTGCATCCTGTCGGTGCAGCCCTGGATGGACATCGACGAACTCGGCGCCTCCGTGGTCGTCACCGCCACCGCAGGAGGCGTCCCCCTCGATGAGCTGCAGAAGCTCGCCGGCGAGTGGTACGCCCAGCGGCACCATTGGAGAAGCCGGCTCACCCCCTGGCCGGAGATCCTGCAGAAGCTTCGGCACAAGGGGCCGGATCCCTATGTGCTGGCCGACACCGCGGACGCGACCTCCGGGGGCTCCCCCGGCCACAGTGCCGAGGCCCTGCGACGGCTGTTGCCGCTCCGCGAAGAGCTACCCGGCAAGGTGCTGCTCTGGGTGGTCGATCCGGGCACCGTCGCCGCGGCCCGTCGCGGGGCGACCCACTTCACCACCGGCGACCCGCCGGTCTCTTGGGAAGGGCGCGTGATCTGGACGGGCGAGGGCAACTACAAGACCCGCGGCGGAGCCTACACGGGCCAGACCTTCTCAATGGGGGAAGCCGCGGTCATCGAGTCGGGGCAGATCCAGCTCGTCGCCTGCTCGTACCCGGCGATGACTCCGGATCCGGCTTTCTACGAGTGCGTCGGGCTGCAGCCGGATGCCGCCCTCGCGGTCATGGTCAAGAACATGACCGGGTGGATGGCGGCCTTTAGTGCCCCCTGGGAGCGCGGCCTGCTGTTCGACGGCCCCGGGGTCTGCACCTTGGACTTTGCCTCCATTCCGTTCACGGGAAGCGGCCGCGGGCTCTGGCCCGTCGATCCGAACCCGGCGAATCCGCTAGCGATCTGGGAACCGGATGCCGCCGACTGAGCTGGGTGCCGAAGGTCTGCCACTCCTGTATTTTGCACCCCTCTTGACATTTGGTTATGGTTGTCGGAGTCTATTACTACGTGCGAAATATGGTAAGTATTTGAAAACGACAGGTTCCAGTCCTGCTATTTTCGTAACTGACTGCTCAACAACGAGTTGTGCCGATTAAATTTTGGGAATGGAAAATCCCAATTTTCAATCCGTATTCTTCTGGTTTTCCTATGAGAAGCGCTACCAGAAAATCCCGATTTGGGACAAACCCGTCGTCTTCAAGTAAGTAGCGGCCGTCCGACACGGAGCGGCGAGAGCGCACGCCAGTGATGACTCTGCAAACAAAGGAGAAACCGATGTCTAGGAAAAATCTACACGTGGTGCCCAAGGATGGAAAATGGAGTGTGAGGCGCACCGGATCATCGCGGTCTTCGGGAATTTACAACACTCAGAGAGAGGCCGTCGAGAAGGCCATGCAAATTGCTAGAAACCAACATGTGGAACTGTACATCCATGGCCGCGATGGACGAATCAGGGAGCGCAATTCATACGGTAGAGATCCGTATCCTCCGAAGGGTTAGAAATTGCCCGAGCTTCCTTTCGAGAGATGTGTCTTCGTTAATTGCCCTTTCGATGAAGACTATGAACCAATTTTACAAGCTATTCTCTTCTGCATCCTTTATTTGGATTTTCATCCCAGGATTTCAACGGAACGAAGTGACTCTCTGGAAAGCAGGATAGAAAAAATCCGAGACTTAATAAAGGACTCCAAATATTCCATACACGATCTGAGTAGATGTCAGGCGACAAAAGAGGGAGAATACTTCAGGTTAAACATGCCTTTTGAACTTGGAATAGATTATGTATGCCGGCAGTATTCTGGTGGGAAAAGAGGTGAAAAAAAGAGCCTTGTTCTGGAGGAAAAGAAATACAGGTATCTGGCCGCGATTTCTGATCTCTCAGGTTTCGATATCCAGTCTCACGAAGGCAATCATCAGAAAGCCGTTAGAAAGGTACGCAATTGGCTTGTCAACGAGTCAGGCGAGAAAGCCGCCGGAGCGGCCAGAATCCTGAACGCCTACGCCGACTTTCAAGAGTGGCACTATAAACGCCAACTGGAGGCCGGTTTCTCGGAAGAAGACATCCAAGATTATCCGACGAACGAACTTCTGGAGGCCATGAGACAGTGGATCGCGCAAGGGAGACCGGTTTGAATTTGGTATATGCCGGTTTCGAACGGATTGAGTGCCGCAGCCGCGCCTGCGGGCGGCACTCCGGCAAGTAAGGCCAATGAGTAGGGATCTCCCATTCCCGATGCTGCCCTGAAAAGGAGCATTGGAATGAGTAACCTCGGCGATTCCAAGAGCCGTCCAAGCCTCCCCCGACTGATCTTCAATTCCGACGGCCACTCGACGACATACATCGCCTTCAAACCTCCGATCACGCCGGAGCAGGCCTGCCGCGACATCGAGGAGACCGCCAGCACCAATGTCGAGGTGTTCGTCAACTCCATGGACCGCGGCGACGAAACCTTTTCCCACCCCACCCAGTTCGGCAAAATCTACGGCCCAACGTCACCGAATGGATAGTCAGGACTGCCTGCGCATCGAAGGAATCGAACTGGTAATCGCCTATTCGTGCGGGCGCTAGCGGAGGAGGATCAGCTTGCGCGTCTGCTCCCGCCCATTGGCCTTGAGCCGATAGCAATAGACGCCTGAAGCCAGTTCGGCCCCGTGGGTGTTGCGTCCGTCCCAAGTAAAGGTGTACGCGCCCGCCGGGTACAGCCCTTGGGCCAGCGTTGCGACCTTCTGCCCGGCTAGATTGTAAACGGCCAGTTCCATCTCAGCCCTAGTCTCCAAGTCAATGCGGATCACCGTCGATTGGTTGAAGGGATTGGGGAAATTTTGCGCGAGGTTGAAAGCCGGCGGGCGGGCGTTTGCCTGCTCCTCGTGCACAGCAGTATCAATCGGCGGCGTGGCGGCGACCAAGGCGAGATCGGCGATATAGGCCACCTTCTTCAAATAACCGAAGATTCGCACCGAATCAATCTTGAACGGGAGATCGGCGTCGGATACACCAAGAGTGGACAGGGGGATTTCCACGGTTTGCCAGCGCTTATCTGCAAGATCAACTGCTAGTGAATCCCCGCCGCCAAACCCGAGTTGCACAGTGTGCACGCCGATGCTGACAGCCAAGGTCTCCAAGGTCTTGGCGGAAAAATCCTCCACCGCGTCGGGATGGAAGGCAAAGCGCAACGCGGTGTAGCCGGTCAGGTCAAAGGGGGTACGCGCCTCAAAGACGGCGTCGAAGTTCCCGGACAGGATCAGGGCTTGGCGTCCGGCGAATCGGACGGTTTCGTCCCTCTCCAGCGACCAACCTGCGGCTAGGGTCTCCGCGTAAATTTCCAAATCCCGCTCGGGATACAGGTCATAGGAAAGGTTGTAGGGATGCATCTGGCCTCGGTCGTCAACCAGTTCAACGTGCAGGCGATGACGCCCAGTAGGCAGGTCGGGTGGTAGCGGCAGCGAGCCAGTAAAGGTGCGGCCCCCGGCGCGGAGCGGCTGTACGGCGGTCTCGTCGTTGAGGCGGATGCCGACTCGTGCGATGTGCCCAGTGGCGCGGCGCGGCGAGGGAGCGACCGTGGCCTCGATGTCCACGCTCTGGTGGCGGCCGCGGATGGCAATGGGCGGATCGACGGCAACGGCGCGAATGGCGAAGGCCGGCTCGTTCAGTCTAAAGGCTTCGATGCCGACCGCGCCGTCGGCGACATAGAGCAGCCCGTCGTCGTGTGGTTGGACGCTCCAAGCGAATCCCGGATAGGTGTGATAGCCGATTTCCACCGGTCGCGCCGGGTCAAGCAGGTCGAAGACGCGCAAGCCCGCCTCGTAATAGGCCCAATACAATAGCCCGTTGTGGACCCAAGGATTGTGCGGGCCGAGAATGGGCCCTTGGGGCGGCGGGCCACTGCCGAAAGAGTGGATGACCTGCGGCTGCCGGGGGTCGGCAATATCGACGACGTAGAGGCGCTGCTTCCAGCCGCCGAATTCCTGGTTGCAGTAAACATAGTCGCCCTCGGCCCAAGCGCTGTGCATGCCTTCGGCAAAAGGCAACGCGGCGAGCATCGTGGGTGCGTCGGGGTCGGTGATATCGAGGAGGACCAAGCCAGAAAACAAATCGCTGACGACGGCGAGATGGTCGCGGATGAATACGTCGTGGACCACATTGCTGAAATCGCCCTCGTGCTGCCAGAAGCCCGAGACCAAGGGCGCGGTTGGGTCGGAGATATCGACAATGCTCAGGCCCGGATTCAGCCCGTGAGCGAGATAGAGGCGGTCGCCGTGAATAAAGAGATTGTGGACGCCTTGCCAGCTTTCTTGGTCAAACCGCGAGAGCTCGACGGGATTGGCAGGGTCGGAGATGTCGAGGATCAACAACCCGAAGCTGGATTCAAAATCCTGTACGCCAATGACGGCTACATCGCCCGCGATCTTTATGTCTAGTGCGGGTCCGGGGGTGTGCACTTCAGCTACTTTGCGCATGTTGGCCGGGTCGGAGATATCGACGATATGAACGATGCCGCGAAAGTCGCCCATCAGCGCGTGATCGCCCGCGAGATAAAGGTCCGTGCCGTCGGGGAAGAAGTGAGCGTCTTCGCCTTCGGCAGGGCTGATGAGGACGATTTCGCCGACGCGTTCCACATTGAGGCTGTCGGGCGCATCAGTGGGCGCAAAGATGGGCGCGGGATGGCCGGAGGCCGCCGTGGCAACGAGGACGATCAGCAGCAGCAACAGAAAGGTAAATCCTTGGTTGAGCATTGTTGGTCCTCCTACAGTCTAAGGTTGGCAACAAGGCCCGATTCCCAGCCAGAATGGACTCTCCATTGGGACGCCTCTAGGCCGCGGACGTTTCACGGCAATAAGGTCAATGCCTTACTTAAAGTCATCCAAGTACTAGTTGGTGAATGAGGATTGGTCAATAGGAAACAGATTCTCGGCGACTTATCTTCTGTCGTCATGCAGGTGTGCCACCAACGAGTGGGGGTGCAGTTTCAACGCAGGAATTCGCAGAGGAGACGACCGTGAAAGCACAGCGATTAATTTGCACAGACATTCGGCGGATCGAGTTGGCGGAATTTGAACTGCCGCCCGCACCCGACCACGGCATCTTGGTACAAAACGACTACACCGCCGTAAGCGTTGGCACGGAAATCTACGGCTACGCACACGGCGGCGAACCATCGAGCGCAGTAACATTTCCGCGCTCCACCGGCTATTGCAACACGGGCGTAGTACTCGAAGTCGGCAAAGATGTGCAGGGGATACAACCCGGCGACCGCATTGCTGGCCAAGGCAACCACGCAAGCCACGCGGTCCTGACCGACAATTTCCGCAAAGCACCCGCTGGCGTCTCGCCCAAATCCGCGGCATTCATGGTCATGGGTGCCATTGCTCTGCACGGACATCGGGTTGGCCGTCCTGAATTGGGCGAGACTGTTGCCATCACCGGCATGGGCATTGTGGGTCAATTGGCAGCGACCTTTGCGCGGCTGGCTGGCGCACTCCCAGTCATTGCAATCGATCTGGACGATTTTCGCTTGAGCAAGGCCAAAGACCGCGGTACGGATGTTTGCATCAATCCCAACACCGCAGACAATGTCGCCGAAACCGTACGCCAGTATTGCGTAGGCGATGGCGTTGATCTGGTCATCGAAGCAACCGGCATCCCCGCCGTCTATCCCATGGCGCTAACCTTGCCACGGCTAGGGGGCCGCTTAGTCGCGCTGGGATCTCCGCGCGGCACCGTCGAAGTAAGTTTTCTGCCCGAAGTTCACCTGCGCGAAATCGCCATCCTCGGCGCGCATCAGCCCAAAACCCCAGACGACGACCACATTTACTATCCTTGGAACAAAACCAGAGACCGCGATCTGGTCTTGCGCTTAATGGCCACCGGCAAGTTGCCCATCGAAGACCTAATCACCCACGTCGCCAACCCCGCCGATTGCCAAACCACCTACGACATGCTCGCCGACAATCCACAAGAGGCGTTAGGTGTGGTATTTGCATGGACGTGAACCCAACTCGTCCTGCTGCGTTTCATTTATATGATTCCTCATGTAACATCTCACTTACATTGCTATTCATATAGCAACCCTAAATGATTTGAGAGTATGGAATTAATCGGCACCATCTCTGCGGCCTATAGGAGTCATTCCCGCGCAAGCGGGAATCCAGTCTTGAATGATGTAGGATTGCTATACCAGCAACGAGCCATTGCCCCAGCTTCGGCGGTTGGGTACATTGAAGCCTTTGTAGGCAGGCGTAGGAAATGAGCTACAAATTGGCGTACAGCGGCCTATTCTGGCGAGCACCCGACCTAGCGCAGGAGTTAGAAGCCCTGCGAACATTTGGTTGGGATGGCTGGGAGGCGCGGCAACCGCTCGACTGGTTGGGCACGCCGCAGCGCGTGCGCCGGCTTTGTGAAGCATATGGCGTGAAAGTGGCCGCGGTCTGCGGGCCAAATGTCGCGCTGGATCTCGATGGGCCGAGCCAACAGATCAACAAGCGGCGCATCGAATTTGCCGCCGAGCTCGGGGTCAAAACCTTTATGACCAAAGGCCCGGGGCGCGAAGGCCGCAACAGCACGGACGCGGAGTTGGACCAGATGGCAGCCGCGTACGAGGATCTGGCCGCATACGGCACAAACTTGGGCGTTGTGGTTACGTTTCATCCGCATATCAATCACCTCGTCGATAGTGCCGCAGAGTGGACCCGCTTCATGGGTCGCCTAGACGCGTGCCGCCTCTGTATGGACATGTCCCACGCCGTGCATTGGGGCTACGACCCGGTCCAGGCCGTGCGCGACTTCGCCGCGCGGATCGCGTACGTGCATCTGCACGATTTCAAGGACGGACAGACCGTGGAACTGGGCGAAGGCCCCATGTGCGACTATCCGGCATTTATGGCGGCGCTGCAGGAAGCCGGATACGCCGGCTGGGTCACAGTCTGCCCCGGAGAAGCCAAGCGGCCCGAAACCGAAAAGATGCAAATCAACCGCCAGTACATGCGCAGCATTGGCTATTAGATATGGTATAGGAGAACAAAAGCATGAGTCAGATACAGGCCGCGATTATGACCGGCCCCGGCCAGATCGCCGTGCGCTCGTATCCCAAACCCCAAATCGGCGACGACGAAGTCCTATTGAAAATCGAGCGCACCGGCATCTGCGGCAGCGATAAGCACATGTTCGCCGGCCACATGGCCCTGCCGTTTCCCGTGATACCCGGCCACGAATTAGTAGGCACCATCGAGGAGATGGGGCCGGCCGCAGCCGATAGCTTGGCTATAGTGGGCGGCCCAGTCGCGGTAGGCGACCGCGTCACCACGACGCCCTCATCGCGGGCCTGTGGACGGTGCTACTACTGCCTGCACATGCCCCAGCGGCCCACCCTGTGCTCCAACCGCTTTGTGTACGGATTCGTATGCGCCGATATAGCACCCATGCCGCGCGGCGGCTTTGCCGAATATCTGCATTTGACGGGCCATTCGTGGCTCTTCAAAATCCCCGACGATCTGCCCTCGGAACGGGCTGTACTCACCGAGCCAGCCGCTGTGGCCACCCGCGCTGTAGAGCGCGCCTTGGGACCGGGTATCCCGCACATCGGCGAAGGGCTGGGCCTCGACAAATCCGTGCTGGTCCTCGGAGCCGGCCCCATCGGCCAGCTCGTGGTAGCAGTGCTGAGCCACATCGGCACGGACCTAATTATTGCCGGCGACCTCAGCGCGGCCCGGCTGGAACTCGCCCGCACCATGGGCGCTCATCAAGTGCTCGCGATGGGCGAAGGTAGCCCCGAGCAGCGGCAGCAAGCCCTCCACGACATGACCGAGGGCGTGGGAGCCGATATCGTCATTGAAACAGCCGGCGTGCCCATAGCCTTCAAGGAATCGCTCGACTTGGTGCGCCGGGGTGGCATTGTCGTGGAGGTGGGGCACTTCACCGATCCAGGGGCAGTAGATATCCACCCGCACATCGTCTGTTTTAAAGATTTGGACATCCGCGGCATGTGGGCGTATCCTTCCATGCAGTTCAAGACCGCGCTATCTTTCTTGCGCCGCACCACCGCGCCTTTGGATCACTTTATCACGCATCGACTGCCGCTGTCCGACATCCGCGAGGGCCTCGACATTACCGGCGGCGAAGCGGCCATGAAGGTAGTGATCGAACCGGGCAATTAACCTTTGACAGCCGCATTCGGCTAACCCAAACTTGGGGAAGAAAAATGGCAATAATACGACCTAAGATCCTCGTCGTCGATGACGAGCCAGATTTAGAGCACCTAGTAAGGCAGCGCATGCGCCGCGAAATTCGCTCGGGCCAATACAGCTTTATGTTTGCCCAAAACGGCGTTGAAGCCCTAGAGGTGCTAAGCGAAGAGCAAGATGTCGACATGGTGCTCTCGGATATCAACATGCCCCGGATGGACGGGCTCACCTTGCTAGAGCAGATCCCCAAGGTGGACCCCAACATCCGCTCGGTCATCGTCTCGGCATACGGCGACATGAAGAACATTCGCACGGCCATGAACCGGGGCGCGTTTGACTTCATCACCAAGCCCATCGACTTCGAGGACATGAAGGTGACCATCCAGCGGACCTTGCGCCATCTGGAGTTGTGGCGCGAGGCGCTGGAATCGCGCGACAAATTGGTCGCCCTGCAAAACGAACTCAGCGTGGCCAACAAGATGCAGCAGTCCATCTTGCCCACCAGCTTCCCCACGGGTCAGGGCTTTGAGATCTTCGGCGGCATGAAGCCCGCACGCGATGTCGGCGGCGATTTCTTCGACGTCTTGACCCTTGAAGACGGCCGCATCGGCCTCGTCGTCGCCGATGTTTCGGACAAGGGCGTGCCGGCGGCCCTGTTTATGATGTCGAGCCGCACCCTGCTGAAGGGCTCGGCCATCGGCCTCGATTCGCCGGGCAAGGTGTTGAGCGAAGTAAATCAACTGCTGCAAGAAGAAAACGACGCCGCCATGTTCGTGACCGTCTTTTACGCGACTTTCGATCCAGCAACCGGTGAGTTGGCCTATGCCAATGGCGGGCACAATACACCGCTCGTGGTCCACGCCGATGGCAGCTCGACCGTGATTCCGCCGACCGGCGGGGTGGCGCTCGGCGTGGTGCCAGATTTCACCTTTGACGAAAGCTCGATGTTCCTGCAACCCGGCGACCGCGTCGTCTTGTACACCGATGGCGTCACCGAGGCCGAAAACGACCAAGGCGACCAGTTCGAGCTAGAGCGCCTATGCGAGATTTTTACCAACGGGACACCGATGGACGCCCGCGCTACCAACGAGGCGGTTTTTGCGGCGGTTGAAGCCTTTGCCGGCGATGCCCCTCAATTTGACGACGTCACCTGCCTGACGCTTCGCCGCAGTGAGACAGACCAATGAGCGCCCAAAGATCGCTGCTCATCGCGACTGAACTAGACGAACTGCACAAGGTCAACGCCGCTATTGAGGAACTAGCGGAAGAAGAAAACTGGTCGCCAGACGTCACCTTTCAGATTGGACTAGCCGTCGAGGAATTGGGGGTCAACATCGTCAACTACGGACACGATGACGACCAAACCCACGAAATCAAAATCGTCATCTCCTCAGAGGACGAGACGATCACCATCGAGATCGAGGACGACGGACACGCCTTCAACCCGCTCCTCGACGCTCCAAAGCCAGACTTGGACGCCGAGGTTGAGGACCGCACCGTGGGCGGCCTCGGTATCTACCTCGTGCGCACCATGATGGACGAGGTCCGCTACGAGCGACAGCAAAACAAGAACTGCCTGACCTTGGTCAAGCGGAGGGATAGTTGAGTAACGCGCTTGCTCGATGCGCGACCGCGCTGCTGATTGCGGGTGCTGCACTTGGCGAGGAACTTTCGGCTGAGCTCAAGTCGAAGCAGCCCGGCGTCTCTGACCGGAGTATCCTCTTCGGCCAATCCGCCGCCTTTAGCGGGTCAGCCCAAGAGTTGGGCCGCAACATGCGGCTCGGGATGCAGGCGGCCTTCCGGGAGGTCAATGAGCAGGGCGGGGTCCACGGACGCCGGCTCGAATTGGTGTCGCTCGACGACGGGTACGAGCCGGAAGCCGCCATCGACAACACCCGCCAGCTAATCGAAGGCGAGCAGGTCTTCGCGCTGATCGGTGCCGTCGGCACCCCAACCTCGCGCGCAACTGTTCCCATTGCCGAGGACGCTGGCGTCCCCTACATCGCTCCCTTCACGGGCAGTAGCTTTCTCCGCGACCCCAAGTGGCGCGGCGTGGTCAACCTGCGCGCTTCCTACTATCAAGAAACCGAAGAAATCGTCGCCCGCCTGACTGAAGACTTGGACATCAAGCGCATTGCCATCATGTACCAAGACGATTCCTTCGGTCGGGAGGGATTTCGCGGCGTGCGCCGTGCGCTAGAGAGTCGCCAGCTATCGCTCGTGGCGGTCGGCGTGTATCCGCGCAACACCAAGGCGGTAAAGACCGCCCTGCTCGACCTGCGCAGCGGCCAGCCCCAAGCCGTTATTTTAGTCGGGACCTATCAGCCGGTCGCCACCCTCATCGCCTGGGCGCAAGCGACGAATTTCACCCCCATCTTTGTGACCATCTCCTTCGTGGGCAGTAAAGCATTGGCGCGGGAACTCGGTCCCGCCGGCACGGGGGTTATCGTCTCACAGGTCGTGCCCTTCCCAACAGCCACCGAGCCGGCCATCGTCGGCTCGTACCGCCGTGCTATCATGGCCTACGCTCCACGAGCAGAGCCTAGCTTTGTCTCGTTCGAAGGCTACCTAGCCGGTCGCTTGGCCATCGCCGCCCTTACTGGCTGTGGCCGAGCAGTCAGTCGCGCCTGCCTCTTAGACAACTTGCGCAGCGCCGATGTCATCAACCTAGATGGGTTCGAGCTCCGCTACGGAGATGGCGACAATCAGGGTTCGGACGCAGTCTTCCTCACCGTGCTCGACAGCGACGGCCAATACCGTCCGATCCGCTCCTTGAAGGGTGCGACGAAGCCATGATCACCCTACTAAAACGCCTGCTCGCCGCCCGGCACCGCATCGCCTTCCATCTCTACATGGGCATCGGCACGGCCGTAGTCCTTACCATGGTGGCGAGCTTGGTGGCTTGGTTTTCCTTCGACCAAGTCGGCGAGGCCCAAAGGCAGGTAAACGAGCGGGCGGTCCCGGAGATAGCCACCGCTTTTGCAGTCGCCCAGCAAAGCGGCACCCTTGCCGCGGCAGCCCCGCGCTTGGTAGCGGCCGAGACGCCGATGGCCTTTGCTGAGGTCGCCACCAAAGTCGCCTCCGAGCGGGACGACTTTAAAAAGCAATTGGCCGCCCTGACTCAGCAGGGCGCAGCCGAGGAACGCTTCGCACGGATTCGCGCCCGCGGCGACACCCTCATCGCCAACATCAACGCGATTGAGGCTTCGATGTCCAAGCGCTTTGAGCTCAATGCGCGCAGCCGTGGATTGCAAAAAAACCTAGAGGCACTGCAAAACGAACTAACTGGCATCTTGATTCCGGCCATCGACGATCAGCTATTCTACGCAATGACCGGCTACCGCACCCTCGGCAAACCGCCCGCCCCCCGCGCTCAACACCTTTCAGAGGCCGAACTTTCTCTCTATCGCGATCTAGCCGAGTTGCAGGAAGGGACCACTACAGCTACGCGCCTGCTGGCCAGTACCTTCAACCTATCGGACGTGCTCCTGCTAGAGCCCTTACAGGAGCGCTTCGACTCGACAGTCGATGGCATCGAACGAAAACTCGCTGCGCTCGGCTCAGGCCCCTTGCACAGCACGCTCGACCAGACCTCTGACCGCCAGATGCCCAAAGTTGGCTTCCGCATCGAGCGCGCCTACTTGCATAACGAGCTCGACCAGACCTTTAACCGTCTGTTTGACCTAGGCCGAGGGGACGAGAAGATTTTCTCTCTGCGCACCTTGGAACTCCAAGTCGTCGAACAGCAACGAGCACTGCTCGACCGCAACCGCGACTTGTCCATTGAATTAGTCTCCGAAGTCGAGAGCCTAGTCAATACGGCCCGCGGGAGCGCACAGGAAGCCACGCAAACCTCCACCCAAGCCATCTTCACCGGTCGCAAACTCCTGCTCGCTATTAACGCCATCGGCATCATCGGAGCGATCCTGATCGCTTGGCTGTTAGTGGGTCGGGTGCTGTTGCGCCGCCTCGAATTTCTGTCGAACCGAATGCGCCGGATGGCAGAGGGCGACCTAGAGGCAAAGATCGAGATGCCCGGGCGCGACGAGGTCGCCGACATGGCCGCTGCCCTCGAAATTTTCCGCCATAATTCGTTGGAGGCCCAGCGGCTCAACTTGGTGGAAAAGCTAGCTGCCGATTTAGAAGAAAAAAATGCCACGCTCGAAAAGGTGCTCGAAGATCTACAGCTGGCGCAGGATCAGATCGTCATGCGCGAAAAACTGGCTGCCCTAGGCGAACTCACCGCGGGCGTGGCGCACGAAATCCAGAACCCCTTGAACTTCGTCAAGAACTTCGCAGAAGTCTCGGAGGAACTGTTAGAGGAATTGCAAGAGGTACTAGAGGAAGAAGACGTAAAGATAAACGAAGAGCAGCGCGAGCTACTCAACGAGATCAAGGGCGACTTGACCGACAATCTCGGGCGCATCCGCCACCACGGCGACCGCGCCAACCGCATTGTCCGCGACATGCTGCAGATGGGTCGCGGGTCCGGCGAGGCACGGGCCGCGGCTATCAACGACCTGCTTGAAGAACACGCTCGCCTCGCTTTCCACAGCGCTCGAGCGACTAATGCGAATTTTCAGCTCGACATCAAGGAGGATTTAGACGAGGAGGTGGGAGAGTTAGAGGTGGTCCCGCAGGATTTGGCTCGCGTTTTTCTGAACATGGTGAGCAATGCCTGCTACGCCACCAACGAGAAGCGGTACGCTCCAGAGACGACATCCGACTACGTTCCCACGCTCTGGATCAGCTCCCGGCGAACGCCCGATCAAGTCGAAGTCCGCATCCGCGACAATGGGAACGGGATTCCACCGGATGTCGTCGATAAAATTTTCAACCCATTCTTTACAACTAAGCCGACCGATCAAGGAACCGGGCTTGGACTCGCGCTTTCCAACGACATCGTACGCGAACATGGGGGCATCATAAAGGTCCATTCCGAGCCTGGCGAATTTACCGAGATGACCATCGAACTGCCCACGGAGCGGTCGGCGTCCTTGCAATCAGACCCAGCCGATTCAGACGCGACCACAACGCCCTCTTCAGTTTAATTACGACAGCGCGGCAAGTGCCTCCTCTTCGGAGGCGTGGATCGCAATGATCTTGTCAAAACCGCTGATTTCAAAAATTTCCCGTATCGGCTCCGAAAGCGAGCACAGCGCGAACTGGGCACTGCGCTGCTGGAGCGTTTTGGCAATCAGCAGAAACGTCCGCAGGCCCGCACTGCTGATGTAGTTGATGGCCGCCAAATCGACGAGCACCGCGTTGCTGTCATCGCCGATCGCCTCGCTTAAGGCGGTGTGGAAGTCGCGGGCATTGACCCCATCGATGCGGCCTTCGGGCTTGGCGATTAATACGCCGTCCTTCTGTTCGGTATTCACTTGATCTCCTGCCTTTCTAAATGGTATGCACCATTTTTATCTGATTTAAGAATTGTTCCGAATTTGGTCAACGTCATCCTGATCGGGCATGAGCACAAACTCAGGATACGCTTCGATTCCGAGTTCTGCGGTATCCTGGCCGAGTTCTTCAACGATTTGCGACACCCGCACCCCCATTGTCTTGTCTATAACAAACCACGCGAGCCACGAAGACGCAAACGCAAACGCGCCCACCGCCAACACCCCAATGAGCTGGACGCCGAAGTTGCCACCGGCTGCAATGCAGACCGCCAAGGTCCCCCAAACGCCAGCGAACAAGTGGGCCGGAATCGCACCTACAACGTCGTCTAACTTGACGATCTCCAACAACCTCATCGCGCCGACGCACAACGCGCCGCCTATAGCACCAATTATGAGCGCCCAGTAGTGATCGACGATATCTGGCCCGGCCGTAATGGAAACGAGTCCGGCGAGCGCACCGTTGAGGACGCCGAGCAGATCGATACGTCCTAAAATCGGCCGCGATACGATGAGAGCAGCCACGACGCCGGCTGCTGCCGCAAGGTTGGTATTCACGAGCACACTGCTCATGGCGACGGCATCAAGCGCGCTCGACAGCGCGAGCTGAGAGCCGCCGTTGAAGCCGAACCACCCGAGCCACAAAATGAAGACGCCCAAGGTCACGGCGGGGATGTTGGAAGGTGCCGTGACCTTGACGCTGCCGTCGGCGCGAAATTTTCCGTATCGCGCTCCGACGACGAGTGCGCCAGCGAGCGCAGCCCAACCTCCGGTCGAATGCACGATGGTAGAGCCAGCGAAATCTTGAAACCCCATTGCACTCAGCCAGCCACCGCCCCAAGTCCAAGCCCCGACAATGGGATAGATAATTACCGTCAACACGACCGTAAAAGCAAGAAACGCCCACAGCTTCACCCGCTCGGCCAGCGTGCCCGATACAATAGAAGCAGTCGTCGCCACAAAGACCATCTGGAAAAACCAGTCCGACATAGTGGCATGGCCGGCCTTTGTCACGTCTGCCGCAGCAGCAGCCTGCCCGGACAACAGCTTGAGTTCATCAGCCGAAGGCCCGTATAAAAACTTGATAGTACCGATCCAGCCTTCCTGCACATCGGTGTACATGAGGTTGTACCCAACCAAGTAATACGTGATCCCGGCAATCGAATAAAGCCCGATGTTCTTGAGGCAAATCATGGAGGCGTTCTTGGTGCGCACGGACCCGGCTTCGAGCATGGTAAAGCCCGCGCACATCCACATTATGAGCACGCCCCAAACGAGAAACGAAAAGGTGTTGAGAATGAATTGCAATTCTTCGCCGCTCGCGGCATAGGCCCCGGTCGCCCCCATTAGGAGGCCACAGGCCACAATAAATCCGCCCACCCGCAATAAGCTACCACTCGACTTTCCAATCATGCCGATCTCTCTCCTTTGATCGATCATATACTACTTCAGCGATTTTATACTATAGCCAATCGCCAATCCTCTCGCAATCACCTCACTGCTTTCCGATCTACCAAATAACAGGGGTTGAATATCGCTGATTTTTGCAAAATATAAAACGACAAAATTCTCTCGGCATTTTAAAAATGTGTTGAATATCGTTGTGATCGGCAGGTCCTGAAGTTGGCAAGACGGCGAACTTGAGGAGCAATCCTAGTCTCCCGCAGGCGTCGCGCGCTCCGAGACCTGCACGATCGCGTCTAGTTTCTCGCTAATCTCGGGATCAAACTCGCTGTCTGGGACGTGTTCAGCCAATTCGTAGAAATTTTTCTTAGCCATCAGGTTGGGTAGGCCAAGCTTCCCGAAGTAGGACTCGAAGAGCGGGACTAGAAAATCATCGCTGGCCTTGATGTCAGCACTCCAAGGGTCAGACAGACGAAGCGGACGACAATAGAAAGACTCGTCGTTGGCGTAGTCGAACTCCAAACCACACCTCCAGCATTGGTCATTGGTCACGCCTTCGACGGTAATGTCGATGCGAATATTGCTAGTGCGTTGCTGGCCGTTGACTCTGCGCACGTCTCGCACATGCAGACCGCGCCTTCGCACAAATAGAACCATACAGCTACACCCGCCCGTCGAATTCGCGTCCTCGGATCAACATAAAGCGAAATTCGCCGCGCGGCTTTTCGCACTCGGTCATCAGACGCTGCTCCTCACTTCCAGCACCGAGATACATAGTCTCCGAGCGGAGATAGTGCAGGGCTAGGCCGCGCCGCCGGTTAGGAGTGGGATTGGCACCCGTGCGGTGGAAGTTGAGGCCGTGGTGGAACAAACAGGAGCCGGCCGACAATTCCACTGGTACAGGCTCGGGGATCAGGGGATTTTCCAAAAAGCGGGGTTTGTACGCCGAATTGATAGGCCCCCATTTATGGCTGCCCGGCAGCACGGTCATGCAGCCGTTTTCCACGGTGGCGTCGTCGAGGGCGACCCAGCAGGAGACGTGGTCTTGCGGAGCAAACTGCGGCCACGCCACGGAATCCTGGTGCCAGTCGGTGACCGTGCCGTGATAACGCGCTTTCATCATCAACTGGTCGCAGTAGAGTTTGATGTTGGGACCGAGCAAATCCTCGATGACATCGACGATCTCCGCCTTGCGGGCCACGGCCTCAAAGAGGGGATCGAAATAGCACAGATGCGTCATTTTGCGCACCTGATCGAGGCGATCCACCTCAGCATCCTCTTCCTCGCGGAAGGCGGCTTCCAACTGGACGTAGCGCGGCGGCACGTGGTCGGCTTGGCCCCGGGCGATCCCCTCGCTGCGCTGGCGCAGGGCCTGTAGTTCGTCGTCTGAGAGGATCCGGTGATAAGGCAGGTAGCCCTGTTCCTCAAAGTGGCTTTTTTGCGCTTGCGTCAAGGCCATGATTAGGCAACCCGAACCGCCGGGCTAGCTCGCCATCTCAGCGCGGATTTCCCGAATCCAATCGACGCTCTGGCGCACCTTGGCCGCCAAACCATCCCAGTCCTTGGCGGCGACGAGTTCCTTGGTAATCAGCTTGGAGCCAGCGCCAACGGCCGCAACGCCAGCCTCAAACCACGCCTCCAAGCTCTCGCGGGTGGCATCGACGCCGCCGGTGGGCATAATCCGAGTCCACGGACAGGGGCCGAGCACGGATTTGACGAAAGCCGGACCGCCGACTTCGCTGCCCGGGAACACCTTGACGATCTCAACGCCTAGCTCCTCGGCTTGGCCGATCTCGCTGACCGAGCCGCAGCCGGGCGAATAGGCAATTTTGCGGCGGTTGCACAGGCGGGCGACCTCCTCGTTGAGCAAGGGGCCGACGACGAAGTTCGCGCCGTTGGCAATATAGAGGGCCGCAGTAGGCGCGTCGCAGATCGAGCCAACGCCCATGATGATGTCGATTTTCTCGGCCATCACGTGGCGCACCGTCTCGGTGAAGACGTGGTAGGCCAAATCGCCGCGATTGGTGAATTCAGCGCAGCGAGCACCCCCTCGGGCGCAGGCTTCGACAATGTGGATGGTGGTTTCTGGGTCGGCGTTGTAAAAGACCGGGACGATACCCGTGTCGTAGATGGCGTTGAGAACGGCCATCCGGTCGTACTGGGCCATTGTGTCTCCTTCATGTGTGGCGGACTGTGTAATTATCGAGCAGCAGAGGCAAAGGGCACGTGCTGCTCGGGGAAGTTGCCGTAGCGGTCCTCGCCGCGCACCAAGACGGTCGGATACTTGTTGCCCAGCGAATTGAGCTCGGGCTGCGCAACGTGCGGGGCCACGTAGCGCAGCGTCAACCCGCAGCGGCGGCGATTAGAGGTATTGGGATTGCTGGCGTGAAATATCTGGCCGTCGTGGACGGATATCTGACCCGGCGCGAGCACCAAATCGACGGCGTCGCTGTCATCGACGAGCTCGTCGGGGATCTCCTGATTAATGCTGAGCAGGTTGCCGGCTCTGTCCGACTCGCCGTGGGTGGCAATGCCGTTTTTGTGCGAGCCGGGAATAACCCGCATACAGCCGTTTTCCACATCGCTGGCATCCACGGCCACCCAAGCGGTGTGGGCCTCGGGCGGCTCTAAGCCCCAGTAGGTAACGTCTTGATGCCAGGCTACAAAGTGCTTGGCCTCTGGGTCGGGGTATTTGCAGAAAAAGTGCGTCGAGAGCAGCATAATGTCTTCGTCCATGACCTCCTGCATGGCGTCGAGGACGCGCGGGTCCGTGGCCATTTGCCAGATGAATTCTTCGTCGAGATGACGGGCTTGCAGGCCGATCTGGCACTTCTCGCGGCCCTCGCGGGCTTCCAACTCGTCGAAGCAGGCGCGAAAGTGATTGATCTCGTTGGCGCTGAACAGGTCAATGCCCGTGAGAAAGCCCTGCTCGGCATACCTCTGGGCGGCGTCTTGCGTCATGGTGGCTCCGTTTTTGTAGGGCTGCGGCTTCGTGTATATATTGCACAAATCCCCCGCGCGAAACAAGACTCGATTCGCCGCGTCAACACATAGAGGAAGGACGCAATGGGCAGTGTGCAAATCAACGAGGACCTGCTATCGGACAGCGCCTATTTTGCCGCCGAAAGTCGGCGCGCAGCGCTAGCAGAAATGTTCGAATTCCGCGACCGGCGGGTCGTATTCGGGGCGGGTGCCCTGTCGCAGTTAGCCGACGAATGCGGCCGCCTCGGCGCGGGCCGAGTGCTGCTAATCCACGATCCAGGCATTGCCCCACTCGTCGATTTAGTCCGCCAAGCCCTCGACGGATTAGACGTGATGGGCACGTACAGCGAGATTGCGCCCAACCCCTCGGTGCAAAGCGTCGATGCCTGCGCACAGTCGCTAGCGGCCGCGGATTTCGACGTGGCCGTCGCCTTGGGCGGGGGCAGCACCATGGACATGGCCAAATCCGCGCTCTGCACCGCTGCAAATGGCGGTTCCGTGGCCGATTACTTTGGCTTCGACCTGTACGAAAAGCCACCGCTGGCCCCACTCGTCGGCATCCCGACTACAGCGGGCACGGGCAGCGAGGTCAGCCGGGTGGCCGTAATCGCCGACGCAACCGGCAAGAAAGCCGTGTACAGCAGCTACTTACAGCCCAAGGCCGCGCTGGTGGATCCGCGTTTGCACCAAAACCTGCCGCCAGTATTGACCGCGATCACCGGCTTGGATGCCCTCGGGCACGCCCTCGAATGCACGGCTTCCAGCAAGAGCAATGCCATCGGCGACGCCGTGGCGCGGGCGGCCCTGACCGCGGGGTGCCCGGCGTACGTACAAGCCGTAGTCCACGGCGACCCCGACGCGCGCTATCAAATGGCGCGCTGTGCTCTACTCGCCGGATTGCTGTTGAGCCCCATCAACACCGGGGCTGGCCACGCGCTCGGCTACGGAATCGAAAAGGTCTCCTTTGAGCGCGGCGCACCCGTGCCACACGGCGCGGCCGTGGCCCTCGTCTTGCCCGGGGTAATGCGGCACAACGCCCCGGCTGTGGCCGACAAATACTACTTTGCCGCGGGAGCCGCCGGGCTGGCGCTGGGTGGCAAGAGCCGCGAGGAAGGGGTCGAACTGGCGGCGGAGTGGATCGACGAGTTGCGGCGGCAGCACACTCCCTACGGCTCGCTGAGCGCGGCTGGGATAAGCGCCGCCGACATTCCGCAGATGGTCGAAAGTGCCCTGAGCGTCCAGCGCTTGCTCGAACCCAATCCGGTTGCAGTGGAAGCGGACGACGCGGCTCGCATCTATCAGAACGCACTAAATTAAAGCGAAAGGGAACGTTCAATGGCGTTTGATCCTCAGCTTCAACGGCAAATTATGGGCCGCTTTGCCACCGGCGTCACCGTGGTGACCACCTCCTGCGATGGCCAGCTTTGGGGCATGACGGCCAACGCGGTCATGTCGCTGTCTCTGTCGCCGCCGCTAGTGGTGGTCTCGGTTGACAAAAGCGCGTCCATGCACGGCCTGTTGCAAAAAGCCAAGGGCTTTGCCATCAACATTCTCAAGCGGGAGCAGGAGGACCTCTCCGTGCGCTTTGCCCAGCGCGGCCCCAAGGACTTTGCAGATCTGGCGACCAAAGTGGCCCAGACCGGCGCGCCGATTCTGGCCGACGCCTTGGCCTACGTGGACTGCAAGCTAGTGGACGTCGCCGCCGCGGGCGACCACGACATGTTCATCGGCGAATGCCTCGCCGGCGAGGTGGGCAGCGGCTCGCCGCTGATCTTTTTCGGCGGGCAATACGCCGAGTTAGCCGATTAGACTGACCCAAGAGAAAGGAATGCTGCGATGAGCAAAAAAATCGTCAAAAGCGAAGCCGAGTGGCGGCAGGAACTCACCCAAGAGCAGTACCACGTAACGCGGCAGAAGGGCACCGAGCGCGCCTTTACCGGCGAACTCTGCGACAACAAAGAGCAAGGCGTCTATCGCTGCGTTTGCTGCGGCAGCGAGCTGTTCAGTTCGGAGACCAAGTACGATTCGCGCTCCGGTTGGCCCAGTTTCTGGCAGCCCATCGCCGCTGATAAGGTCGCCGAGGAGCGCGACACCAGCCACGGCATGGTGCGCACCGAAGTGCTGTGCAGCCAGTGCGACGCCCACCTCGGCCACGTCTTCCCCGACGGCCCCCAGCCGACCGGCCGGCGCTACTGCATGAACTCAGCGGCGCTCAAATTCGAGCACGGGCAGGAAGGTGAAAACGCTTGAACGACGAGAGATACTTGCAGATTGTGCTTGAACGCATCCGGGTATCCGCAGAATACAGGCCAAAATTCGGACGAGGACGCGCAGATAAAGGCTTGTCGTTGGACGAATTCCAAGCACTTTATGGCAGCGATCCCTTCTATTCTTGGTTCGGCCTTGACAATCCGTTGATGTACGCCGCACATAAGGCAGCGGGCGGTATGACAATTGTCGATGAAATTCTGCTAGCTTACGAAGGTATTTCCAAAATTCATGTTTTCGATCCTTTCTGCGGGACCGGGACGACTGCTCTCTGTGCGGCATATCACGGTCACTCCGCAGTCACCGCGGAAATCAATCCCTTTCTAGTCTGGTTCAGTCGCACCAAGACCGACACTTATTCTACACAGGTGATCTCCGAACTGACGCAGGTTGGCCATGTGGTATCTGACGACATTCGCCACGGCAGGACACCGAGTGCGCCAATACCTCGTATGCACAACATTGAACGGTGGTGGAATGCCTCCACACTCGATTTTCTTTGCGCTCTAAAAGGTGCAATAGATGCCAGATTTGCCGAACATACCAAGCAACGTTCTTTGCTTTTAGCCGCGTTCTGTCGGACATTGATCCATCTCTCCAATGCCGCCTTTAATCACCAGTCCATGTCCTTTAAGTTGGGCGTTCAGGCGACCTTTGATTTCGATATCGACTTGTGCGGAATTTTTATTAAAAACCTAAACTTTGTTCTGGGGGGAGCGAGGGAAAATCCGACGGGTCGGGTACGCGTCCACCTCGCTGACTCTCGCCGGCTGACAAAAAAAGATGCCGCCTTAGTCGATTGCGTCATTACTTCGCCTCCGTACGCTAACCGGATGTCGTATATCCGCGAGCTTCGTCCATACATGTATTGGCTTGGCTATCTCGTGGATGGCCGAGATGCCGGAGAAATGGATTGGGAAGCCATTGGAGGAACTTGGGGGATTGCTACTAGCAGACTAGGAAAATGGACGGCTCCATCGCACGGGTTCCAATCTGAACTTCTGAGTAATGCAGTGGAAGGAATCAGAAAAGCAGAAAACAAGAATGGCCAACTTTTGGCAAACTACGTGTCGAAGTACTTCAGCGATATGTGGAGCCACTTTCAATCGCTGATCGGCGTACTCAACAATGGGGCGAGAATTCACTACATTGTCGGCAATTCAACGTTCTATGGAGTTTTAGTCCCCGTCGAGCAAATCTATGCGGAAATGTTGTCCCAACTCGGATTCTCCAACGTGGAGTGTGTTCCCATCAGGAAGCGCAATTCCAAGAAGGAGTTGATCGAGTTCGATGTAAGAGCGCGTTGGAAGTAAGCAACTTTTTTAGCGAGCCGTCGCCAAATCCCTACGCCCGCTCTAACACGATCCCCTCGCGCTCAATCCGGCCAAACATCGCCCGGTACTCCTCCGTCCCGTCGTCATCCCAATACTCGGTCTCAATGGGCGCGGCATAGCTCATGGGCATCAGGCGGTTGCGGTCGGGCCGCACCATGAAAATCGAGTTGGCTGGATCGGCAATGTTGTACATGCGGGTGCCATTTTTGTAGCGCGATTTGATGATCCATTTGTCTTGTGCAGGTAGCTCCAGCGCTTTCAGCCGCTCCAATTCTTCCCGGTCCAAAGTCAACCCCAGCCCCGGTTTTTCCGGCACCCGCACCAAGCCGTTGACCGGGTCCAGCCGCTCTTCTACCACGTCGCTTTGCCAGACCTCGTAATCGTTGTGGCAGTGGAAGGTGGCCGTGGGCGCAGCAGCCATCATGTGCACGACCATGGCGCGGGTGATGGCACCGCCGACGTTTTGCAGCATAAAGGGCTTGCCCGCCGCGGCAAACAAGCCAGCGCGGCGCATGGCGTCGCCGATTTTTGCGTGCCCGAGCATGTAGATATCGGCCGGCTCCATCAGCACCTCATAGGTAGCTCCCAGCGGGAAGTGGTGCAAGACGACGGGCCGCTTGGCCCGCTTGCGCAGGTCGATGTAGCCCTCGATGTCTCCGGGCGGCAACGGGTCCTCAAAGCAACCGGCAATCGGATACTCGGCTAGTTTTTCCACCAACTCGGGCATGTGGTCGTCCGTGCCGTGCATGGTGAAATCGTAGTGGATTTTGAAGCCGGGCGGCGCGACTGCCTGCATGGCCTCGGTCTGGTCAAAAACGTTTTCAAACGGCGAGAGGTGGTACTTCAGCCAAGTGTAGCCCTCTGCCGCATAGCGGGTCACGGCCTCAGCCATGTGCTCGGGGTGGGTCGATACCGTCCAAGCACCCACGGGTACGAACGACCGATACTTCTGACCGAACAGCTTATAGACGGGGACGCCAGCGGCCTGTCCCATCAGGTCGTACATGGCCGTGCCCAACCCCAGCGAGGTCTCGTCGCCGATCCAGTCAAAGGGATTGCTGCCGATGTATTGGTCGATGGTCTCCCGCGGCTCGGGCCTCCCGCTCTCGCCGAGGCCAATCCGGCCGTCGTCGGTGTGGGCGATGTAGATCGTGCGGCTCGCGGGGCCGTAGTAGTGGTTGAGCGGGTAGGCGATCCAATCGTGGTAGGCCAACGCGATTTCGTGGACTTCGATTTGGGTAACTTGCATGATTGGACGCCTTTCCGCTCAGAAGCTATTGGTCAGGGAAATTTGAGCACGACCTTCAGAGCTTGGTGTGGCTCGGGATCGTCGAAGGCCATGGCAAAGGCTTGCTGGATCTCGGCAAAGGGCAGGACGTGGCTGACGATCGGAGCCACGTCGATGCGGCCTTGGACGATCCAGTCGAGCGCCGGCCGGTAGTCGCGGTCGGGATTGGGGCCGATCGAAAAAATCAAGCGCAGCTCTTGGCGCAGCAGGTCCAACATCCTGACCGTCATCAAGCCTTCGATGTGGTCCTTATCGGGTACGCCGAAGCAGATCACTTCCGCGTTGCGATGACAGAGATCAGGCACGAGACCGAGAGTCTCGGCCACGCCCACGGCCTCCACTGCGAGCCCGGCCATGGCACCGCCGGTAATCTCGGCGACCGCGGCGACCGGGTCTTGGGATGCCGAGCAAATCGCATGCGTGGCCCCCATCTGGCGGCCCACCTTCAAGCGGTAGGGCAGCGGATCAATCGCCATGATGCGGCGTGCGCCGAGATTGCGCAGCACCGCGTTGAACAACAGCCCCACCGGGCCCTGGCCGATCACCACCACATCGCGGTCAATGATGTTGCCTAACTTGTAGAAGCTGTGGATCACTGTGCCCAAAAGCTGGCTCATCAGCACCTTTTCCTCGGGCAGGTCGCCGGGCAGGCGGATGCAGCCGCCGTCGTCTTTGGCGAGGACGTACTCCTGAAAAAGCCCACGATCAAAACCCCACAACAGCACCCGTTCCCCCTCTCGATAGCGCCCCGACGGGCAGGCTTCGACCACGCCCATGCCTTCGTGCCCAGTGGCCCCGGGCGGCTGCGGATAGCGCCTGTGAACGCCGCAAAACGGCGGCTTGTCGCTGCCGCAGACCGCGACCCGCTCCATTTTCACCAGCATCTGGTCGCCGACTGGCTGCGGCTTGTCCGTCTCGATGATTTCCCACTGACGCGGGGCGACTAGTTGGGCCGCACGCATACCTTCCCTTTCTACTCTATAGCAATAGCAATCCGAAATCATTCATAAAGTTATCCGCAGATGACACAGATAGGGGCGGTTTCAAACCGCCCCTTACGGCCATCGGCCTCGTCGAATCAAGGGCGTCCTGCCCGCGACCCCAGCGAGAATCGGACCGAAAACCAACCACCGGCCACGTACTGCGTAACATCAGTTAGTCAAAAAAATCGGCGTCTTCCTCGCGCAAATAGCGCCGCGCTTCTTCGGCGATTAAATCGACGCCCATCCCAGGCGCATCCCAAACGGCGATGTGGCTATCGACCACAATCGGATCGGGCAAGCCCGTGACGATGTCGTACCACCACTCGGGCTGGCCGGTCGGATATTCAAACGCAATGTAGTTTTGCGGCAACGTCGCTGCGACCTGCACCAAAGCCGCCAAACCCAACAGGCCGTCGAGCACGCCGTGGGGAGCCATGAGAATGCCGTGCATATCGGCGTATTCGGCCACCCATTTTAGCTCCGCGATGCCGCCGATATCGCAGGGATCCGGGCCGATGACATCCACGGCGCGCTTCTCGATCAGGTCTTGAAAATTGTGTCGCAAGTAGATCTGCTCGCCCGTGTGAATTGGCGTCGAGGTGCTCTGCGTGACCTCGCGGTAGTGATCCGCCGACACGTAGGGCACGTAATCGCCGGTGAGCATGTCCTCCAACCAAGCCACATTGAGGTCTTCAACCGCCCGCGCCAAGCGCAGCGCATCCGGCACGAGCATACCCGGGCCCAAGTCCAGCGCCAAGCCAACCTCGTCGCCGCACACTTCCTTCATCGCGCGGATGCAATCGACGATGTAATTGAGGCCGCGTTCGCTCAAAGGGCCGCGATTGGCGTGGAACGGGCCGGCTTGGTGGGTGCCGTAGAAATGTTTGGGCGACTCAGTGATCCGCCCGCCGTGGAAGGCGAGGCCCTGTTTGATAATGCTGAACTTCTGCGGTGCGTCTATCATGCGCTGCATGTTTTCCGCATAGTCCTCGGGCGGGCGGCCACCCTCCGCGGGCGAACGGGCGGGCGCCATAGGGAAGCGCACCGCGCCATTGTACACCCGCACGCGGTCGCGCACCTTGCCGCCTAACAGCTTGTACACCGGCACGCCCGCGGCCTTACCGGCAATGTCCCACAGCGCCATTTCAATCGCGCTGACCGCACTGCCCCAGGGCTTGAAGCTGCCCAAGCGGCGGATATTGAGCATCACCCGCTCGACGTCGGTCGGGTCCTCGCCGAGGATCCGGTCCTTGTAAAACAGCACGTGAGGCTTGAGGTAGGACTTGCTCGCCTCGACTTCCCCGAGGCCATAGATGCCCTCGTCGGTATTGATGCGCACGACCGGGTTGTTGCCGATGACCGCGCATTTGAGATCCGTGATTTTCATATTTTTCCCTTTTTGCCGCCTTAATGGTTCTGTCGGGTCTTGACCGGCCGGCGCAGCGATCTGCTCTCGCCCATAGTCTCCATGGTCATGAGCTGGATGATGTCGCTGCTGGTGACCGCGCCCAAAAACTTTTCCGAATCCCTTTCCACGACGGGCATGACGGAAAGAGAATTCTCTGACATACGCTGCAACACATCCTCGACTTGCTCGTCAGGCCAAGCCAATGGGGTTTGGCGGCGTACCACAGCGTCGAGTTGGGTCTTGCCCCAAGCGTCCTTAGGCAGGTAGCGGAGCATCTCCAGGGACACGATCCCGACCAGTGCTTCCCTATTTGCCACGACGTAGTGGGGCTGGTGTGGAACGATCCACTGCTCGGTGAAATCACGCACTGTAACCGAAGGCGCAGGATGCCGACGCGAGCGGTCCAGAATGTCATCAATTTTGATGTCTTCCAACGCGAAGCGGACTATGCCCAACGGAATGTCGTCAAGTTGCGCTGGCAGGTCGGTCCGGCGGCTGGCCCGGCTCACCGCGAAGTTGATCACCGACGGCATGAACAGAATGTAGCAAAACATGACCAGCACCAAGAATGAGAAAACCACCTCGTCAATGATTCCAGAATCCCACATAACCAGCAGCAGCGCGATTTCAGCCACTCCCTTACCCATCAGCCCGGTGGCCACCGCGTAGGGAACGGCGAGGCGGGACACGTACGCGCCGATGAAAGCGCCGGTGAAGTTGCCGAGCAATGGGATCAGCGCCAACCCCGCCATGGCCCCCAGCGGCAGGGTTGCGAAGGTAAAGCTGAAGCTCAATCCGGCGGAAGCAAAAAACAGGGGCACGAAAAACCCCTCGGCCACGCTGCGAATCCCTGGGATGATCTCCCGCTGCACTTGGTAGGGCAGGCTCGACAGCGACGCCCCGAACAGTAGAGCACCCAGTGAGCCGTGCAGTCCCACTGCTTCCGCGCCGTACACTATCAGGAACAGCATGCCAAGCAGCAAACCCAAGGAGAGCTGCGGCACCTGGATCACCCGCTGCAACCCCGCCACCAACGGCGGCAGCACCCGCGACGACAATACCCAAGTCACCACCGAAAAACCGGCCACTTTGCCCAGCAAAATCAGGATGCCGACAGGCGAAAGTTGATGGGCGTGTTCGCCGATGCTGAAGCCGATTACCAGCAGGGCAATCAACTCGGCGATGATCACCACCGTGAAAATTTGCAGTCCAACCGGCTGTTTCAGGTATCCGCCGTCCGTCAGCACTTTGGCCACGATGCCCAGACTGGTCATCGACAGCACGCCGGCCAACGCCAGCGACTCGGTGAAATTCAGTTTCAGTCCGAAATCGAAAACCAAATCAGTGGTGACCAGCATCGAAATGCTTAGTGACACGATCACCGACAGTACAGCCGCGAGGAAGTAATGGCCTTTGAGGGACGACATGAAACTGGAAATATCCACTTCGTCGAGGCCGATTAGGAAAAAAAATATGAACACACCCAGCGCCAAAACCAACTCGAGGTGCAGCGAAGACTCAATCCACCAGACGCCGGTCAGTTCCATGACCGGCCCAAGCAACATACCTGTCGCCGCATAGGCGACGATGGCGTTCAACCGCAGCCGGCGAAAAACGCCCTCGGCCAACTTGGCGACGATGATGAGCATCCCGAGCGTCAACAGCGATTGGTGTAGTTCGTGTGCGTGCTCACCGAATCTAAACAGATCCACTATCGCTTGAAACGAGAAGCCTTCCATGGTCTTGAGATTCTCCGTAGGTGCCGTTTGGGGGGTTAGTAAGGGCCTCTAAGTTTTTCGACCCCGTGGTACTTGCCGTCCGTACCAATCACGGTCAAAAACACGGCGTCGGATCCCTGGTTATCGTCCGGCCCGTATTTGAGCTGCATGCCGTCAATTTCTATAGCGCCAGCATCTCGCACCGCGTGGAGCAGACACTCTCGACTCAGGTCGGGGCCGCAGGCTTTGAGACCGGCGACAGCCAGACGTCCGGCCAGATAACCTTCCAACGAAACGAACCCGGGTTCCGCTTGGGGGTCGTACTTGGAGAGGGCGCTGCGGTATCGGGCCACCACCGGGATGTTTTCGTCCTCGGGGAGAGGAACTACTTGCGTAACGTACACGCCGGCCCCGTCGGGCCCCAACTCGTTCGCCAAAGCGTTGCTCCCCACGAAGGAGACCGTCAGGAATACCGGATCCAGCTCCCGCCGCACCAATTCTATGGTCTTGACCACCGGCATGTAGGAGCCAATCATGATCACCGCTTCTGGATTGGCTGCGCTGATTTTGAGCGCGGCTCCCTTCACAGCGCGGGTATTGCGTGGGTAGTGCGAGGCCGCTACCGGCTTTAGGCTCCGGCGCTCCAGTGCCAATCGCGTGCCCTCCAGCCCGTTCAAGCCGAAGGAATCATCCTGATAGAGGACGGCAACGCGGGTGATCCCCAAATCCTCGGTGAGCCGCGCCACCATCTCCTCGGTTTCCTGGTAGTACGATGCCCGCACGTTGAGCACATTGTCCAACTCCCGGTCGCGCAAGAACTCGGCCCCCGTGAACGGAGCTAAGAAGGGCACCCCGGCAGCCTGGGCCAGCGGTGATGCAGCGCGGGACGTGGGTGTGCCCACCGCTCCGATCAGCGCGAATACCCTTTCAATCTCAATCAACCGTTGCGTGTTGGAAGCGGCAAAGTCGGTTTCATAGCCGTCATCCAACGCCTTGAGCTTCAGCTCGCGGCCATGGACGCCTCCTGCCTGATTGGCCTCGTGGAATGCCGCCTCAATCCCCAGGCGCATCGCCTTGCCCAATTCCTGGGCCGGCCCGGTGAACGCGGCGGACTGACCAAAAAGGACGTGGTCGTCGGAAAACCCGGGGTCCTCGTGGCCTTCTTCCTGCGCTGTTGCCGGGGGCGGCTCGGGGGCATCCTGCCCGCCCAGACAGGCCATGCCAAAGGTCGCCAGCAGCAACCCTACAATCATCACAAGGGGGATTATCAAATGAGGTCTGATGTACAGGCGCGGATTCAACTGTTGCCTTTCGCCAATAATTGCCGGTCTAATCTGCCATTTATCCGCCCTGCGGGCAATCGCCCCCGCTCACCAAGTCCTCCAGCTTCCAGTCGAGCGGAATGCGCATCCGCCCCTCGTTGCGGCGGTCGAAGAGCAGGTAGTTTTCGCGCAGCCCGAAGTAAAACAAGTCGCGGGTCAATTCCACGTCCTTTTGGCAGTACTCGGCAATCAAATCCAGCCGCCCCTCTTTGAACCACCGCAACGCGTCCAGCCCGTCGGCGCTCTTGGCTGCGTCGAGCGTAGCCTTGCCCAGCGAGTCGAGGCTCACCCGGTAGCGCAGCCGCTGGTGGATCTCGCGCAGAATGTCGAGCGTGTTGAGCGTGCGGAAGTCAAATGGGCTGTATCCGCGCAAGACCGAATAGTCAAAGCCTATGATGTTGAAGCCGACGACCAAATCGGCCGCCTGTAAGTGCTCTAAGAGCAGGTCGATGTCTTCTTCAAAATACTTGGTGCAGTCCTGCGCACGGCTGTCCCACACTACCCCAACCGACATGCCCATCATGTGCGCTTTGTTCCAGCCGCCGACTTCCGCAGCCGAGCGCTGAGTTTCGAGGTCGAACACGACCACGTGCGGGCCTTGCTCGGGCGGCGCGTCCTCTACCTCTTCCTCCTCTTCCCACTCGGCAAAAATCGGCGCGTCCTCTGCGCCCTCGGACTTCGGCGAGCTCAGTCGAGCCGCTGTGGACGCGGTGCGCTCGATAGTCCGGCGGCCCGTGAGCGCGCCGAGCAGGTGGATTGCGCCAGCCTTGTCGAGAGGGACGTTGCCCGCGCCGCATGTGGGGAAATGGATGCAAGACGGGCAGCCGAGCAGACAATCGCAGGTTTCGACCATAGACAGCGTCATATCCAAGAGGCGATCGAGCTGGGCAAAGCCCTTTTCCGCCAGGCCAATGCCGCCGGGGTGATAGTCGTACACGAAAATCGCGCCCTTGCCGAGCTGGGGGTGCTGGGGATAGCAAATCCCGCCGACATCCGTGCGGTCGCACAAGGCCAGCAGCGGGAACAGCGACTTCATGGCGTGTTCAATGGCGTGGATCGAGCCCATGTAATGGTGTTGGTGGCGGCTGAGATCGGCCTTGAAGTGGGCGTCGAGCTCAATCCAGAAGCCAATCGTCTCAAAGTGCTCCACCGGCGACTCCAGCTCGTGTTTGCTGAGCACGACTTGGTCGCCGACGCGGATCTTTTCGTAGCCCACCACCTGCGAGCTGACCTTGAGCCGGCCCAACCGCGCCATAAAGCCCTGCAAGGGCCGCGAGCGCAACTCCTCCAAGATCTCGGTGTCCTTTTCCGTGCGGGCGCGCGTGAAGTACGCCACATCTACCTCCTCGGCGTAAATCTGGCCCCGCTCGGGATTGCGGTCGCCGATCTCGTACTGGCGGCCGCGGTGCAAGTAAATCGCGCCTTTGTAGCACTCACCGTACACCTGGCCGCCGCTGACCGTGCCAATCTGATTGTCTCCGCGATCGACAATGCGATACGACTCGCCGATAGTACGCATGTTGACCAAGCGATGCGGCTGCTTGCGTGCGGCAAACCAAGCGTCGCCCTCGGCGTTCTGTAGCAGCATCCCCTCCTCGGTCAGCGCATCAATCGCCGCCTGATAGTTGGGTAGTTCGTACTCGGCTTCGCTAGCGGCGAGAGGCAACTCGCGCGCCGCACACGTGAGGTGGTTTTTGAGGATGTACTGATTCGTCGGGTCCACCACCGCGTCCTCTAAGTCCCGCGCAAAAAACTCCCCCGGATGCCGCATAAAATACTGGTCGAGCGCGTCGGGAGAGGCGATGAGGAGGATTAGCGACTCGCGGCCGGCGCGGCCCACGCGGCCAGCGCGCTGCCAAGTGTTGATGATCGAGCCCGGATAGCCGACTAATACGCAGATGTCCAAGCCGCCGATGTCAATGCCCAGTTCCAAGGCCGACGTGGCCACCACGCCCATGAGTTCGCCACCGTTGAGCGCCTGCTCGATCTGGCGGCGCTCAGTCGGCAAATAGCCCGCGCGATACGAGGAAATCCGCTCCCGCAAGTCCGGACGGCTCTGGGTCGCCCAACGGTACACCAGTTCGGTGGTGATGCGAGCGCGGGTGAAGACAATCGTGCGATAGTCCTTGAGTACGCTGGCGCGCAGCAGGTGAGCCGCAAGGGTGTTAGGGCTTTCGCTCGGATTGACGAACACAAAGTGGCGCACCGCAGCCGGAGCGCCGTGGTCCTCAATCGCGTAAAAGGAGCGGTTGAGCAACTCGCCTGCCAGCTCGCGGGGATTGCCCATCGTCGCCGAGCTGGTGATGTACACCGGATCGGACCCGTAGTGTGCACAGATGCGGTTCAAGCGGCGAAAAAGGTGCAGCACGTGGGTGCCAAACACGCCGCTGTACGCGTGCAACTCGTCGATGACCACATAGCGCAGGCGGGCGAAAAAGCCAGCCCAAGCCTCGTGGAAAGCGAGGATGCCCGAGTGCAACATGTCTGGCGTGGTAAAGAGCACCTGCGGTGGTTTGGTGCGGATTTGCCGGCGGCGGTGGCTCGTGGTGTCGCCGTCGTAGATGGCTGCTTGCAGCGTGCCGCCCAAGCCCTGCATCAGGCCGCTTAGCTCGTCGAACTGATCCTGCTCCAGCGCCTTGAGCGGGAATACGTAGAGCGCGTGCGCCTCTGGGTCGTCGAGCAGCGTGGTCAGCACGGGCGCGTTGTACACCAAGGTCTTGCCCGAAGCCGTGGGCGTGGCAATGGCCAAGTGCTGGCCCTCCAGCACTTTTTGGATGCCCTCGGCTTGATGCGTATAGAGCGCGGGAATGCGGGCGATTTCGAGGATGCGGGCCATGGCCGGAGGCAGGCCAGCCAAGTCGCGGACTAGACGCGCCGGACGTGCGGGCAACGTCTGGTGATGGACGATCTCATTGCCCAAGATGCGGCGTTTGAGAAAGCGGATGTGTTCGGCGATGCTTTCAGCGTCGCAGATCAAGGCTCAATTTCCCGAAGCAGTGTGCGGCGAATACGAGTGGGGAGGTGATGAGAATAGCTAAGCTGTTGGGCTAGGGCAAGGCGGGGGGAGAGTGCGTCACTTTGGAATCTAGTTAGGAGGATCTACGCCGAGATCGCGGCAAATCTTCCTTACTAGCGTATCCTTGATTTCCCGGTGCCGGGGTATCGAAGATCGTCGGCCATCAGAGATATTCCTCCACCATGAGTGTTTTCCGCCTTCTCGGATCTGTTCGCATCCGCTCCGATGGAGATGTTTCAATAGGTCAATCCGTTTCACACGGTAATAACTAGCTCTTCGTAGTCATCGCCTACAAGGTCCAAGATCTCTTGGCGATGAAAATCAAGAGCCTCGTGGAGCGCTTCCTCAATACTTTCCAGCAATTCTTCTCGGGTATGTTCTTGGCAATTAACACCAGGAACATTCTGAACCCAGCCAATCCACCATTCCCCTTCTTGTTTCAAGATAGCAGTATATTTCATTTGAGGCTCCTCCTACATATGCGTTTGGTTCAAAAAATAAAATGCTCGATAAGCAAAACAAAATCCAGCGGTTGACAAAGTTGGGGGGAGCTCGCCCTGACAAATGCCCGTCCGAGCTTCGCGCCGACCTCCTGTCTGCGAAGGCCGTTCCAGCGCTGTCAGCCGGCTTCACCTCGGGCCTAGGTCTGCTCGTCGCCCAGATTGCCTTCGGGAGCTTCATATTCTCGGGACCGTTGGCTCCCTATTCCTCCCAAGGCGTCGGCCTAGTGCTGTTCGGAAATTTTGCATCGTGCCTAATCATCGCCCTCGCGGGCGGCTACCTCGGCGCGATTGCAGGGCTGTCTCCCGCGCTGGTGATCGTCATGGCCACGGTCGGCTTCACAATGAACGCCGAGGGCAACGCGCTGTTCGTCACCACCGCGGTCGCGCTCATCATCAGTGCCGTTGCCACTGGCGCGTGCTGTCTCCTGATCGGGCGATTCCGACTCGCCAATCTAGTCCGCTTCATCCCCTATCCGGTGACGGGTGGGTTTGTAGCTGGGATCGGGGGAGCCGTGTGCTTGGCGGCCATGTCGCTGATGGGAGCCGAACCGGATTGGCGGACGATCCCTGCGCTCTTGGAGCCTTCCGTGCTGTGGAAGTGGAGCCCGGGTGCGGCGTATGGGATCGCCTTGTACTTCGCGATTAAGCGCTGGCGCAACCCGCTGATCCTGCCGGTGAGCGTCGCACTTGCCGCAGTTGCGTACCATCTCGCACTCGCCAACCTCGTCATCGGGGTCGCATTGTTCCTCGGCGACGGGATTCTGGAATTCGTCCCGGCTCCGCTCGTAGGCGGCGGCATCCTGATCTTTGCCGGACTCGGCATGTTGGACGAAGGGCTCGTGAAAAGCCGCAAGCGGCTCCCCTATTCGGAGTACGGCATCATTCTGTTGATTTTCATTGCGATCCTGTCCTTCGGACTGATCGAGGGTGTGGGCGTCGGGATGCTCGCCACTCTCGTGTTCTTCGCCGTGCGCCTCAGCCGCGTGGACCCGATCGCATCGCAGTTCACCGCGCGAGCGCGCGAGAGCAACAAGGCCCGTCCCGTCCCCGACCGCGCCATCCTGCTGGAGGAGGGTGAGCGAGTGCAGGCGTACCAACTGCGCGGCTACCTCTTTTTTGGCAGCGTGTGTCCCCTCGCCGATCATCTCAGGCAGTCCCTGAGCAGTGCTTCGCGTCCTACTTGCCTAATACTGGATTTCAGTGCCGTCTCCGGCTTCGACTTCTCGGCGGTGAACATCCTGAGCAGGTTTTTGCAGACGGCTAATACGGCTGGGGTACGAGTAGCTCTGAGCGCATTATCCGAAGGGTTGCGGACCGGGCTTGAGCACAATCTTCCGCCTGCCGCATATAAAGCCGACACACCTCGTGCAGGTCGGCAGCTTCGAAATCGGCAAGTACGAGGTGACTCAGGAACTGTGGGAAGCGGTCATGGGTGAAAACCCGAGTGCTTTCGAGGATTGCCCCAGTGTCCGGTTGAAACGGTCAGTTGGGATGACATCCAGGCGTTTCTGGCCAAACTGAATGCGGGAGGCGGGCAGTATCGGCTGCCGAGCGAGGCGGAGTGGGAATATGCGGCGCGAGGTGGGCAGCAAAGCCAAGGGTTCCAATATTCGGGGAGCGACGACTGGGCTGCGGTCGCTTGGTACTACGAGAACACCGACAATAGGACGCATCCAGTGGGAGAAAAGCAGGCGAATGAGTTGGGCTTGTTCGACATGTCGGGGAACGTCCGGGAATGGGTGCAGGACTACAGGCATGACAGTTACGAGGGCGCGCCGAGCGACGGGCGAGCTTGGGAGGAAGGCAATTGTGTGCGTCGTTCGATACGCGGCGGCTCCTGGTACGGCAAGCCGAGTTACGTCCGCTCGGCCAACCGCTTCTGGTACACCACGTATTTCCGCAACAACAACCTCGGCTTCCGCCTTGCCCGGACGCTCCAAGACTAGAAAACATTCGCAAGACCAATAAGCCGCTTGTCTGGAAGAAAATCGGTACAAATTTTAAGTTGAACTTTAAATTTGTACCGATTTTCCGATTTTTAGGCATACCTTGGAATCATAATATGGAATCCTGGCAAACGTCTATTAAGGCCCTGACTGTCGATGTCTTTGGCACGGTCACCGACTGGCACTCTACCATTGTGCGCGAGGGAGAGCGATTAGGCTCCGACAAGCGGCTTACCGTGGACTGGGCGCACTTCGCCACGGCTTGGCGCGGTGGCTATGAACCTGCTATGGGTCGCGTGCGGCGCGGCGAATTGCCTTGGACGAAGATAGACGCGCTCCACCGCATGATTCTCGACGACATTCTGCAAGACTTCTCGATTCCCGAGTTGTCCGAGGACGAGCGCAGTCATTTCAATCGCGTCTGGCACAGACTGGATCCGTGGCCCGATGTGGTCGGCGGCATGTTGCGGCTGAAGTCCAAATACATTGTTGCCGCGCTTTCCAATGGCAACATGTCGCTGCTGACCAACATGGCCAAGCACGCCGGTATTCCGTGGGACTGTATCTTGTCAGCAGAGCTTGCGCGCCATTACAAGCCGGACCGGGAAGTGTACGAGACGGCGGCGCAGCTTCTCGATTTGGAGCCGCCTTCAATCCTGATGGTCGCGGCGCATCGCCACGACTTAGCGGGAGCTAGAGCCGTTGGCTTCAGAACGGCCTTCATTCCACGTCCGCTTGAATGGGGACCGGACGGCCAAGCAGACACCGGGCAAGACGGCGATTTTGACATAATTGCACAAGATTTTCATGACCTTGCAACGCAGCTTGGAAGCTAATTGCCGTGAGGACCGAATTGAATCCCTCCCCCACCGGCATCGACCGCAACCTAACTCACTACGCCGACCCCGGCTTTAGCCGCTACCTACGCCGCGCTTTCCTCGCCTCGGCTGGCTACGACGAGGCGGACTTAGAGCGCCCCGTCGTCGGCATTGCCGACACCTCGTCCGACTACACCACCTGCCATCGCGCCATGCCCCAGCTCGTAGAAGCCGTCAAACGCGGCGTGCTAGAAGCAGGCGGGCTACCCCTCGTCTTTCCGACCCTTTCCCTCGGCGAAATTCTCCTCTCCCCCACCGCCATGCTCTACCGCAACCTCATGGCCCTGGCGACCGAGGAAATGATCGCCGCCCAGCCCATGGACGCGGTCGTGCTGCTCGGCGGCTGCGACAAAACCCTGCCAGCCCAACTCATGGCCGCAGCTTCCGCGTCCGTGCCCGCCATCCACCTCGTCGCCGGGCCGATGCTGGCCGGAGACTGGCGCGGCGAGCGCTTGGGCGCGTGCACGGATTGCCGCCGCTACTGGGCGCAGCACCGAGCCGGTGCACTCGACGCCGAAGAAATCGCCACTGTCGAGCAGAGCCTGTGCCCAACCGCCGGGACCTGCATGGTCATGGGCACGGCCTCAACCATGGCCTGCGTGACCGAAGCCCTCGGACTAATGCTGCCGGGCGCAGCTACCCCGCCCGCAGTCTCAGGCCAGCGTTTGCGGCTCGGAGTCGCCACCGGCCGCCGGGCCGTAGCCTTAGCCTCCGAGGGACGCCTAGCGCGAGACATACTAACGCCAGCGGCCTTTGCCAACGCACTCAAAGTGCTGGCCGCGCTGAGCGGCTCGACGAATGCGGTCGTGCATCTGCTCGCCATTGCGCGCCGAGTCGGCGTGGACCTGTCGCTAGACGACTTCCATACCGCGGCCCAACAAGTGCCGCTGCTAGTCGATTGCAAGCCAGCGGGCACTGGGTACATGGAGGATTTTGACAAAGCCGGCGGCGTGCCCGTCCTGCTCAAAGCCCTGGAGCCGATGCTCGACCTCGATACAGTAGGCGTCAGCGGCCAAACCCTCGGTGCACTCTTACAGGACGTGGCCGCACCCGGCGCGTGGCAAACCGCGATCCGCACCTTGGACGCGCCACTGGGGCCAGCGTCATCCCTCGTAGTGCTAAAAGGCTCGCTCGCACCAGACGGAGCCGTCCTGAAAAAAGCCACCTCGTCCCCGCACTTGCACAAGCACCGAGGGCCAGCCATCGTATTCGAGGGGCCAGACGATGCCGCGCGCGTTGACGACCCCACCTTGGGCATTACGCCAGAACACGTGCTGGTGTTGCGCGGAGCCGGGCCAGTGGCTCTTGGGATGCCCGAAGCCGGGTCCATGCCCCTGCCCAAGCATCTCGCCGCCCAAGGCGTCGAAGACATGGTGCGCGTCTCCGATGGGCGGATGAGCGGCACGGCCTATGGAACGGTAGCTTTGCACGTAGCGCCGGAAGCGGCCATCGGCGGGCCGCTGGCACTCGTCCGCGACGGAGACCTAATCGAGTTGGACATAGAAGCCGGGCGTTTAGATTTACTGGTCCCCGAGGAAACCCTCGCCCGCCGACGGGCCGAATGGACTGCGCCCACCGCGCCAACACGCGGGTGGCGGCATTTATACGCCGAGCGCGTCTTGCAGGCGAACTTGGGCGCGGATTTAGATTTTTGCTAAGTACACGACAGCAGAGTGGTCTGAGATGCTTCGCTTCGCTCAGCATGACAAGTACTGATGATCTGCTTCCCAGTGTCATGCTGAGCGGAGCGCAGCGGAGTCGAAGCATCTTTTACCTATTTTGCTAAACAACGCGAGGAGGAATACATGCTTAGCGCATTGCTCGCCGAGCGCGAGCGGCAAGGTAAACCGATCCGCGTCGGCATCATCGGCGCGGGAAAATTCGGCGGCGGATTGGTCGCACAAATCGCCCAGATGCAGGGCATGGTAGTATCGGCCATCGCCGACATCGATCTAGCGCGCGCCCGCTACGCATACACAGCGGGATACGGAGATGTGGCGGTAGGAACGGCGGATGGCCCGCAGGCATTGGCAGAGGCCATTCACGCGGGGAAATTCACCGCCGTTGAAGACGGGCTATTAGTCGCCCAAGCCGAGAATTTGGACGTAGTAGTAGAAGCGACCGGCTCGACCTCGGTCGGAGCCAACATGGCCAGTGCGGCCATCGCCAGCGGCAACCACCTCGTGATGGTCAACGTGGAAACGGACGTAACAATCGGCTCCCTACTCAAGCACAAGGCCGACAGCGCGGGCGTGGTGTACTCCCTCGTCGATGGCGATCAGCCTGGAGTGACCATGAACATAATCGAATGGGCATGGTCCCTCGGCTTGGAGGTCGTAGCCGCAGGCCGCGGCACCATCCTCTTTGCCGACGATCCCCAAGGCACACCCGACAACACCGCGGCGCGATTTGGCTTTGACGAAGAAACCTTGCAGCGGCGCAACATCAGCTTGAAGATGTACAACTCCTTCCGCGACGGTACCAAAGCCCAAGTCGAGGCCACGGCCATCGCCAACATGGCCGGACTAGTCCCCGACATAAGGGGCATGCACGAGCCGTCGTGCAACTTGGCCGACATCCCGCAAAAATTCAGTTTGATCGAAGAAGGCGGGCTGCTGAGCCAGCGCGGAGTCATCGAGCTAGCCAACAGCGTCGCCGAGGACGGCAAGACCCGGCTCGCCAACCCGCTGGGCATGGGCGTTTTCGTCGTCGCCCGCAGCGAACACCCCTTTACCGTCGAAGACCTCGACACCTATGGCCTGCATCCGGGCGGCGACGGCAAAAACTTCCTCCTCTACCGCCCCTATCACTTAGTGGCAGTTGAAGCCCCGATCACTATCGCCAAAGTCGCGCTCTACGGCCTACCGACCGGTGCTCCGCGCTCCGTTCCCACCGCCGATGTGATCGCCGTAGCCAAGCGAGACCTCAAGGCCGGCGAGACCCTCGACGGCGGCGGCGGCTACACCGTCTTGGGACAAAGCGAAAAGGCGACCGTGGCGCGCCAAGAGGGGCTGTTGCCGCTAGGGCTGTCGGGCGGGGCCGTGCTCAAACAAGACGTGCGGCAAGGCGACGCAATTGGCTACGCCATGGTCGATTTGCCGGATTCGCTCGCGTTGCAACTGCGGCGCAAGCAGGACACCACGTGCGAATAAACTTGAAGCAAAGATTGGGAAATGTCTGAATATCAAGAAGTTAAGAGAGTAATCGTCTCTATTCTGGAACTCTCAAAGGACTCAATCCACATGCACGTAGGATTGATCGTGTTTTTTTTGGCTGTAGTCCTTTGGAAGAAAGGCTCCATTGAAGCGCGCTGTTTGATTCCCGTCGCAATTGTAGCATCCTTGATGGAGATTCTCGATCTAAGATATGATTATATCTCTCTCGGTTACTTCCGCCTGAATGCAATAACTGCCAGCATACACGATTTAATCAATACTACGTTTTGGCCGGTGGTCATCGTAGTGCTGGCTTGGATGGGCAAATTGCAGAATGCGCGGAAGGCATAACATCGCCCGGACTCCTTGAGACCGTCGCCGCAAAGACATATGATTATGAATATATTTCTGGTATTTCTAGCAAAAAGGAGAGATAGCCATGCTCCAGATTAAAATTCACGCACCCGCCCTTGAAAAAGAGGTAAACGCCCTGATTGATGTGGGGCTTTATGCCGACTCGCAGGCGTTGCTGACCGACGCGCTTGAAAAATTGGTCACTACCAAGAAGGAATCTCGCCTTGATGCCGCAATTTTACTCTATCAACACGATGAGGTAACGCTCTCTAAAGCTGCGGAATTGGCTGGAATTCATCGTTTTGAATTTGAAGCGGGGTTGGAAGCGAAAGGTATCTCGAAAACAGTCGAAGAAGCCTTGCAAACGGGCGTTTCGCGCATCAAACGCCAGCAGCAATCAAATGACAACACCAACGGGGTTTAGGTGTGGTTTTCATTGATACGGATGTGCTTTCGATCTTCGCTAAAATTCAACGACTCCCCTTATTGTTCTCCATCTTCAATGAGGACCCGATCAACATTTCTGCTGCCGTGGAAAACGAGCTCCAAGCGGGCGTCTCTAAGGGATTTGACTTTGCACAAGACATTATGGTATTGCATTCACAAGGGAGAATCGCAACGTATTATCCGACGGCTGTTTACCACCAGTTCATGACAACTTTGCCTTGGACGCTCGGTTCAGGAGAGCGTGAGTCAATGGCAATTTGTAAACGGTTGAGTGCTATCTTTGTTAGCAACGAGCGACGGGTCAAACATCACTGCCGGGAAAACGGGGTAGATTGCGTCAACCTAGCCGAAATTTTGCGTGCGCTATGGGAACTTGGGATCTTGCTGCAAGCCGACGTGAGGAACATCATCACTGAGATCCGCACAAAAGACAACCTCAAATTTCGAACAACGGACTCAATTTTCAAATCCTAAAAAAAGGGGAAGGGCACGAGGCCCTTCCCCTTTTACGCGTCTAAGGTTGGCTAGCCGGTCTTAACTTCGACCTGGCGGACGACCTTTTTCGCCTCCTCCTTCTTGGGCAGGTGGAGGGTGAGGACGCCGTTTTTGAACTGGGCTTCGATGGCGTCGTCCTGCACGCCATCGGGCAGGTGGAAGGCGCGCTCGAAGCGGCCGTAAATCCGCTCCTGGCGGAAGTACTGGCCTTCCTTTTCCTCCTTAGCGTCGCTCTTTTCGCCCCGCAGCACGAGCGTTCCGTCATCGACGGAGACCTCGATGTCCTTCTCCGCCAACCCCGGCAGTTCGGCCGAGATTTCAAAGGAAGCGTCGTCTTCCTTGACGTCGATGCGCGGGCTGAAAGCCGCGTTGCCAGTCAAGACGGGCAGACGCGAGTCGTCGCCAAAGAAGGCATCCACGAGGTTGTCGAACGGGCTGCGCCACGGGCGATTGCTGACGCGGACGCTGGGTAGTAAAGTTCTGACGGCCATGATCTTTTCTCCTTGTTAAGTGGTGGTTGGTTGATTTGGCCTTCGCCCATTGTATTGCAAAACCCGTGCCAACATGTTAAAATTTTACATATCTCGTTGTTATAAATAGAGTTGTGTTATTTTCAACGCAAAAAGGGTCACTGTCCGTATTGTCAGCACGGCCTGGAAAAATTGGCAGGCGTCATGCGAAATTGGCCGAAGTCCCTGCCGTTATTGCACTTCATCCTCGTAGCCATCGAAAGGAACCATTGTGATCGACTGGGAAGCTGTGCGCACCGAAGTAACCGGGCATTTGCAAGCCCTCATCCGCATCGACACCACCAACCCCCCGGGCAACGAAAGCGAAGCCGCACGCTATCTAGCAGGAATACTGCGGCAGGAGGGCTTTGATCCCCTCTTCGTCGAGTCCGCGCCTAGGCGCGGCAACATCCTCGCGCGGCTGTCCGGCGGCGACGAACCACCGCTCATGCTATTGGGACACACCGACGTGGTGGCCGCCGAGCCGGAGCATTGGACCCACCCGCCCTTCTCCGGCACGCTGGCCGACGGCTGCGTGTGGGGGCGCGGCGCGTTGGATATGAAGAACATGGTCGCAGCGAATCTGATGGTGTTGCTCCTGTTGCAACGGGAAGGCGTCCAACTCAACCGCGACCTCGTCTTCGCCGCCACCGCCGACGAGGAAGCCGGCAAAGGCAACCACGGACCGGGGTGGATAATCGATAATCGACCGGAGTTGTGGGACGCGCCCTTGATCATTACCGAGGGCGGCGGCAGCGACTTCGCGGTCGGCGAGCAGCGGTTTTACACCTGCCAGACCGGGCAAAAGGGACTGTGCCGGCTGCGCCTAATCGCCCGCGGCGCACCCGGACACGGCTCCATGCCGCACGGCGACAGCGCCATTGTCAAGCTGTCCAAAGCTCTAGCTGGCTTGGAAGGAGCCGTATTCCCCGCGCACATATCCGCGAGCGTGCGCCGCTTTGTCGAGGGAATCGCCAGCCGCCGTCCAGCCCCCGAAGCCGCCCGGTGGCAGCAAGTGCTCGACCCAGAGACCTCGGATACCGCACGGCGCGACCTCCCCATCGGCAACACCTTGCGCCGCGAGTTAGGCGCAGTGCTGCACAACACGGCCTCGGCGACCATGGTGCAAGCCGGTTCCAAGATCAACGTGATTCCGGGAGAAGCAACCGCTTGGATCGACGGGCGCTTAGTGCCCGGACAGACAGCCGAGAGCTTCACGACCGAACTGCGCGCATTTGTCGGCGAAGAGGTCGCCATCGAGATCGATCAGTACACGCCGCCGTTGGAGGCATCGTCCGACACCTCGCTTTTTCAGACGATCGTCGAGGTGATGCAGGAGCGCGAGCCAGACGCGCCAGTGCTCCCCTATCTGATGCCAGCCGGCACCGACGCCAAGCACATTGTGCCGCGCCGCCCGGAAACCCAGATCTACGGCTTTATGCCCTATCGCCAGCAGCCGGGCGAGGAGGAAATGTCCCTGATCCACGGCCACGACGAGCGCACCCCCGTGCAAGAACTGCTCTTTGCAACGCAAGTGCTCTACGAAATCGTCTGCCGCTTTGGCGGGGTAGAGAACCGCTAGCTTGATTCGACGACTGCGACGCCATCGTCGATTTCGAGGACCAAAACCTTATCGCCGGGATTGAGAGGACCTTCGGCGTTGGCCCGGCGCGCCAACAGTTCGATGGTGCGGCCTTGGACGGTAGCGGAAATTTTGCCGGTGCTGCCCGTGGCGATGGGGACGGTGACTTCGGCTTCAAGGCCGATCAAGTCGTCGCCCGCCAGCGAACTGTCGGCACTGGAGGTGCTTAGCTTGCTCAGCATCCAGTCGCCCACAAAGGCGCAGACCACACCGCTACCCAGCGCCGTAAACAACGCAGCCCCCGGATCCATCAGCAGGCTACCTAGCAATCCGGCCAAGCCAAAGAAGAAGGCAAAAAAGAAAAACAGCCGCAGCCGCAAAACAGCCAGCGCCCGCAGGCCGTCGCCCGCACCATCGCCGTCCCCGCCAAACAGCGAGGCACCGACGGCGACCCCCCCAACGATCAGCCCGCTCAAGTACAGATAAAAGAGATCCACGCTACCCTTCCTGCGCTGGGACCTGACCGTCGGTCTTGTCGGCGATAACCGAGGCCAGATCGACACCGGTGGTAGCCTTGATGCTCTCGAAGAGCGCAGGTGCCAGCGTACCAATTTGGTTGACGACTGCGGGCAGGCCGCTCTGACCGCCGTTGCCAGAATCGACGACTGCGAGGTGGTCAATTTTGATGTCCTTGGCCATGGCGGTGATTTGCTCGACCAAGCTCGGCAGCATCTGGATCAACAACAGTTCCTTGCCATTGGAGCCAGCGAGAGTCCAGACCTCGTTTTTTTGTTTGAGTACCTCGATCTCGGCGAGGCCGTTTTCGAGAATGTTGGCCGCCTCGCCCTTGGCGCGCAGTTCGGCTGCGTCGCGGTCGGCGCGGGCCGGCTCAATAACCTCGATCTCTAGCTGGCGCTTCTGCAGTGCCAAGCGCTCCTGCTCAACCTCCTGCTCGGCCTGGACTTCGGCTTTGCGGGCGACTTGCGCGGCGCGTTTCTCCGCGGCCAAGCCCTCGCCTTCCAAATCGGCCTTGCGAACTCGGAGCGTGTTTTGCGCATCGACGATCTCCACCTGCGCTTCAGCGTCGGCGACCTCACCGCGACGGCGGGCCTCCGCGGATTTCTCCTGCGATTCAGCGCGGTTTTCAGCCTCGGCGATTTCGGCTTCCTTGAGGACTGCAGCCGTGCTCTTGCGGCCGATCGCGTCGAGATAGCCCACCTCGTCGGAGACGTTCTGGATTTTGAGCGTGTCGAGCACGAGGCCCAGCTTCTGCAAATCGACATCCGCCTCGCCGATGAGCGATTGAGCGAATTTGAGACGATCCTCGTTGACCTCTTCGGGAGTCAGCGTGGCGAGGACACCGCGCAGGTTGCCTTCGAGCGTATCCTTGGCAATGTCTTGGACTTCGGCGAGCGCAATGCCCAAGAATCGCTCCAGCGCATTGCCGAGCAGCGGCTCGTCGCCGGCGATCTTGATATTGGCGATGCCTTGCACCGACAGCGGGATGCCGCCTTTGGAGTACGCGTTGGTGATCGATACTTCGAGGGGAATCGTGCGCAAGTCGAGGCGATCGACCTTTTCGAGCAGCGGAATGCGAAAGGCGCGGCCTCCCTTAATTACGCGGTAGCCCACCGCGCGACCGTCGGCCGTCTGGCGTTTACGGCCCGAGAAGATGATAACCTCGTTGGGCTGGCAGATAAAGAGGTTCAGCCGAACGACGGAGATCACCACGACCAGCAATACCGCTAAAACTAGGGCAAAGGTCAGAAACATTTCCATCTGGCACCTCCACAGGTTGGTTTGTGGTAGGGGCGACCGGCCGGTCGCCCCTACGACAACAAAAGGAATCAATAAACCCCCCAATAACACCCCACACACACGCGCTATTAAACAAAATACACGAGCGGCCCGAGTAAAGCGCTGTGATTCAGGGGGGG
>VXOR01000015.1 GCA_009840005.1 Gemmatimonadota bacterium
GGCGTTTGAAGTGGCCACGGGAAATATACCAGTTGGCCGTTTCTATGCCACCTACTCAGGCGATTGCACTTACAAGTTGAATTCAAGGGCAAATATAGCTTGTATGGTCTCCGTGTTCCGGCTTTTCCTTCAGCTTGTACTCATTGCGTTTACGATGCAAATCCTAGACATTGATCACCAGAAATTACCATCAGGAAAGGCCACTATGCGCATAGAAGACCTCGACACGCCCGCCCTCCTCGTCGATCTCGACGGCTTGGAGGACAACCTCGACCGCTACCAACGCTACTTTGACGAGCACGGCATTGGCTTGCGGCCCCACATCAAGACCCACAAGTGCGTGGCCATCGCCCACATGCAAATGCGGCGCGGAGCGATCGGCATTACCTGCCAGAAGCTCGGAGAAGCCGAGGTCATGGCCGCGGGCGGAGTCGATCGCGACATCCTGATTCCCTACAACATCATCGGCGCGCAAAAACTGGCGCGACTAGTCGCGCTGGCGCGGCACACCCGGCTGACCATAGCGGCCGATTCCGAATACACCGTACAGGGGCTAGCCGAGGCCGCTACGGCAGTGGGTGTCACCGTGGGCGTGGTCGTCGAGCTCGATCGCGGCCGCACGGGCGTAGGCTCGCCCGCAGCGGCTACCGCTCTAGGCGAAAAAATCGACCAGGCCCCCAACATCGAACTCCGGGGCATCATGTCCATGCCGGCGACTCCGGACATGCGGCCGCTAATCCAAGAGACGCTCGCGCACTTCGACCGCAAGGGCCTGCCGCATCCCATCGTCAGCGGCGGCAGTACGCCGGGCGCATTTATGGCACACGAGATTCCCGAACTGACCGAGTACCGAGCCGGCGAGTACCCAGTCGGCGGCGTCGGCCATTTCCGCCGGGGAACCCACAGCGTCGATCAGTGCGCTGGCCGAGTACTGATGACCGTGGTCAGCCGACCGGCCGCGAATCGAGCCATCCTCGACGGGGGCAGCAAGTCGCTCAGCGCCGCGGTCCACCGCCAAGAGGATGGTTCGTCCGTCATGGGCCATATCGTCGAGTATCCCCAAGCCGTCTTCTCCGGGGCCTCGGAAGAACATGGACATATCGATCTGTCGGCCTGCGACGACAAGCCCCAAATCGGCGAACAGGTGCAAGTCCTGCCGGTTCATCCCTGCCCCTGTTTCAACGAACACGACCAGATCTTTGCCGTGCGCCGCGGCCGCGTGGAAGCCGTCTGGCCGGTTGACGCCCGCGGGCAGATACGCTGAAAGGAGCGAATTGTGGATTTTGCTGAATTGAGCGAAAAACTAAAGGTGGCTAGCACGGCGACCCTGACGTCCGTGCTCCGCAACAAAGGACTGCTCAACACCTTTATGCACCAAGTCGCGCCCCTCGCGCCCGACATGCAGATGGTCGGCCGGGCCTTTACCCTGCGCTACATCCCCGCGCGCGAAGACCTCGACGAGGTTCCACTCGACAACCTAAAAGACGTGCAGCGGATCGGCATTGAGCAGGTAACCGCAGGCGACGTATTCGTCATCGACGCACGCGGCGACACCCGCGCCGGGACTATGGGATCCATCCTAGCGGCGCGCCTGCAAGTGCGGGGCTGCACAGGGATCGTCACCGATGGGGCCTACCGCGACTCGCCGACCATTGTCGCATCGGGATTGTCCGCATACGCGGCAGCCATGAACGCCCACACCAACAAGACCATCCACCATCCCAGCGAAATCCAAGTGCCCATCGCCTGCGGCGGCGTGGCGGTTTTCCCCGGCGACATCCTCGTCGGCGACGGCGAAGGGGTCGTGGTCATCCCCGTGCATCTAGCTGAGGAGGTCGCCGTCGAGGCCGAGGAGATGGAGCAAAAAGAGCGCTTCATCACCGAGAAAATCCGCGCCGGAGCCAGCATCGTCGGCACCTATCCCCCGGACGAGCAGACCTTGGCCGAGTACCAAGCCTGGAAAGCAAATCAATCGTAGGATTATCGCGATCAATTGGTCGCGATGTTGAGCAACCTTGCGTAGGTGCACCTCTTGTAGGTGCCCCCTTGTGGCCGCTTTAGCCCAGACGACGGCGCAAGCGGCGCGCGAGATCGCCAACCACAGTGGGATTGGTGGCGGCGATGTTATCCAACTCGTCGGGGTCCTGCTCAAGGTCGTAGAGTTCGTCGCAGTCGTTGTAATTCTGGATGTATTTGTGCGTACCCGTGCGCATGCAGCGGAAGTTGTGCAGGGCGGCGACGGTCGCTTGACGATGGATGTTGGTCTGGCCGTCAAGAATCGGTTGCAGCGAGCGGGCGTCAATGTCTCGCTGCGGCGCGAGTTGGGCGAAATCGCATATCGTGGCATTGAGGTCAATGAGCTCGCACAGCGCGTCACAGACGCGGCCTCCGGCGATATGCGGCCCGGCGATGATCAGCGGTACGCGCAGGCTGGCCTCGTACGCGGCACTCTTGGTGTACAGCCCGTGGTCGCCGAGCAGTTCGCCGTGGTCGGAGGAGAAGATGATATAGGTGTTGTCGAGCTGGCCGCGTTTTTCGAGCGCGTCGAGAATCTGGCCGATCTGGTCGTCGATGAGTTCGATGGCAGCGCAGTATTGGCGGCGGGTTTGGGCGATTTGGTCGGGCGCGAAGTCGGCGGAGCGTTTTTTGATCCACTCGGGCTTGCCAGCGAGGGAGCCGCTGATGGCCGGGGGCATCGCCGCGTCGCGGTAGCGGTCGCCATATTCGGTCGGTGGGTCAAAGGGATCGTGCGGGCCGACGAAGCTGACGAAGTAGTGCCAAGGGAAATCGTCGGGCACATGGGCGATCCACTCGGCGGCGCGACGGCCGATATAGGCGTCCTCAAAATCCGCGCTGTCCAGCGGCGAGTCGCGGCAATCGGTACTCCAACCAGCGGCAGCGCGGCGGCGATAGTCTTGGTGAAACGTCGCCAATTGTCCTTTGGCAGCTAGGTAGTGCGTATAAGGGCCAATCGGCGTGGGCGAGGAGCCGGCGTGCATTTTGCCCTCGCATTCCTCTGGATGGGTGAAGCCCCAGCTATAGGCATAGGGCCGGTCGCCGTAGCGGCCATTGTAGCCGTCGGATTTGCGCAGGTCGAGCTTGCCGACGCAGCCGACGCGGTAGCCGGAGTCGCGCAGCCGCTGATAGTAGGTGGTGGTGCCCAAGGGCAGCCGCCCCGAATTGTCCAAGCAGCCGAGGCGGCTCGGTTGCAAGCCAGAGGCCAAGCCAATCCGCGCTGGCGCGCAGACAGGGGCGTTGGTGGTGCATTGGGTGAAGCGCACGCCAGCGGCAGCGAGGCGGTCGAGGTGGGGAGTTCGCAGGAAGTCTGCACCGGCAGCGCCAAGATAGTCGTGGCGGTGCTGATCATCCATGATGAAGAGTATATTGGGACGAGGCATTGGGGCGTTCCTTGGCGTTGTGATGGGCGTCTTGTAGCTTAAATAAGCGCGAGGTGCGATACGTTGGCCCAATCTATTCAGTCGCCTGTTTTGCTTCAAGGGCGGCAGTGCAGAAGTGCGTTGATTTTGACTTATAGTATAGGGGGGTAAACCAAGCAAGGGAGAGACATGAACGAATTCACAAGTCCTGCGGTGCAGGCGATGAATCTCATTCGATACATTGGAGATCAGGTATCGGAATCAGGCAAACCAATTCCCCATCTTGACGGAATCAGCCAAGAGATTGGTGCTCCGAGTAAGGAATTGGCCAATCAACTCATTAAAGAGTTACATGAACACGACCTCATAATAATGGGAGAGCCTAGCAAAGAGACACTCGGACCGAGACTTCCGAATGTGAACCTTACCCTTACCGGGTGGAAACAGTACGAAGCGGAAAAACGAGGTGAGTTCGATGGAAACTACGGTTTCATCGCCATGCAGTTCAACGATCCCGCTCTTGAATCCTTTGTTCGGGACGTTGTGAAACCAGCGGTGAAAGAGGATATTGGCTACGATCTCGTCGATATGCGCGATGTCTCAAAGGCGGGTATCATCGACAACATCATGCGCGTCCAAATAAGAGACGCGAAGTTCGTCATTGCCGATCTCACTCACGGCAACAATGGCGCGTATTGGGAGGCCGGTTACGCAGAGGGTCTGGGCAAGCCTGTTATCTATATTTGCGAAAAGGAAAAATTCGAGAGCAAAAATGGAACCGACTTCGATACGAATCATTGCACGACCGTTGTTTGGTCTAAGTCTAGGGATAAAGACGAGGGTTTCCGTCAGGAATTGACTGCAACCCTTCGCCGGTCACTTGATGAATCGTGATACCCGTCAACGGAGCAGCCGGTCCGGTTCAACCCAACGGTGATGTTCGACAATACGGAGGAACAATCTATGAGGATTGAGCAGATTGAAATCAAGAACTACCGTTCCTTTCGTCACGCCGTGTTTGGTGATTTACCCCCGATGGTTGTAGTCGTGGGTGCAAACGGCACGGGCAAGTCAACACTCTTTGATGTATTCAGCTTTCTCAAAGACGCGCTGACCCAGAACGTCGCCATGGCGGTAGCGCGACGCGGCGGGTTCCGCGAATTGGTCAGTCGAGGAGAGAAGGGGTCAATTGAGATCACTATCAAATTTCGCGAAAGCGGCGGGCGCTTGGCTACTTATGTTCTCCATGTGGCCGAGGACCATGGGCGCATAGCAGTAGGACGCGAGATTCTGCGCTACCGTCGGGGCCAGTACGGCAAGCCTTGGCACTTTGTGGACTTCAGCCGTGGTATCGGAAGCGCAATCACCAATGAATCGGTCTATGGTGAGGAGGGAGCTGAGGAGGAAAGGGAGGAGTACAAGCTCGACGACCCGAGCATCCTCGCGATCAAGGGCTTGGGGCAATTCCGCGAATTTCAGGTCGTCTCAGAATTCCGCAGCCTGATCGAGAACTGGCACGTCTCGGACTTCCACATTGCCGACGCCCGACCAAGCAGTGAGGCCGGCTATGCCGAGCATCTGTCTAATCGTGGCGATAACGTCGCCCAAGTGGCCCAGTACCTCTACGAGAATCACCGCGAGTGCTTCGACCGAGTGCTGAAGGCTATGAGCCAGCGTGTCCCAGGCGTGAACGGCGTTGACGCCAAACCGACGGAGGATGGGCGTCTTGTCCTGCGTTTCCAAGATGGCAGTTTTAAGGACCCATTCATTGCCCGCTACGTCTCCGATGGTACTATCAAGATGTTTGCCTACCTCGTCTTGCTGTATGACCCGAAGCCCCATCCGTTGCTGGCGGTCGAAGAGCCTGAAAACCAGCTCTATCCCGAATTGCTAATAGAGTTAGCTGAGGAGTTTCGGAACTACGCTCAGCGCGGTGGCCAAGTGTTCGTTTCGACCCACTCTCCCGACTTCCTGAACGGAGCGGGAATTAACGAGATCTTCTGGTTGGTCAAGAAAAACGGCTTCACGATTGTGCGCCGGGCTTCCGACAGCGAACTGCTGCGCAACCTTGTCGCAGAGGGAGACTTACCGGGTGCTCTCTGGAAGCAGAGGCTTTTCGAGGATGCTGGGCTACAATGAATCGTATTGTATTCCTGCTAGAGGAAGACTCAATGAGGATATTGCTGGAAGGCCTACTACCGAGATTATTTCCCGGCTTGTTATTTCAGTGTGTGCCCCACGAGGGAAAACATGACCTAGAAAAGAGCATCCTACGCAAGTTGAAGGCTTGGCGCGAACCGGGCGTGCGTTTCGTCGTGATACGGGATCAAGACAGTGCGGATTGTCACCAAGTGAAGACCAATCTCGTCCAACTATGCCAAAGTACCGGGCGGCGCGATGTGCTTGTCCGAGTAGCTTGTCGTGAACTGGAAGCTTGGTATATTGGCGAGCCGCAAGCGCTTAAACAAGCATTTCCCGAAACTCGACCAAGCTCGCTACGCGAACTAGGCAAGAGTCGATACCAAAACCCCGATACTGTGGTTCGGCCTTCCGATATCGTTGCCAAACTGATCCCCGAGTTTCAGAAGCGGTCGGGTGCGAGACGCATGGCTGCTTTCCTGTCACGCGAGAACAGTTCAAATAGCTTCCGAGTCTTCGTTGAAGGGGTCGAAAAGTTGTGGACATCCATGCAAACCGGAACATGATGCAGCCGCTATGCAGACCGATGCCCCAATCCCATTTGCAGCATTCGCCCGCTTCAAGCAGCTAGTGACCGTAGCACCATGACTCCAGAGGTATTCATCACCAAGTGGCGTGCTGCCGAACTCAAGGAACGTTCGGCCGCTCAGGAGCACTTTATCGACCTGTGTCGGCTGCTCGGTGAGCCAACCCCGGCCGAGGCCGACCCTACTGGCGAGACGTACTGCTTTGAGAAGGGTGCTCGCAAGGAAACCGGCGGCGATGGTTGGGCCGACGTGTGGAAGCGACACTGCTTCGCTTGGGAGTACAAGGGTCCGCGTGCCAACTTAGACGCGGCCTTTGACCAACTTAGGCAATACGCGCTGGCTTTGGAAAACCCGCCGCTTTTGATCGTCTCCGACATGCGGCAGTTCCGCATCCGCACCAATTGGACCAACAGCGTCAGCAAGACCCACGAATTCGAGATCGACGATTTAGCCGATGCCGCTGTCCGCGACAAGCTCAAGTGGGCGCTCGCCGACCCTGAGCGGCTACGGCCGGACGAGACCCGGCAGGCACTCACCGAGCGAGCGGCCTCGGCCTTTGCGTTGCTGGCACAAGCCTTGCGAGAACGCAGCCATGACCCGCAGGCAGTGGCGCATTTCATCAACCGGCTGGTGTTCTGCATGTTCGCCGAAGATGTGGGCCTTTTGCCGAACAATCTGTTCACGCGGATGTTGGAGCAGGCGCGGCAGCAGCCAGAGGAGTTCGCCGCCATGGCCCGCGACCTGTTTGCTGCCATGGCCACCGGCGGGCGGGTTGGCTTTGAGCCGGTGGCTTGGTTTAATGGCGGCTTGTTCGATGACGATGCTGCTATATCCCTGAAAAAGGCCGAGATCGAGACGGTGCTCCAAGCGGCGACCTTGGAGTGGTCGGAAATTGATCCTTCCATTTTAGGCACCCTATTCGAGCGCGGCCTCGATCCGGACAAGCGGTCGCAGCTTGGGGCACACTACACGGACCGCGACAAAATTATGCAGATCGTCGAGCCGGTAGTGATTCGCCCGTGGCTGGCCGAATGGGAAAAGGAAAAAGGGGAAATCGCCGCCGCACTGAAACGAGCTGGAACTGCCCGATCTGCTGCTGCCCGGACGCGCCAACGCAGTCGGGCCGAGCAGCGCAAGGACGCTTTCTTACAGCGCCTCCGCTCTTTCACCATCCTCGACCCGGCTTGCGGCTCGGGCAACTTCCTCTATGTTGCCTTGCACGCACTCAAGGACTTGGAGCATCGGGTGCAACTGGAGGCCGAAGCCTTTGACTTCCAGCGCTCGTTTCCCGAAGTCAGCCCGGCCAACGTCAAAGGGATAGAAATCAACGCCTACGCCGCCGAATTAGCGCGCGTATCGGTGTGGGTCGGACACATCCAGTGGATGCGGCGCAACGGCTATCCTGGGACGAACAATCCAGTCCTCAAGCCGCTCGATACCATCGAATGCCGAGATGCGATCCTGACACCGGACGGAGAAGAACCGGAATGGCCGACAGCCGACGTGGTGATCGGAAACCCGCCGTTTATCGGAGGAAAATTTCTCAACGCCAATCTTGGCGAGGATTACGTTTCGAGAATTTTCACGGTGTATGAAGGCCGTGTACCAGCGGAGGCCGACCTCGTCTGCTACTGGTTTGTGAAGGCCGGCGAGCACATAGAATCGGGCAAGGCAAAGCGTGCAGGTCTCGTCTCAACCAACTCCATTCGCGGCGGGGCGAATCGGCGGGCGTTGCAAACCGCGACTGAGAACCGTCCGATCTTTGAGGCGTGGAGCGATGAGCCGTGGGTGATTAATGGGGCGGCAGTGCGCGTCTCTTTGGTGTGCTTCTCACGACCGGATGATGGAGCGGCGCTGGAACAGCGGCTCGATGGTCAGCTTGTGGATGCGGTCCATCCCGATCTAACGGGGAACGTTGATCTGACCAAGGCGCAACGGCAATGCCGGAACATCGGCATTGCGTTCATGGGCGACACTAAGGGCGGTCCCTTCGATGTGCCCGGAGATCAGGCCCGGGAATGGCTCCGCGAGCCTACTAACCCGAACGGACGGCCCAACTCCGACGTGCTCAGGCCGTGGGTAAATGGCATGGACTTGACCCGCCGCCCGGCTGGTAAATGGATCGTCGATTTTGGCTGGAGCATGGGGCAAGAGGAAGCAGCGCTCTACGAGGCACCGTTTCAACATGCCAAGGAGCACGTTTATCCAATGAGGGAACGGAACCGCCGCGAAGCCTACCGCATCCATTGGTGGCGGCATGTCGAGCCGAGGCCGGGGATGTGGGAGGCGCTCGACAGCCTATCGCGTTACATCGCTACGCCCACCGTCGCCAAGCACCGTCTGTTCGCTTGGCTCGACGCCCGCATCTGCCCCGATCATCAGCTAATTGTCATCGCACGCGACGATGACACGACCTTCGGTATCTTGCACAGCCGCTTTCACGAGGCGTGGTCGCTACGGCTCGGCACGAGTTTAGAAGATCGTCCGCGCTACACACCGACCACCACCTTCGAGACCTTCCCCTTTCCCGAAGGGCTGTCACCCGACATCCCGGCTTTGGATTACGCGAATGATCCGCGTGCTATTGCCATCGCCGAAGCAGCGCGGCGATTAGTCAAACTGCGCGACCGCTGGCTCAACCCGCCCGAATGGGTGGATTGGGAGGACGAGCCGGTCCCCGGCTATCCCAAGCGCTCGATGCCCCGAGATGAAGCGACGGCGGAAAAGCTGAAGAAGCGGACGCTGACCAACCTCTACAACGCCCGCCCGCAATGGCTCGACGACGCGCACAAAGCCCTTGATGCGGCTGTGGCAGCGGCTTATGGGTGGGACGACGATATTTCGGAGGACGAGTCGTCAGGAAAACTGCTGGCACTTAACCTAGCGAATGGATGCGAATAAGCCACTCTTAGCAAAAGGAACCGACATGAGCGAATTCACAAGTCCTGCGGTGCAGGCGATGAATCTCATTCGATACATTGGAGATCAGGTATCGGAATCGGGTAAGCCAATTACGGAGGAACAACCTATGCGGATTGAGCAGATTGAAATCAAGAACTACCGTTCCTTCCGCCACGTCGTATTTGAGGATTTACCGCTATGAACACCAACGACCCAATCCCATTTACAGCATTCGCCCACTTCGAGCGGCTCACCGCCGAGAAGCCGTTGCTGTACTGCGAGCCACCCGCGTGGGCGGCTGCCAGTCACGCCATCGTCGTGGACGACACCGTGCACTATCTGTGGGCCAAAAAGGGCGGAGATGGTAGCTGGGTACACATGCACAGCTCCGCGCCAGTCGCCGATCCTACGGCGGTGACGCACGACCAGCGCAATCCCATACTCCTACCTTCCGCCGACGGATTCGACAATCACGGCGTGGAATACCCATTCCCGTTCTGGAATCCCGCCGACCAGCGCTACTACGCCTATTATCTCGGCACCCAAGGCAAGGACAAGCCCCGCCGCAAACAGACCGGCCTGCTAGTCAGCGACGGCGATTTCGGAGCGTGGACGCGGATTGGCAATGAACCGGTGATTGCAGTCGGCGGCGCGCACGAGCAACACGGCTCTTCCCATCCATCCGTGGCCGTGTCGGGCGATGTCATTCACATGGTCTATACCGGCGAGTCGCCAGCACCACCTGAACGGCGCGATATTCTCTACAACGTGCCGACCATCTGCCATGCCACCGCACCGATCAGCGACCCGGCGCAAGTCACCAAAAATCCCGCCAATCCCGTGTTCAGCGGATCGGGACAGGCGTGGGACCGCTATGGAGTGCGCGAAGCTGAAATCCTCAAAGGGCCGAGCTATTTCCATCTGTTCTACGGGGGTTACGACGGCAAGATTTGGACCATTGGGCACGTCCGCACGCGTGACTTCCGCACTTTCGAACCCAACCCGCACAACCCGATCTTCACGCCTGCGACCGATGCCGATGCTTGGGACTGCGATGGCCTCCTGACCCCACAAGTGTTCGCAATAGACGGGACCTATTACATGATCTATGCCGGTCTCAGGGGGTCGGGCTGGAACCGCGTGTCAGCAGTCGGCACGGGCTTAGCCGTGGCCAAGCCGCTGTAGGGTTTACTCACGCTCATCCTCCCGTTCAATAACCCGCATACTCTTCCAACGCCCCGTGCGAAAGCGCAAGTAGAACACCACGCCCAAGACGCATATATACGCACAGCCAAAGCTCCATATCAGGTACAGCCCTCCGTCGAAATAGGTTAGGGCGACGAAAGACGGCACAACCATGATCGCCCAAGCCAGCAAAATCGAAACCCACATGACGAAGCGAGTGTCGCCCGCACCTTTCAGGGTCGCCGTGAAGACCATGTAGGCGGCGTCGGAGACGCAGTACAGGGCCACGAAGCGCAGCAAGACCACAGCGATCTGATACGCGACCGCAAAGTCGGCGTCTTTTTCCTCGCCAAAGGGCGCGAGGAAAAACTCCGGCACCACGATATAGCCCAAGGACATCGTCCCCATGTACAGCATGGCCAAGTGCAAACCCGACCATGTGCAGTACTCAGCGGCTTCAGGCTGATCGCGTCCCAAACGCTGGCCGACCATCGTCGAGACGGCAATGCCGCAACCAATGAGCGGCATAAAGGCGAGGCTATTGATGTGAAAGGCCAAATTCGTCGCCGCCAGCGGGATCGGCCCCAAGCGGCCCACGATGAACAAGAAGAAGGTAAAGGCCATGATATCGAGCATGAAGTTGACGCCGTTGGGGCCGCCAAAGCGCAACAGGCGTTGCAGCAGTTTGAAGTCGGGCTTCCAGCCGCGCAAGGTGGCGTATTCGCTGCGATAGCGCGGCCCCAAAAACAGCACCGCGAAACACAGCGCCGAGACCACCAAGCCGATATTGGTGGCCCACGCCGCCCCGACGATCCCCAACTCAGGCAGTCCCCAATGCCCAAATATCAAGGCGTAGTCGCAAATGATGTTGACGCTGATAGCCACGACGTTGACCGCCAGCACCACCCACGTCTGCCCCCGCCCACTGAAAAAGCACGAGAAAGCCGTGGACAAGACCTGCGGCCCGGTGCCGTAGCAAAGGATGCGGAAGTATTGGGTCTCAGCGGCGCGGATGCCTGGGTCGTGGCCGATGAACGCGAAGAGCTCGCCGGCAAAGGCCGCTGGCACCAAGGCCAACAGGCCGCTGAACAAGGCCACGTACGCCCCTTGCCACACGGCTGGCCCCACCCGCGTCGGCCGCCGCGCACCCATGTATTGGGCGACAAACGTGTTGGCGTATTGGGCCGTGCCCATGAAGAGGCTGATGAAGGTGAAGTTGGCCATGCCCGCTGGCAGCGCAGCCGCCAACGCCTCGGTGGAATACCAAGAGAGAAAGACCCGATCGACAAAGTGCTGGATGCTCCAGCTAGCCGTACTCAGAATCAGCGGCAGGGCAATCCCCAAAAACTCTCGGTACCCGCCTGCGGCCCCCCACCGCCTCGCGATGCGACCCACGCTCAGCTCGCCATAAATTCGGCTACCGCAATCAATTCCCCACCGCGCCGCGCCGACTCCCACCCCGCCAGTACCGGAGCCAGCGAATAAAGGCCGTCGGCATAGTCGTTGAGTAGCAGGGCGCGGTTGCCGGTGTGCACGGCCTCGATGAAGACGCGGTCTTGCTCAAACCACGGGTCGAATTCCTCCGGCGAGTACACGACCTCGCCATTGACCTCGATCCGGTCGTACATCCACAGCGCCAAGTATCCCCCTTCGTAAAAAACGGTGAAGCGCGGCTCGTCGCCCGGAGCGGCGGGCGTGGTAGCGAGGAATGTCGAGGTCATGGTCGCCCCATTTGCCAACAAAAAGTTAAACGAACACGACAGCGGCGTGTTGTACCGAGGGGGATGGTGGTAAAACGCTTGCGCTTGGGTAATATCGAGGCCGCTCATAAAGCGCGCGTAGTCAACGGCGTGCACCCCCCAATCGAAGGCCGAGCCGCCGCTCTTGTCCATCTGATAGTGCCAACTATCCGGGTCGGGAACCTCGGCTTCGAGCAGCGGTAGGCCGGACGTGCTCTGAAAGCGGATGTGGGTGATGGCCTTATCCTCAAGCAGGCGGCGGGCCTCCTGAAAGAGCGGGCGATAGCGCTCGCGGAAACAAACCGTTGAGAGCACATCGCTCTCGGCGACCGCATTGGCAATGCGCCGCGCAACAGCCATGCTGGTCGCTTGCGGCTTCTCGCTAAAGAGGTGGAGCCCCCGCGCTGCGGCCGTGGCTTCCACATCAGTGCGCGCGAAGGCCGGCACGATCGAATAGAGCGCATCCAGCCGCTCTTCCGCGAGCATTTGATGGGGGTCCGCATAGGTGCGGGCGATGGAGTACTTTTGCGCGGTGGCGGCGAGGTTGTCCGGGTTGGGATCACTCGCGGCGACCAGCTCGACGCCATCTAGCTTGCTCAGATTGGGCAGGTGCGTTTGGTTGGCGAAACGGCCGGTGCCATAGATGCCGACGCGCACCGGGCGATTGTTTGCGGGCATAAGGAGAATCCTTTGTTGATAGCTTTTATACAGCGGAGTGAAATGGGCAAGAAAAGGAAAAAGGAACTTATGCGCCAGACCGCTTTGCGACGGGTCGCGGAACAATCTGAGGCGTCTGCCTACCCTCGCCGCCGAGTGGATATTTCAGCCCCGTGGTACCGATTGCAACTGTTCACACGAGTAAGTACCTTCGCGTCAGACAACGGCTATTAACCATCGAAAGACATACCTATGATTCAGCGCAAGCCTGTCGCGAACTTGCAACCTAAACGACCATGATAGGTAACTTTGTAGATGCAAGAACGTTCATCGGCAAAACTGTCGATGTTACCATAGATCGACCTCTTGGCTCCAAGCATCCTGAAGCAGGCTTCATCTATCCGGTCAACTACGGATTTCTCCTGAATGTACCGGCACCTGACGGAGAAGATATAGACGCTTATGTGCTCGGCTTCTTCAAACCGCTAGAGACGTTCACAGGCAGATGTATCGCCGTCATTCAACGATCTGACGACGATGATGACAAGCTCATTGTCGCGCCTGTCGGCAAGGACTACTCCGACGAGCAGATTCTCGCCTTGACGGAATTCCAAGAGCGATTTTTTGAATCGTCCGTAACACGTGAAGTGATTTAGGAAGGAAACCCATGCCATTCAAGATAGCTGATGATCCGCAGACCGACTATCGGGAGTTGGTAAGAACCGCCTATAACCGGTGTGCGATGAATTACGCAGGGCAAAGACGCACCACGGCCGAGGCGGAGCTCAACTTGATAACTGAGCGTCTGACACCTAGTTCAAAGATTCTTGACGTTGGATGTGGTGCTGGTATCCCCGTCTCCCGACATCTTGCAGGAACGTTCAGCCTCACCGGAATCGACATCTCCTCAAGCATGATAGCTCTAGCCAAGAAAAACGTCCCCAAAGCCAAATTCGTCATCGCCGACGTAATGGAGACCGAATTCCCTGCATGTAGCTTCGATGCAATTGTCAGCTTTTACGCCATCTTCCACATCCCAAGACAAGAGCATCTAAATCTCTTCCGTCGATTTGCCCAGTGGCTTCGGCCCGGTGGCCTACTTCTGTTTACGATTGCCAAGCAAGACGACGGTCCTGGATATACTGAAGACGACTTTTTCGGCGAAACTATGTACTGGAGCAACTTTGGCCCCTCGACCTACGAGAAGTTTCTTACTGAGACTGGGTTTCAGATTGAACAGGAAGGTATCGTAGGAGGGGGATACGAAAGTGCTGATGCACTAGAGGAAGTCCACCCATTTTTCTTCTCCGTCAAAAGAGAAGGCTTGTAGATCAGCAAGCGTTGTGAAGTGAACACATTTTCCACAATTGGCGCGCTCGTTTATCTGGAAAGGACTACCAATGCCGCTAACAGGTCGATGTCTTTGCGGGGCGGTCAGCTATACAAGCGACTCGGAGCCCCAATCCGTGATCTATTGCCACTGTGACGACTGCCGTAGAGTTACGGGCAGCGCTTTCAACGTTGGAGTTGGCGTACCAGCTTCTACATTTCAACTGAGCGGTAAAACAAAGGGGTACGAATCTACAAATGACGAAGGCCGCACAAAAATTCGCGAATTCTGTCCAGAGTGTGGGTCGCAATTGTTTACGCGTTACCCAAACACGATATTCATCAAGGCGGGCACCCTAGACCATTCCGAAGATCTGCGACCCACCCGAGAGATTTGGACCGAGATGGCAGTCCCGTGGTCCAAGATTCCCGACGGCCTAGATAAATTTCCCCGATCCTCGACATGGGGAAGTTCGCAACCCGGCACACGTTAGAGAGTTTCGATGAGAATTTCAATCGTCAGCAGTAGTCTCAATGCCGACAGTCGCAGTAGGGTGCTTGCCAGAAATGAAGATCGCTAAACCACGTTACCTCTATCACGGAAGTTCTGAAAAACTTGATCGCATCGAACCTAGGCCGGCGCGAGGAGTGGGACCAGAAAAAGACCGTTTGCACGCCGTCTACGCCACCCATATTAAAAACCTCGCCATAGTATTTTCCCTGCCGTTCATCCCGAACGAAAATAACAACCTTAGCTTTCAAGTATCATTTCAAGGGGACGAGCCTGGGATTCACTTAGAAGCGGGCTCTCTCGACATGTCTAGACCTGGGTTCTTGTACACCGTACCTTCGGCTTCCTTCGAGCAACTCGACGATGAGCAGTGGGTATCATATAGCCTCGTTGAGCCATGCGGCAAAGTTCGGATAAACCCAAAGGATTTTCTCCACTGGCTACGGTCAGGGAGAAGAGAATAAAAAATGAAACGCGAACACATTTTTGCCCATTACGAACAGGACGCAACCCGGTACTGGAAGCTGAGAGAAGGCGGCTATGCCACTCCGCTGAGTGTGTGTCAGGGAGATGAGGTAACGTTCCACATATCGAATTCCAGATCGTACTACGATGTATTTGTGTTCCACGAAGGGGCAACACGGCGTCTGGTAAAGGAGATAAACGACCTGCGTGGCGGGCTTCCCCCGGTCCCCGAGTTTGGCTATCGGGACGGATTCGCCTGGCCCGCGACGGTCTCGTTCCAGGTGCCTCGCGACTGGAAGAGCGGTGTTTACATCGCCAGTTTCCCCACCGCACAGGGGATCCGGGAAATCCTGTTCGTCGTTCGCCCGCACGTCCCCAGCGCGCCGATTCTCCTGACGATCGAGACCAATACCTATGCCGCCTACAACTGCGTGGGCGGAAAATGCCTCTTCCCCTATATATCTACCGACCGATTTCACAGCAACCTAGTGACCTTTGAGCGACCCCTGCAGCCGGACATCATGGGCGGGTTCTATGCCTGGGATCAGTTCTTCACATCATGGCTCGACGCCGAGGGATATCAGGTAGATTACTGCGTCAACGCCGATCACGACCGGCAGTCGGATATCCTAAATGACTACCCTGCACACCTCAGGATCTGTCACGGCGAGTACTCCAGCCGCGAAGAATGCGAGCAGCTTCAGCGGTTTGTAGCACGTGGCGGCAACCTAATGGTGTTCGCCGGCAACGCTTTCTCGCACTTGGTGGAGACCAGGGCCGACGGACGCCAGCTTTACTGTGCCAAGACCCGGTACAAAAAACATCCGCTCGGCACGCCGGAGGCCCCCGAAACATCCTTTCTCCGCGCAATCGACAATCTGCGTCAGCGCACCATTGGCGTTTCCTATACGGCTGCTGTCAATGCCAAGAGCAAGGTTCCCGGCGAAATTATTGCCCCGACGTCCGGGGAATACGGATTCTTCCGCGTGACCCAGCCCGACCACTGGGCGTTCGCAGGAACCGGACTGGGAGAAGGAGACGAGTTTGGCCGGGAAGACTCGATCGTTGGCGTCGAATGCGATGGCGGTGACATCGAATTCAAGGATGGAAAACCGCGATTTACAGGCCGTGACGGAATCAGCCCGCATTACCAGATCATCGCGATCGGGAACGCGGAGGACCACGGTTTCAACGCGGACCTGGGGGTCCACCACGACCGATTCTACGCCACCGTCGCAGTCAACGAAACGGAGTTCAAGGGGACTGTCTTCACCGCGGCAACCATCGAGTGGGCGCACGGTCTTTACCGGAACGGCGGTCCGGTGGCACAGATCACGCGCAATGTCTTGGACCGTCTGGGCAGATAGTGAATGAGCATGCCTTTGACACAGTCGAGTATTCGCAGCAAGTTGAATCATTTAAAAAGCTGCGCGATTGACAAATATCTCCGCTTGAAAGGCCGCTGCAAATGCTGATAATCGACACGCACTGCCACGCCGGGAATAGCTGGTTCGAGCCTATCGAGACACTTGAATTCGAGATGGACCGCAACGGCGTTGACAAGGCCGCACTCATCCAACACGGCGGCACCTACGACAACACCTACCTCCTCCAAGAAGCCGCCAAGCGACCGGGCCGGTTCAAGGTTGCAGTCCTCGTCGATCCCGAGTCCCGCGATCCACTCGGCGATCTTGCGCGGCTCGCAGAGCAAGGGGCCGCCGGTATTCGTATCGCCCCGGGTGGCCAGTTCGCCAACGCAGGCCCTTACGACATGTGGCGCAGAGCCGGCGAACTCGGCCTCGTAGTTTCCAGCATCGGCAATGCACCCCAGTTCGCGGCCGACGATTTCTCGTGCGTGCTCGATGCGTGCCCTGACACACACGTCATCCTCGAGCACCTCGCAGGCGTGGGCATTGCCGAGCCGCCCTACGCCGATTACGCCAAAGCCCTGCAACACGGCGAGCGCGACAACACCAGCATCAAAGTCCCCGGCTTGGGCGAAATCTGCGCCCGCCCGCCGCGCCTGCTGCCCGAACTCGAATTCGACCACGTGCCGCCACTTTTCGAGATGGCCAAAGAGGCATTCGGCGTACAACGCATGATGTGGGGCAGCGACTTCCCGCCCAGCGCCGGCAGAGAGGGCTACGCCAATACACTGCGCGCCGTCCTCGAGCATCCGGCTTTCGCCGACGGCGATGATATCGAATGGGTCATGGGAAAGACCGCGGCGCGCGTGTGGGGATTCTAACGAGAAAATCTAACTTTCCGGTAGGAAATAACAGAGCGACATGGCAAAAGAAAAAAAGAAAACCTCGCGCCAGGCGTATGGCATCACAGTACTCAAAGCCGCTCATCCTCAGGTGCGCGCCAAAAAAAAGAAGCACGAACCCTGCATCCACGGCAACAAATTCTGGAATTCGAGTTGGTGCGTGATGGACTTCCTCTCGCACCAGGGCCTGCCGCCAAAGGCGCGGGTTTTAGACATCGGCTGCGGTTGGGGACTCGCCGGGATATACTGCGCCAAAAACCACGGTGCCCGCGTTACGGGCATGGACGCGGATGCGGCGGTCTTTCCCTACTTGCAGCTACACGCCGAGATCAACGGCGTCGAGATAGAGACTTGGCGCTGCAAGTTCGAGAAGGTAAAAAAGAAAGACCTGCGCCAAACCAACCTGATCATCGGAGCCGATATTTGCTTCTGGGACGACATGATCAAGCCGCTCTACAAGCTGATCAAAAAGGCGATCGAGGTCGAGGTCGGGCAGATCATCATCGCCGACCCGGGCCGCCCGCCCTTTCACGAGCTGAGCGAGAAGGTCATCGGGAAGCTCGGCGGCGAGCTCAAGGAGTGGGAAATCAACGGCGAGGTCAAAGCCGACGCGTACCTGCTCATCACGGGCACGTTACCCTAGAACCAGTTCTCCTTATCCACCACATTCACCAACGCCGCGCCGCGAGCAAAGCGCTTGCAATTCTCCACCATCAGGTCGCGCCGACGGTCTCTCAGATAAGGGCCAGCCGCGGCCACGTGCGGGGTCATCAGGAAGTTCGGGGCCGTCCACAGCGGGTGCTCCGGCGGCAGCGGCTCCTGCTCAAACACATCTAGGGCAGCACCGGCGATCTGGCCCTCGCGCAGGGCTTGGTCGAGATCGGCCAACTTGACGTTCGCGCCACGACCAATGTTGATGAAGTACGCACTATTCTTCATCTGCTCGAACCGGGCGCTGGTGAAAAAACCCTCGGTCTGCGGCGTCTGCGGCACGGTAAGAATGACGAAATCCGCCCTCGGCAAAAGTTGGTCGAGCTCGTCTGGGCGGTATAACTCGTCAACCCCCGCAGGCGGCGACTCAACGCGAGGATCGATCCCAACAGTCGTCATGCCCCAGTTCTTGCACTGGCGCGCGGTCTCTGCGCCAATCCCGCCGACGCCGACGATCAGCGCAGTAGCTTCAGGCAGGTAGGTCGAAGGGCTCGACTCCCCGCCGCTGCGCCATTGCCCGGCGAACTGGTAGCGGAAGTAGCGGTGCATACCGCGCGAGAGCGCCAGCACAAAGGCCATGATGTGGGCCGAGATGTGGTCGTTGAAGATGCCGCGAAAATTGGTCACCACCACGTCGCTGGCGATGAGTTCCGGGAAGTAATACCCCTTGGGCGGGCCAGCGGCTGGGGCGGCCAACCACTTGAGCTGGACGGCTGCGGCCAACAGCTCTGAGTCCAAGGTGCCGAAACAGGCTTGCGCCGTGGGCAGAGCGGCTAGGGCTTCGGCGCGGCTCTCGCATTGAACGATTTCCATCGTGGGGACCGCTTCGGACATGGCAGCGGCTAGATCGCCGGCAGGTGACAGAAAGACGAACTTGAAGGACATGGCGTTCCTTTCGCTAATTTGCACAGTACTGGGGGCAACTCTGGCGAGGAATATATCGCAAGACACCTGAGACGCAATTTTTCCCGCTCCTGCCAAACCGTTCACTTTTGTCGGCATCATGCGTATATTTCTCGCTAGACGCAGCATCGCTACCTACAGCTTTGACCATGCCTACCTGTTCCCAAATAACACCCGCTGAAATGGATGCCTACCGAGAGGCGGCCCGCCAACGCCACATCGCCGAAAAGGCGCATCTGCGCGAGCGCCGTCAGTGCGCTTGGGATCTAGCTCGACAAGCCGCCCGCCTACTAGAGGAACGCTTCAACGCCAAGCGGGTGGTGCTCTTCGGCTCGCTGGTGCACGGGGACAGGTTCAATCTTTGGTCCGATGTAGATATAGCCGCTTGGGGCCTCCGGCCCGAGGACACTTGGCGGGCACTCGGAGCGGTCATGGACCTCGACCCAGATATCGAAGTAAACTTAGTCGATATGGCCTGTTGCCGCCCCGCGTTAAGAGCGGTTATCGAGCGCGAAGGAGTCTATCTATGATCGCCCGCCACATCGTCAGTGCCGAGCGCATCCGCCACGTCTATGCCTTTGAGTTTGACCCGCAGCGGATAAGGCCGCTGGCCGAAGCGCTAGCTGGCGACTTCGCCCAAGTCGAGGATGAGCTAGCGATCTTTATCGACTTTCTCGAAGGATTGGCCGACGCCGACTAACGCGCCCCTCTGGCCTCGGTGGGGCAAAAAGGTTTTGCATCCTGTGAAAAACCCAACACGCGCCGCAGAGGCCCTGCTCTACAAGAAGGTCGCCTTGCCCGACGAGTTCGTTCGCGAGCGCACCGGTGGGGACATTCGCATCGGCGACCTAACTGGAGACGGACAGGTCGATTTCCTCGTGTACAATGCCCTCGGAGGCATCAAGCCTTGCTTTCTGGGGGCCTTTTCGCTCGCTGGCGAGCCGCTCTGGGCGGTGGGGGATCGGGATCTTACTGCGCTCGACGCGGACGGTTCCGAACGCCTCGCGACCATTTCTCCCGACCGCCCAGGGCCGGTGGCCATCTGCGACATCGACCAAGACGGGCGGCAAGAGATCCTCTGCTTCCTCGTCGATCCCCACGCGAAGCGCACTAGCAAATGGAACCTCGCGGATGTGCACATCGCCATCCTCGACGGGCGCACGGGTGCGGTCAAACGCTGCGCTGCGCCCGAGGAACTGGCGCGTTGCAACGCCTACGCAGACGGAGAAATGCACGTCCCCAACTACGTGCATCAGCGGCTGCTAATCGCCAATTTCTCCGGCCACGACCAGCCGTGCGATTTTGTCGTCAAGCTCGGCTGCGATGTCCTCGCGTTCAACGACCGGCTCGAAGTGCTGTGGCACTATCGCAGCAAGTGGCATCGCTACCCGGAGCACGCGGCGTACATTCCGGCCGTTGGCGACCTAGATGGCGATGGCCGCGACGAGGTCAACGGCGGGCACTTCGGCCTCGATCACGACGGAAGCGTGTTGTGGGAAACCTTCTTGGGCGACCATGCAGACAGCGTGTTGGTCGATAGGTGGGGAACGGAGCCAGCAGCCATTATTTCGGGCGGTGGCCAAGTGCTCGACGGCAGTGGCCAACACCTGCTGCACTTGGGGGCGGATGTGGTGCCGCACGGGCAAGAGGTGCGCTGCGGCAACTTGCGGCCCGAGCTACCCGGCCGCGAATTGGCCATCCGCTACAACGGACACCACGCAGACGTGATGATCGTCGCGCAAGACGGTGTTGTTCTCAACCGCTTCCAGGTAGATGAGTCGCCCAACAACACGGGCATGGAAATCGTGCGCTGGAATGGGCCGGAGCACAGGGACTTGCTCTACAGCCCGGCGGCCCTCTTTGACGGATGGGGCAACAAGGTCGCAACCTTCCCGGAGTTGCCCACGCCGACCGGCGGCAAAATGGGATGGTATCACTGCTTCCCGGCCGATGTGTGCGGCGACGAGCGCGAGGAAGTGATACTCTACGATCCATACAGCGACGCCGTGTACATCTACACGCCCGCGCCGCTCGACGAGAGCCGATTCGACCGCTACCTTCACGGCCCGCGCCAGTACAACGCGCGGCTGCTCGATTGACGAGTTACTTTACCATGAACAACCCAAACCCAAAATCCTGTCCATCCCACAAATCCCATAAATCCTGTTCCCCTACCTCCAATCCCGTCCATCCATGTCAAAATTCCTAATTGTCTCCATCGACTGCTGGCGCTACGACGCGCTGAGCCGGACGAACCCGAGGATTAACACGCCCAAATTCGATCTGCTGACTCGGGATTACGCCTTTGCCGAGCGCTACTTTGTCACCGCGCCAGCGACCCGCCCTTCGCACACCTCGCTGTTCACCGGACTGTATCCCTTTGAGCACGGGCTTTTTGGGCAGACCTACCTGAAGCTGTTCGCCGGCGTGGTCAACCTGTTCGACGTTTTTGCCGCGGCCGGGTACAGCGTCCGGGGGTTTTCCGAGCGGCCGGACGTGTTCCGCTTCCTCGACTTCGCGCCTTTTATCGGGCCAGCCGATCCAGCGGCCACCCAGCAACATTTGGGATCGCTCGAACGCCTGTGCGCCGAGCTGATCGAGCCGAGCGGGCCGCAGTTTAAATTCCTCCACTTTTGGTACACGCACGGCGGCTACGGCTTGGGCGACATACCCCATCGGCCCGATTTGGGGCAGCTAGTGGCGGCCGGGCAGGTGGAAGAGGCGCTGCGCTACTACCAAGCGGCTGTGACCCATGTACTGGAGTTTTCCCTCGTCGAGTTGCTCAAGCGCATCGACCTCGACGAATGGGCGGTCTTTATCTGCGGGGATCACGGCGAGGGGTTTTGCGGAGAGGTTATGGCGCACGGCGACCGGCTGCATCCCAACGTGGTTCACGTGCCCATGTTAGCCCATGTGCCGGGCGGGTTCTCCTTCCCGCGTGACGGAGCCGTTTCCGCCATTGACCTCTTTCCGACCATCGCGGCATTGGCCGATCTACCCGTTGACTACCAAGGGTTCGGACAGAACTGGTTGGAGCCGAGCGCAGCGTTGACCGATCGTTGGGTATTATCTGAGCTAGACAGTCTATACGGCATCGGTTTTCTCAGCCCCGACAATCTGCGCCTGCCCGCAGAGCGCGTCACGTCGCCTACGGCTATCGATGGCGAGGAAATAGCGCGCTATGCCGAGGGCATCCGCGAGTGGTGCCTGTGCGATGGGCGGCATTTCTACCGCGAGGACGAACAGACGGGCGCATACGTCCTGCGCGACCTGCACCACGGCGACGACGATTTGGTTTGCGCGGACCCATCGCACTATCGCACGCAATATCGCAACCTGCGCGACCGCTCCGCATACCAACAGATGCAGGCTCAAAGTGCGTCAGCCAGCGAGGCCACAATCCTCCAAGAACGCCTGCGCGACCTCGGGTACCTAGATTGATCGCCGCAGCGAACCTATTCGTCTTGTTACTCGTCTTGGCCGGGTGTGGCGAAGACGCGGGCGTAGATAGCACCTCGGGCGGCGATTGTGACGGTAACATTCTGCCGGGCGATCGCATCGTGCGCTCGCGTGCAGACGCAGATGCGCTGGAGAAGGAGGGAGGGTGCAATTACACCATTGCTGGCGACCTCGAAATTACGCGCCTAGACCTCGCCCTTTTTGAGGGCTTGGACCAACTCAGCGCCGTGGATGGCAACCTCACCATCCACGACAACGCAGAACTCAAAAACTTTGAGGGGCTGAACGACCTCGCCTCTGTGGGTGGAGACGTCACCATCCGCGACAACGACGAACTCGTCGATATCGAGGGGCTGTCCTTTCTCAGCGCAATCGACGGCCACTTCAGCGTCTCCCACAACGACAAGCTGACCGCCGTAGATGGTCTAATCAAACTCAAAGCGGTCGGCGGCAACGCGCGCATCGACAACAACAACCAATTGGCCAATATCGATGGCCTGTTCGGCCTTACCACAGTCGGCGGCAGCTTCACCATCGCCTTCAATCCCTCGCTTGAACTCATAGAGGACCTCTCGAATCTCAGCAGCGTGGGCGGCGATTTCGTCATCGAAGACAACTTGGCCCTCACCGCGCTAGAAGATGTATCGTCTCTAAAGGAAGTTGGCGGCAGCTTGCGCATCGGGCGCAATGCCGCGTTGGACATGGTCGAGGACGTATCCAGCCTAACGCGCGTCGGCCAAGACCTAAGCATTTACAGCAACCCGCGGCTGACGAGCATTATCGGGCTGGCCAGTCTCAGTCGTGTCGGCGGCAGCCTCAACATCTACAACAACGAAAAAATGATTGCGTTAGCGGGATTGGAAAGCCTTGCACAGGTCGCTCAAGACCTCAACATCTACGAAAACGAAAAACTGACTAGCCTTGCGGGGCTGGCCAATCTCGTCAGCATTGGGGGCAACGTGCTCATCGTCGAAAACGGCAACTTACCTACGAGCGAGGCCCAAGCCTTGGCTGACCGAGCCGCAGCGGGCGAGGTGTCCATCGCCGACAACGCGGATTGAGCAGCGTTGTCAAATTCCGGTGCTAGCGAGTGCCGTGCAGAGGCTGACCACTGACCACTGACCACTGACTACCAATTAAGCCATCCCCGTAATAACCTGCTCCACCTCGGCCACAGTCGTCTCCTTGGGGTCGATGTCGTCGGCAACGACGCGGCCTTGGCGCAGCACCACAATGCGGTCCACAACTTGGAAGACGTGGTGGATGTTGTGCGCGATGAAAATACAGGAGTGGCCCGAGTCGCGGGCATTGCGGACAAAGCGCAAGACGCCTTGCGTCTCCGCGACGCCCAAATTGTTGGTCGGCTCGTCGAGAATGATTAGCTCGCTATCGAAGTGCATGGCCCGCGCAATGGCCACGGACTGACGCTCGCCGCCCGACAGCGCGCCGATGGGCGTCGTCGCGGGAATGTCCTTTTCAATGCCCACCTGCTTGAGCAAGGTGCGGGCCACATTCGCCATGGCCTCTTGGTCCATGCGCCCTAAAAACGCCGGGCCTTTCAGGGGCTCGCGGCCCAAGAAGAAATTCCGCGCAATCGACAATTCCGCTACGAGAGCCGAGTCCTGATAGATGGTTTCAATACCGTAGTCAATGGCGTCGGCTGTGTTCTTGATGTCAGCTTTTTCGCCGCGAATGAAGATGTCACCGCCGCTAGCGGGAACGGCCCCAGAGAGAATTTTAATCAGCGTGGATTTACCGGCCCCATTGTCGCCGAGCAAACCGACGATCTCGCGTTCACCGACCGTCAGATGGACGTTTTCGAGGGCGCGCACCTGTCCGTAGGACTTGCTGATGTTTTCCATCTGGACTAGTGCTACTGTCATCGCCTAGTACCTTTCCTGTCGTCGGCGATCAACCCACGAATGCAGGGCCATCATGCCCAAGATAATAGCGCCGATGAAAATATTGTACGCCAGTCCAGGCACGCCGATGAGCACAATGCCGTTGCGCATTAAGCGCAGAATGAACACGCCGAGCACCGTGCCGATGATGGTACCGCGTCCGCCCGTCAGGGCCGTCCCCCCAATCACGACCATGGCGATAACCTCCAACTCGTAGCCTGTGCCACTGTTGGGATTGGCCGCGGCCGTGCGAATGGAGCTGATGATGCCAGCAAAACCCGCCATGACAGCCGAGAGCACAAACAGCTTGACCTTGGTGCGCTCTACAGCCACGCCGCGGGCGCGTGCGGCTTCGGAATTGCCGCCCGCCGCTTGCAGCCAGTTCCCCATCTTGGTCTGCGTCAGCAAATAGCCAAGCAACAGCGCCGCCGCTACAAACCAAAACAGCGACATGTACACGCGTAGACCGCCCACGTAGAAATCCCCGACCAGCACCTCGGCGAGCAAGAGATCCGCGGCGTCCCAAGTCCGCTGCGGAAACCCGCTCGTCACCACCAGCGCACTGCCCCGCACGACCAACAGCATGCCGAGCGTCACTAAGAACGAGGGAATCCGCAAGCGCGTGACGAACAAGCCGCTGCACAAGCCGATAGCCGCAGCCGCACTTAAGGCGAGGACAAAGCCGACCTCAATGGACGTGCCCCCAGTGTTGTACAAGGTCCACATGAGCACCGGACAGAACCCGAACAGCGAACCAACCGAAAGGTCGAATTCGCCGGACGTCATCAGCAAGGTCATGGCCAGCGCGATCAGCCCCAGTTCCACCGTGAAAGCCAGCATGTTGCCGATGTTGCGCGACGATAGAAACGCCGGATTGATCTGCCAAAAGACAAAAACCATGACGATTAGCAGGACGAATGGACCGAATTCCGGCCGCGACAGGATACGCTGTACGGCTGCGTTCATCTATTTGCCCGACAGGATGTCGTCGTATATCTGGGCCTTGTCGGCCTCGTAGAGCGCGCCAGTGATGACGTCGAAACCGGGCGGAATGCCACTGGCGGCCATAGACGCCAACGACAGCGCCATGTAACTGATCGCCAGCGGATCTTGCCACATAGCCGCGTTGACGTAGCCGCTGAGGACTTCCCGAGTGGTGTCGAGCGAGTTGCCCCAGCCGACGACGGGAATGTCGCCAGGGGCAAAACCGGCTTGGTCAAAGACGCGCTTGATGCTGCCAGTGACCAGATCTCCGAGGCCGATGATCGCGTCGATCTTGTCGCCGTTGGCCGTCATATAGTCAACCATGCGGGAGATCACTTCGGCTTGGTCGAGGGTCGCGTCGGTGACTTCCCACGTGATGCCCAACGGCTCAAAGACGCTGGCGACGCCCTGTTCCTCTTGGACGCCATAGGTCGCGCCGGGCACTTCCACCGGCATCCACACGAAGTCGCCGGATTTGACGTGGCCTTTATCGACTAGATACTGCGCCCACTGCCGACCGACCGCCACCAAATCGCCTCCGACATACGCGTCAAAACTAGCGGTGGGATCGGGCGTATTCATGTTGATGATGGGAATGTTGGCTTCGTTGGCCTCTTTAGCGACCTGCACCAAACTGCCCGGATCGGGGCTGCTGGAGACAATGCCATCGGCCCCAGCGGCAATGGCGGCGCGCACGGCCTCCTGATGAGAAGCCACGTCGCCGTTGTGGAAAGACGTGTTGACCTCGTGACCGGTATCTTGGCTCCACTGTTGCGCCCCGGCTAGGAAATACGTCCACACCGGGTCGGCAGGCGAGCCGTGCGAAATCCAGTAAAAGGTTTTGGCCTCGGCCAAGGGTGCACTCAGGGCCAGCAGCGCGCTGGCAAGCGCAACAATCCTCGTCTTAAACATCGGCGTTCCTCTCTAATTAAAATGGATGCTCGTCAGCAGTACCCCTAGTGAATTGAGTCAATATAGGTTCGGATTTCTCTCCTTCCAATGCTCATAGCGGACTCCGATAGAAGACGAGAACACCTGCTTCACTTCCTTTTTGCCAGTGGAAATTCGCCAAAACTTGACAGCGAATCCCCTTATTTCCTATCATTGCCACAGATTGCTCTTAATCAGTTCTCACACCGCAAAGGAGCTAGGATGAAACACGCAACGCTGTTCCTCATCCTCGCAGTCGCCTTTACCGGCACTGCCTTTGGCCACAACGGCCTAACCAATTTTCTGCCCACCGTTCCCGACCCGCTCGCCATCAACATAGATGGCGTGGAAGACGATTGGGATTGGTACGACCGCGATTTTGCCAATACCGACATCATCTCCATTCTGGGCCAGAAGAAAGGCCAAGGGGTGAATCCCGCGCCAGACGATTTCAGCATGGCTTGGTTTATGGCTTGGAGCCCGCCCCCGGACAACGCCTTCTACTTCTTCGCCCGCGTAAAGGACGATACCCTCCGCGCCGGGTGGGGGAACGAAAAGGCCAACTGGTGGGACGACGACAATCTCAACTTGATGTTCGACGCCGACCACGGCGGCGGTCCGGTTACGGGCAACGAGGACATCAACGAAATCTCCAACGGCTATCGCTATCACCTCAGCCCGCTCTATACCAACGAAGTCGGTCCCCACGCCGGCGGTCTAGCTGGTCCAGGCGAGAACGACGACTTCCAGCCCTTTAGCATCCAGCCGCGCAACATGCGCTATCGCACCACGGTTGCGCCGGCAGATGCCGGGCACCTCACGCCCAACGTGGAATACACCTTTGAGTTGAAGGCAAAACTGTGGGACATATACGATGTCTCCGGGGAATCAGCGAGCACCCCGCACGTCTTTGCCCCCGATCAGGTCTTGCACATCGTAGTCCAGTTTGAGGAAGGCGACGAAGGGCCGCATGGCGAGTCGGATTTCTGGGGACAAGCCGGCGCTCCCGAAGTCAACGGCATGGTCGATGCCGACCAAGCCGCCGACGCCCTATGCCTGCTGACCGCAGACATTGAAAACTACCCAGACTCCTTTGCCGGCACGGGAACCGCAGTCGAGCACGTCACTTGGGCGCGCATCAAAAATCACTTCCGCAGCGAATAAGCTGCGCTGCGATACCCATAGAAAAGGGACGGGTCGCATGGCCCGTCCCTTTTTACGTCCTAATCCCCTTACCCTTACTCCCCATCCCGTTCATCCACGTCTAAGCGATTCAACCACAAACTCACCCTTCCCAAGTGGTCCGGCGGCGGCACCGGCGGAAAAATGTGCATCCCTCCAGTGATGATGTCGGGCCGACCATCGCCATCTAAATCCCCGAGATCAGCGGTCACGAAATTGGCCGGATCGCTGGTGATCGAGTGGCGCGAGAAGCGCTGCTGACCGTCGTTTTCCAGCCAGATCAAGCCTTGACGGGGCAAGTCTTCCCAACGGGCCGATTGGTCGGCGATACAACTAGCCACGACAATATCCAAGTCGCCGTCTAAGTCGAGGTCGCCGGCATTGGCAGCGTACGCGCCGTAAAATCGAGTCAGATCCCGGTACTCAAAGCGCAACGCGGCCCCAGTGCTGAGGCCGGACGGCACGCCCATATTCTCCAGCCACTGCACCCCGTGATACGGCTTGGCATCCGTGCCGTCGAAACCGTCGCCGTTGGTAAATAAAATATCGAGGTCGGCGTCCTGATCCAGATCGACCAACTCAATGCCCGACGAACCAAACGCCGGATTGCGCGCCTCAAACAAGACGTGCTCGGCAAACGCGCCGCCCCCTTGGTTGACAAACGCGACGATCTGTTCAAACTCCTGCGTGATCAGGGCGACGATGTCGGGCTTGCCGTCGCCATTGAGGTCGCCGATGGGCACGTGCGTGCAGCCGCTTTTGCTCGACAAGGTGTGCAGTTCGTTGTATTGATCGCCGGATTTGTATTCCAGCCACGCGACTTCGCCCGTGTGACGCCAGCCAAACATGGCGAGCGCAAAGTCCCAGTCGCCGTCGCCGTCCAAGTCCGCCGGCCGCACGTCCGCGACCCGGGGGACGCCCGTTGCCAGCGGAAAAGGCGTAAAGGACTCGCGACCGTCGTTGACTAGCAGGACCACTTCCCCGAGGAGTTCGTCCGTGGGCATCAATTGGCCTAGCAGCGCGACGACGATATCCAAATCGCCATCGCCCTCCAAGTCGAAAACCTCTGACCGCGCCGGAGCCTTCAATTCCGCAAGCGGCGTTTCCACGCCCCGATTGCCCTCTTGGTGAATCCACGACAGGACATCGTACTGAGCGTCGCAGACCAGAATGTCGGGCTGGCGGTCCTGGTCTAAGTCGCCGACAGCGACGTTGCAAATCGCAGGACGCGACGCGGAGTCCCGCACCGGATGTCCCAGGGGGATTTTCCTGAAAAATCTCGCCACATCGCTCGTATCTGGGGGCAGGGCAACAAACGCTTCGGGCGCGTTTTCCACGTAAAATTCCAAGCATATCCGGCGATCCTCTTCAGATAGCCGTATATTCCTCTGCTGCCACAGCAAGTCGAACATCAGCGACATCTTCTCGGGCCATGCCCGGCGCGTCAACACGCTCGGCTCAGGCGTGGCGTGGCACATGCCGCAATAGGTCTGCACCACAGGGGGATACACAAAATCGGTGCGAATTTCGGTCGCCTGCTCGCCGGTGCAGGCAACGACGAATACAAGTAGCAATCGAACAAAACTTTTCACGAGCGGCCGCCCCTTAATCAAGGCAATCCAAAAATCCCATACATCACAGTCTAGACAATGTACCACCTAAACGCAGTCAGCGCCGCATTGATCTTGCTCTTGGGATGCAACAACTCCCACTCGCACAGTCCGCTCCCACAATTCGTCGATGTCGGGGCCCAAGCTGGCTTGCAGTTCACCAACGTCTCCGGCAGTGCCGAGCAGCACTATATCGCCGAATCCGCGTCGGCTGGCAGCGCATTTCTCGATTACGATGGCGATGGGTATCTGGACCTCTTCTTTGTCAATGGAACCCGGCTGAAGCAGCCGTCGGCCGAGGCGCGAAATCGGCTTTTCCGCAACGAAGGCGGGAGCTTCCGCGAGGTTCCAATGGATTTAGGACCGAGTGGTTGGGGCATGGGCGGTGCCGTGGGCGACTTTGACAACGATGGCGACCCCGATGTGTATGCGACCTATTTAGGCCCCAATCGGCTCTATCGCAACGATGATGGGCAGGCTTTCCCCGAGGTCGCCCAGGCGGCTGGCGTGGCGGACGAGAGTTGGGGTGCCAGCGCGGCCTTTGGCGATCTGGACGGCGACGGTCTCTTGGATCTATACGTTGCCAATTACGTGGCCTTTGACGTGGAAAATCCCCCAAGTCCCGATGTCAAATGTCCCTATAAAGGGCTAGACGTGTTTTGCGGCCCCGGCGGCTTCACCCGTCAGCCCGACCGAGTGTACGCCAATGCGGGCGCGGGCCGCTTTATCGACAAAAGCGCGACCACTGGGCTGGACCAATACGCCTATCCGGGCCTCGGCGTGGTTTTCGGCGATCTCGATGCAGACGGCGATCTCGATATATACGTGGCCAATGATACGGCTCCCAACCTGCTGCTACGCAACGACGGCGCTTGGCAGCTAACTGAAGTCGGTATCGAAGCGGGTGTGGCCTTTAGCGGCTATGGCAAAGACCAAGCCGGCATGGGGGTACACAGCGGCGACTTTGACCGCGACGGGCACCTCGACCTGTTCGTGACGAACTTTTCCAACGACGTCAACACGCTCTACCGCAACGAAGGTGGCTTGCGCTTTACCGACGCCACGTACGAGGCCGGCCTCGGGGGAATCGCGCTGCCCTACTTAGGATGGGGCACGGGATTTTTCGACTTTGACAACGACGGCTGGCTGGATCTGTTCGTGGCCAACGGGCACCTCTATCCCCAGTTAAACAGCTATGCTTCCGGCCTGCGCTACGCCCAGCGCAACTTGCTGTACCAAAATCGCGGGGGGCGCTTTGCCGAAGTTGGGGGCCAAATG
>VXOR01000060.1 GCA_009840005.1 Gemmatimonadota bacterium
CGGCTGCCTTCAGAGGGTTCCATGTAGTGCCTGGGCGGTCTTGGGTTTGCTGGGGATCGGCGGCCGGGTCCACCTTGAGGAAGGCCGTCGTGGCGGGTCGATCCGGCGAACAGGCTAAAAGGGAGAGGAGTAGGAAAAGCAGAAGTACGCGTAGCATGGAAATACCTCCTTGGTGAGAGAGTGGATTTCGGTAGGATTCTGATTCTGCGACGATGTGGATGAGGCCAGCCGGGTACACGGTGGGATACTTAATTGGCGACGGCAGCGGCCAGCTAATCCCCCCAAATCACGGGCGAAAAACGGTAGTGGAGTGCCATCAAGCCTCTTATGGTGGTATCATCTTGGCTACGGTAGATCCCGCCCAACGCCGCACCATTCATTAGGACCAGCCACAGGCTTGCCACTAAACCATCGGGGATGCTGAACTGCCAAGTTCCATCCTTCGAGCTCGTACTCTCCATTAGCAAATGGCACTGCCCGTAAAAAATAAACAGGCTTGGTTGGCGAATTGCCGACGGAATAGCCAAGATCCGATAAGAGACCGAGATCGACTTTGGTTATTCTAGGTTCAAAAATAGTCCTCTCTCCAAGGGTCATGACGGAGTTGCCGAGTGGATATTGCGCCCAATGTCCCCCGGCAAGTGGAATCTCTTCAGTCGGCCAAGCTCCCATCTCCTTGAAAGCGCGCTGAGCTTCTGGTGCTATAAGATATGTGTGTGTATCCCGTTTATCGCTTTCAGCCGTTCCGGGAGCATATTCATAATAAAGGGTACTGCTAGCAATGACGTGATGCTCGCTATTAGTGTCATATACAAATCCGCTTGTTCCAATTCCAAGAACGTGCCCTAGTTCATGGGCAAAAACATGGTCGATGTGGTAAAATCCATCTGCCATCTCTACACATCCTAACACCGTCGTCCGATCCACTATTCGATCCAATTGAGCACCGCCACGAGCCAAGAACCAAGATTCCTCATGCTTTGCTACGTAAACTTTTACGTCGTCAATAACTCCACTCGGCTCCTCGATAAAATGACCGCCGCAGGGGAAGGCGATATCATTGAACGGCATCCTGGCCTGCAAATCATCAATATTTGCATCGGGAAGCTCAGCGGTAAATGCCAGTTCCCATAAGTCAGCGGCCCATCGCATTTCGTCTTTTTGCTTCTGAGAGAAGTCGTCAAGAAATACTAATTCGATATTGAAGACGGCATGGTCGGGCAAGTCGTCCATCCAGTGCTCGGGATAATCCGACGTCGGCTCAAACTGTTCCGCCTGTTCCGCCTGTTCCGCCACCTCAATGGTATAGCGGGCTAGTTCAACCTCCTCGAAGTCATAGACTACGATTTCCGTCTCGCCTGCTTCGCAGACAGACAAATACAACGGCCAGCCGTTGCGCCGCGCCCGGGTCGGACTATCGTTGCCCTCGGCAGGACAGTAATCGCGCGATGGCGGCCTGCTGCCCCCGGCCACCTCTAACGCTTTATCTTTCCCGGTCGGATTGACCACCACCAAGACACTATCCACATCCGAAGAAGTGCGAACCGTAAACGTCTTCCATGCCGGATCGTCGGCGGTGAAGGAAAACGACGCAGGCGACGGCTCGATCCAAGCCGAAGAGTCGGTCTGGACCGAAGAGCCGGTCTGGGCTCCAGCTTCAGCGACTTGGACGGTATAGCGCGCTAATTCTGTTTGCTCGTAATCGAATAGGACGATCTCGGTGTCGCCTGCTTGACAGGCCGACAAGTGCAATGACCAGCCATTGCGCCGCGCTCTTGCCGGACTATCATTGCCTTCGGCAGGACAGTAATTGCGCGACGGTGGCCTGTTGCCCCCAGCGACCTCTAACGCCCGATCTTTTCCCGTCGGATTGACCACAACTAAGACGCTATCCACGTCCGAAGAGGTGCGAACCGTAAACGTCTTCCATGCCGGATCGTCGGCGGTGAAGGAAAACGACGCAGGCGACGGCTCTAACCAAGCCGATGAGCTAGTACCGGCTTTGGGCGCGGCTGCCTTCAGAGGGTTCCATGTAGTGCCTGGGCGGTCTTGGGTTTGCTGGGGGTCGGCGGTCGGGTCCACCTTGAGGAAGGCCGTTGTGGCAGGCCGATCCGGCGAACAGGCGGCAATCAGGGTGAGGGGGAGCAAAACTACAAGAACGCGCAGCATGGCGGACTCCTTGATGAGTCAGAGAATGGACAAGCCTCAAATAACGAGTTCGATATTGTATCCCCATGTATTGTAAAATGCAATCCTAAAAATAGTTAGCCCGTACTTTTCACAGATCGTCTGGCGAGGCGTCGGGGATTTGGGATTTATGCGCTAGGGCGTGTTCGTACTGTTGGGTGCAGGAGATGAGAGGGAGGTTTTCCGTTTGCGCGTGGCGCAAGAGGAAGTCGAGCTGCCGCGCGCGGCGGTCGATGCGATAGACGGACCAAGGGTGGAAGATGGGCAGGTAGTAGGGCAGGTTTGCTTGTTGCACGTAGTCGATGCCCGGGGCGTAGGCTGCGTACACGCCTTGGGCGTCCACGGGCTTATGCGCCGGATAGGGCCAGGGAAATTGCGGCGGCCACAGCACCTTGCCCGGCTGCCCGGTGAGGATGTTGTCGTGCCAAGCGTGCGAGGGCATTTCAAGGAGGCCGGGAAAGCCCTCGCGGGCGTACCAGAAGGGCCGGTTGAGCGGCGCGGGCATAGTGCCGTCTGGCCCGGCCCCCACGGTGCGCATGTAGCGGTAGCCGGCCTCCCACATCACGTACAGGATGTGCTCTTGGCCAATGAAGCCGCGCGTGTAACCACCGGGCGCGGTCAAGCCGATCACCGGGCGGGAAAAGGTGTCTTCGATCAGTTTTTTGGAATCGACTAACTCGTACTGTAAAGCGGCTTGGTCATCGGCTAAACTGATTAGGTCTTTGTGGGTGAACGAGTGGCATTGGATGTCGAAAAGGGGCTCGTCGAGAATGGCGCGGAATTCGGATGCGGCGCTCTGCAACAGCTCAGCGACGATGAAAAAGGAGGCGGGTGCCTGCCGCTCTAGATGCACTTGAGCCACGGCTCGGACGCCGGCGATGCACTCGGCCAGCCGCTCTCCCTCGTAGCTGATTCGGCCTTGGTAGCCCGGCTCGGTCGGGGCGTCCCACCAAGCGTACACGGCTTCGGTGTCGTAAGCAGATATGTAAGAAGGCATGGGTTAGGCCGTCTTTGGCGACTCAAATAAGCCGTAAACGGCGGAGGTCGTCTTCGGTCCATCGAGCTCCTTTTAGGATGCTCCGTAGAGTGCCGATTGGGAACGTATCACCCGACGCATGGTAGTGAAGTATAACGCGGCGACCATCTTCGCTACGATAGACTCTGCCGGATCCTTTCCTTCTCCTATACGTAAAGCCATCCTTTTCCAGTGCTCGTACCAAGCTGCGTGCAGTGACAGTCCTGAGTCGCCGAAACAGGTCAGGACGCAGATTCATCGCGTGACGACGACGAGAGGAGAATCTACCACTTCGATGACACGTTTTAGAACCTGTTCATCCGTCTCTTCCATATCTTCGATGTACGCATCGGCGGCGTCCTGCAGTGCCAGTAGGGCTTCCTCGCGGGTGTGGCCCCAAGCGGCACATCCCGGCAGCGCGTCAATCCAAGCACTCCACCGACCGTCTTCATCTTGCTCGATCTCTGCAGTAAGTACGTATGTCGTCAAGCTGCACCTCCACTTTCACAGTTGTCGGTACTGTACTCATTTTATCCCACGATCTGTCAAAAAGTATAGGTAAAATGACCGGCTTTGGCGATGAGGATAGGATGGGGTAAGTTAAGGCCGACGCCGACGGATCGTCAATTTTTGCTACCAACGCAATCTCGCTTACGCGCCAGAGGAGAACTACCGTGAAAATCACCGATGTTGACATCATTCCAGCGCACGTGCCGCTCGCCGCCCGCAACGACGAACACGCCGTGCGCTTCCGCTCCATTGACCAGCGCACCTTCTTCAAGGTGCAAACCGATAATGGCTTGGTGGGTTGGGGCGAATACCGCTGCACGCCGCCGCCCGCGCAGAGCGTGGAGGGCCTCATCGGGCGCAGCCCCTTCGATTTTTTGGGCAGCGAGGTCCACCTCGGCTTGGCCGGGGCCTTGTACGACGTGATGGGTCAGTACCTCGAAGTGCCGGCCTACAAGCTGATGGGTCCCAAGGTGCGCGATCGCGTGCCCGTGGCGGCGTGGACTCGGCCCGCTGATCCCGAAGAGTTGAGCCGCGAAATCGTTCGCGCCGCCGACCAAGGCTATCGGCTGTTTAAGATGCACACTTGCCAGCACCACGACGTGTTCGAGCAGAACCGCGCGGTAGAGGATGTGGCACCACCGGGCTTCAAGATGCAGTACGACTTCAATTCCAACCGCACTTTGGCCACGGTGTTGCCCATCGTCAAACAGCTCGAAAAATCGCCCGTAGTGGGCTATATCGAGGATCCCTTGGTGCTGAGCGATGTAGAAGGCTGGCGGCGGCTCCGCGCCCAATGCGGCGTGCCATTGGTCATGCACGTGCCGCCGCTGGGCGGGTTGCAGGAGGTCGTGCAGGGGATGGCCGATGCGTACATCGTAGCCGAGTACTGCGGCGGGTTTGGCGACGCGTTGGTGCGCGGCTTGGCTTATGGCAAAGCCAATATGCAGGTGGTGGTGCAGCTAACCGGGGGCACCTTGGCCAAGGCGCTGGCGCTGCACTTGGCGGCCGTGCTGCCGACGGCGGCCCACTCGATCAACCTCGACGACCAGTACGAGGAGGATGCGGCCCGTCAGCGCATTGAGATCGTCGAAGGTTGTTCGCCCGTGCCGGAGGGACCGGGCCTCGGAGTGGAGGTGGACGAAGCGGTTATCGCGCGCTTGGCGCAGCGCGGCCCGGCGGAAATCCCCCGGCACTTGGGCAAGCTGCGCCTGCCGGACGGACACGTGCTCTACACGGTCAGCATCCCGCCGATAGATGCGTTGACTGGCTTTGCCGAGGGGACTATTCGGGGATTGTCTTTTGAGGTGTGGCACGACGATGGGTCCGAGGAATTCGCGCGCATGTATGGGCGGGTGGCAGAGGAGGGGTCGGTGTTGGAGTGAGGGACTGGAGTAAGCGGTTTTACTTCTCCCAAAGCCGGACGGTCATGCTGCTGTTCATTGTTTTACTAGCCCTGATGGCCCCCTCGGCCGTCCTAGCTCAAGCTCCGTACGGCCTGCAAGAAAGGGTACCAAACCACTCTTTGCTCATCGCTCCGGTCGAGGGACGAGTGCCCCAGACCGTCTCCGAGTCGGGCCTGTTTAGCGATGTGGCGGCCCAGATCCCGGCTGCGGGACTCATTCCCTACGGGGTCAATTCAGTATTGTGGTCCGACGGGACGGCCAAGACCCGCTTTATCGCGCTACCCGGGCAGAGCCAGATTGAGTTTTCCGCTGCGGGCGTCTGGAAATTTCCTCCCAACGCGGTGGTGGTGAAGAATTTCTACCTAGAGTTGGAAAAGGGTAATTTGGCCAGTCGGCATATTGTCGAGACGCGCTTTTTGGTCAAGCGCGGCCCAACCGATGCTTGGGACGGCTTTAGCTACATGTGGGATCTGGAGGGCGAGGACGCGATATTGCTCGAAGAGGCGGCGACCCAGTCCTATCTCATCGCCGACCCGGAAGCCGAAGACGGCTTCCGCGAATACGTGCATTTCTACCCCGGACCCGAAGATTGCGCCTTGTGCCATACCGGACCGGCCGGCTATGTCTTGGGGCTCAATACAGCCCAGATGAATCGCTCGTACGACTACGGCGGCATTGTAGATAACCAATTGCGCACCCTAAACCACATTGGTTTGTTCACTGAGGATATTGGCGAGCATTACGACGGCTTTCCCCAGTGGGCCGACCCCACGGATGCAAGCCTACCGCTGGCCGACCGCAGTCGCGCCTATCTGGCGGCCAATTGCGCTCACTGCCATCGCCCCAATGTGGTCAGCCGCTCGACCATCGACCTGCGGTACGACATCCCCTTAGAGGAGACCAATACCTTAAACTGGGTGCCTTCCTTGGGTGCTTTGGGTACTGAAGAAGGGTTTATCATCGATCCGGGCGACCCGGAAAACTCCACTCTGTACTTGCGCCTGCTCACCTTTTCCTCCAATCGCATGCCGCCGGTGGCCTCCACCTTGGTTGATTGGGAAGGCAGCGATCTGATCCGCCGCTGGATCGCCAGTATGGACCAGCCTACTGCCGTACAAGGATTGGCGACTGTACCAGAAGAGGCTGGCTTAGCGCAGAACTTCCCCAATCCCTTTAATGCCCATACCACCATCGTCTATAAAGTTGGGGAAACCGGCCCAGTGGAATTGGCCCTATACGATGCGGTGGGCCAGAAAGTGCGCACCTTAGTACAGGCCGAGCAGGCACCGGGGTCTTATACTGTGCGCTGGGATGGCCGGACAGCAGACGGCAGCTTGGCCGCCAGCGGCACGTACCTCTATCGCTTGCGAATGGGGGACTACTCGGCAGCCCGGCAGTTGATACTGGTGCGCTAGCATTCAATTCACTTCATCTGCGAGGAGCGTTCACATTGCGAAAAATTATTGGGATAGTCCTAATCGGCTGGACCCTAGGCACTGTCGGTGCCGATCCCCGGCCCCTGCGCGACGATGTTCAAGTCCGCCATGTGCTCGACGTGAGCCGGCGGACCATGCGCATTGCCAAGGACCCGCGCGACAACAGTCTGTACACTCTCACGGCTACGGGGACTATTTACCGCATTCAGATCAAGGGTGAGGGCGAGCGCGTCGGCGAGACCATCGCCCGAGGGGTGCGCAACGCCGAGGGAGCGTGGACTTGGACCCAGTTCCGTCCTGCGAAGGGCGTGCCCGCAGGAGTGCCCATCGACGAAATCCGCGCTGCGGCTGAGGCTGCTGCAACCCGGGCGACCGACCCGATTGAAGATCAAATCCACGTCCTCGATACGCGCAACAACCGCATCATCACCCCACCGAACAAAGAGGTAGCCAATTTGGACGACTATGGCATCGCCTTCCCCCGAGCCATCTACTTCGACGCCGAAGGTGCCCTGTACGTGGTGCTCGATGTGGAGGCGGCCAATGCTTCGGGTGAAGAGCGGATTGCTACTTCCGCGGACCACAAGCTCAACGATACCCAGGGCTTTGATATTGCGGCGGACGGCACGTTCTATATTGGCGGCAACAGCGGTAATAAGGTCATCAATGTGGTGCGTGGGGTGCGCGACGGAGACAGCATCGAGTGGGCTACGGTGGCGCGCACCGAGCGCATTCCCCCCGGCACCAAGAACCATCCCCATCCGGCCATTGTCCTCAGCCCGGATGATCGCTTTGTGTACATCAATTCGGGATCCCGCACCGACCACGGCGAGCTGTCTGAGGAGGGAGCTTTTGCCGGGGCGCGTGAGTTGCCTCTGTCGTCGGCCATTTTTCGGGTGCCAGCGGATGGCGAGGATCTTTTGATCCCGGCCGCTGAGGAGGCGCTGCAGGCTTCGGGTTTTTTATACGCCGACGGATTTCGCAATGCCTTTGACATGGCCTTTGCCGCCAACGGCGATCTGTTCGCCGCGGACAACGGCCCGGACAGCGATATGGCCGACGAGGTCTGCTGGGTGCGGCAGGGGTTGCACTATGGCTTCCCTTGGCGCATGGGGGCAATGGACACAGCCCAGCGCTTCCCCGACTACGACCCGGCCGCGGACTTGCTCCTGCTGACCCGCTCCGACGCTAGGGATCGCGGCTTATTTTACAACGATCCGACCTACCCGCCCCCGCCAGTGGAGCGTTTTGCCGATCCGGTCCTCAATTTAGGACCCGACGCCGACCGCTACCGCGACCCGAGCACGGGCGAGGTGCGCGACGCCAGCGACGAGGGCGGAGCGGCCTATACTTTTACGCCGCATAGTTCGCCGTTGGGACTGGTCTTTGACGTAGAAAAGGTTTTAGCACCCGAGTTTCGCGGTGACGGCTTTGTGTTGCGCATCGGTGGGGACTGCTGCAACCTGATCAACCCCTTCAACGACCCGGACGAGGACCTCATCCACATGGATTTGGAGAAGGTGGGAGATAACTATCAGGCGCGCATGACTCGGATTGTAGAGGGTTTCAGCGGCCCGATTGACGCCGAGATCATCGGCAACAAGATCTACGTGATCGAGTGGAGTGGCGGTCGCGGTTTGTGGGAGATTACCCTGCCCGGTAGTTCGGCCACCGCGGTGGAGGAAGAAAGTGGCAGTGTGCCCGAAGGGTACGCACTGGCGCAGAATTATCCCAACCCTTTCAACTCCAATACGACCATCGCCTACGAGGTGGGCGGCGAAGGGTTGGTGGAATTGGCCGTTTACAATGCCGCCGGACAGAAGATCCGCGATTTGGTGCAGGGCCGGTTGGCAGCGGGACGCTACGAGGTGCAGTGGGACGGGCGCGATGACCGTGGCCGAGCCGTGGCCAGCGGCACCTATATATACCAGCTTACCGCGGGCAATTACCAGGAGAGCTGGACGCTGACGCTGTTGAAATAACTGCTGTTGCGCAGCTTTATGTAGCGTCTGCGGCTTGTGGCCCCTTCGACAGGCTCAGGGGCCGCAGGCTGAGCTTGTCGAAGCCTGCCCGAGGTCATGCCAGCCAACGCCGACCCGACGGAGGCATATTGAAGACATTGCTTTGGCTGCTCAGCCCCGCAGGCGGTCGGCAAGAGCTTGGTGCGCTTGAGCGCCAACGGCGAGTAGGAAGGTGTCGAGCGGGAGAGTCCCCATTCCGGTGTCATCGGGGTGACGGACCACAGCTTGTGGTGAGACGAGGTAGCTGTGTCCGCGGAAGTACTCGTGCCGTTCCATCAGGGCGAGGAGACCCGAACGAGAATGGTGGATCGAAGTGCCGATCTCAAAGGCCAGCGGTTGGCGCGGATCCTCCAAAACTAGGTCCACCTCGCGGTTGCCGTCGCGCCAGTGGTGGAGCCGAAGGCCAGCGTGAACGCTCAAGGTGTGGAGCGACGCCGCTGCAAGGTTTTCGATGAGAGTGCCCATCTCCCCGGGATCGTCGAGCGGGGCGAGGCCGCGTTGCAGGGCGGCATTGCGAACCGCCCCATCGACGAAGTACAGCTTGCGTCCCCGACGTTGGACACTAACCTCGTGCCCGGAGTAGTTCGACAGGGTGAAGACGAGAAAGGCCCGCTTTAGATACGAGAGATAGCGGTCGAAAGTCGGCTGGGACAGGCCGAGATCAGCACCAATGTTCGACGGCGACAGGAGACCGGCGATCTGCCCGGCTAGCACGTACAGAACGCGCTCTATCATCATCGGGTTACTCACCCCAAATGACTGGGGGATGTCCTTGTAAATGGCTCGCTCTACGGTGCTACGGAGAACGTGTTGCGACGCTAGCAGCAGATTCGATTCGTCTGGCTGTTCGTCGCGGTGCTGGCGGACGAGCAGTTCGGGGAAGCCGCCGATGAAAAGGAAGGCGCGACGCCACCGGCCGAGTGCCGCATCAGCAGGCCGACTGAGGGGCAAGGAGCGCAGAGTTTGGCCGAGTGTGTGCTCGATGGCGGTGTCGTGTTGCTGCTTTATAAGGTGAAGGAACTCGTCGAACAAGTAGGGCATCAGGTACTGTTCTTCCCAGCGCCCTACTCCGCTCTCGACTCGGCGCTCTCTCAGGGCGGCGGTAGCACTCGACGTTGCTGCGATCCGCACTGGCCACTGTTCATCGTAGAAGGTCTTTAGCCATAGATCCCAGTCCGCGGCGTACACGAGTTCGTCGAGCATCAGGTAGGTAGGGTGGTCGGTGGTGGCAGCACTTGCGTCCAATACCGCACGCACGAGGGTGCCGAGCGGCATCTGTAGGAGGAGAGGGTGATCCATGCGCAACCACCAGACTTGCTGCGGCTCGACGTGCTTTAGAAGGTGGCGGACGGTCTGATAGAGCACGGTAGTCTTGCCCACCCGGCGCGGTCCGAGCACGAGTTGGTAGCGCGGCGGATCGTCGCGCAGGAGCCGCTGCCACAGCAACTGAGCTAGCGGCCGTTCCACCGGAGGGGCCAGCGATGGCGGTACGGTTCCTTGGCTCTGCCACGGGTTTTGTTCGGTAAAGACGTGCTCGAAGTCGGAGAAGCGCGGGGACCAAACAGCCAAACTATACCTCTTTCTGTGATTTTTGTTTGGTAAATAACACACAGGTAATATATGTTATTTGTCAAATAACACACACATAGCCTCCTCCGCGAGGCTTATTTGGCATCTCATTAGCGACTAAAGTAAGATAGTCGTGCTAGGGTAGGCTACCGCCCCGCCCCCAAGAGCCGTTCCATGTTGCCGCCGAGGATCGCCGCCATTTCAGATTCGCCTATGAACGGGCAGTAGCGCCGCACGTAGTCGAGGCTCTGGCGGTAGGTCCAGTGCAGCAGCACGATGGGGATGTCCGTTCCCCATAAGATGCGATCGGCACCGATGCGTTCGACCATTTTCTCCAAGACGGGCCGCATCTGTGGCATGGGGTAGTCCCAGCGCGACTGGAGGAACACGGCGAAGAGGATCTGGATGTGGAAGCGCGGGTGGCCGATGGGCGCGGCCTCGTACACCTCATCGGGCACGTGGAGCCGGTTTTCGTCGGCGAACATCCGCCAGGAGAAGCCGTGGGTCATGACTACGTCCACGTCGGGGAAGCGGTCCATCCAGGTGCGCAGCGCGCGCAACTCGTCGAGATAGGCGGCGGGCGATCCGGCTGCGCCGAGGGTGAAGAACACGGGAATCCCCAGCTCGGCCACGGCCGCCCACAAAGGATCGAAGTCAGGTCCGGTCCACTCGCGGGAGAGGTTGTAGAGAGGCCGGTGAAAGGGCATGAACTGCAGGCCCGACAGGCCGTGGTCGTGAATCGCCCGTTGTAGCTTGGCGATGGCGTCGTCCGTCCGGCTGGGGAACCACCATTCGGGTACGTGGGCTAGGCCTTGGATGCGTCCCGGATGGCGCTGGCAGCAGTCGGCGATGTACTCGTCGTTGAGACCCATGTACGGGGTGCGGTGCAGGAGCGCCCGATCGATGCCGGCGTAGTTCATCTCCGCCACTAGGCTGTCGGCGGGGAAGGCGAAGTCCACCGTCCACGGCGGCAGGGCCTGCTTCACGTAGTCCTCGCCATCGACCGTCCACTCGACGAGGCCGTGGTCTCCGGTGCGGAAGGCGGCGTCCCGCAGGCCATCAAAGCGCCAGGGGCGATCGGGGTCGTACAGGCCCGTGGAGTCAGCCGGGGCGCGGTCGGTGCGCCGCCAGCAGGGCTGCTGCCGGGCGTGGGCCATGAATAGCTGTAGGTGTCGCCAAAACTCGGCGGGGTTGGCGAAGCCCCCGTTGCGGCCCGGCGGCGGGAAGCAATAGGCGTGTCCATCGTAGATCATGGTGGCATCCTTGGCAGAGAGTGAGCCTTGTTTAACGAGGAATCAGGCGGATGTCCAGGCGGCAGCCAACAGCGTCTGCGTATTTTTGCAGAGTAGCAAGAGAAGGGGAGTGCTTTTTATGTCGTCCCGATGCTTCAAGGCGTGCGACTGCTGGCGTTTGGGTGCCCATTTTTTTGGCAACATCAGCCTGAGTTAAACCAGCATTCTTTCTGGCTTTGAGCATTTCGTCAAAGAGGGCGAATTCATCTGCAAGCGCGTCGTATTGAGCGACAAATTCGGGTTCTTGCATCCATTCGTTGATCAATTCTCTATGCGTTTTCATGTTTAAACTCCTCCTGACGTTTGCGTGCAAGCTCCAATAAAAATCAACTCATTGACAAAGGAAAATAGATAATGATCCAGCGTAGCGCACTTTCGCGGTTTATTGGCATTCCGTTGCACTGGCAGATCGCCATTGCCCTGGTCCTCGCTGCATTGGTAGGGTGGTTGGCCGACGAGCATACGACGCTTTTTGGCGCGTCGCTGATGGAAATTCTCGATTTCTTCGGCAGCTTGTTCCTCAATGCGCTGAAGATGATCGTGGTGCCGCTGATTCTGTCTTCGATCATTGTTGGCGTCCGCAACATGGCGAGCCAGAACGCCTTTGGGCGCATTGGCGGGAAGACGGTGGCCTTTTACGTGGCGACTGGATTGCTGTCGGTTTGCACTGGCCTCGTTTGCGTTAATCTCATAGCGCCTGGCGAGACTGAATCGGCGCGGGCGCTGGGTGCTGCGCTACCAGATCCGTCGCAAGTCATGGACAAGGTCGAAGGGCGCGGCATGCGCGATCTGGTCGAGGTCCTCAAGCGCGCGATACCGTCTAACATTTTCGCGGCGGCGCTAGAGGTGCAACTGCTGGCGCTGGTATTCGTCGGGGTTGTGTTTGGGTATTTCATGTCGCGGCTGAACGGGCCGGCGGGCGATGTTTTACAGCAGTTCTGGGTCGGTCTGCACGACCTTATGATCTTGGTTACGATGTGGATCATGCGGTTTGCTCCCATCGGCGCGTTTGCGCTGGTGGGCAAGACGTTGCTCGTCTCTGGCTTTGCCGCGCTCGAAGCGTTGGGTCTGTTCTTTCTGACCGTATTGCTGGCGCTGGCGGTACATTTTGCCGTCTGGTTGCCGCTGCTGCTGCGCTTGGTTGCCGGGATCAGTCCATACGCGTACTACGCCAAGATCGCGCCGGCGCAATTAACTGCGTTTTCGACCGCGTCGTCTTCGGCGACCTTGCCGGTGACGATCAATAGCGCCGAGCAGGCTGGGATCTCCAACCGCGTGACTAGCTTTGTCCTGCCGTTGGGGGCGACGGTGAACATGGATGGCACGGCACTCTACGAGTGCGTGGTGGTGGTGTTCGTAGCTCAAGTGTACGCGTTCGCGTCTGGCATAGATTTTGGCATTGCCGAGCAGATGATCGTCGTATTGCTCGCCTTGCTCACGTCGATTGGCGTGGCGGGTATTCCCGCGGCCAGCTTGGTCGCCATCGCATTGATCCTGCCGGCGGTCGGCCTGCCGGTGGAAGCCATCGCCATCGTCTTGGCCGTCGATCGCCTGCTCGATATGTGCCGCACAGCCGTCAACGTGACCAGCGATCTGGTGGTCACGGCACTGGTGGCGCGCACGGAAGGCGAAGAGTTGCCGGATATCCGGGCTTGATGAGTTACTGATGTTGTGCATCTGGGCCGAACCGATAGGTGTAGGGGCGTCCCTTGTGGGCACCCATGCGACACCGCGTATGCCGCCAGCGGAATCCGACGAGGGCAACGACAAGGGGTGCCCCTACAATGCGTAACAGCAGTGAGTTATATAGCAATCCCTAAGTACACGACAGTAGTGCGGTCTGAGATGCTTCGCTTCGCTCAGCATGACAGCATGAGGCGTCATCACCTGTCATGCTGAGCCTTTCGGCTTCGCTCAAGATAAACTCCGCGAGGCGGAGTCGAAGCATCTCAGCACCCCATGCCTAACGTCCATTGGATTACTGTCGTGTACTTAGAGCAATCCTACATCATTTCCAAAGTGATCCGCAGATGGACGCAGAATAGTAGGAACAAGACGATGTAGGATCGCTACAAGATTCCCACACGCTCGCTCTCGGCGTCTTCCAACATACCCTCGGCTGCGACGAGATTGAGCTGGCCTACTTCCTCGGTCGTCAGGTCCGGCAACCGGTCCACTAGCCTTAGGAAGCGCTCGTTCTCGGCTGGCGCTACGAGTCCCTCGGTCAATACGGCTAGCTTGTCGATGTAGTCTGGCCGGGCAAAGGGCCGGTCGCCGAGGTAGTGGGCGTTGGGGTTGTCGAGGTGTTCGGCGATCTGGGTGCCGTCGGCGAGGCGGACCACGACTTGGGCACCGAATTTCTTGTGGTCGGGATCGGGATGGTGATAGGCTTGAGTCCACTCGGCGACTTCTTCGGTGCGGATCTTGTGCCACAGCGCGAGGGTTGAAGGGCGGTGGGCGCGCTCCGAGGTATAGGAATGCACGTGGTGCCAAGCGCCGTCTTCCGAGGCGACGGCGAGGATGTACATGGCGCTGTGGTCGAGGGTCTCGCGCGAGGCATCTGGGTCCATTTTCTGCGGGTCGTTGGCCCCGGTGCCGATCACGTAGTGCGTGTGGTGGCTGGTGCGGATTACGACGTCTTCCACTTGGTCTAAGTCTATACGATGGGCGTGGAGCCGGAAGCCGAGGTCGATCAGGGCTTGGGCTTGGTATTCGGCGGAGTGTTCCTTGGTGTAGGAGCGCAGGATGGCGCGCATGTTCTCGCCGGGATCAGGTAAGGGGACGCGGTATTCGGCGTCTGGCCCGGACAGCATGTAGGCGATGACGGCGTCGCGGCCTTCGTAGATGGGCGACGGTGCCCGCTCGCCGAGGCGCACCCGGCCCACAGCTTCAATGGCGATCTTGTTGGCTTGAGCTGGGGCGTAGGCCTTCCACGAGGTGATGTCCCCTTTGCGCGACTGGCGGGTGGCGCAGGCTAGGTGCAGGCTCTGATTGATGGCTTGGTAGATTTGCTCGGCTGGCATTTGGAGCATGGTTCCCAGCCCGGCGGCCACGGCTGGGGCGAGGTGGGCGACGTGGTCGATCTTGTGTTCGTGCAGGCAGATGCCCGTTACCAGTGCCATCTGTACCTCGTAGGCCGTGAGGATGCCTAGGGTCAGCGCATGACCGTTGGCACCCGTTTGCTGGGCGGCGGCGAGTAGGCCGGGGATGTTGTCGCCGGGATGCGAGTAGTCGGCCGCGAGGTAGGTGTCGTGCATGTCGAGTTCGCGCACGGCTACGCCGTTGGCGAGGGCAGCCCACTCGCAGTGGAAGCTGCGGTCGTTGGCCACGCCGAAGAGGCGAGCGCCGCTGTTGTGGGGGTGGGGATAGCCGAGGGCGAGGAGGCGGGCGTTGCGCACTGGCGGCCGGTTGATCGCAGCTAGGGCGACCGCGGCATTGTCGATGACGCGATTGCCGATCATTTCGACGACATCCGCGTCGGCCGCTTGGTTGTGGGCGGCGAGTTGGGCTAGCTTCCAAGCCAATTGCTCTTCGCGCGGGAGGACCGTACCGTCTGGGTGGGTCTTGACGATGTGGTTTTGCATGATCTGCTTCCGTGGTTGGTGGAATTGGAAAAGACAAATAATAGGGTCTGTCGCCGCGGACGGACAATCGCAAGGGAAGGAGAGGAATATGAAAGTCTTGATGCAGATGGATTTAACTGAGGAGTTGATAGAGGAGATTCGGCAGGTAGCCGAGGAAGTGGAAGTAGTGTGCGTAGATTCGGATGCGGCGGCCTTGGAAGTTATGCCGGAGATCGAGGTCGTCTGCGGGCATATCAGCCAAGAGATGTTCGCGCGGCGGAAGAAGCTCAAGTGGATGCAGAGTTGGGGGGCAGGGGTAGATGGAGTGCTGCACCCCGAATTGGTCGAGAGCGATGTGGTGTTGTGCAGCGCCAAGGGATGGGTGGGGGTGCATTTGGCCGAACATGCGATGGCGTTGTTGCTCGGGCTGACGCGGGGGATCCACACGGCCGTGCGCTATCCAGACTGGGATCGGCGCTGGGCGATTCGCGCTGCGTCGTGGGAGCTAATTGAGCAGACGATGGGCATTGTGGGACTGGGGGGAACGGGGAGGGAGTTGGCAAAGCGGGCGAGCGCGTTTGGGATGCGGATTATCGCGGTGGATCCAGAAGAGGTTGAAGTGCCGGAAGAGGTGGAAGCCTGCTGGGGGATGGATCAGTTTCACGCGCTGTTGGAACAGGCCGACGTGGTGGCGGTTTGCGCGCCGCTGACTGCGGAGACTGAGGGGTTGTTCGACCAAGAGGCGTTTGCGCGGATGCGGAGCCACGCGCTGTTGATCAATGTCACGCGGGGGTGGATCGTCGATGAGCAGGCCTTGCTAACGGCGCTTGCCGACGGGCAGATCGGCGGGGCGGGATTGGATGTGGTGCCGCAGGAGCCTTTGCCCGAGGATCACCCGCTGTGGCGGATGGACAATGTGCTGATTACGCCGCATACAGCTGGGGGATCGCCCAACCGCGATAGTCGGTGCGTGGCGTTGTTTTGCGATAATTTGCGGCGCTACTTGGCGGGGGAGGCTTTGGTGAGCGTGATCGACAAGCGCAAGGGGTATTGAGGCTACGATAGCACCGTTTCCAAGCGATGTTTTCGCTTCATCCAGTCGGGGAGAAACTGCTCAAGTAAGTTGTAAAACTTCGGGCCGTGATTGAGGTGGAATAAGTGGCATAGTTCGTGGATAACGACGTATTCAATACATTCTCTGGGTGCTTTTATAAGCTCCAGATTCAATGTTATGCCGCGTTTGACGCTGAAGCTGCCCCAGAGCGTTTTCATCTTGCGGATTTTAAGCCTGGGCTTGTCCACTCCATTTTTTTCAAAAAGTTGCCAACATTCTTCAAATACTTGAGCAAAGTAAACCTCCGCCTTGCTCCAGTACCATGCTTCAAGCAACGTCGCTATATGCTCCGGCTTGTCGTCAACCGCTTGTATGTGGAAGAAGCCGCGCTTTAGCAAAACCTCGTCTGTGTCAGACGGCCTTATCTTCAGCCGATACTGTTTGCCGAGGTAAAGGTGGCTTTCGCCGCCGACAAACTGCCGCTTGGGGGTGGGCGGTCCAAACTGGGCGAAATAGCGAAGCTGGCGTCTTATCCAGCGCAGGCGCTGGTAGAGGAAACCCTGAATAAGGATTTCATCTGATCCCAGTGGAGCTTTTACAACTACCGAGCCGTCGGGGTGAACAGCGACTTCAAGGGACTTTCGTTTGGAGAACTGTAGGTGGAAGGGAATGGACTCGCCGGCATAGGTGAGGGTGCGGTTTGCTTTTGGCATTATGGCTTCCTAGACTATCCGCAGATGGGCGCAGATGGGCGCAGATGGGCGCAGAATAGGAGTCGTCGATCATTCAAGAGCGTCTCCAGAATTTGGCGATCTTCATGGTTTGGTTGATCATCGAGTCCATCTGTGCCGACGATAAATCAATGCCATGTACGTCTTTTACCACGTCGTAAAAGAAATCATCCATCTCGTTTTTTGCGGCGTTTTGCGCGTCGCTATCGTTCCAAAAGTCCACCTTCCAATTTTTTTCTAGCGCGCTTTTAATGGCCAGTGCCGTTTCTGCGGCGACATAGTCAACTCGGCTTTCACCCACCTCAGTCAGGCAAGGTTTGATCGCCCCAAAATACGCGCTGGCCTCCTCGTTATCGCGGATAGAGTCGGGGATATCGTCGCGTTGGGTGTTGGCGACCTCATCGCGGATGGCACTCACCTTTTGCAAATAGTCAAGGTCTGATACCCGCTGATTCTTGAAACCGTCAATTGCGTCTTGAATGAGCTTTGAGAACTTCTCATAGAAAGCCGGGTCTTTGTCCACGTTTTCAGTGATGGTACGCTTGGCCGAATGGGCGATAATATCGGCCCTTGCCGCCGTAGTCTTGGCTCGATAGACGCCGCGCTGCTCTTTGACCATGGAGAAAGTCTTATCGTCAAACATATTCACGGGATCGTTTAAGCGAGTGACCTCGTTGGCCTGGATATGCGTATCTAGCAGTTTTTTAATCCGGGGTTCGTAGTCGCGATAATCAATGGTTTCGGCGTAGCGCAGTTGGACTGCCTTTCTCAGTTTCTGAAAGCGCTTGAGATCGTTTTTGTAGCGATTTAGTTGCGCCTCGTCGGTCTGCATAATGAACTGCTCGGCTGAGAGGGCAATGGCAAGGGTCTTGCTGTATTCAGTGAGGCGTTCGTAAAACTCATTCCGCACTGCGTCGTCAGCTAGCAGCACTTCGTAGCGTTCTTCATCGCGGGAGTTTTTGATTTCCTTGAAGATGTCCCACAGGTTCGAGTAGTGCTGCGGCAGCTTTGACACTTCTTCGTGGATGGAGGTCAGGAAATCCGCGAGGTCGTCGCCGTCAAAACCCGAGAGTGCGTCGTACGTGTGCAGCGCCTTGTCCAGCTCACCTAGCACATTGGCATAGTCGATGATATAGCCGAACTCTTTGCCCTCGTGCAGGCGGTTTACGCGGGCAATTGCCTGGAGTAGCGTGTGTTCGCGCAGTTTGCGGCACAGATAGAGCACGGTATTGCGCGGTGCGTCAAACCCGGTGATGAGTTTATCTACTACGATTAGAATTTCCGGTTTGTCCGAGTGCTTGAACTGGGCGATGATTTGCTTGGTGTATTGATCTTCGGAGCCGTAACGGGCCATCATTTTGTCCCAGAACGTGTTCACCTTGTTTGTCGTCTCCGCGCCTACTTCCTCATGCCCCTCCCGCATATCCGGCGGGGAGATGACGACCTCTGATGAGATTGAGCCTATCTCGTTGAGCGATTCGCAATACTTGAGCGCGGTTGCCTTGCTGTCTGTCACGAGCTGGGCCTTAAATCCCGTATTCTGCCAAGTGGTCTGGAAATGCCGGCTAATATCAAACGCGCACATATAGACGACCTGATCGGTCTTACTCAACTCTCGGGCGCGTGCATATTTTCGCTTCAAGTCCGCTTTTTGTTCGTCGGCCAAATCCTCGGTGTGGCGAGCGAACCAGAGGTCTATAGCGGCCTGATTCTGTTCCATCTCCACGTGCCGCCCTTCGTACAGCAGGGGAACCACTGCCTTGTCCGCGATTGCTCGCCGGACGGAGTAATGCGGTTCAATCAAACTGCCGAATCGGGCAAAGCTGTTCTTTTCCTCCTTGAGCAGCGGCGTCCCCGTGAAGCCGATAAAGCAGGCATTGGGCAGCATTTGTCTCATGCGCGCTGCTAGGGAGCCGAAGTTGGTGCGGTGGCTTTCGTCAACGAGGGCGATAATATCGGCGGAATCATCCACGTATTTCTCAGCCGAAAGTGCCTTGTCGAACTTATTGATCAGCGTGGTGATGATGCCGACTCTGTTCTTGATGTGTCTGATTAGATTGCGCCCGGATGTTGCCCGCTCCTTGTCCAGACCGCAGGCGGCGAAGGTGTTGCCTAGTTGTTTGTCTAGGTCTTTGCGGTCTGTTACCAGAATCATGCGCGGGTTGGTCAGCTCTGGGTCTAAAGATAGGGCGCGGGCTAGCATGACCATGGTAATGGACTTTCCGGAACCCTGCGTGTGCCAGACGATGCCGCCCATGCGGCGACCTTCGTTGTCTTTTTGCTTGATGCGCTTCATGGCCGCACGGACCAGAAAGAACTGCTGGTAGCGGGCAATTTTTTTGCTGCCAACGTCAAAGACTATAAAACCGAAAATTATCTCTAACAGGCGCTCGGGTCGGCACAAACTGTAGAGACAGCGATCTTGCTCTGTGACCAGTCGGTCGCCGCTGCGCTCAAGTGCGTCAAAGTGCGACCGCGCTGAGGCGAACTCACCAGAGAACAGGGCGTCTTTGTCTCTATTGGAAAGCGCTTTATTGATGCAGGCGTTTACGTCGCGCTCGGCATCTCCCAACTCGTCCCAGACGCTCCAGAACTCCTTTGAGGTTCCTACTGTTGCGTATTTGGCTTCGTTTTTGTTCACGGCCAGTAAAACTTGCGCGTATGTGAAAAGACGCGGGATGTATTCGTCGCCTTGGTTGCGTATTGTTTGAGATACCGCTTGGTCCACATCCGTATCGGGGGCTTTGCACTCGATCACGACTAGGGGGATGCCGTTTACGAATAGGACGATGTCGGGTCTTGCGGTCTCTGTGCTGCGGGCGCGTTCAACGGAGAATTCCGCTACGGCGTGAAATGCGTTGTTGGCGGGATTTTTCCAGTCGATGTAGTTCAGCGTAAAACTTTTGGAATCGCCTTCGATGGTTTGTTCAAGCGCCGTGCCAAGGGTTATCAGGTCGTAGATTGCTTCGTTTGTTTTTTGCAGGCCGTCGTATTGGACGGTTTTGAGTTTCTGGATGGCGGACTGGATGTTCTCCTCACTGAATAGGTATTCGCCGCCTTTGTAGCGGATGCGGTTTATTTTTTTGAGTTGGTCGCGCAGGATGTTTTCTAGGAGGACGTTGGAGGGGCGACTGCCGCGTTCCGTCATTGCTTGGGTAGGGGGGAGATAATGGTAGCCTAGGTTGATTAGCTGTTGGAGGGCGGGAATCTGGGAGAGGTATTTTTCGCTGAAGGGGAAGGTGGGCATGGTTTTGTTCCTGGTTTATCTGAGTGCATTCAAGCGTCGCGATAGCTCTGACGCTTGGGTCTGATGAACGTCATTTTGCTCATTACGTTGAGTAATTTTACTCAGTGTATTGAGTAAATTGTAAAGTGCCGTGTTGATAATCTGTCCGCAGACGACGTAGATGGATATACGTTATTTAGTTGTCTTCTGTTTGGATTCGCCATTTCCCGGTTAGTAGCTTTTGCATCAAGCCGCGTTTTTGAGTGCGGTATTGTTCGACTAGGGCCTTGGTTTTCTCAATCGCCGTGTCCCAAGTGGCCAAAATTTCGGCGATTTTGCGTTGTTCATGCAGAGGAGGAAGGGGCACCTCAACTTGGGAAAGCTCTGGGACGTGAATGTGAACGACGGATTGACCCTTGCCGAGACGAGCCTTTTGTCTTGCTGCATCTGCGGAATTGAGCATGTGTGCCAAATAAGCTGGTTCCTGCCCGTGGTCACGAAAAATTACGGTATCACCGCCAGCAACAGCCGGGTATTGACCAACGAAGGCGATGGCCTTCCCGATTTCGGCAGCCGTTTCCCCGGAAGCAGCGAAGATGATGTCGCCAGACTGAATCGGAGTAGCCTTGGTAGCTGCATCTGGACTGACGGAGGAGGATAATTCATTAACTGCACCATCGTATTTAGTGTAGATTTCGGCGTAACGTAGGCAAGGGATACCGCACTCAACTAGGTCGGCTTTTGTGATTCCTCTCCCTTTGTAGAAAGTTCCGAACTGTCCCAACGTCACCCGCCGCCACCCATTCGGCAACGCTTCATTTTTTACCGTCTCTCTACTCAAAGTCACTCTACGACCTTCCTCTTTGAACAATTCGGAATAGTTGTCCTTCTCTTGGCTACACGGCAGTTGTCCTTCTCTTTGCTTCACCGTATGTGCCTCTGCCCTCGCAACCCTCCCCTGGCAGTCTTTCTATTACTCTAGCAATTTGCGTCTCATTCTTGCTCAACAAGGCATCCGAAACGGCCTGTGGGTTGTTATGGGTTCTCAGTGCGAATTCTTGAACACCACCCTGTGCTTCAACAGCTTGGCTAAATGCGCGATGAAGGGCTATACTGTCCCCGTCGGTTTGGTATTCTTCCAATGCCGTTTGAAGGTAGGAAATAGCCTTCTCACGGTCAGATAGTTCTTCCATCAAGTAATCGTGGTATTTTCTCATTTTTCTCATCACTGGGACTCCTTGTATTCCTGCCAATAGGTTTTTGCGCGTTTAATGTCTCGCCTCTGAGAGGATTTGTCTCCACCGCAAAGCAGAAGGACGATTATGTTCTCTACTTCACCAAAATAGATCCGGTAGCCTGCACCGAAATGCAACCGAATTTCAGATATGCCTTCACCGACAGGTTCGCAATCCCCAAAGTTGCCATCCACAAGACGGTCAAGTCGTGCTTGAATCCGGGTACGAATCTTCTGATCTCGAATTGACTTTAACCATTCTGTAAAAGGCTCGTGCCCGTTTGGATCTTGGTAAATCTGTAGTTCTCTCGGATGTGGAGCAAGCATGTTGATTTATCTGGCCTACCAGCTCTTCCCCTTCAGTTCCTTTGGAAAGAGCTTGCGATCAGACAGCCGGTCTTCATCCAAAGCGAAGACCCAAATCAGAAACGAACAGAATGAGAAGACTCAACGATAGGGTCGTGAAAACCATCAAGAAGATGGTCCACTTAAACATGCGGGACATCTTGGTTTCGATTCGGTCGAGTCCTTCTGACATACTTTTTCCAAATTCGTCAAAGGACTGCTTCATTTGGTCGAGGGACTGCTCTATGTCCTCAAACTGCTCTAACAATTCATCCAGATCGGTCCCCTCCTGTCCCGTCAGCAAGCGATAGGCATGAGCACCCTTCTTAAATGACTCTTCGGCAACCGGGTTGTCCGGGTTGCGGTCGGGGTGGTGCTTGAGGGCATAGCGGCGAAACGCCGACTTTATCGTCTCTGTGGTGGCGTCCTCATCTACACCCAAAATGAGGCGGGCTTCTCGTCGTCTCATGCCCTTATCCTTTTTTTATCCGCAGATGACGCAGATGACGCAGATGTTGGCAGATTAGACACCAGCCTTTTGTACTCTAGTCTTGCGGCACCAAAATTAATGAGCAGGGCTTTGTTCAAGCCTGATGCCTTGAGGTAGTTAATGACTTGAGCCTCTTCAATACCGGACAGTTTTTGCAGAGCCTTCAATTCGACTATCACAGAGTCAAAACAAATAAAGTCTGCTTGGTAATAGGATTGCATCTCTTGCCCCTTATACCGTACAGTCAACTTCTTTTCACGAATATAAGATAGCCTCCTGAACAAGAACTCTTGCTCTAACGCCTCTTGATAGACCGCCTCAAGAAAACCACACCCCAGCTCATTATGCACCGCCATAGCAGCACCAATAACCGCGTAAGTCTCCTCATCTCTCCTATTATCTGCGTTCATCTGCGTCATCTGCGGATCCCCTGCAACAACCTCCCCATCTTCCCACGCACCACACTCAATTCCTTTTCCAACTGATCGATCTCTCTCCCTACCGCATCCATATCAATCTCCTCCTCTTCCTCAAAGGTATCTACGTAGCGCGGAATGTTCAGGTTGAAGTCGTTTTCCGCGATTTCCTCAAAGGTGGCGAGGTGGGCGTATTTATCCACATCTTCGCGTTTTTCATAAGCAGCGGTGATCTTTTCGAGGTGCTCGTCCAGCAAGGTGTTTTGATTCTTACCCGCCTGATATGCCCGGCTCGCATCGACAAACAGAACGTCTTTGCGGTGTGCATTCGCGCCCCCTTGCTCACGCGAGCGGTCAAAGACCAAAATAGCCACCGGTATCGAGGTTGTAGGGAACAGATTGCCGGGCAAGCCGATGACGGCGTCGAGCAAGTTTTCTTCAATCAATTGCTGGCGAATGCGTCCTTCAGCAGCACCCCGGAACAAAACGCCGTGCGGAGCGACCACCGCAACCCGCCCCTCTTTTTCCAAAGCCGCTTCTATCATGTGGCTGATAAAAGCGTAATCGCCCTTGGATTTGGGCGGCACCCCGCGCCAAAAGCGGTTGTACGGGTCTGCGTCGGCGTCCTCTGCACCCCACTTGTCGAGCGAAAACGGCGGATTGGCGACCACGTTGTCGAACTTTATCAGTCGGTTGTTTTCCACCAGCGTCGGGGAGGTAAGGGTGTTGCACCATTCGATGCGGGCGGAGTCGGCACCGTGCAAAAACATATTCATCCGCGCCAGCGCCCAGGTACTGCCGTTCACCTCCATGCCGTATAGAGAGTAGTCCTTGCCGCCCACTAGCCGGGCCGCCTCAATCAGCAGCCCCGCGGAACCGCAGGCGGGATCACAGATGCGAGCACCAGGCTTGGGAGCGCACAGTCGCGCCACCAGTTCGGATACCTTGTGCGGCGTATAGAACTCGCCGGCCTTTTTCCCCGCGTCAGAGGCGAAACGCTCGATCAGGTAGATATAGGTGTTGCCAATGACATCTTCCGAAACGCGACTGGGGCTCATGTTCAATTCGGGCTTGTTGAAATCCTCCAGCAGCATTTTCAGGCGGCGATTGCGGTCTCTGGTTTTGCCGAGATTGGCCTCGCTGTTGAAATCTATATTGCGGAAAACATCTGCCAGTTTCTCCTTGTTCTCCGTTTCAATCGCCTCCAGCGCGATATTGATGAGCTCGCCAACATTGGCTTCCGAGCGCCGTTCATAGAGGTCGTAAAAGCTGCTGCCCTCTGGCAGGACAAAGCGCTCGTTTTTCAGCCTGCGCCGGATGCGCTCATCGTTGTCGCCGTATCTTTCTTGATATTCCTCGTAGTGGTCTTTCCAGACATCGGAGATGTATTTGAGGAATAGCATCACGAGGATATAGTCTTTGTATCCCGCCGCATCCATCACTCCGCGAAAGGTGTCGCAGGCCGCCCAAGCGGCGCTGTTGATGTCTTTCTGTTGGATCTGATCGCTCATAGTTCTTTATCGCTCCCATCGGTTTAATATCTGCGCTCATCTGCGTCCATCTGCGGATACCTCTGTCGCCAATCGCATCTGAATCCCGTTGACTAGTTTTTCCTTCTTCTTCGCCAACTCCCTCATCAGCTTCTGCTCTTTATTCGATAAATCGGCCAAGGCGACGATTTGCTCCTGAGTTTCGGGAGCGGGCAGGGGTACTTGCAAAGCATCAAGAGCGGACTTGCCAATTACAGTCATCGCCGTTCCAGTAGCCCTGCTGTGCAAAAACGCCTGGGCTGACGACTGGTTGATAAACCAGCACAGGTACTCCGGGAGGACATGCTTGCTCGTAACCCGGATTCTCAACAACGGAGCCGCGACAACCGCCGGACCAATTTTCGTATCAATGATTGCCGCCGTAGTGGTCTGCCTTCTAGAGCGAAAAATCAAGTCTCTGCGTTTTACCAAATGGCGGTCGCTAAGATTATCCATTTTAATAGTGATCAGATTGCGAGGGCTCAGTTTATTATCCTCGGTCAGGTCGCGCATCTGAATGACTGCAATAGTCCCGTCCGCTTCCGGCTCAATGCGGGAACGAAAGGCAAGGCCCATCTGGACGCGAGCGATATCTTTAAGGGTCTTTAACAACTTGAAATCGACAGGTTGCAAATGATGTGGCGGCTATCCACCGAATAGTCTCAGTCCGACGATGGTAGCCCAAGTAGCCAATTGAAGGCCGATGAGCCAGCGAAAGTCTCGGCGGTGGTTAATTTCTAGGCTGTCGAGGCGACGGGTTATGTTGTTGAGGCGCTCGTTAATTTGCTCGATAATGCCTTCGAGGCGGCCGATGCGCTCGCCGTGGTCGTGGGAGGTCAGTTCAGTCATAGTTGAAATCTCCTTAATTGGGGTTAGCGGTGAAATTCTGTGCGGCATAAAGTAAGCGCGGACTATTTCTCCGTCAAGAAAAATACAGTAACGACGTTATTTCAATAAAATAGCAATAGCAATAGCCCATACGGCGACTAGCGTCGGTTGTCGCCGCATGGGCTATTGAGCTTATTAACAGGTCTAACTCGAACGAGGAGATACCTTATGAAAAGCTGTATCCGCGCCGCGCTCGCGTGTGCGCTCGCCGTTTCGCCAGCCTTTGCCCAAGAGGCCGTGCCGCTCAAGACTCTGCCCTTTAGCGCGGCTCGCCAAGCTGGCGGTCTGCTCTTCATCAGCGGCCAGATCGCCCGCACGGCCGATGGTGCCGACGTCAAGGAGTCGGTCGCGGCTGAGACTCATCAGACCATGAAAAACATCGGGCGGATACTCGAAGAGCACGGGTATGCGTACGACGACCTCGTCAACGTCACTGTCTGGCTTTCGGACATTGAAGATTATCACGAGATGAACAAGGCATACGCTTCGTACTTTAAGGAGCAGTTTCCGGCGCGGGCCTGCACTGGTGGGGCGCAGATCGTCTTTGACTTTCGCGTTGAGATCGCCGCGATTGCCTATAAGGACGCGGATGGCGATGGCGAACATCACAATGGCGACGAGGAATAGGCCATGCCGCTGAGTCGCCGTCGCTTCATGCGCGAGACCGCGCTAGCCGCCGGTGGCCTAGCCTTCGCCGGGACGGCGCGCGCAGAAAAGGACATCCCCATGGACACTGCTCGCCCCCTCTTTATTTCTACTTGGGCCTTTGGCAAAATCGCCAACGAACAATCGCTACGGATCGCCGAACAGGGCGGCTCGGTCCTCGACGCGGTCGAGCGCGGCATCCACGTCGCCGAGGCCGACGCCTCTAATGCATCAGTAGGATTGGGAGGCATACCCAATGCTCAAGGCGTGGTGCAGCTCGACGCCTGCATTATGGACGGCGAGGGGCAACGCGCTGGCAGCGTCGCCGCGATTGAGGGGATTCTGCATCCGATCTCGGTGGCGCGCCGGGTGATGGATGAGACCAAGCACGTCATGCTCGTCGGCGAAGGGGCGCGGGAGTTTGCACTGGAGCAGGGTTTTGCCAGCGTCGATTTGCTCACGGAAGAGAGGCGCAAGGCGTGGGAGGAATGGCGGGAAAAGCAGGGACTTCGGCGAGCTCAGTCGAGTCGCGCGGCCGACAATCACGATACTATCGCTCTGCTTGGACTCGACGGGGAGGGGCGGATCGCTGGCGGCTGCTCGACTAGCGGCTGGGGTTACAAGCTGCCGGGCCGCGTCGGGGACTCGCCGATTATTGGTAGCGGGCTGTACGTCGATGGGGGCGTGGGCGCGGCTGGGGCTACTGGTCTGGGCGAGAATGTCATGCGTTATTGCGCGACCTTCCTCGTCGTCGAGTATATACGCCAGGGGCTGCACCCGGAGGAAGCCTGCGTCGAGACCATCCGCCGCATCATCGCGCTCGACCCGCGTCCGGTCGAGGAATTGCATCTCAACTTCGTCGCGCTCGACAAGCAGGGACGCTTTGGCGCGGCGGGTACCAACGAGGGATTCCAATACGCCGTCACCTATCCCGGGTACAGCGAGGTGCTCACGGGCGTTGGGGTGGGGACGGGCGAGATTGGTCCCGAGGGGGGGAACCGACGCTGAGGTTTAGGAGCCGTCTGAAGATTCCCGGTGACTGCCGCGTTGGCTCGCTAGGAATTTTCAGACGGCTGCCCATTTTCGCGCACTAGCAAATAGACGACCAAGGCGATCATATTGCCCAAGAGACCAAAGAGGCCCCAAACTGCGGCTCTTTCGCGTCTTTTTTGGGCGTCTATGACCATCCATGCAGGGATGGAGAGCCAGAAGAGGATTAGGCTGCCGAGCATGACCACGGCGACGGTTATGTTGTGCACTAGTCTGATCCTTTTGAGTCTCTCTATAGGATTATCCTCAGACTTGTGTAGAGTCTCCGAAGCCGCCATTGAGGCCGCCACGGCGATCAAGCCGTCTTTGACGCGGGTCATTTCCACGGGCCTACGGGGTGCGCGGTGAAGATAAGGTTCGGTTGAAATGATTAGGTGCTTTGGGATTAGGTCTCGGTCTTGGCTGGAAATATCTATGTACCCTCCTCGATAACCACCAATTACAGCAGGCAATAGGATGGCGGTCTGCTGTATGGGCTGAAGCAGACCTTCGGGCACAGTCTCCAATAATTCAGTCAGAGTTCTGAGAGGAAAATCTGCGACGTTGCGTATAGGGGGATTATGTCGGCCGTAATACACAATAAGGCCTTGGGCGTTGGTCACCCATACCTCGCCGATGGCTTCTTCTTGAGCTACTGCTTCGCTCAGGGCTTGTTGGGTTTTCTGATTGCCGTCGAGCGTGTCTATGAGGCCCACGATCCGCTCTAAGGCGGCTTTGGCCTCGCCCGCCCTTGCCTGCTCGTCTTCCCGAAAGCGGTCGCGCCATTCGTCGCGGTCTTCTACTGCTGCAGTCCTCCTTGGGACCACATAGAATTCGAGGAATACGAAGGAGGCAGAGAGAACTAGTAGGCTTAGGATGGTCAGCTTAGGCAGCCATCGGTGCAGGGTATCTTTTAGGCGTTCACTCATGGGAAAGCTCCCTTCTTTGGCGGTGCAAGAGAATGATCGGACTTGTCAACAGCGCGGCGATGTTCAAGCCGACTAAGCCGATGACGGAAGCCTGTATGATCTGGTCAATATCGAGCCTTGGGCCTACGGCTACGGCGTAGAGCAGGGCGCACACTTCCAAGGCGACTAGTCCTATGGCGATTTTACCGTAAAGAGGGACGTGGAGACGCTCTTCCTCGGCCCGCCTTTTTCTAGCCCAACTCACGGCTTTAGACCGCACCTCTTCGTCCAATCTAGGCGGCACCTGCACTTCGGGTACAGAGCCCAACAGCGCCTGAATCTCTTGTATGGTGCGGTGGTCTTGGTTCATGGGTTCGGGGCCATTTGGCGCAGTTGTTTTAGGGCGTGGTGCAAGCGGCTTTTGACGATTCCGACGGGGACGCCGACGATTTTCGCGGTCTCTTCCTGCGAGTAATCGTGCAGGACGCGGAGGACGACGACGGCTCGTAGGTGGGGTTGCAGGGCCGCGAGCAGTTGGTGGGCGGCTTCTTCGTCTTCTCGTTTGAGCAAGAGGTCGTGGGGATCGCGAACTGGCGGCTCGGCCATTTGCTCGGCTGGAATGCTCGTGTTTTGGCGGCGCAGTTCGTCCATACACAGGTTGTGGGCTATGGTATAGAGCCAAGTTGAAAATTTGCCCCGAGGCTTGAAGCGGTCGGCGTTTTCCAATACGCGCATGTAGGTCTCCTGAAACACATCTTCTGCCAAGGCCGCGTCCTGTAAGAGCCGCAAGATAAAATTGAAAAGGGGCTGGCGATGGCGCGTGTAGAGTTCGTCAAACGCCTGCATATCTCCTCGGCGGAGATTGCCCATCAATGCTTCGTCGCTCCAGCCCATAGGAGAATCCAGACGAGTTTTAGCCTGCGGCCTTGAGACTGTTCACATCTGTTTATACGGATGGGGCCGCGATTTCGTTCACGGTGGCAAGTATCCGCAGATGGACGCAGATGAGCGCAGATATGAGATGGGGTACGGACCGATGAATGGGGCGTCTCGTACTAGCCGAGAACTTGCTGCAACGCCTCGACGGCGCGGTCAATGTCGGTCTCGTCGTTGAAGATGTGCGTGGAGATGCGGATGGCGTTGTAGTTTTCCTTTGGCACGCCGGCGGCCTCCACATAGGCGTACGTGCCCTGCGCTGGTTTGAGAAAGATATCGCGCTTTTGTAGCGCGGAGACGATTTCGCTGTGGCTGCCGCTGGTGAGTGAGAAGCTGACGATGCCCGAGGAGAGTTCGCGCTGGGGTGGGGTGATCGGTGTGAGTTGGGGGATTTCTGCTAGGCGCTGGCGCGCGTAGGCGCTGAGCTGGCGGCAGCGCGCTTCGATGCGCGGGCGGCCAATGGTGTTGTGGAATTCCATCGCTACTCCGTGCGCGATGATCTGCGGCACGTTGCGGGTGCCGGACGAGGCGGAATAGGCGTTGTACCCGGAATACGTGAACACGGGCCGGACGCGATCTTGCACTTCCTTGCGGATGTAGAGCAGGCCCGTGCCCTTGGGCGCGAGCATCCACTTGTGGCTGCTGGAGGCATAGGTGTCTACGCCGAGTGCTTTGACGTCGACGTTGAGCATGCCTGGGGCCTGTGCTCCGTCGCAGACCAGCAGGATGTCGCGGGGTTGGGTGAGGGCGGCGATGGCTGTTAGTGGCATTTGCAGCCCGGTGATGGTGTCGATGTGACAGAAGCTGCACACGCGGGTGCGCGGCGTCAGGTGATCTTCTACTAGTTGCAGGATCTGGGCGGCATCGCGCACGGGATTGGGCATTTTGATGCAGCGAACCACCACGCCGCGAGTGTGCGCCAAGTGCTGCCAGCAGACCATGCCGCCGCCGTGTTCGTGATTGGTCGTCAGCACCTCATCGCCCGGCTGGAGGTCGAGGCCGCTGGCTACGTGGTTCATGCCTTCGGTTGTGTTGCGCGTCAGCGCGATTTCGTCTAGTTCGGCTCCGATGAACTCCGCTCCCTTGGCCCGCACTATTTCCATCTCACTGCCGAGACCGCCCCAAGTATTGGCCAGCGGATTGCCCTCTAGCTCGGCGAGGTACGCGGTCAGGGCGTCGGTCACCACGCGGGGCGTTGCGCCAATGCTGCCGCAGTTGAGATGGACTAGGCCGGGATGTAGGCGAAATTCTCGCCGCACCCGCTGCCACAGGGCGCGCTCGTTGCTAGCGGAGGCTACGTCTTGGCCGAGGGTGCCGAGCCGCTCGGCAAGCCCGGCGGCTACATCGGGAAGGAGCGGGGCTGCGGCTGCGGCTGCGGCGATTCCTTTGAAGAATGTTCTTCGTTCCATGAATGGTCCTCTGCGTTTGTCGGCTTAGTACACGACAGTAACGTTATACATGGACATGGTGTCCTAAGATGCTTCGACTCCGCTTCGCGGAGTTTATCTTGAGCGAAGCCGAAAGGCTC
>VXOR01000001.1 GCA_009840005.1 Gemmatimonadota bacterium
TTGCTTCTTTGAGCCGTTTCCGGAGGCTGACAGCAGTCCTCTCGGCGCTCGCTCTGCTGGCCAGTGTTCTGGCTGCGGCGCCGCTTGCTGCTGCTGATGATCCGGAACCGGACTACACGGCTACTTTCAGCGCCTGTGTGGGTGATGCTGCGGAGTCGGCGGGATTCGAGGATGTTCCCGCCGGTCATACCAATGCTGGTGATATTGACTGTATCGCCTATTACACGATTACCAAGGGCACTGGTGATGGCAGCACTTATTCGCCGAGCATGTCTGTCACCCGTGAGCAGATGGCGCTGTTCCTGACCCGTCTGGCCGAGGTGGTGGACATCGATGTGGCTGCTGATCCGCCTGATGCGGGTTTCACCGACATTGGTGAGTTGTCTGCCGAGTCGCAGACCGCTATCAATCAGTTGGCCGATCTCAATATCACCAAGGGCAACAACCTTGCAGGGACCACTTATGGTCCTGGTGATGCGGTTACCCGTGGTCAGATGGCGTTGTTCATAGCCAGGTTGATGGACGAGATGGTTCCAATGGCCGACGGTGACACTGCGTACGGGACTATCCCCGAGGATGTGGACGACGATGACATGGACGACGACGATGACTCGAATGACAAGGTTGTGAAGTCGCCTTTCACCGACTTGGACGATGTGACCAAGGAAGCCTATGACGCGATTACGGCGTTGTGGGAGTTGGGTGTTGCTTCGGGTATCTCCGCGACGTCTTATGGTCCGGGAGCTCCGATCATCCGTGCTGCGATGGCCGAGTTCATGGCTGGGGTTTTGGATCATTCCAACGCCCGTCCGGCCGGTGTGACGATCCAGGCTTCCAAAACCGCGGACTTCGGCGATATCGGCGGTGCCGATAACCCCTCCACGGTGGCGGTCTCGTATCGGGATGACATGTTCATGCCGATGGTTGATGTGTCCATCAAGATCTTTGACAGCGATACGGTCGGTCCGTTCAATGAGGACGGCGGGTGCACCCCTGCTGAGGTCTGTGCGTGGACCGATGACGAGTCGTTGACCGACGCTTCGGGCAACATCTACGAACCGGGCAACGTTGACAACGGGAAGACGAACACCTACTACGCGTGGATGGGTGATGCCGACGCCGACGAGAACAACTTCGATGTTGACACGTCCCCCCATGCGACTGTCACGTTGTCTTCCACCACTGATGCTGTGAATCTGAAGGTCACGACTGACATCAACGAGAACTCCACTAACAAGAACACGGTGGATATCGACGCGACAAGCAGTGTCACACTCACCGTTCAGTTGGTCGACGCCGATGGCGAGCCTGTTGCCAAACCCGGCGTTGAGATCGGCATTAAAGTGGAACAGGGCGACAAAGAGCTGTATCCGCCGCCTGCTGCGATGAAGACCGACGATGACGGTCAGGTGACCTACACCACTAGTGGTCCGAAGTCCACCGAGGGTGCTGTCGATAAGGACAGGCTGGACAAGATTACGTTCAGTTCCGCTGATATCGACGGCGACGCCGATAACGACACTGCGTCTGCTACGTATGATGGGGCACCAGCGACCGGAGAGGAAACAGCTGCATTTAGTGACAATGGCGAGACCGTGATTGCCACGATCTTCTGGACGGACTCCAACCCGACCCTGCTTCCGTCCGGTCCCACCGACACTGTCGGAGACGGGAGTGGCACTCAGATCTCTCGGTCTGCTAAGGGTTCCGGTAAGGGAAGCACTGATCCTTACGTTTTCTTGAGCGGCCAGGACAAGGTGACCATCCGGACTTCGGTGTCGTTCTACGACCAGTACGGCAACCCTGCAGGTAAGGGCGAAAACGTGAAGATCACCATCGGTGATGACACCGTTGAAGCCAATGTCAACACAAGGACCGTGAGAGGCAGAGGCATGGCCAGCTGGAGCCACACCCTAACCGGGTCTCTGGGCGGATCAGTACCGGTGACCTATACGCTCCGGAACGCGGCCGACGACACCGACGTCACTGATCCAGAAGTTGGTGACGGCGCGGTGATCGCGGTGAGACACGCCGATGACGACAGCACGGTCGCTGTCGCTAATGGTCAGATAAGCGAGGTCTATGACAAAGAGGACCGGTTCCGCATCGGAGGTGCGTTGTACAGCTACGATGACGGCGACACCTTCATCAACGGCCTCACCGGCGATAACGCCCCCGCCGCTGGCGAAGACAAGCGCATCACCCTCGAGAAGTTCGAAGAACTGATCAAGCGAGGTGATACCAGTGCAGGTGTTGTCGAGATCGTGTTCTACGACGACGACGGTATCAGCATCTTCCGAGTCACTACCCCCGGCACATAAAACAGAAAACGTCCCACTACCAAAGGAGGCTCCCCGGTTGGGGAGCCTCCTTTTGTGTTGGTTGGTTGGTGGGGTTTACTGGCTTTCGGCGGAGAAGATGCTTTTGTCGTCAGTGCTGTAGGACACGACTTGGACGTGCGCGCCGTCCTCGATCGCCGTCTCGAAGGCGTCCATGTCGCTGGGCTGGCCGTCGAGGATGTAAACATCATCGTCGTCGTAGCTGTACAGGTTCCCTGTCTCAACGCCAGAGTCAGTGCTGGCCGTGGTGTAGCGGAACCGGTTGTCGTCAGCGTACACGGTGACCGCAGCAGCAGCAGTCGTGATGTCTCTCTTGCTGGCGTGCTCCACCGCGATCACGTTCTGGGTAGTACCGGTCTGACCACCAACCTCACTGAAAGTGACTGCGACCGTGTCACCAGGGTCGGCTTTGACTATGCCGCGGGTGGAGACCGAACCGTTGCTTCTCACCTCGACGGTCTTCGCCTGGATGTTGCCAGTACCAGTGTTGGTGCTGGTGAACGTGACTGTGACATCTTCGCCCTGAGCGTCGGGATCGCCGAACTGGTCAAAGTAAGAAACGGTGGCCCGAATGCTCACTTCGTCGTCATCAACAACCGCATACGGAGAATCAACACTGGTCTCTTCGTCCGAAATCGCCGGGGCGTCGTCGCTCCAAATGACAGTGATTGTGCCTTCTTCAACACTGTTGCCGTCATCACCGTCAACATTGCCTCTAAAGGTCACTATGTCGCTCTGGCTGGGGTCATTGTTGTCCTCGTCGTCATCGCCCGGGTGGGTGATCGTGAAAGTGGCCTTACCGTCTTCGTCGGTTTCCACCGAACCCGGCTGCGGGTTAGCCGGCGTACCACCAATACTGTACGTGACGGTCAGTGACACACCAGCCTTCGCGACAGCATTGGCATCAGCGATAGCCGCGCTGTCGGATGCATCAACCAGTTGCGCTGTGATGACGACCGTCTGGTCCTTACCGACGTCAACCGTGTTGGTTGTGGCTTTGGGATTCAGGTCCGTAGTGACCCTTATACCCAGCGCATTGGGATAAG
>VXOR01000025.1 GCA_009840005.1 Gemmatimonadota bacterium
CCGCCCATATTGACGAAATATGGGTGGCTTTGCCCAACGCCGGACGCCGCGTTTGTAGCCGCGCGAAGGCCACCAGGGGTTTTCAGACAGCTTCTTATGTGAATGCGATGTGACAACCGCTAGTTGGGGTGTTGAGGCAAAAAAACCGGTCCGCCCTAGATGGCCTCGTCCTCGTCCACAATCCTACACCAGTATGCGCTGGTCGCTGAGATCCTTACTGCCTACGGTCTTGCTGACGGTGCCGCCGCGGAATTCCTTGATCTCTAGGTTGTGGAACGCGTTGACGATCATGTACTGGGTCGGCATGTCCTCCCAGCGTGCGGGGTGAAACTCGACCGTCCCGTCGCCCTGCCACAACTCGGTCAGGCGGCTGTTGCTGCCCTCCGCCGGGGTAAGGCAGGCGTAGGCCGCGTCTGCTTCGCCCCAGTGGCCGGTGCGGGGCATGTACTTGTAGTGGAGCAGCCCGGTCAGCACGCCGTCGGTGCGCGGCGCTGCCGGTGCTGGATAGTCGGCGGGCGCTACCTCGCGCATGTTGGTCAGCTTCATGTCGAGGAAGCGAAACCCCTGCCAGTGCGCTGTGACGTGAGTCTCGCCTAGGCACACGGCCGGGTCCGGCAGTTCGCAGTAAATCTTCGAGAACCCGAGCTGTTCCCGGCCAGTGAGGATCGGCTCGGTCATGTTCTCCCACAGGACGGTCAGAAACGGTCCCATTGCGCGGTCGCGCTTGCCGGTGTAGGTCGCCGGAAAGGTCACGCCCATCATGTTGTAGCCGCGTCCGGCCAACCACTCGATCTCCTTCAGGTGGGTTTGGTACACCGTCACCACCGGCTCGCCGTGCAGTAAGAACCCCTCCGGCAACAGTTCTTCGAGCTGTTCGGCGTTGGTCAGGAAGCTGACCGAGTAGCTGGTGTTCTTGGGGGTGTCAATGCAGGCATACCCCTTGCCGTCGGGGCCGCGCCGCGGTCCCGTCATTGGTCCGAAGTGAGTGGGCATGAGGTACATCACGCCCGGCTGAAATTGGTACGCCATGAATGAGGTCCTCTCTTGGTTTGATTTGCGTTGTCCTAGTCCAAGCTGTTCCCAGAGCCGTATATTATCTGCGGCAATTTGTGCCGGGTGGGTGAGACGGCGAATAGACTCATGGGTGTGGCTTATCCATAGGCCATTTCAGGGTGTTTGCCGAGAACGCGCAGGAGGCGTTCGTCGGCGTCTTCGAGGACGTAATCGGGCATGTGATAGTTGAGATAGGGCCAGAAGCGCTGGGCGACAAATAGGGTTCGGCGAAGATCTGGTCGACGCGGCTGCATATTTGCTCGCATTCTTCGCGGGATAAGATGTTGCGGATGATGGTCGCGCCGTTTTTGTAAAAATCTTCGAGAATCGGCGCTAGTTCTTCTTCTGTAAAGGGTTTGTGCTGTGGCATGGGATATTCCTCGCTATAGCTAGTTTGCTTTTCAACAACCAATGAGCAGGTGCCGCTTCCAATTCAGAGACTTTCATTTGGATTACTTGCCGATTAATCACTCGCACACCATACCATGCGGACTTCCCTAAAGCACTTCAAATCGTACGTCGTCTTTTAAGGCGCGATCAAAACTGAGCGTTTTTTCGCAGCCAGACTTTTCGCCCACGCGCCCAATCACATAGTCGGCAAAGTCGCCTCTACCCTTTTTGTAATCGCCCAGCCCCTGCCAGAGCAGGTCTTTGTCCGCAAAATGAAATGAGCGCGTCTGCAAAATGCCCTCCAGCGCGTCGCCAATCTGCGCCCGGCTGTATCCATAGGCCCGATCGAGCACCCATACTAGTTCGCAGACAACGACATTGGCAATAAAATAGATCTCGCCCGCATCCGATCCCGCTTCGATCTCTTTTGCCGTGCGCCGCGCCTGTGCCGCATCGTCCTGCACTAGATAGCGCACCAGCACATTGGTATCCAGCCCCCTCACAGCGCTTTTGCCGCGCCTTCGCGCACCGTGCGATCCATTTCCTCTAGCGATACGGCCTTCTTGGGTTTCGGCAGGATATTCTTTAGGTCTCGCACATCCCGGGTGGCCGGTCTGACGACCACTTCGCCATCGTCTTGGATGATAAAATCCACGCTGTCGCCCTGCTGTAGGTGCAGGTGCTGGCGTATGGCTTGGGGGATGACCAGTTGTCCTTTGGAGGTTAGTTTGGCGACGGCCATCGCGTGGTCCTTTTGTTGATTCCTACTTTTTTGAAGACTCCAACTTTATAGTAAGAATCTAGCGAACTCTTCATACTTTGCCAATATGTACTTGGCCATGCTTTTCTATCTTTGCGTACCAGAGTTCATCTCGTGCGCTGGCTGGGCGCGGAACATTGTCGTCTAAGCGGTTTCTAAAAAGTAGTGGGATTCTAATTCGAGAAAGCTTGCAGCAACTCCCGGAATTGTATAGGAATTATAAAGGGCCTTTCAGGGAACAGGTCAAGCGGTGTCGGCGTCTTTGGAGCGGCTTGGCTGTGTATTGCGGCGCTCTTGGTTCAGGCGTTGGTCCTGCTAGAGGGCGGCCCGCTGGCGGCTAGGGTTTGTTTCCATCGAGATTCATAGGAGGAAAAATGAAAAGGTGTAATTATTGGTTTTTAACGGTCGGCGCACTGCTGATTTTAACACTCACTGCCTGTGATGTGAATATTGCCTCGGAGGTATTATCGTCCTCAGCAACGGACCGAACTATCCATGTAACCGGGAGCGGTTCAGTTACTGGTGAGCCAGATATTGCAACACTCGATATAGGTGTGTCTGTTGAGAGAGAGACCGTTGCAGAGGCACGTGAAGAAGCGGCAAGTGCGATGACGGCGTTAATAAATTCTCTGCAAGCAAACGACGTGGCTAAAAAAGACATTAAAACGGAGAATTTCAGTATCTATCCCCAGTACGACTATACAGATGATGGACGCGTACTTCGCGGTTACAGGGTAAACAACACCGTTCGGGCGAAGGTCCGAGACTTGGCAACCCTCAGTGATGTCATAGATGGTGCCGCCGGAGCAGGAGGGGATAGCATTGTTATTAACTCTATCCAATTTATGATTGATGATACTACGCCATTGCAAACACAGGCGCGTAGTTTGGCGGTAAAGGATGCCGAAGCGAAAGCACAAACCCTAGCGAAAGCAAGCGGTGTAAGGCTAGGGGAACCTATTACTATTACTGAAAGTACCTATTTCGAAGGTCCGCCAATCCCGTTTGCGACTGCAGAAGCAGACTTCGATGATGCCGCGCGTACTGCCACTCCCATTGCCCCTGGTGAACTCGCTGTCACCGTGACTGTCACTGCGGTGTATGAAATTGAGTGAACCGTTTTAAGACTTCCTTTTCCACTTCGTCGTAATCTATCTCTCCCACCCACTGCGCTACGATCTGACTTTCTCGATCGAGAAGATAGATCCAGGAATCGCTATTTGCAGGCGTCGATGCAGGCGGTAATTGGCGGTAAACCGCCACTGAGGACGGTCCATTGACGTATTTACATACCGCCCCGAAAGTGTGAATTTCGCAATTAGGTAAAGAGACGCGTTATTTCGTCCACCGGGAAAGTAGGCAATGGCGTCAGATGGCCGTCGCGGCGTAGCTGAATCCCGAAGGAAGGGGGACGGACCGTGCCGATGCGGGCTGCGGCTATGTTGGCGTCGTGCAGGGCCGCGAGGATGGCGTCGGTGGAATCGGTCGTGCAGCCGATTAGCAGCGCACCCGAGGAAATCACGCCAAGGGGATCGAGTTCAAAGGCCGCGCAGAGATGCGCTGTGGCTGGATCGATAGGTAGCGCGTGGTAGTTGATGTCTGCGCCCACAGCAGATGCGGTGGCTAGTTCCCATAGCCCTGTGGCGACCCCGCCTTCGGTCGGATCGTGCATGGCGGTAACTCGTCCTGCTTGGACGGCGATTTGGGCATCGCGCACGACGCTGATGCCGGGGGTGTGGAGGAAGTCGGCGCAAGCGTCCAAGAAGGCGGGCGTACAGCCGAGTTCGCGCAGTTGCGCGCGTTTTTCGCGGGCGATGATGGCACTGGCTTCAATCCCTAGGCCCTTGGTCAGGAGCAGGGCGTGCCCGGGCCGCAAGTCCGAGGAGCGCACCAAGCGGTCGCGCGTGGTTTCCCCGAGCATCTGACCAATGACTAGGGGACGGTCGAGTCCGTAAGTCACCTCTGTGTGGCCGCCGCAGACGGCGATGTCCAAGTCCTCGGCAGCTTGGTGGATGGAGCGGAAAATGGATTCCGCCAACTCGGGCGTGGCGCGTTCTGCGGGGAGGAGGATGGTGCTGAGGAAGAAGCGGGGCGTCGCTCCCATAGCGGCAATGTCGTTGGCATTGACGTGGACTGCGTACCAGCCAATTTCGTCGCTGGCGAAAGTGATGGGGTCGGTCTTGGCCACGAGCAAGCGGTCGCCGCAGTCGATAACAGCCGCGTCTTCGCCCACGGTCGGTGGCACAAGCAGGCGTTCGTGCCGGTGGGTATAGGCGTTGAGCAGACGGCTTAGTTCAGCGGGAGGCAGCTTGCCGGCAGGGTAAGTTTTCACGGGGCGTAGAAAGCGATGATGGCTTGAACTAGAGCGGGGATACTGCTTTCGCTGGGCTGTACGTGAACGACAAACCCGAGCTGGTGTACGGCTTCAGCCGTGGTGGGGCCGATGCAGGCGATATGGGTGCGGGCGAATACGGTCTTCGCGCGTTCTGGCCCTAGGACCTGATGAAAATTGTGGACGCTGGAGGGGCTGGCAAAGACGATGAGGTCGAGTTTGTTCTCGGCCAGTGTGGCGGGGAGGTCGATCTGGTCCGGTAGGCGATTTACGTACGTCGTTAGGTGGTGAACTTGGGCTCCGCGTGCGGCGAGCGTGTCGGCGAGTTCAGTGCGGCCAATGGAAGAGGCGGGCAAGAGGATTTCTTGGCCGGTCACATCGAATGCGGCAAAGGCGCTGGCTAGCGCGGCCTGCGATTGGCGCGGGGGCACGAGATCGGGGACTAAGCCCTGTTGGCGCAGGGCCGCAGCCGTAGCCAAGCCGACGGCTGCGATGCGCGTGTGGGAAAAGGCCCGGGCATCGCAGCCGCGCTGATAGAGCCGGTCGCAGAAAAAGGCTACGCTGTTGGGGCTGGTGAATACGACCCAAGCCGCGTTCCCCAGGCGGTCTTGGGCTGCATCCACAGCCGTCCAGTCGTCGGGCGGGCTGATGTGCAGGAGGGGCAGCGTTGATACGGCCGCTCCTTCGGCTTCGAGGCGTTGCTGGAGGGGGCCAGCCTGTTCGCGGCTGCGGGTGACGAGCAAGCGGCGGCCAAAGAGCGGTTTGCTCTCAAACCAGTTGAGTTCTTGGCGCAGTGCGACGACTGGACCGACCACAATGAGGGCTGGTGGGCGGATTTGCTGGGCAATGGCGCGGTCCGGCAGGTGTTGGAGATCAGTGACGACCGTGCGTTGGTCGGGCCAAGTGCCCCATTCAATAGCTGCGGCCGGCGTCGAAGCCGGTCGGCCCCGAGCGACGAGATGTTGGCATATACTGGCGAGTTTGCGGACGGCCATGAAGATGACGAGGGTGCCGTCAAAGGCCGCTAGCTGATCCCAGTCGATGGTCGCGTCGGGCTTAGCTGGATCCTCGTTGCCGGTGACTAGCAGCGCGGCCGAGGCGGTGCCGCGATGGGTTAGGGGGATACCCGCGTAGGCCAAGACGCCAGAAGCTGCGGAGACGCCGGAGACGATCTCAAAGGGAATGCCGGCCTGACGCAGGTGCAGAGCCTCTTCGCCACCGCGACCGAAAATTAAGGGATCACCGCCTTTGAGGCGGACGACGATATGGCCTTGGCGAGCGCGATCGACGAGGAGCGCATGGATCGCGTCTTGAGAGGGGCTTTTGCGGCCACCGCGTTTGCCGACCGCGATTTGCTCACACGTGCTGGGCACTAGGTCGAGCAAGCGGCTGTCGAGGAGGTCGTCGTACAGGACGACGTCGGCCTCGCGCAGGTAGCGCAGGCCCTTGAGGGTCAGCAGGCCGGGGTCGCCGGGACCAGCGCCGACGATGTACACGGTGCCCGGGGTGGCGTATTCAGCGGACATCAGGACACCTGCAAAAGGGCATCGGCACCTTGGGTGCGCAGGTCGTCTGCAAGGGATTCGACTAGGGATTCAGCGCGAGCGCGGGGGGCACGCAGTTTGGCGCGCAGCAACTGGGTGCCTTCGGGATGGCCGACCAAGCCGTCGAGTACGAGGAGGTCGCCTTCGATGCGGCCCCAAGTGCCGACGGGCGCGTGACACCCGGCGCGCAGGGTGTGCAGCAGATGGCGCTCGGCTTGCACTGCGACTAGGGTTGGAGCGTGGTTGAGGGCTGCGACGGTGGTACTCGCGGGGTGGTCGCCGCGCATTTGCAGTCCTAAAGCGCCTTGGCCGGGTGCAGGTAGAACCTGATTCAAGGGCAGATAGCAGCCGATGCGCTCTTGCCAGCCGAGGCGGTTGAGTCCGGCAACGGCTAAGACAACGGCATCGCACTCGCCGCGCATGGTTTTGTCGATGCGGGTGTCTAGGTTGCCGCGAATATCTATAACGTTTAGGTCGGGCCGCAGGGCCTTGAGTTGGGCGCGGCGGCGCAGGCTGCCCGTTCCCACACGTGCGCCATCCGGCAAGTCGGCCAGCGAAGATATGCTGGGGCCGACGAGGGTGTCGCGCACATCTTCGCGCTCGGGCGTGGCGACGAGGGCGAGATCGGAGTGCATCTGAGTCGGTAGGTCTTTCAGGCTGTGGACCGCTAGGTCGATGTGCTCGTCCAACAGCGCGCACTCAAGAGCTTTGGTAAAAACGCCCGTGCCCCCCAAGCTGCGCAGCGAACCTGTTATCGCGTCACCGGTGGTGCGGATGGTTGAGATCTCAATGTCCAGCCCGTCGTGCAGTGCTAGCAAGCGGTCGCGGACCTCGTGGGCTTGGACGAGGGCGAGTTGGCTGCCGCGACTGCCGATGACGAGTTTCACGAGGTGTGGCCGTAGGGTGTATATAGAGCAAGGGAAGATTCCCCTAGTGGAAATCTTCCCTTGCCCAGAATACCCCGCAGTTATGGTTGTTTACACGTCGTAGTAGAGGGCGAACTCATAGGGATGAGGCCGCAAGCGGAGGGCATCGACCTCCTCGGTGCGCTTGTAGTCAATCCACGCGTCGATCAGGTCGTCAGAGAATACATCCCCCTGCAACAGAAAGTCCCGATCCTGCTCCAAGTGATCCAACGACGCCTCCAACGAACCGGCCGTCTGCGGAACCCCTGCCCGCTCCTCCGCCGACAAGTCATACAGATTCTTGTCCAACGGCTCCCCCGGATCCAACTGACGCTCGATCCCGTCCAACCCCGCCATCAGCATCGCCGACAGCGCCAAGTAGATGTTGCACGACGGGTCGGGACAACGAAACTCCACCCGCTTGCTCTTGGGCGAAGGCGAATACATCGGAATGCGCACCGACGCACTGCGGTTGCGCTGCGAATAGGCCAAGTTCACCGGCGCTTCGTAGCCAGGCACCAGCCGCTTGTAGGAGTTGGTCGTCGGATTGGTAAATGCCAACAGCGCCGGCGCGTGGTGCAGCAGCCCGCCGATGTAGTGCAACGCCATTTGGCTCAGACCCGCATAGCCACTACCGGCAAACAAAGGCGTATCGCCTTGCCACAGACTCTGGTGGGTGTGCATACCCGTGCCGTTGTCCTCAAACAGCGGCTTGGGCATGAACGTGGCCGTCTTGCCGTGCCGACGCGCCACATTCTTGACGATGTATTTGTACAGCATCATCCGGTCGCCGCAGATAAGCAGCGGACAAAAGCGAATGTCGATCTCGCCTTGGCCGGCGGTGCCCACCTCGTGGTGGTGGATTTCGGTGTCAATGCCGCAGTCGAGCATGGTCTGCACCATCTCGGTGCGGATGTCTTGCAGCGAATCCGTCGGCGGCACCGGGAAGTAGCCGCCCTTGTAGTCGGGCTTGTAGCCTAAGTTGGGGCCGTCCGCCGAGCCGGAGTTCCAGCGGCCTTCCACCGAGTCGATCTCGTAGAAACCCAGATGGGCTTGCTGGTCGAAGCGGATGTTGTCGAAGATGAAAAACTCGGCTTCCGGGCCGAAAAAGGCGGTGTCAGCCAACTGAGTGTGCAAAAGATAGGCTTGGGCGCGCTGGGCGACGCCGCGGGGATCGCGGGCATAGGGCAGGCGGGTGATGGGGTCTTCAACCGAGCAGACCAGCGACAGGGTAGGCGCTTGGGTAAACGGGTCCATGACGGCGGTGGTCGGATCGGGCACGACGAGCATGTCGGATTCGTTGATTTCCTGCCAGCCGCGGATCGACGAGCCGTCGAAGCCGAGACCGTCTTCGAACAGGTCGGGTTCGAGATCGGCGATGGGCATGGTGAAGTGCTGCCAAGTGCCGGGCAGATCGACGAACTTGAAATCGACCATCTGCGCGTCGTTCTGGCGTGCTAAAGCCAGCGCGTTGTCGATGGCGCTGGCTTTGGCCGACTTGGCTTTGGGTTTGGCTTTGCTTTTGCTTTTGGGTTTGGCTTTCGCCTTGGCTTTGGCCATGAGAGTGGGTTCCTTTCTCGCGTCGAACAACTTTAAGGTGGTTAGAAAAAACAAAGATTCAATAGTACGATTCTGTAAATCGGCTGTCAAGCAAGCTGGGCAGCGAGTCTTGACAAGCAATCGGCGGCTTTTATTATATCTCAGAACCTCAGTATCTTCAGTATCTATCTGGCGTTTATGCCGCTGGGGATGCTTTCCGGCCATGGCCACTAGCCCACTATCCAAACGCGAAATCCAAGTTCTGCTTGCCTTGGTCAAAGCCCATGTTGCCCTTGGTGTTCCGGTTGGCTCACAGACGTTGAACCAGCGCGAGGACCTAGGCGTCAGTTCGGCTACCATACGCAATGCCTTAGCCTCTTTAGAGGAAAAGGGCTACGTCTCCCAGCCCCATGTATCGGCGGGCCGCATTCCCTCTGAAAAGGGCTACCGATTCTACGTGCAGCGCTGCATGGCGACGGCCGACGCTGGCTCGGACGAGGCTGAGATCACCCTGCGGCAGCAGCTAGAGGCTGCACAACAGGAGGGCGATTACGAGGAGATCCTGTATCAACTGGCGAGGACCATCGGCGACCTGTCGAACCAACTCGGGTTGGTTTTGGCCCCGCGCTTTAATCAGGGCATCTTTCACAAGCTGGAGCTTTGGCACTTGGGGCAGCGCCGCTTGTTGCTAGTCGTCACGATTCGTGGAGGCCTGACAAAGAGCTTGATGATCGAGGTAGATTGCGCGGTGTCGCAGCGCGATTTGGAGGCCCTGAGTCGGCTTTTTAACGAGCGCTTGCACGGGTTGACAATGGCTGAAATCCAAAACGCGGTCGAGGCGCGAATGGTCGAGTTAGGGCCAGTCCCGCGGCCGGTGGTGGAGGCCGTCGTAGGTCAGATCGAAGGTTTGGCTATCACGCGCGGTGCCGATCTCCACGTCTCGGGGACCCGCAATCTCTGTCTAAAGCCCGAATTTGACGATCCGAGCCACGTGGCTGGTTTGGTCGATTTAGTGGAGAAAAAGGATATTCTCGCTCAGCTTATGAGCGAGCGGCGCGGCGTGGTCATCACCATTGGTTCCGAACACCGGCCGCGGGCGATGGGGCGATGCAGTATGGTGACGGCCAGTTACGAGGTTACCGGAGCCAAAGGCGTAATCGGCGTAATCGGCGTAATCGGCCCGACGCGCATGCCCTATAGATCGTTAGTGAACTTGGTCAATTGCGCGGCCTCCCGAGCGGCAAATCTGATCTGTTAACGAATTTTTGTCCCAATCTATTCACAGTCAAGAGTAAGGAGCGTCGATGAGCGAGCGCGAAACTCAGGACCGCGTTGGAGTGGAAGAGGCGAGCGCGGAGGGTGCCGTCGAGTCGCATGCGGAAGCGGCGGAGCCACAGGAAGAACAATCGGCGGAGTCGCAGGAAGCAGCAGCGGCGGAGTCGCAGGAAACAGCAGCAGAATCACAGGACGAAGCGGCCGATGGGCTGGCCGAACTCGAGGCGGCTCGCGCCGAGGCGGCGGCTAATTATGACCGCTATGTGCGGGCGGTCGCCGAGTTGGATAACTACCGCAAGCGCACGGTGCGGATGCGCGCGGAAACGCGGGATGAGATCTTGCGCGATATCTTGTTGCAAGTCGCGCCCATCTTGGACAATTTGCGCCGCGCCCTTCGTCAGGAGACCCAAGAAGCCGAGTTGCTCAAGCAGGGCGTCGAATTGATCTGTGGCCAGTTCAACGACGTTCTCCAAGGTTATGGACTAGCCGAGATTGAGGCGCTGGGCCAGCTTTTTGACCCTGAAGTCCACGAGGCCCTAGCGGAGGTCCCAGACGACGAGCACGCTCCTGGTACGGTCATTGAGGAGATGGAGAAGGGCTACAAACTCAACGACAAGGTAGTCCGCTACGCACGCGTCGTCGTCAGTAAGGCGAGTGCGGAGAGCACGGAAAACTGAGGAATCGAATGTCCAAAAGGGACTATTACGAAGTACTGGGCCTCGAGCGGGACGCCAGCGACAGCGCGATCAAAGGGGCGTACCGCAAGAAGGCGCTGAAGTACCATCCCGATCGCAATCCCGGAGACGCCGCGGCCGAGGAGCAATTCAAGGAGGCATCCGAAGCATACGAAGTGCTTTCGGACCCCGAGAAAAAGGCCGCATACGATCGCTACGGGCATGCCGGTATTGAGGGCAATTTCGGTCGCGGCGGCTTTCAGTGGTCGGATTTTACGCACGCGGGCGATTTCCAAGACATTTTCGGCGATATTTTCGAGAGCTTCTTCGGCGGGAGTCGGCGGTCGCGAGGGGGATCGGTGAAGCCAAAGGGCCGCGACTTGAAGATCAAAGTGGCCTTGACGCTAGAAGAGATCGCCACGGGCGTGGAAAAGAACATCGCCTTGACGCGCTTGCAGCGCTGCAAAAGCTGCGATGGAACCGGTGCGGCAAGTGGAGCGGGCCGCAAGACCTGCTCCACTTGCGGTGGGCAGGGCCAAGTGCAACAGATGGCGCGTACCCTCTTTGGCCCGTCAATGACTGTGGTGACGTGTCCGGCCTGCGAAGGGGAAGGGCATATTGTGTCCGATCCCTGCCCAGAGTGCCGGGGCGAGGGCCGCGAGCGCGGCCAAACGACTCTGACGGTGCGCATTCCCGCTGGCGTCCAAGAAGGCAACTACATTCCATTGCACGGCCAAGGCGAAGTTGGGCCGCGCGGGGGGCCGGCCGGAGATTGCTTGGTTTTTATCGAAGAAAAAGAGCACGACTATTTTATCCGCGATGGCGACCACGTGATCTACCGATTGCCCTTGGGGTTTGCCCAAGCTGCACTAGGCGCGGAAGTAGAGGTCCCGACCTTGTCCGGCAAGGCCCTGTTGAAGATCCCCGCTGGCACCCAATCAGGGCGCGTCTTCCGCATGGGTGGCCGGGGCATTCCAGATGTCAACGGCCGCGGTGTCGGCGACCAGCTAGTCGAGGTCGTCTTGTGGACTCCCGAGGGCCTCAGCCGACGAGAGCGCGAACTATTCACCGAGCTAGCTGAACTCGAAAAAGAGCGCGTGGCCCAAGAGGGCGAGAGCTTCTTCGCCAAAGTGTGCAAGGCCTTCGGCTCCTAAGAGTAGGTACCCTTGTCCGTTCCCCGAACCGGCTCCTTAGCCCAAGTGCGCCATACCGTCGCCATTGCCAGTGCCAAGGGTGGCGTGGGCAAATCGACTGTAAGTATCAACTTAGCCGTGAGTCTGGCGGCCCAAGGGGCTCGCGTCGGCCTGCTCGACGCCGACATCTACGGCCCGAGTATTCCTTTGATGATGGGTATTAGGGAGCAGCCCGCAACCGGAATGCAGGGTACTATGCGTCCGGTGTACAAGGCCGGGGTCGCCCTGATGTCGATTGGTTTTATCGCCGGTGAGGACGCGCCCGTAGTTTGGCGGGGGCCGCTTTTGGCTCGGGCATTGCAGCAGTTTTTGCATCAAGTAGAGTGGGGGCCGCTCGACTATTTATTAATCGATCTGCCACCTGGCACTGGGGATGTGCCGCTTACCTTGAGTCAGGCCGTGGCCCTGTCCGGCGCCTTGATCGTGACCACTCCGCAGAGCGTGGCGCTGGAGGATGTGGAGCGAGGCATTGCCATGTTTTCCAAGGTCGAGGTGGATATCCTCGGGATCGTCGAAAACATGAGCTATTACCTGTGTAGCCAATGCGGCCAACGCCACGAGATTTTCGGCTGCGGTGGCGGACGCGAGGCCGCGGAGCGGTTGGGGTTGCCCTTCTTGGGTGCGCTGCCCCTGTCGGCTGCAATTCGCCAGAGTGGGGATGAAGGACGGGCCGAGCCCGACCCCCTTTTCGCCGCCATCGGCGAAGGACTAGTCGCCGAGCTGCGCCGCTTGGAGTCCGGTGAATAAGCGGGCTTGGCACTGTTTGCGGCTAGAGGTACCTGCGGCCTGCGCCGAGGATGTGAGCGCGTGGGCGTATGAGCTAGGTAGCTGTGGCCTTCAGGCCGAGGAAGCAGGGGAACGGACTCAGTTGAGCGCGTACTTTGCAGCCGAGCCGATGTGCGATTTGGCTGGGGTGAGGCGCGAGCTAACGCATAGGCTTGCCGCGCTCGGCTTGGCATTGCCGATAGGCACCGAATGCGTGGAGGAACAGGACTGGGAGGCCGAGTGGCGGCGGTTTTTTGCGCCGGTGTGGGCCACCGAGCGGATCGTCGTCCACCCTTCGTGGATTCCGGTCGAGCTAGCCGAGGGCCAAATCGCCGTGCGCATAGACCCCAAAATGGCCTTTGGCACGGGTGGGCACGAATCGACCCAGCTTTGCTTGCAGGCATTGGAGCGCTGTCTGCGTCCCGGGATGCGCTGTCTGGACTTGGGGACGGGCAGCGGCATTCTTAGCATTGCTGCCGCGCTGCTAGGGGCCAGACCGGTGCTCGCCGTGGATATTGACGAGCAGGCCGTGGCTAATGCGCGGGAAAACTTGGCGCACAACCGCATTAGCTCTGAGCAGGTTGAGGTGCGATTAGGAGGGGTGGAGGCCGTTGCGGAAGGGCCGTTCGACTTAGTCTTAGCCAATATCCAGAGCCACGTGCTGCGACCTCTGTTAGCCCCGTTGCGCGGCTTATTGGCAGCGGATGGACGAGTCGCGTTTTCGGGGTTGTTGGCGCGGGAAGAAGCGGCTTTTTGCCGCTGGGTCACAGAAGCTAAATTAGAGGTCGATACAGTCTTGAAAAAAGAAGCGTGGATCTGCGTGGTAGCGCGAAATAGTGGAGGTCAATTTGACTAGCATCTTAGTCCTACACGGACCTAATCTCAACTTGCTGGGAACGCGCGAGCCCGAGGTATATGGTCGGGAGACCTTGGCGGTGATCGACGCGTTGATTGCCGACCACGCGCAGAGGCTCAGGGTGCAGGTGCGCTGCTGCCAATCCAATAGCGAGGGCGCGCTAATCGACGCTTTGCACCAAGCCCAAGAGCAGGGCCTGCTGTTCAATCCAGGGGCCTTCACCCATTATAGCCTTGCCCTGCGCGACGCTGTGGCGGCCAAGGGGTTGCCGACCGTCGAGGTGCATCTGTCCAATGTCCACGCCCGGGAAGCGTTTCGCCAGCAATCAGTTATTGCGCCCGTCTGTCTAGGGCAAATCGCCGGGTTTGGCAGTTTTAGCTACGTGCTTGGATTAGAGGCTTTGGTGCAGCACCTACGGGGTGCGGAACGCCCTCAGAACGAATAGACGTAGGATACGCCGACGCGCGGCTCGCCGTGGTGGAAACTGAGCTCGGGAAAGATGCGGCGGGTGGTTTTGCGTGGGATCAGAGCCACCCCAAAGCTACCGACGGCGAGCACAGCGGTGGACCACCCATAGAGGCGGGCGCGATCGGCTTTGTCGTCGAGCTTTTGGGCGCGGGATAGCTGGCCGTGTTCGCGGTTGAGGGCCGCTTCGGCTTCGTTGTCGGAAGCCCGGTCGAATTGCAGCCAAGAGAGTAGGCCGAAGGCAAGAGCGCCCCCGAGAAAACTGATGTAGGGAAACTCGGTCACCGAAATCGTTTGGGCACCCCCACCCAGCGATTCGAGGGTGATGATCTTGTCGATTTCGGTCTTATCGAAAGTGAATATCTTGTCGTTGACGCGCATGATGACCAGATCTTGGTCTCTTTCGATTAGATTGCCTTCCACTAAGCTGCCATCGGCCAGATAGAGGCGGGTATCTGCCCCGGTGATGGGTGCCGGTTCCGTCTCGGCGAGGGCCATGACGGGTTGCAGAACGAGGCACAAGCAGGCAACTAACGCCGTGTAGCGCTTCATGTTAAGGCTCCTCTTGGTAACTTTTCGCAAATATACTAGGTCGATACCTAATGTCAATAGATGAGACGCCTGCCGGCATGAGCCGTTCCTGCGAACGGGACGCCGCAGCCGAACTTGCCGGAATGACGATTGCCCAGATACGCGCACAAGTGGTGGAGTGGGAAAGCGACGAGCCGAGCTGGGCCTTGCTCGAAAAAGATCGCCGCGTTGGCGTCCGACGCTTGGTGGTCGAGCGGCGGCGGCGCGATGCGCGGGAGCAGGCCGAGTCCCAACGGCGCGAGCGGCTCTTGCACTTTGAACGGCATCTTTGGGCACAAGGGGTGAGCCGAGTGGCTGGCGTTGATGAGGCGGGGCGCGGTTGCTTGGCGGGGCCTGTGGTGGCCGCCGCGGTCGTCTTGTCGCCGGCCTGTGTCATCGCCAAGATTGACGATTCCAAGAAGCTGTCGCGCACCCAGCGCGAAACCCTGTACGAGGAGATCGTGGCTAAGGCCCTAGCCGTGGGAATAGGACAAGTCGAGGCTGCGGAGATCGACAGGTTGAACATCCTGCAGGCCTCGCTCAAGGCCATGCGCTTGGCGCTGGAGAATTTGCCCACTCCGCCCGATAGGGTGCTGATCGACGGACACCTGCCGGCGCGCAGTCCCTATCCCGAGCAAGCCATCATCGACGGAGACGCCCGCTCGCTGTCGATTGCCGCGGCCTCAATCGTGGCCAAAGTACACCGCGACCGCCTGATGTGCGAATGCGACATCCGCTATCCCGAATACGGTTTTGCCGCGCACAAAGGCTACGGCAGTGCTGCACACTTAGCCGCACTTGACGCGCATGGTCCTTGCCCGCTACACCGCCGCAGTTTCGGTCCGGTGGCCGCACGAGTCGCCGAGCCGCGCTCGGAGCTTTTTCTTTCTTTTGAGGAGGGCATATACGACTGCGCCAACCTCGCCGAGCTAGAGCAGTTGGGACAGTTAGTCAGAGAGGCCGCCGACGAGTTGGCCGCCGATGAACTGACGGCTCTGAGAGGGGTCTATCGGGAGCAGCGCGATAGGTTGGGGGACATCGGGCGGCGAGGTGAGGCGGCGGCCGCAGCCTATCTGGAAGAACGGGGCTATCGGATCCAGGAGCGTCGCTATCGCGCTGCTGGCGGCGAGATCGACTTGGTGGCTGAAGAGGGGGGCGAGTTGGTCTTTGTCGAGGTAAAGACCAGCCAGCGCGCGTCTCGCCCCGAACAAAGGGTAAATCGCGCCAAGCGGCAGCGTCTGACGCGGGCTGCCCGGCACTATATCCAATACTGCACCGCCGCCGATCCGGTCTGCCGCTTCGACGTGATCGCCGTGTGGCTGCGTGCAACCGACGCAGAAATTGAGCATTGGCCGGACGCGTTCAAACCCCTCGATTAAGCGGCCAACTCGCTATAGACAATCTGGCCGCCGACGATGGTGGCTACGGCCTTGCCCTTTAGGTGGTACCCTGCAAAGGGGGTGTTCCGCGATTTGGAGCGGAAGTGCGCGGGGACTACCTCCCATTCGCGCGTTAGATCGAGCAGGGTTAGATCTCCGGGCATCCCCTGAGTGAGCGCCCCCCCGGGCAGGCGCAAGATGCGCGCCGGATGGCAGGTCCAGCGCGCGATGGCTTCTTGCAGGGACAAAACGCGATCCACCAAATAGGTCAAGGTGAGGCCGACAGCCGTCTCTAGGCCGACAATGCCCATGGGAGCTTGGGTTAGGGATTGGGCTTTTTCCGCGGCCGTATGCGGCGCGTGGTCGGTTGCAATGACCTCTATGGTGCCATCGGCTAGTCCTGTGAGCATGGCATCGACATCGGCGGCTTCGCGCAACGGAGGGCTCATCTTGGCGGCCGTGCCTTGGTGCTCGACCTCGCAGTCGGTGAGTACAAAGTGATGGGGCAGCACTTCGCAGGTCACGGGTAGGCCGTCGGCTTTGGCGCGCCGGACCAATTGCGCGGTGCCGGCCGTGCTGATATGGGCGATGTGCAAAGGGCCGCCGGTCTGGCGGACGAGTTCTATATCGCGGGCAACCATCTCCTCTTCGCCTGCTGCTGGCATCCCTTTGACACCGAGGCGTGCGTTCACTTCTCCTGCGTGCATACAGCCGCCAGTCGTAAGCGACTTGACCTCTTCGTGTGGGAAGATGGGCCGGTCAAGGTCGCGGGCGATTTCGAGGGCGCGGCGCATCAAAGCCTCGTCTTCGACGGGATCACCGTCGTCGGAAAAGGCCACCGCGCCTAGTTTCGCCAATTCTTCAAGAGGGGCGAGCGACCCGCTCCCTCGGCGGGCCACAGTCACACAGGCGATTGGATAGTAGCGCACGTTGGCCGTCTGCGCTCGTTCTAGCGCTAATTGCAAATGGTCGCTGCTGTCCGGGGGAGGATTGGTATTGGGCATGGCGGCCACTGCGCAGATACCGCCAGCCGCGGCCGCTGCGGTGCCGCTCTGAATGGTCTCCTTGTGTTCGTAACCCGGTTCGCGGAGATGGGTATGGATGTCGATGAAACCCGGAGCGACGACCAAGCCGGTGGCCATTAGGATGGGCACGTCTGGAGGCGTCGGGAGGTTCGGGCGAGACTCGACTATTTTCCCTTGGCGGATGAGGATATCTCCCAGGGCATCGGTGCCGTTGGCTGGGTCGATGAGGCGTCCTTGGCGGACGAGCAAGTCGGCAGAAAATTTAGACATGGGAGAGGGCGACGAGTGGGGCGAGCCAGTCGATGGTTTCTTCTATGGTCAATGGGTCGCCGTTTAGGACTAGGCCTCGTTGTCGCAGGCGGCGAGCCAACTGCACGGACATCGGGGGCACAAGCCCGCTGATAGACTCGAATTCGGGATGGGCCAGCACGGCGCGGGTCGGTCCTTGCAATTCGATCCGGCCTTGGCGCAGGACCACTACGTGGGTGGCTAGGTGGCTGACTAGCTCCATATCGTGGCTGATTAGCACGAGAGTGCGGCCTTGGTTGCTTAGCTCGGCGAAGAGCTTGCATAAGCTGGCCGTAGTCTGGGGATCGAGGCCGGCGGTTGGTTCGTCGAGCACCAAGACCTCTGGGTCCATGGCGAGGACGCCAGCAAGCGCGACGCGACGCCTTTCGCCTCCGCTCAACGAGAGGGGCTGGCGCAGCCCGAATTCTGCCAGCGGCATATCTACCAAGGCGAGCGCGTGCGCCACGAGGCCATCGACGCGCTCTGGAGCAAAGCCGAGGTTGCGCGGCCCAAAGGCCACATCCTCAGCTACGGTTTCGGCGAAGAGCTGGAGTTCGGGAAATTGAAAGGCCAAGCCGACGCGCTGGCGCACGCGAGCCGGGGGTTGAGAGCCGATGTCACAGCCGTCGAGGCGCACGCGACCACGCGAGGGTTTGAGCAGAGCGTTGAAATGCTGGGCGAGGGTGGTCTTGCCTGCGCCGTTGGTGCCCGCGAGGGCTAGGACGGAGCCGGTGGGGATGTCCATGGTGATGTCGCGAATGCCGCGTCGCTGGGTGGGCAAATGCTCGTCGTAGAGATATGTAAGCCCTTCGGTCGCTAGTTTGCTCGTGGTGGGTGGCGGCGGAGTGGGCGGAGTCCAAAGGGGTAGGAATGTCTGGGGTTTTAACGCGGTCAGCGCGTCGGACAATGTACCTAGCTCCAAGGGGGTTTCAGCCAGCGACAAGTGAGCGGCGAGGGTGCTTGCAAAGGGCAGATCGAGGCCGAGAGCGCGGAGCTTGGGCGGGTCGGCAAATAGGGAGGCAGGGGAGCCGTCCGCATGGACTCGACCCGCGTGGAGGACGATGACGCGGTCGGTGCGAGCGGCTTCTTCTGGAGACTGAGTGATGAGTATGGTCGCGATGCCGTATGCGGTGCGCAGTCGCTGAAGCAACTCGGCTACTTGCTGTCTTTCGCTAGGGTCGAGCAGGGCTGTGGATTCGTCCAAGACGAGATAGCGCGGTCGCATCGCCACTACTGCGGCAATAGCTACGCGCTGTTTCTCGCCGCCGGAGAGCTTGTGCGGCGGATAGTGGCGATAGGCATCGAGGTCGAAAGCGACGAGTGTTTCTTCGACGCGGCGGTGGATTGCATCGCTGGCTAGAGCTAGGTTTTCCAAGCCAAAGGCCAATTCGTCTGCGACCGTGGTGGCGACGAGCTGATCGTCTGGGTTTTGCGAGACCATGCCGACTAGCTGGCGGATGGCGCGGAGTTGGGTTGGGTCGCTGGCGTCCATGCCATCGACGAGGACCCGGCCCGTTTGGGGCTGTAGTAGTCCGTTTAGGCAGTGCGCAAGGGTGGTTTTGCCCGAACCATTGGCACCGATGAGGGCGATGTCTTCCCGAGGGCTGATGTGGAGATCAATGGAGCGCAAAGCGGCTAGGCCCCCGCGATAGCTAAGGCTGAGTTTTTCGACGCGGATCATAGGGCGGCAGCATACGGCAAAAGAATTTTGTCGTCAAGGCATCAAGTTGACAGCTAGAGGTGGAGATTGTTTATTCAGATTCAAGGAGTTACGAAAATTAGGAGCGTTGCCAATTGCGGGCGCTCGCAACGTGCTTTGGGTGAGGATTATGGCTTTTATGAGCAAGATACTGTGTAGGTGGATTTGGGTGCTGGCTATTGGAGTCGCAGGGTGCAGCGAATCGGAAGAAGAGTTGCAGATCGTCGGCCCCGATCTACCGGAAGGGCCGGGTCGCGTTTATCCCATTTCAGCCGTTAGCTTCACGTCCATCGACAGTGTCGAAGTGAGCGCACTTTTTGGCACGGCGGATGCCGGCGAATCGCTGCCAGTGGTGATCCTCCTGCACGATCTGGGCGGGAACAAAGCCGACTGGTTGAGTGCCACCGATACGTACGTGGCCTTGCTCGAGCGCGGCTACGCGGCCTTGGCCATCGACCTGCGCGGGCACGGCGAGACTCCACTGCCCGACGACCGACTGACCTTAGAATTGATTGACCTGGAACGGAGCTTTCTCGATGTCCACGCTGCGCTAATCTGGCTGCAGAATCAGTCCAATATCGATGTCAGCCGCGTCGCGGTCGTGGGCAGTGGCTCGGGGGGCAATGTGGCCTATGTGAGTTCGGGTGTTTTCCCCGAGTTAATAAAAACCAGCGTCTCCCTCTCGCCTGGGCTGTGGGGATCCACTTCGCTAGAACCGTTAGTCATTGGGACCGGCCTCGAATCATTTGGTCCGCGGTCCATGCTCTTTATGGTAGGCGATCAGGATCAAATTCAGGCCGGGGACGTCATTCTCAGCTATGTCGATTTCGCTCGCAATCTAGAGGCCCGGACAGCCGAGCCGAAGGATCTGCGCGTTTTTACAGACTCGGCTGACCACGGTTGGGCATTGCTCAACAATGTGCCCGAGGCGCAGGATCTGTTCTTCCTCTGGTTGGAGGAAAATCTCTAAACAGCACTTCACCTGCGGTGCCAGCGCATGGACTCGCCGCCTGCCATTGCCGTCGTCATTCCCGCCTGCGACGAAGAAGAAGCCATCGGCAAGGTGCTGCAAGACATACCCGATATCGCGCAGCAGATTATCGTCGTCGATAATGGCTCGGCCGATCGCACCGCCGAGGTGGCACGCTGCTTGGGGGCCTGCGTCGTCATCGATCCGCGCCGCGGCTACGGCCAGGCCTGTCTAACGGGCATGGCCCATCTCGATTGTCCGGATATCGTCGTCTTTCTCGACGGCGATTACAGTGATTACCCCGAGGACATGCTGGCTATAGTAAGACCGATCATCGCAGATGGTGCCGATATGGTCATTGGTTCTCGGGTCTTGGGACAGCGAGAAAAGGGTGCTCTTCTGCCGCAGGCCCGCTTTGGCAACTGGTTGGCCACCTTCTTAATCCGCCTATTGTTTGGCGTTACTTTTACGGATTTGGGGCCTTTTCGCGCATTGCGCTACGACGCGCTCATGCGGCTAGAGATGCAGGATCGCAACTTTGGCTGGACTGCGGAGATGCAGGTCAAAGCCGCTCGGCTGGGCCTGCGCTCAGCCGAAGTGCCCGTGCGCTATCGCCGCCGCATCGGCAGTTCCAAAATCACCGGCACGCTCAGCGGCACGCTGCAGGCCGGATACAAAATTCTCTGGACCATTTTTCGCTATGTGCGATGGCGTCCTAAGCAGTCCCAGGGATAGGTTGATACCGCTCGATGCGCTTGGTGGACTACGACTTTGACCTACCCGATGCCCTGATCGCCCAACGCCCAACGCCCGAACGCGATCAAGCGCGTCTGTTGCTCTTGAACCGGACGGATGGCTCGTTGCAGCACCTGCACTTTGGGGCTATCGTCGATCGGCTTGCGCCTGGCGACGCCCTAGTATTGAATCAAACACAGGTCGTACCGGCTCGGCTCAGAGGGCGTAAAGTCGCTACCGGAGGGCGGGTTGAACTGCTGTTGCTCAGGCCGCTGACTGCGGGCGATTGGCTGGCGATGGGGCGGCCTAGGCGGGGTTTAAAACCAAAGACGCGGTTGGAGTTTGGCGATGGAGCGGTGGAAGCGCACATCGTCGAGCAGGTTGCGCCGGGGCGGTTCCGCGTGCGCTTTGTCGTTGAAGACGTGCTGGCGCGGCTGGAAGAGATCGGGGAGATACCGTTGCCGCCCTATATTCGGCGTTCGCCCGAGACCGCGGACCGAGAGCGCTATCAGACCGTCTATGCGGCGCGCCCGGGGGCTGTTGCTGCGCCCACGGCTGGCTTGCACTTTACCCCTCAGTTAATCGCTGAGATTGCTGCCAAGGGCGTGGCGGTCCTAAAAGTGCTTTTGCACGTGGGGCCGGGCACGTTCGAGCCGGTGCGCTGCGCCGACCCACGCCAGCATGTGCTTGAGCCCGAATACTGCGAAATTGACGAGTCGGTGGCGGCCGCGCTCAGGCGTTGTCGCGCGGGTGGTGGACGCATCGTCGCCGTAGGTACTACCGTGGTGCGGACCTTGGAGTCAAGCGTTGATGCTGAGGGGTATGTGCGCGCCTGCGGAGGATTGGCAAATGCTTTTATTTATTCACCCTACACATTTAAAGCAGTCGATACGTTGGTGACGAACTTTCACTTGCCGCGCTCGAGTCTGTTGCTGCTCGTGGCGGCGTTTGTCGGGCGGGAACGACTTTTGGCCGCCTACCGCGAGGCCGTAGAGCGGGGCTATCGCTTTTACAGCTATGGCGATGCCATGATGATCGTGTGAGATCGTGGAACGCATAACTGCCATCATCCCGGCTGCCGGTCGGGGGCAGCGCATGGGAGCAGATCGGCCCAAACAGTACCTCCCGTTAGGAGGTCGGCCTGTACTCTGGCACGTGCTCGCGCGTCTCGAAGCTAGCCCGCTGGTGACCGATATCGTCTTGGTCGTGCGGCGCGAGGACATGGACTATTGCCGTAGCCAATTGAGTGAAAGTGGGGGCTTTGCCAAAGTCGTCGCCTTTGTACCTGGGGGTGCTGAGCGCAGCGCATCCGTGTATCGAGGTTTGCTGGAGACTCGCGCCGATATGGTTTTGGTACACGATGCCGTGCGACCGTTTATTTCAGAGGGGCTGCTGGAGCGGGTGGTCGCCGCTACTCGCGAGCACGGAGCGGCGCTGCCCGCTTTGCCGGTAGTAGAGACGATCAAGGAAGTGGCGGACGATCTGGTCGTTGGCACGCCGCGCCGCGAGCGGCTGTGGCAGGCGCAGACCCCGCAGGGATTTGACCGCGAGTTGCTGCTGAGGGCATACCACGCGGCCGGAACCGACGCGGTGGCCACGGATGACGCCGCGCTAGTCGAGCGGCTGGGCCACACAGTCTGTGTCGTGCCCGGCGAAGCCGACAACCGCAAGCTGACCACGCCCGAGGATCTGGCTTGGGCTGAGTGGCGAGTGCGCGCAAGGGAGGAGGTGCCTGCTATGGGCTTGCGCATAGGACAGGGCTACGACGTGCATCGCTTGGAGGAGGGGCGGCCTCTAATTTTGGGCGGAGTCACCGTACCTTTTGATCGGGGGTTGGCGGGCCACTCGGACGCGGATGTGCTGACACATGCCGTAATCGACGCGCTCTTGGGTGCCTTGGCGGCCGGAGATATCGGCCAGCTCTTCCCCGACTCGGACGCGCAATACAAAGACATATCGAGCTTGGTGCTGCTCGAACAGGTCGGTACCCTGATAGCGGAACGAGGGGCGCGAATCCAGCACATCGACGCCGTCGTCGCAGCCCAGCGGCCCAAGCTCGCGCCGCACATAGCTGCGATGCGCCAAGCGCTAGCGGCGACCTTGGGCCTAGACGTGGGGCAGGTCTCGCTCAAGGCCACCACGACCGAGCGTTTGGGGTTCGTCGGGCGCGAGGAAGGCATGGAGGCCCAAGCTGTGGTCCTTTTGGCGCTCTAAAGCATGGCAAAATATTTGGACTCTCTGCTCGCGGCCTTGTCTGGCGTCGATCCACTGTGGGCGTATGGCATCTTGTTGCTTAGCGCCTTTTTGGAAAACATTGTGCCCCCTATACCGGGCGATACGGTGGTGGTGTTCAGCGCCTATTTGGTCGGGCGCGGCCTTTTGGATATATGGCCGGTTTTTCTCGCTACTTGTGCCGGGGGTATGGCCGGCTTTTTCGTCATGTACTATTTGGGCTATAGCCGGGGACGCGCCTTTTTCGCCGGCCGTCGGGGCACGGCGAAACTGGACCAAGCCGAGCGGTGGCTCAGTCGCTACGGCGTCGCGCTCATTTTAGGCAACCGATTTTTAAGCGGCATTCGGTCGGTCATCGCCATCGGTGCTGGTCTGGGACGCATGCCTTGGCCGACCGTCGTGCTCTGCGGCGCGATCGGCATGGCAGTTTGGAATGGATTGCTGCTCTACGCCGGAATTTTGGTGGGTGAAAACTGGGAACAGGTCACGGAGCTGCTCGCACAATACAATAGATTATTGGTGGGGATCCTGTGCTTGGTAGGGGCCGTGCTAACTTGGCGTTGGTGGCGCAAGCGGCGGGTGGCCCAACCTTGACAAGCACGGATAGAGGGCTTAGGTTAAACAATTTCTATATAATCTGAGAAAAGACGATGAACGACATTACCTACGCCCCTAAAGCGGGCGACATCAAGCGGCAGTGGTTTGTGATTGATGCCACTGATAAGGTGCTAGGGCGGCTGGCTTCGGAAATCGCCCAAGTGCTGCGCGGCAAGGGCAAGCCCGAATACGCCCCACATGCCGATGTGGGTGACCACGTCATCGTGATTAATGCCGAGAAGGTAAAAGTCACGGGCAACAAGGCCGAAAAGAAGGTCTATTACCGCCACACCGGCTATCCAGGTGGCTTGCGGGCCACGTCCTACAGCCGCATGGCTGAACGACATCCCGACCGCATCATCCGCAAGGCCGTGTGGGGTATGCTGCCGCACACTAAATTGGGCCGGATGCAGCTAAAGAAGCTCCGCATTTATGCCGGCGGCGAACACCGGCACCAAGCGCAAAACCCCCAGCCTCTCGAACTTTAAGCCAAAGGCAACGCGCCCATGCCCTTAGAAAGCTATGAAGCGACCGGCCGCAGAAAGACCTCGGTCGCCCGAGTTCGCATGCAGCTCGGCAATGGCACTATTTACATGAACGGTCGCGCGGTCAGCGAATACCTGCGCCGAGATTCCCTAGAGATGATCCTCGTGCAGCCTCTGGACCTGACCGAGACGCGAAACGCGTTCGACATCCACATTTCCACCCGTGGCGGCGGCCTGCGCGGTCAAGCCGGTGCTGCGAGTTTGGGCATTGCCCGCGCCTTGGTACAGTACGACCCGCAGAAGCGGGAAGTGTTGAAGAAAGGCGGCTTTTTGACGCGCGACGCCCGCGAGAAAGAGCGCAAAAAATACGGATTGGCCGGCGCGCGCAAGCGCTTCCAATTCTCCAAGCGCTAGTTCCATTCCAATACACACGCTTTCCGATGCACGGCAGAGAGTGTCCCGTGGGCGTTCGGCGTCTGCGGGGCTTCTGTGTGTAGATGAAGGAGGCGGAGGCCCAACTAACATTGAGGAGCGATCATGGCTGACTTCACTATCCGCGACTTGCTGGAAGCGGGGACCCACTTCGGGCACCAGACCCGGCGTTGGAACCCCAAAATGCAGCCCTACATCTTCACCGAGCGCAACGGCATCCACATCATCGACCTGCAAAAGACGGTCGGCAAGGTCGAGGCCGCTTGCGAGGCCGTGCGTCAGACGGTGCGCGCCGGGCGCGCCGTGTTCTTTGTCGGTACGAAAAAACAGGCCGCCGAACTCGTGCGGCAGGAAGCCGAGCGCTGTGGCATGTTTCACGTCACCGAGCGCTGGCTTGGCGGGATGTTGACCAACTGGCAGACTATCCGCCAAAGCATTCGGCACCTAGAGCATCTAGACCGCATCTCGGGCGACGGCACCTACGAGAACCTCAAGAAAAAAGAAGTTCTGCTGCTCGAAAAAGAACGCGCCCGACTCCAGCGGACCTTGGCTGGCATCCGCAATATGGGTAGCTTGCCCGGCTTGGTCTTTATCATAGACATCAAGAAGGAGCACATCGCCGTGCGCGAGGCGGCCAAGCTGGGTATTCCCTCCGTGGCCATCGTCGATACCAACTGCGACCCCGACTTGGTGACCTATCCGATTCCCGGCAACGACGATGCCATCCGCTCGATCGCCCTCATCACGCGCTTGATCGCCGACGCGGTGATTGAGGGTAGGGCCGAAGCCGAAGTCGAGAAAGCGGCGCGCGACGACAAGCAAGAGGCCGAAGAGGCCGTGGAGACCGAACAAGCCGAAGAGGCCCCGGCGGATGTAGCCGAGGCCACCGCATAGCTAGATCAACTACTTTTGAAAGCAAACGACGATGACTCAGATTACCGCACAAAGCGTACGAATGCTCCGGGAGAAAACGGGCTTGGGCATGATGGATTGCAAGAAAGCCCTGCAAGAAACCGGCGGCGACAGCGAAAAGGCCATTGAGTACTTGCGCAAGCAGGGCCTGTCCGCAGTGGAGAAGCGGGCCGGTCGCGACGCCAGTGAGGGCCTGATCCAAGCGTATATTCACCAAGGTAGCCGCCTCGGTGTGCTGCTAGAGGTCAACTGCGAAACCGACTTCGTCGCTCGCACCGGCGACTTCCAAGAGTTCGCCAAGGATGTGGCTATGCACATTGCCGCTTCCCAGCCTTTGGCGGTCGATCGGGAGGGCATTTCCGCCGACGCCGTGGAAAAGGAGCGAGCCATCTTTCTCGAACAGGCCAAAAACGAGGGTAAGCCCGAGCACATTGCCGAAAAAATCGTCGAGGGCCGCATGGAGAAATTCTATCAGGAAAATTGCCTGCTGGAACAGGTCTTCGTCAAAAATCCCGACCAGACCGTCGGCGAATTGGTCACCGAGATAACCGCCAAAATCGGCGAAAAAATTACCGTGCGTCGCTTTGAGCGGTTCGTCTTGGGAGAAGACGCCTGAAAACACATTGAGGCCGTCATGTTGGAAGAGGTCCTTGAAACAGTAAAAGAGGCTATGGATAAGGCCATTGAGTCTCTGCGCCGCGACTTAGCCTCCATCCGCACGGGGCGGGCCTCGGCCGCCATGCTCGACAATGTGCGGGTGGATTACTACGGCCAACAGACACCGCTCAACCAAGTGGCGACGATCAGTGTCCCCGAGCCGCGCTTGTTGGCGATCAAGCCTTGGGAGGCGGCCTTGATTCCCGTGATTGAAAAGGCCATTCTCGCCGACAAGAGCTTGGGGCTCAACCCGGCCAACGACGGCACCATCATCCGGCTGCCCATTCCCGAACTGACCGAGGAGCGGCGGGTAGAAATCACCAAAGTCGCCCGGCATCGAGCCGAGGAAGGGCGAGTTGCCGTGCGCCATGCGCGGCGCGACGGGATTGATCTGCTCCAGGAAGCGCAAAAGGACGGGGATATCTCCGAAGACGAGTCGCGCAGCGCGCAGAAAAAAGTGCAGGAGCTGACCGCTGAATACGTAGCCTCCATTGACGAGATCATCGAGAACAAGGAAAAGGAGATCATGGAGGTCTGAGCGGCCCCTGCTCTCCGGTTATGCCGAAGCATAGCCTCGTTTTGTCGCTCTACTACATCCTCTGGTCCATGCGCCCCCGGCAGTGGATCAAGAATGCCTTCGTCTTTCCCGCCCTCGTATTTTCCGAACACCTCTTTGAACTTTCCTACCTAATACACAGCTTAGGGGCGGCCCTCTGCTTCGTCCTGCTGAGCGGCGGCGTCTATTTGTTCAACGACATCTTCGACCGCCAGTACGACCGCCTGCATCCCCAAAAGTGCCATCGGCCGATTGCCGCTGGTCATCTGTCGGTTGCGTTGGCTTGGGGAGCGGCTTTAGTCGCGTTGGTCCTTGCGTTGGCCTTTGCGTTTTGGCTGCATCCTCATTTGGGGTGGGTGGCCGTGCTCTACGCGGCGCTCAACGCGGCGTACTCGCTCCGGCTCAAGCACGTAGTGTTGGTGGACGTGCTGATCGTGGCCGCGTGTTATCTGCTGCGCGCCGTCGGTGGCGGCGTGGTTATTGAGGTGTCTATTTCCACTTGGTTTATCGTCTGTATCTTCGCGCTGGTGCTATTTATGGCAGCGGTCAAGCGCCGGCAGGAGATCGTGCAACTGGCGGATGATGCCACAGATCACCGCGCTATTCTCGAAGAATACAGCGTGGCTTTTCTCGATCAAATGATCGCCGTCCTCACGGCCGTGACCGTGGTCTGCTACGCGCTGTACGCGATGGGGGTGGGCGGAGCAGAAGATGCGCGATTGCAGTGGACGGTTCCTTTTGTGCTCTACGGTGTGTTGCGCTATCTCTATTTAGTGTACCATCGGGGGCAGGGGGCCGATCCGACGGCAGTCGTCTGGAGTGATCGACCTTTGCAGGTCAACACCCTGCTCTGGTTGGTGGCTAGCTTATTCGGGCTGTACGCCTAACCGAGGTATTGGCATTCTCTCTTAAAGGAGACGCGAGCATGGCAGCGAATTTGAAGCAAAAGATCAAGCGGGGCGAACAGGTGGTGGGATTTGGCATCCGCGGCGACATTGAGCGCGACGCATTCCAGCGCATCGCCGAGTTGGGCGCGTGCGATTTTGTCTTTGTCGATAGTCAGCACTCGCCCTATAGCGAAGACCGCTTGGTCGCGTTGGCAGGCATGGTTGGGGAGTTTGGCCTGCCGCTGCACTTTCGCATCAAGCACACCCGCAACACCTACTTGATCGGCAACTGCTTGGACTTGGGGCCTTCGGGGATCGAAGTGCCCCAAGTGGAGACCGTAGCGACCACTGAGGAGGCCGTGGCCAATTTCTATTACTTGCCGCAAGGGGTGCGCAGCCACGGCGGCGGTGCCCGCGTCGGCGACACGAGCAACGGTCCCCAGGCGTATGCGGATTGGTGGAACCAGTACGGGGTGTTGTGGCTGCAAGTCGAATCCGTGGCAGCAGCGACCAGTGCATTCAACTTGGCGCGGCCTGGGGTCGATTGCCTCTCCTTTGGCCCTACTGACTTGCAAATGGACTTAAATCACCACGGGCATCCCCATCTGAAAAGCGTTGACGATTGCGTGCGCCACGTAGTTGAGTCCTTGCAGGGCACAGATACCGCGGTCTGTTTTCGCAATGGCACGGCCGAGAGCCGGTCGCGCTACGCCGATATGGGGGTGCGCGTCTTTCTCGAAGCGCCGCCGACCTAACAGATCTGCTAGCGGGCCTATCCCTAATAAGTCACCAAGCCGTCCAGCCGCCGTCCACCGGTACGACGGTTCCGTTGACATAGCCGCTGGCCTTTGAGCACAAAAAGAGCAAGGTGGTGGCTAGCTCCGCGGGCTGACCAAAGCGCCCCTGCGGCGTAAAGGTACGCAGGCGGGTGCTCATCTTCTCGTTGTCGAGGGCGGTCTCGGTCATTTCGGTGGGAAAATAGCTAGGGGCGATGGCGTTTGCAGTGATGCCGTGTCTGCTCCATTCCACGGCCTGCGAGCGCGTCAGTCCTACGAGTCCGTGCTTGCTGATCGTGTAGGCACTCAAGCCGTTGATTACTGAGGCTCCCAATCCGTAGATCGAGGCGATGTTGACGATGCGGCCGGCTTCAGATTCGCGGAGCAGGGGAAAGTAGGCTTTGGCGAGCAGCCACTGAGCCTTGAGGTTGAGATCGACGACCGCGGCAAAGTCTTGCTCGGCCATATCTTCGAGGCGGACGCGGGTGGCTGTGCCGGCATTGGCGACCAAGATATCGCAGCCGCCGAGTCGCTCGCTTGCTTGCTCGGGCAAGGCGGCAATAGCGACGTTGTCGCTGAGGTCGGCTGCGTGGGCGTGGATGGTGCCGGCGTGGTCTTGCAATTCGTGGGCGAGTGCTTCAAGGCGCTCTTGGCGGCGGGCGATGGCGAGGACGTCGGCACCTGCCGAGACGAGAACGCGAGCCAGTTCGGCTCCTAAGCCGCTGGAGGCACCCGTGACGATGGCTTTGCGACCTTGGCAGCCGAAGAGGGCGTGTAGGTAATCTTTGCTGTTCATGGGGTTGTAAGGTAACGGATGCGTCTGGAGCGGCCAAGCGGACCGCTTGCCTGTGCATGTACCGCCGCCTAGAATTACGTCCAACCTTTTCTCGCACAGGAGGCAGTAGGCGATGGCAGCAAATAATATGACCAAGATCGAGGCGACCGAGGTCGCGGCCCCACCGGCGTGGGCCTTGATGGAGCGGAATTTAATCGCGCTTATGGAGGAATCGGGCCGCCTGTTTGCTCGGCAGTACTTTGAGCGCGGCGGCGGCACCTTGTTGGCCGAGGATGTGGATGATCTCTATGAACAGGTGTACAACTTTGGTCTGTTCTACGCGATTGGCGCGGCTGACGATTTGCTTGACCTCCACTTCCGCAACTGGAACGCCGCCACCCGCATCAGCGACGATCGCATCAATCACCGCACGCGCTACAACGACCACAAGAAGGTCTTCCGGCCGTCCATCTACAACGAGTTCTGGAATCTCGAACAAGCCATGGAGTGGCACCATTTGGGCGAGGGCAATATGGCCTTTTACGACTTTGGGGTGGCCGATCCCACGGTGTCGGAAAACATGCGGCGGGCGCGGAGTTTTGCGGCCATGTTCATCGGCGAGGACCCCCAAGCCCCCAACTGGGATCCCGAATACCGCATCCTGCGCTCGCCTTTCCATTCGAGCCAGGGCCCCAAGCTCCACGCGGACGCGGAATACGCCAACACCATGCTGCTGGCCGGGCGCGGCTTGGGTGGTCAGGCCAACTACTACGGGGTGCGCGCGAGTCTGTATCCCATCGTCAAAAACTTGGAGACTCGGTGGTTTGAAAATCCGGCGCGGCGCAAGCAGATCGTCGATCTGTTCGACCGGCTCGTCTTGCAGTGCGACACGCCCAACAGCTTGGCGGCTACTGCGCTGGTGACCAATGCCTATCTGTACACCGGCGACAACAAGTACAAACAGTGGGTTCTCGACTACACTGAAGCGTGGATGGAGCGCACGGAGAAAAACGGCGGTATTTGCCCGGACAACGTCGATGCCAAAGGCGTCATTGGCGGGGGACGCGAAGGCGTGTGGTGGGGCGGCCAGTACGGCTGGAACCACTACCAGGGCTACAACATCATGTACCACGGTATCAACATCGCGGTCGAATGCGCTCAATTGCTCACCGGCGACAGCGGGTACCTCGACTTTTTGCGCTCGCAAATCAAGCTACAAGTCGATAACGGCAGAAAGCGAGAGGATGGGCAATTCCTCGTGCCGGTGCGCTACGGGCCGGACGGTTGGGAATGGAATCCAGCGCCGGGGCTGCACGTAAGCGACGGCATTGAGATGCGGGGCTACTGGCTGGAACCCACGCCGCTGCGGGGCCAGGACATCATGCATCTGTACCACGCCTCTATGGCCAGGGAGGACTACGAACTGATTACCTTGGTGCGCGATGGCGACGTGGAGCGCGACTGGAACGACGTGGGGGCAGCCCTAGGCGAGAAGAACTGGGGCAATACTGAATTCGCCCGCTTCCAGTACTACGACGGCAAGAACCCCGGCTGGCCGGAGCAGATCCTGCGGGCGGAGTACCAGCAGGCCTTGGAGACTTACGAGACCATGCGCGCCGACGAGCGCAGTCCCTTGGAGATCATTGCGACTAACCGACTCCCATCGCAGCCGGTGTTGACCAAGGGGTTGACCCAAGTGACGCTGGGGGCACCGCAGTCGGTTTATAACGGAGGCCTGCTGCGAGCTACAGTGCGCTACTTCGACGCCGACCGATTGCGGCCGGGGCTGCCCTTAGACGTGGCTGCTTTAGTGGATGAACTGGGACCGGACGTAGTTGGCATCCAATTCGTCAACACGTCGCGGCACGAGACGCACCGCCTCATTGTACAGGCCGGTGCCTTTGGAGAGCATCGCTTCACGCAGCTCAAATACCGAGCCGCAGGGAAGGATGGCGAGGTCGTAGCTACTGTAGAAGGGAAGTACTTCTCGGTGGAACTGCCGCCTTCTACGGCGATTCGCGTTGGAGCTGGGCTAGAGCGCTTCTGCAATGCGCCGAGCTATGCCTTCCCGTGGCACGGCGATGGGATTCCCGTGCCGTTTCCGTCGTGACGACTCCCAACTCGCGAAAGGACACTCACATGCAGGAGCAAAGACTAAACGAAGAAGTATTTGAAGCGCTTGCCACGTGCGGCTACGTCATCGTCCACAACTACCTCCCCGAAGCCCAACGCGCTGCCATGGCCGCTGCTCTGCGCCGCATCCTCAAACCTTGGGACGAAATCGCGGACAACCCGCCCGACGATCGCATCGGCTCCTGCTATTTTCCCTATCCCGAACAATGCCTCAACCGCGCCATCGTTGATCGCGAGGCCATCGCCTTTGCCCGACGCTGGCTCGGTACCGACCAAATACACTACCGACCCGGACTGGGTCTGATCTCCTATCCGGGCCGCAAGGGCGGGCCGTTCCACATCGACAATGGCAACAACTCGCTGCTGCCGCCCACTGAATCCGACCGTCGCCACAGCCAACTCAACTTCTGGTTCTGCCTCGAAGACGTCGACGAGGATCAGGCCCCGACTCTCTTCGTCGCCGATGGCGATGGCCAGCACCAGGACGCGGCCAGAGCTGAGCCAATGGTCGCTCCTGGCGGCTCGGTGGCCATCTTCCACAACTACTCCTGGCACGCCGCCAGCGACTATCGGCGCGCCGACGGGCAGCGCTATATCTGGAAATTCGCCTATGGTCGCGCCGACCACTATTGGGAAGGCGTCGAGCACTACACCCACGTGGGGCGCAACCCGCACTTTTGCGAGTTTATCGCCGACCTCACGGCCGCCGATCGCCAGCTCTTCCGCTTCCCACCGCCTGACCACCCCTACTACACCCGTCAGACGCTCGCCGCCTTGGAAGCGCAGTATCCCGGCTGGAACGCCCGCGGCGAATACCGGCCTTGGGACGGGGAATAATGGTTCAACGAGATTGCGCCAGTAGCTGGACGATGGCGGGCAGCGTTACGGCTTGGATGTCCTTCGCCAGTGGGAAACTTTCGCTGCCAGCGTGAACGACGAACTTCCGGTCTGGCCGCAGGTCTTCGCAGGCGCTGTGGAATCCCTTGGAAACCTTGGGGGCCGAGCTAAACTTAATCTCTATTGCCCAGATCTCGCCGGCACCGAGATTGACAATTAGGTCAACTTCTGCGCCGCCCGACGTGCGGTAGTAGCCGCAGGACGCACGTCTCGGCAGCGCCCCGGCAATGTTCTCGATTACATAGCCTTCCCAACTGCCGCCGATGACAGGATGCCCGAACAGTTCGTCGAGCGTCTCAATGCCGAGCAGCGCATGGCAGACGCCGCTATCTCTGACATATACCTTGGGTGCCTTGACGAGTCGCCGCCCCATGTTGCTGGTCCAAGGCTGCAGGCGGCGGACCAGTAGAAGGTCGGCCAGCAAATCCAGATAGCGGGCTATGGTAACGCCACTGACATCCAGCCCCCGTGCGAGTGCGGCCGCGTTATGGGTTTGCCCCTGATTGTGGGCGAGCATGGTCCAGAACCGGCGCAAGGTCTCGGCGGGAATGCGTGGCCCGAGTTGGGGAATGTCGCGTTCGAGGTACGTGCGGATGAAGGAGAGGCGCCAGTCGAGGCTGTCCGCGTCGCTTTGGGCGAGGTAGCTCTCCGGGAAACCGCCTCTGCACCAGAGCTGGCGCAGTTCACCCGCAGGTACTTCTCTAACATTGATGGGATGCAGCTCGCAGTAAGCAATGCGGCCAGCCAGCGTCTCGCTCGACTGTTTCAGCAGGTCAATGGAGGCCGAGCCGAGCAACAGAAATAGCCCCGTCCTCTTGCCGGTCCGCCGATGTTCGTCTATGACGCTACGCAACGGGGCGAACAAGCCCGGTGCGCGATGTACCTCGTCGAGAATGAGCAAATGGTTGACGTTTTCAGCGCAGTATTGCTCGATATCGGCGGTCTTGGCCAGATCACTGGGGCGCTCGAGGTCCAAGTAGAGGGCATCGCGCTCATTGGCGACTTCGCGGGCGAGGGTCGTCTTGCCGACCTGACGCGGCCCGATCAAGACAACCGCCGGGTTTCTATCCAGCAGCTCGTTCAGGGTTGACTTGATGTTGCGAGCTATCATCTATGCAAATGTAACTCAATGTGTTGCATTTGCATAGTTATAGCGGAAAATCTACGCCAATTCGCGTCGGAGCCGAGCTACGCCCCCAAGCGTGGGGCGGCTTAGGTGTGCAAAATGCAGTTGGTGGTGCCGAAGGGATTGGGGCGGCGCTCTTCGCACTGCGGATCATCGCGCCATTCGCCATCGACCACAAAGCGGTATTCGTGCTTGCCCAAAGGCAAAGTGACCGAAGTTTTCCACAGGCCCTCGGCGTCTTTTTTTAATGGGCGGGCCTGCGGGTCCCAATCGTTGAAGGAGGCGGCTAAGTAAACGCTTTCGGCCTGTGGAGCTAAGAGTTTGAACAGCTTGCGCTTTTTAGTTTTAGGTGTGGTCATAGTAGGAACTTTCCTGTTGATAAAGGGGAACTAAATCAAAGAACGGGGATGCGTGGAAAAAGTCAATAAGTCGGATTAAGGCAGCCCTACTTCGCGGCAGAAGGTAGAAAACGGCAGCACGCGCGTGTTGGCGGTGGCGTTGCCAAAATCTTTTGTGCCGAGGTGTACCTGATAGAACCGGGGAATGTCTGTCCGCTCCCTGAAGTAGCGGCAGGCGGGCGCAGTGCTTTGCTCGCCGCTTTTGCACTCCACGGCGAATTCCGCTCTGCCATCGCGTAAAACGACGAAGTCCACCTCGCGTTTGTCGGTATCGCGGATGAAGCGCAATTCCATCTCATGCCCTTCGGTGTCCTCGACATAGTGGCAGTACTTCAGCAGGTGACCAGCCACCATGTTCTCGAACCGGGCACCCTCAGCGGCCACGCGCGACCAGTCCCAGAAGTACAGCTTTTTCTCCTTGCGGACAGCCCGAATTCGCTTGGCTCCAAACGGCGGAATGCGATAGCACAGGTACAGCCGCTCAAAAATCGTCAGCCAGCGCTCGACAGTTTCGTACGCCACTTGTAGCAGTTTGCTGAGGCTGTTGACCGAAAGAGGGGAGCCTACGCACGCCGGCAAGTGCGACAGCAACAGTTCTAGCATGGACACTTCGCGAACATGCTCTAGATCGCGGAGGTCTTCATAGAGGACTCTTGCGGAATGCTCGCGCAGCCAGCGGCGCTGAAAGCGCTCCTCACCCCTGAGAAAAGGCTCGGGGAAACCGCCAAACCTGAGCAATTGCTCCACGAGTGCGTCATTGGGTACCCGCCCGTATTCCATTGTCGTGAATGGATGAAGCCGATAGTAGTGATACCGGCCCTGCAAGGAGTCGCCGCCTTTGCGATAGTAATCCAGACGCGCCGAGCCGGTGACGATGAAGGAAACAGCAGTCTTGTTCTTGTCGAACAATCCCTTCATTAGGTTGCGCCAGCGTGCGTACTTGTGGATCTCGTCAAAAATGACGCGGGGCTGATCAGCGGGGAGTCGTTCGGCCAGAATATCTTCGCGATCGGCCAACACATCCCAGTTCAGATAAGCCGTCGCCGACTCGTCTTGGCCGCTTTCTAGTAGAGATAGCGCAAGGGTCGTTTTGCCAACTTGGCGTGGCCCGCCGATGAATACCATCCTGTTCGCAAGATCCGCGTCAATACTATCTTTGATATAGCGAGGCTCCATCCCTGCCGACTTTCCCAATTGCGGTGTTATTATTTCAGACTATACTCTAAAATACTCATGGGTATTTTAGAGTCAACAGGAAAACGAGGATATGTGGCCGATCGGTAGAATCGACGCAGAAGCTGTTTGCAATACATCGCAGATTGCAATATGTACTTACATATCAAGCTACGACCGTAGAGGATTATTCATAGACGTGCTTTGTGCAAACGCCTTATTCCCTTAGCGGAGATGCAAACTATGAGACCTTTGTTTGTTTGGCATCGCAACCTTACAAGATACGGCCATTTGATCATCCTTTTCGCTATTACATTTTGTTGTCTGTACGGCTGCGCCGTCAGCGGCGGCGCTAAAATGCCCAAGGATCTGAACGAAAGGAACATAGCAGTTCTGGTCCTGGCAAGGGATTCCGATCCGTACTCATGGCGTGAGGCCAAGAGGGCTTTTACCCCTCTCACGAATCGGGAGGCTGATGGTTTGGAGTGGAAATTGTTGAAGGAAGTAGAGGGTTTAGGGCTATTTGAGCACGTCACGCGCTACGAAGATCCCCTGACCTACAGCCTAAAGCCGGCATACGAGTTGAGTATGTATGGGGCTTGGTTTGCACGCCATGAGAAGGAAAGCATAATGACCAAAGAATTTGTCGATGTACCCGTTCCCACATGGGTGGCGGAAACGAGTGGGCGGGAAATCGTCACCCAGCGCGGTCTTATGGGACGCTACGAGCTAAAGGACCGCAGGAGCGGCGAGATCGTAGCGAAATGGTATTCGTTTAGCGCAGCGTCATTCCCCGAGGATGAGATGAAGGTGCCCGTTATAGCGCAGACCTTATTGGAGGATGAACACCGGGCGATCTTGCACTCGGTCGCTCCCGACGATGTGACCGAGACGGCCCATCGGGCAGTCAGCATTATGTCGCCGCCGTCTGCGGGAAACAAGGAAGTCATCGCGCAGGTGCCAGCGGAGTCGGAGTCGGGGCTACTTATTGCGGGGCGCAGTACTCATCAATTCGGGCAAGGACTGGAGCAGTCTATCGTCGGAGGAGAGAATCTGGCCGGCAGCCCCCTTTACACTTATTTCGGCACGATTGATGTATCATACATAAAAGAGCAGACGGTCGATCTGCATCAGTCGCTGGTGGTCGCCTTGGTCGAGCAGATTGGTGAGTCGCCCATGCGGTATTTTCCTTGGAAGGGCGACTACAAATTGGCGTTCGACATTATGAGGCTCAATTTCTGGCATGATTCCGAAAGGCGCGCCTTCGGCACCGCCGAAATCGGCGTGCAGTTGATTCTCCTATCGGAAAGAAGAGTTCTTTTTGAACAGACCCCTCCTCTGATTGTGTCGGTGCAGAAATCTACGCCGGGCGGCAAGGAGCCTATGGCCCTACTGTGCCAAGATGCGGCAGCAAAAATCGCGCAACTGCTGAAAGCCTACTTGGCGCAAGGGCACGGCGGAACGCCTTGAGCGGAGGGACGGACGCGACTTAGATTAAATGGGTCGTCAATCTGATAAAATCAGAATCCATCCACACCTCTTAGAAGAAGATCTGCCATGAAATTGTTCTACGCCGCCTGTATTGCAGCCATCGCGTTCACCGCTTGTGAGGATAAGGCTTCTCTGTCTTCTACTGCGGACGGCGATGGCACTCCCGTTAAAATTGGGTTCCTCGTCTCAGGCGACCGCATTACCTATCCAAATGGGGCTAAAATTGCGGTGGACGAAGTCAACCAGCGAGGGGGGCTGTTGGACCGATCCGTTGAATTGGTCATCCAGATAGACATACAGGAAGCGGCGGCGGCCGTGCAGGCTGCTGAGACCATGATCCTCACCGACGAAGTAGTAGCCCTCGTTGGCCCCAATCGCTCCTCGCACGCCATTGAGGTAGGGGCTGTAGCCCAGCGTCACGGCGTGCCGATGATTACTACGGCGGCCACCAACCCAGCCGTGACCGCTGCTGGCGCCTTTGTCTTCATGGCTGCTTTTACCGACCAGTTTCAAGGGCGCGTCATGGCGCAGTTTGCCAAAGAGACGCTCGGGGTGAATACAGCCGCTGTTTTGACGCAGCGCGGGGAAGTCTATTCCGAGGGGATTGCCGAGTTTTTTACCGCTCATTTTAGCGGCTTTGGGGGAGAGATCGTCGCTGAAGAGTTCTACGAGAGCGGTGAGACGGATTTCGCCGCGCAATTGACCCTCATCGCGGCGGCGGCTCCCGAAGCGGTCTTCCTATCGGGGCTGCCGCCGGAGGTTGCGCTTGTGACCAAGCAGGCGCGTGCCTTGCCGCTGCACAACGCGGCTGGGGAACCGACGCTTTTTCTCGGGGCCGATGCTTGGGACAATCCGACGCTGTTAGACAATGAGGAAGCCGCTGTGGATGGCAGCTTTTTCAGCAGCCACTTTTCGCCGGACACGGACGAGCCGAGTGCGCGCGCATTTGTCGACACATACCAAGCCTTGTACGGGATTGTTCCCACCGGCGGCGATGCGGTGAGCTACGATGCGGTCCGCTTGCTCTTGGAAGCTGCAGCGCGTGCGGGTAGGCTCGACGCAGATGCGATACGGCAACAACTGTTGGCTACCGAACAGTACGCTGGAGCGACGCGCATTGCCGGCTACAACGAAAACCGCCACCCGACCAAAAGCGCGGTTATTATGACCATTGAGGATGGCGCGAAAAAGTTCTATCAGCAGGTGGACCCGTAGGGGATAGGTACATATCTGGATCGGGAATTTCCCAATGCGACCTACGGCAATTCGCCGTGGAAGCACCCTGAACCCGGCCGCGGAATGGGCTGTTAGTCCTGACCTTTAAAGTAGATTTCTAGAGCGTTCTTCCCCAAAATCCACGTCTTGTCTTCAACGCTGAAAAAGGGAATCAACTCCTGCATAATGAGCAATTCGTAAAAATTGGCCCATACCATCCGCCGCGGCCCAAAGCGGTCGTACACCCGCTCCAAAAAGGGCCATACATCGCGGAAGGGTGGTCGTTCCCTAGAAGGATTGTGCAGCGAGGTGCGGATGTACACATTGGGCCAGCGGGCTAGATCGAGCAGCGGCCCAAAGCCCTCGCTATCGGGGGCGCTGATGTCGATCATCGCCAGATGGTCGATGACCACTTTGACCCCGGGGAAGCGCTCGGCCATAGCCGCCACCTGCCCCACTTGGTGCGGCGCTAGGAAGATGTTAAACACCGCGCCCAATTCCTCGGCCCGTTGCCACAGCGGATAGCTGACCTCATCATTGAGCCAGACCACGTCACGGTCGTAGATGGGACTCAAGCGCAGCCCTGCCAAGCCCTCCTCTCGCACGGCCCGTTCCAAGCGTGCCGGATTCTCCGGATCGGCCGGATGGTGCAGCCGGTACCCCACTAAAAGGCCGATGGCGGCAAAGCGGTCGGGATAGCGCTGTACGCAGTGGCTGGCATAGCGGTTGTCGCGGCCGTAGTAGCACACGTGGCTGATGACGACCTTGTCGACTCCATAGGTCCGCATGTGCTCGATGAGGTCTTCGGCCGACTGCTCATAGTTGGGCTTGGCGTCGGGGCAGTTGGACAGACGCGGGTCGGGCTTAAAGCGGGGGTCGTGGAGCACCCAGGCGTGCTCGGCACCGTTGACAATGGGATAAGAGGCGGCCACGGCTCACAAAGCGGCGGTGCTGAGGGTAGGCGCGTGCAATGCTCTCATCGAAAACCTTTTGGTTGCGGAGCGAGGGCGATCCAAATCAGAGCAGCTCACAGTGATGCCAGCCGCTCGAAGGTATCCGGGTATTTCTGGGCCATGAGAATGAGGGCTGCCGCCGCATCCGGTGGACTGGATCTGCCTTGCTCCCAGCCCTCAACGGTGCGCACCGGTACGCGCAGCAGGTGGGCGAATACCGCTCTTGAAACGTCGAGCTCTTCGCGAATCCTCTTAATCATATCGGGCGTGAGTCCGGGCAGGGGCTTCGCCTCAACCTGGGTGGTTCGCAATGTGCGCTTGCCGGCTCGGTGCTCTCGAACTTCGTGCAGACCCGCAAGAACTTCGGCGGCGATGTTCCGTTCAGCCATTTTTGATCTCCTCTACGACCTTGCGCCACGCGGCCCGCTCGGCAGGCGTCAGATCGTCCTTCACGCCCTTGCCGTACAGAGTGAGTAGATAAATATGGTCCTCGGCGACATGCCAGTAGTAGATGACCCGGCTACCGCCTCGTTTGCCGCGCTCCTTCGATCTCCAGCGGATTTTCCGAATACCGCCCGATCCGCGAATGATGTCGCCGGCGTCTGGGTACGCACTGAGAAACATCTGAAGCGTGGCGTAACTGTCGTCATCGAGATGCGACCCCAGATGCTTGGTGAATTCCGATGTCTCGATGAACAGCATATGACCAACTATACGTAGTTTGCGTTGTCATGTAAAGATCATCCAGCGGTAGGCAATGGAGGCGGCTCCCTCTTGCTTTAGAAGTATATCGCAGTCCTTGCTCATTCTTCTGTATCCCGCAATTTCGCTTCCTTCTCGCCGTACCACTGCGCCTGCAAAGCCCATAAGCGGGCGTATTCTCCCTTTTGAGACAGCAATTCGCCGTGCGTCCCGTTTTCGAGCAGGCGTCCCTCTTTTAGCACCAAGATTCGGTCGCATAGCCGAGCCGAGCCCAAGCGGTGGGAGACCACGATGGTGGTGCGCTCGCCGGACATGGCGAGGAAGCGTCGGAACACGTCGGCCTCGGCTTGGGGATCGAGCGACGCGGTTGGCTCGTCGAGCACGATCAGGGCGGCGTTGCGCATGAATCCCCTTGAGATGGCGACGCGCTGCCACTCGCCACCGGACAGTTCGGTTCCGCCGGCAAATTCCTTGGTGAGAAGGGTGTGGTAGCGCTCTGGCAGTTGCTCGGCGATGGGGGCGGCTCCGCCTTGGTGCGCGGCGTGCTCAACGGCTGCTTGGTCGCCCATGCGCTCGGTGCGTCCCAAGCCGATGTTCTCTCCCAGAGAAAAGGCGAAACGGGTATAGTCCTGGAATACTGCGGCCGATTGGTCCCAAAGGCCGTTCCGGTCTGCCCGGTCCAGATCGACATCGCCGTAGAGCACCTTTCCCTCTGTGGGGTGGAACAAGCCTAACAGTACCTTGACCAGCGTGGTCTTGCCCGAGCCGTTGGCACCGACGAGGGCCACGCGCTCGCCGGGCTCGATGGTGAATGAGATGTCGTCGATTGCCGGGCGTTCCGCCTGCGGATAGCGGAAGGAGAGACCGTCGGCCGCAATCGGGACCTCGCCGACGCTGTCGATTGGCTTGCCTTCCTTCGGTTCTTCTGGGCCCAGATCGAGGTAAGTGAAGAGATCGGCGATGTACAGGAGGCGATTGGCGAGATAACCGAAGCGAAAGAAGACCAGATCGACATGCGTACTGACTTGCTGTAGAGCCACCATCATGGCGGCGAACTGCCCGGGGGAGAGGCCGCCGTTAGCCACGGCCCAAGCCGACCAGCCGATGCCGGCGGCCAGACCGGCCAAGCTAAAAGCCGCTAGCAAGATATTGACCAAAGACTGCGAGCGTTTCTGCTGAAAGAGCCGATCGGCCACCTGCCAGTAGAGATATCCCCACCAACCGAGCAGGGTCGATCCAAGGTTGAAGACTCGCACTTCCTTGGCGGCGGCGCGCTCGGTGAGAATGCGCTCCAAGTAGGCCCGCAGGCGCTCGCGCTGGGTCTGCTTGCGCTTGAGGTAAAAGGTGTTCTTCTCTTGGAGCACCCGCGCTAGCGGCGGCGGCACTGAGACCAAGGCGATGGCGATCAGGAGCAGCGGATTCCACAGCCCGACGACCAAGGCGACGGAGACGACCGTCAGCATTCCGGTGATTATCGTGTGGATCTCGCCGATAAGGCTGAGAAAAAAGCCGGGCGTGGCCGCCTCTTGTGCCCGGCGCAGCACGTCGTGGAAATCGGCGCGCTCGAAGGTCTCGAGTCGCAGGACGCTTGCTTTGTGCTGGAGTTGGGTGAGTAGCCGGTCTTCTAACTCCTGTTTTAGCCGATCAACTAGTAAAAAGAAAAGCTCCAACCTGAACACTTCGTGCGCGAGTGCCAGCACGACCCAAAGAGCGATCCACAACAGTATGTCCTCTACGGGCAGGTTCCCTTCGTACACCGCGAGGCTGCGATCGAAGAATGCCCGCATAACCCATATCGACGCGGCTGGCAGCAGACCGGTGGCGAACTGGAGCACCAGTAGAACGATGGAGTAGCGGGGGTCTGTCTGGATCATCCACCTCAGAAAGCGCCAGAGCGTACGCATGGTAGGCGGGCGGACCACCGTTGTATCCTGTAGGATTACTGGTACCACGAGGCTTGCTCCTCCCACATGGCAGCGTACTCGCCGCCCTTTGCCACTAGGTCGTCGTGGGGGCCTTGCTCGACGATGCGACCGTCCTTGAGGACGAGGATGCGGTCGGCCATGCGGGCCGAGCCAAGCCGATGGCTGATCAACAGCGCAGTGTGACCGGCGAGCAGCTCGCCAAACTGCCGGTACACCTCGGCCTCGGCCATGGGGTCCAGCGCCGCGGTCGGCTCGTCGAGGATCAGCAACTCGGGCTGGCGGATGAATGCGCGGGCAATGGCGAGTCGCTGCCACTCGCCCCCGGAAAGCCCCTGTCCGCCATCGAGGACGTGTCCTACCGGGGTGTCGTAGCTTTGGGGCAGGCGCGCAGTGATGACATCGACTCCGGCTCGCTGCGCTGCTTTTTGTACCACCGCTGGATCGGGTGGCAGCCATCCCGGCCATAAGTCGGTTCCTTGGTCGCTACCACCGCTGCCGAGGACACCGATCCCGATTGATTGGGAAGCGGTGAGTTCAAAGTTGAAGAAGTCTTGGAACGCGGCGCTGACTGCGTTCGCAAGGCTATTTCGGTCGATCTCGTCGTAGTGGACTCCATCGACGGTGATCTCGCCCGATGCTGGTTGGTACAGGCCCAATAAGAGCTTGGCGAGGGTCGATTTTCCCGCGCCGTTTGCGCCGACGAGGGCTACTCGTTCTCCGGGCTTGAGGTGCAGGCTTACGCCCTGTAGGACGGGACGGGAGTTCTCGCCCTCGGTGGCATCCGTTGCCGGATAGGAAAACCAGACGTCTTTGACGGCAAACCCCTCGCGCAGCGGTTTGGGGAAGAGCCGGGTTGGTTCGCGGTCGGCTGGCGGTCGTTGCATCCAAGCGCCGTCGTCCTCGGGCAGGTCGAGAAATTCGCGCACATAGCTGATTTCAGCGCTTTGGTTTTGCAGTCTCATCGAATGGTAGCCGAGGCTGGAACCGGCTCCCAGCATGTCGTCCACTCCTCGGAACAGGGCGACAAAGTGGCCGGGTGTGAGGAGTCGGTCACCGAGAAAATAGGCCAGTGCAACGGCGACGCCGGCCGAGACAGCGAAACGCAAACAGGTGACGGGGAGGCGTCCTCGGACCTGTTGCTTTTGTTGTCGCCAGAGTTGCTCTCGCAATGCCCGGCGTATGGCCCGCCATCGCTGGCCCAGTGTCTGGTGGAGGGCAAAGAGGCGCTTTTCTTTCTGTTCGCCCCGCCCAGTGAGAATCCGATCGACGTAGCCAGCCCGGCGCATTTCCTCGGTTTGGCCGTAGGTGAAGCTCATGAACCGCCGGCTTTGTTCTATGGACATTCGGATCTGCGGTACTAGGACAATTAGAAGAGTTAGCGAGATCCACGGAGAGACTAGGACGAACATGGCCGCGATGGAGAGGACTCGGATGCCGGCCTGAAATGTGTGCATGACCGCGAAGAAGAATCGATCAACCGTGCGTCCCGGATTCTTGGCGCGTTCCAGGCGGTCGTAAAACGCGCTTACCTCAAAGAAGACGAGCGGCAGCTTCGACGCCTTGGCCAGAAAGCGCTGGCCGAGCGCGTGTTCGAGGTTCTGTTCGAGCCGCAGATGGAGCGCGTCCCGGATCTCCCACTGCACATCGCTTGTGAGCAGGAGCACGAGCCCGAATGAGAGGAGCCACGGCAGGGTTTGTTCAAAGCCAGTGCCTCCTGCACCTGCCGAGGCGACGACGGTGTCGACAAGATGCTGAGTGATGTAGATGAGCAGTGCGGGCTGGAGGCCTAGGAGTATTTGCACAGCGACGATGCCCAAGGCCGGGGCCCGCCCGTGCGTCCAGATGTGGGCGAGGGTCCAGCGCAGGTTAGTCCAGATAGCCTCCGCGCTTGTGCGTCGATTCCAGAATTCGGGATCGCTCCTCGACAAGGTTCCTCCTTAGCTGAAAAGCGACAACTAGCGCGGCAGCACAGTCACTTCTAGTTCGTCGATGACGACAGCCCCTGCGGGGAGGCCGGAGAACAACAAGCGGACGCCGAGGGCATTGTCGCCATCGCGTATGGGTGGCGACGACAGATCGATAATACAGGTCGTGTGCGCGGGAAGCTGTCGCCCTTGATTTGGGTGCCGTCCGTTGCTGTGCCAGATGTGGCGCACTCTGTCGGCGGGGATGGCCGTGCCGTTGATATCGACCTCAATTCGATCGTATGGTCCCAAACCCGTAGCGCGGAAGAACAGTTTGGCGAAGACGATCTCGTCGAAGTCTTCGTACAGGCGAAAATGATACTGCCCATAAGGCTGCTGCTCCGTCCGCTCAAGGTGGATCTTATCGTCTCTGATAATCCCACCCGCGGTCTTGCCCGGGGATCCAAAGGCGGTAGAGCCACCCCACATGGGATGAAAGAGATAGTGCCGAGCGCCAGCGGCAATTTTGGCCGGATCTCTCAGTTCACGCAAGTAGCTAAGGGCTAGGGGATACATGGCCTCTGGCCCTGGGTCGCGGCTCGCTTTCCAGAAGGCATCCCAGTGCATCTGGAAGTTGTACATGGAGACCCCGTCGGCACCTTGGCGGGCAAACGAGTGGGCCAAGGCGCGGTAGTTTTCGAGCGTCAACGGCGGACCCGTGCGGTCGAGGTTGGCGCAATAGGGGAGGAGGCCGGGGATGAGTTTGCACTTAGTGTCCTTGGTGAGTTGGCTGAATTCTTGGTGCGGGGCGTTGCAATCCGAATACATGGCGTCTTGGGGCGCGACGTAGTTGACGAGCGCTTCCGCTATCCAGGTGGGCACGTCGAGACCGCAGTTGTGGCACTCCTCCAGCGTCTCTGGGACGCGGACCCCCAACTGCAGGTTGCGGCCCCGGCTGCTTCCGGCTTGGTCGAGCATGGCCCGCACTCGCTGGATCAATTCAGTCATGAGCGGTTGGCGCTCGCTCGCGAGGCTTCTATCGCCTTGGGGCGCAGGAAAGTAGAGACCTTCGCGGAAGACCAGCTCAAGCCCATCTACATCGAATTGATCGACGACTTCCGCCATCACTGAAAAGAGGTAATCGCGCACCTCGGCAAAGGTGAAATCCATCCTGTTGCCGGGAACGAAGGCCGCGCCCTGCGGCATCTCCGCAATTTTCCACTGCGGGTTCTTGTGGAGAAACATCCCGCCTTGGTCGGGTGCGCCGTGGCTGTCGTTCATGCGAAAACCAGCGAGGAAGTTCATCCCGTGCTTGCGGGCTTGGTCGAGCATCACCTGCAAGGGCATGATCCCGTCGTCCATCATGGGAATAAAGCGCCGGTGCTGGGGACGGGCATCGTACTCGAAGCGCGGGGAGCGAAAGTACAAGGTCCAGCCGGAGTTATAGACCTCTTGGATAAAGGTATCGGGCCTGTTGGCAGCGACGTTGTCGATTATGCGCTGCAGTTCCTCTGGCTTGGCGGGGTGTGAGGTGATGAGGGGACGCGCCATGCCCGGGTCAAAATCGTAGTTGGCATTGCCCGAGGGGTCGCTGACGTAGATGAGTCTCCATTTGTCGTGCGGCATTTTGGCCTCCATAGTAGAGCTTTGAGTTGAGTGCCGGAGCGAGTACAAAAATAGAAGCGGATCTCAGACACAAGCTATGTGCTTGTTCTAGATCCGCTTCGCTGTTACACTTAAATGGTGGAGCTGATCGGGATCGAACCGACGACCTCAGGCTTGCAAAGCCCGCGCTCTCCCAGCTGAGCTACAGCCCCATATTTTTAGCCCACCCCCCCTTTTAGAGCCACAAACAAAGAAACCGTGACTTACGTTATGAGGTTAAAAAAATACGCAGCACAGCTAGCTGCGTCAACGAAATAGAGGTGAAACCATGGCAGATCCAGTTGTAGTTAGCGCCCGGCGTACAGCCACGGGCCGCTTTGGCGGCGCATTGCAAGACGTGACGGCGGCGGAGCTGGGCGGCAAGGTGCTTGCCGCTGCATTGGCGGAGTACCAAGTGGAAGCGAGCGAAGTGGATGAGGTGTTGATGGGCATGGTGTATCAGGGCGGGGCCGGGGCCAATCCGGCGCGCCAAGCGGCCATCGCTGCCGGGCTGCCGTACGAGGTACCGTCGATGACGGTCAACAAGCTATGCGGCTCGGGGCTGAAGGCGGTTGCGCTGGCCGCCCAGAGCCTACGAGCCGGCGAGGCCGAGGTAGTGCTGGCAGGGGGCATGGAGAATATGAGCCAGGCACCCTATGTCTTGCACGGGGGACGGTGGGGACAGCGACTGGGGCACGGCCAAGTCGAGGACATGCTGCTGCTCGATGGGCTGTGGGATTGTTTTTACGATTGCCACATGGGGATTACAGCGGAAAACTTGGCCGCAGAATACGGGATTACCCGCGCCGAGCAGGACCAGTTCGCCGCGCGGAGCCAACAGCGATGGGCCAGCGCCCAAGAGCAGGAGGCATTTGCCGACCAGATTGTGCCCATCCCCATCGCGCAAAAAGGCGGAGAGACCGTCTTTGCAACAGATGAGCATCCGCGTCCCGGTACCACTGCCGAGCAGCTAAGTCAGCTCAAACCAGCGTTCAAGAAAGACGGGACCGTGACTGCGGGCAATGCTTCGGGGATCAACGATGGAGCCGCGGCGCTGCTGTTGATGACTGAAGAAGGGGCCAAGGCGCGCGGGTTGGTGCCGCTGGCCTATCTGCGGGGAACGGCCAGTGCTGGCGTCGATCCCCGCATTATGGGCATCGGTCCGGCACCCGCGATCCGCAAGCTGTTGGCCCAGACCGGTACCCGGCTCGAAGATGTGGATCGGATCGAACTCAACGAAGCGTTCGCCGCCCAGAGCTTGGCCGTGGGCCGGGAGTTGGATTGGGACTGGGATAAGGTCAACGTCCAAGGCGGAGCCATTGCCATCGGCCACGCAGTCGGTGCCAGCGGCGCGCGCATTGCCACCACGCTTTTACACCAGATGCAGCAGCACAGCGTCAGGCTGGGTATAGCTGCGCTGTGCATTGGCGGGGGAATGGGCATTGCCGCGCTCTTTGAGCGAGCAGGATAAGCGCGGGCTAGGCGCGGCGCGTCTCGTTCGTCTGCCGACTGCACCCGCCTGCGCCCGCGCACATTCCCTTCGGCTGAGCTCAGGACTTCGGCGAGCTCAGTCGAGTCGTCGAAGCCTTGCTCAAGCCGCTTGAAGGGCAGTTTCGTGCTGCACGTTTTCCTCCTGCATGTCTTCTGCATCTCTTTCCAGAACTTGCAGGTTCCGCACCTGCACTTGGACGCGGAAGCGGGGCTGGTTGTCGCTATCGCGCCAAGAGTGGCTTTGCAGGCGGCCGGTAATAAAAACCGGTGTGCCCTTGTGCAGGCGTTTGGCCAAGGTCTCGGCGGCTTTCTGCCAGAGGACGATGTCGAAGAAGGAGGTCTCCTCTTGCCATTCTTGATTGCGGTCGCGGTAGGAGCGGTTGACGGCGATCCGCCCCCGCAAGCGAGCGGCACCGTTGTCCATGAAGCGGAAGTCGGGGTCTTGCACCAAGCGGCCGCTGAGGGCGACTTGGTTGATGTTGGGCATCCGTAAGGTCGGCATGGGGTTCCTCCTGAAAGATGAACGTGGATGAATGGGTGAGGGTCCGTTGGCGGACCGCGTGACTAGCGTGTTAGCAGAAAGTGTGCCAGCGAGCCGCTTGAGTCCATAAAAATTTGTCCAGCAATTCGTTATGTAGGTTTTTTAACAAACTGCAATAAGTAGCTATTGCCCCAAATGGGATACACTAATGAGTAACGGAGGAAACGCGAAGATCCTAGCGCAGCACTTTACGCCTCCAGCAGTCGCGCAGTTGGTTTGGGACGCGGTACACACGCTCGCGGGAAAAGAGTTGGGGGCTGGAGCGCGCGTGATTGATCCAGCCGCGGGTGCAGGAGCGTTGTTGGGCGTTGTCGGACGAGCCTACCAGACCACAGGCATTGAGATTGACGCGGGGCTAGCCGAGCGGGGACGCAGCCAAGCGGATCGCTTTTACACCGGAGACGGCTTGCTCGGCACCTTACCCGAGGTGGCGGATGAGACGTTCGATTGCGTGTTGGTCAATCCGCCTTTTGGCAAGTTGGGGCCGATGTTGCCCTTGCTGGGGACCGATGGCCCCGGTCGGCTCGCCCAGCGCTTCGAGCTGCTCGATAGACAAAAGCAGATGCGCTCCTTCCCGGTGGAGTTGCTTTTTATTGAGCGCGCGCTGCAACTGACCCGGCCCACTGGTTGGATAGCCCTGATATTGCCCGAAGGATTTCTCGCCAATTCCCGGCGGCAGGGCGCGCGAGACTGGTTGTTAGCGCACGCTGAGGTGCGGGCTGTCGTCGCCCTGCCTGGAGCCTTCAACAAGGTGCAGACGGCCTTGGTCGTCTTGCGCCGCAGCAAGTCACTGACCCGGCCCAAGGCGCGGCTGATCGCACCAGTCGGGAAGAGGCCGAGCGAGCAGTACGCGCAACACGTCCGGCTCTTACTCAGCGCGTCGGCTCGCCGTGCGCCGGAGGCCGCGCTTCTGAGCGTAGGGCAGCGCGCGTTGTGCGCCCAGCGTTGGGATCCGCGGTTCTGGCAGGGGCGCGCTGCCGTGCGCCGCTTGGCGAGTTGCTTGCGACTGGTCCCGTTGGGGGAGTACATCTGCCATTTGACGTACGGGCCGATTGTCACGGGCAGCCGCCCTCAGCACGTAGAGACCGGAGTGCCGGTCATTCGGCAGGGCGACATCGCCGAAACCGGGCTCGACGAGCGCGCGCTGTTGTGCGTCGCGCCCGCAGGAGCGCACGATCCCCCGCGCAGCCGTGTGCGCCCCGGGGACTTGCTGTTGTCGCGGTCTGGGGCCGGGGCCTTGGGCCGGAATCGCCTCGCGGTCTATTTGGGGAGCAAGCCGGCCAATGTGGGTTGCTTTGTCGATTTGATTCGCTTCGAGGGGCTCAATCCGTTTTACGCTTGGTTTTTTTTCAAAACGCGGCTGGGACGAGAGCAGATCGCCGCCTACGCCAACGGAGTGGGCACGCCGAATATCAGCTTTAGCGAAATTCGCGCGTTGCAGATTGCGGCTTTGCCCACGGCCTATCAGGACGGGCTCGAAAGGCGCTATCGGGAGCAAGTGTGGCCCCTGCACTGCCGCCGCGAGCGGGCGGACATTCGCGCCGAGGCCGAGCGGTGCTTCCGCGCCATCGTCGGCGACCTAGAAGACTACCTACAGACGCGACGCCAATAGACACGACCTCTGCGTAGCTCTATCGCCAACGCCCATCGAATCGTATTTTATCAACTATGTCTGATCCCAAGCACACCAACCGCCTCGCCGCCGAATCCAGTCCGTACTTGCGCCAGCACGCCCACAATCCCGTCGATTGGTATCCTTGGGGTGATGAGGCGCTGGCTGCGGCCCGGGCCGCCGACCGGCCCATCTTGCTCTCAGTGGGGTATTCGGCCTGTCATTGGTGCCACGTCATGGAGCGCGAATCCTTTGAAAACGAACGGATCGCCCAGCGCATGAACGAGCACTTTATCAATATCAAGGTCGATCGCGAGGAACGGCCCGATGTCGATGAGATTTACATGACGGCCGTGCAGGCCATGACCGGCCAGGGGGGCTGGCCGATGACGGTGTTTCTGACGCCGGATTTGCAGCCTTTTTACGGCGGGACGTACTTCCCACCCGAAGACCGTCACGGGCGGCCGGGCTTTCCGAGGGTGCTGCAAGCGATAGCGGATTACTACCGGGAAAACCGCGCTGGCGTCGCCGAAAAGACTGCCGAACTGATGCGCGCGCTCCAGCAGCACGCCGAGTTTTTGACGCCGGGCGGCGTCCCCGGAGAAGAGGTCCTCGACGGAGCCTGTGCGCAGCTCAAATCCACGTATGACGCTAGATTTGGCGGATTTGGCGGTGCGCCCAAATTCCCGCCGAGCATGAGCGTATCCCTGCTGTTGCGGCGCTATGTTAGACGAGGCGACCAACGCGCGCTAGCAATCGCTGAACACACGCTCAAGCGCATGGCTAGGGGAGGGATGTACGACCAGCTTGGCGGGGGTTTTCACCGCTATTCGGTAGATGAGCGCTGGCTCGTGCCCCACTTCGAGAAAATGCTCTACGACAACGCCTTGTTGGTGTGGACGTATCTCGAAGCCTATCAGGCGACTCAAGACGAATTCTACCGCGAGGTCGTCGAGCACACCCTCGGCTATGTGCTGCGCGAGATGACGCAGCCCGAAGGCGGCTTCTACGCGGCGCAGGACGCGGACAGCGAGGGCGAGGAAGGTCTGTTTTTTACTTGGCTCTTAGAGGAGATTGAGGACTTGTTGGGCGAAGAAGATGCTGCGCTTTTTGTCCGCTATTACGGCGTTGTGCCCGAGGGCAATTTTGAGCACGGGCGCAATATCTTGCACGTGGAAAACGAGCTAGAGGGCGTTGTGCGCTTCCTCAACGTAGAGCCGGAGCGGCTAGCGCAAGTCGTAGAGCGCGGGTGCAAGGTACTGCTTGCGGCGCGGCAACAGCGCGTTGCCCCCGGGCGCGACGACAAAATTCTGACGGCTTGGAACGGACTGATGATCAGCGCGATGGCCCGCGCCTATCAGGTTATTGGGGAGGATCGCTACCTGCGAGCGGCTGTCGAGGCGGCCGACTTTATTTTACAACGCATGGTCTGCGATGGCTGTCTCCTGCACACCTACAAGGATGGTCGGGCGCGGATTCCGGCCTATCAGGACGATTACGCTTGTCTGGTCAACGGCTTGCTCGACCTGTATGAGGCGAGTTTTGAGTTGCGTTTCTTTGCCGCCGCCGAGCACTGGGCCGGCGAGATGATTGCGCGGTTTTGGGATGGGGAACACCGGGGATTTTTCTATGCAGGGGCCGAGGCGACTGACTTGATCGTGCGTACTAAGAACCCGTTTGACAACGCCACGCCCTCGGGTAACTCGCTGGGTGCGTTGGCGCTGTTGCGCTTGGGGGCGATGAAGGGCGATCAGGCGTTATGGCAGCAGGGCGAGCAAACGCTGGTCCTCTTCGAGCAGCTATTGCGCCGCGCTCCTGCCGCTGGGGCGCAAATGCTCTGCGTACTCGACTTTTACTTGGCTAGGCCCACGGAGGTTGCCTTGGTGGGGGACCAAGCCGAGTGCCGCACTTTTGCCGCCGCACTGCACCGGTGCTTTGTGCCCAATAAGGTCGTGTTAGCTGCTGGCGTTGGAGCGGGTGAAGCTGAGGCTGCGTTGCCGCTGTTGGAAGGGAAGCTGGCGGTTGGTGGACGAGCGTACGTGTGCCGCGACGCGACGTGCTCGCGACCCCTAGCTACGGTTGCGGACTTGGTGGAGCAGCTAAAGGCCGAGGGATGAGCAAGCGCAAGATTGCAGACGACATGTTGCAGTTGGTGGGGGACACGCCGCTCGTGCGCCTCTACCGCGTCGCGCCGACCAACGGCAGCCAACTCTACGGCAAGCTCGAAGTGCGCAACCCAACTGGCAGCGTCAAAGACCGCATCGGCGTTAGCATGATCCGCGCCGCCGAGGCAGCCGGCCAGCTCAAAAAGGGCATGACCATCGTCGAGCCTACCAGCGGCAATACCGGGATCGCGTTGGCTCTCGTCGCGGCCGTCCTGGGCTACCGGCTGGTGTTGACCATGCCCGAGAGCATGAGCTTGGAGCGGCGACAAGTCATGGCCAGTTACGGTGCGGAGATTGTGCTGACACCCGCAGCCGAAGATATGCCCGGGGCCATCCGCAAGGCCGAAGAGTTCAAGGCGGCTGATCCCGCGGGCGTGTTTATTCCCCAGCAATTTTCTAACCCGGCCAACCCAGAGGCCCATCGCCGCACCACGGCCGAGGAAATTCTCGCGGCTACCGGAGGTGAGTTAGACGCCTTTGTTGCCGGGGTGGGGACTGGCGGTACCATAACCGGCGTTGGGGAAGTGCTCAAGCAGGCCGTGCCAGACGTGCACATAGTAGCAGTCGAGCCTAAGCGCTCGCCCGTACTCTCGGGGGGCGCAGCTGATTTACACGGCATTCAGGGGATTGGCGCGGGTTTTGTGCCGGAAGTCCTCGATCGGGAACTGATCGACCAGGTCGTGCAGATAGACGACGACGAGGCTTTTCGCTACACCCGCCGCTTGGCCCGCGAGGAAGGGTTGCTGTTGGGGCCTTCATCTGGGGCCAATGTGGCGGCCAGTTTGCAAGTGGCTAGTGCTCTAGGCCCGGAGGCCCGTCTGGTGACCATGCTCTGCGATACGGGATTTCGCTATTTTAGCGTTGATGGGTTTATCGAATCAGTGGAGTCAGCGCAAGAGTAACATCTTCGTCGTTTGGCGCACCGCGCCAGCGCGCATGATGAGCAAGTAGGTGCCGCTGGATAGCGCTCGTCCTTGATCGTCTTTTCCATCCCAATGAATTTGATGCGTCCCCGCTTCCCGCTGCTGATGCAAGAGCGTGCGCACGGCTTGGCCGAGGACGTTGTATATGTGCAGTTCGACCGGGGTCTCGGCGGCGAGTGTGTAGGTAATCTGCGTCGAACCGTTGAAGGGGTTGGGGAAGGTCGGCGCTAGGGCGAAGTGGGTTGGGTGTTGGGACTCGATGGTGGGCCAAACCGGCTGTGTCAGCGCGATGCCGCGTGGATTCTGGCCGGTTGCGTAGTGGCCGACAACGGAGTCGCGCACGGCATCGACGATGTGGATCTCGTTGGAAAAGGAACTGGTGACGTACGCCTGCGTGCCGTCGGGCGAGAAGGCAATGGCCCGTGGATTGCGGCCGATGGCGAGCCTCTTGCGCAGGGTTCCGCTGGCCACATCGACGACTAGGAGGGAGCCTTCGCTATACGCGGTCAAATAGAGCTTGCGGCCATCTAGGCTAGGCGCGATGGCAAAGGTGCCGCTGACGTCTAAGTCGATGGTGCGTGCGACGGTTGCGTCATCGGCGTCGATAGCGGTCAAGCGGCCCGTGTCCATGCTGGTTACGTACAGCGTCTTGCCGTCGGGTGCGAGTGCGAGCGAGCGCGGCTTCGGTGGCACTGGGATGCGGCCAGTTATGCGGCCTTGCGGCGAGAGGACGAGGACTTGGCTACCAGCGATGTCGGTGGTGAATATCTTGTCGGCGGTGGCGGCAATGCCGTATAGTCCTTCACTCGTATCGGCGATCTCGATGGTGTGCGCTTGGCCTGACTCAACATCGACAATGGTCAGCGCATTCGTGCCCGAGTTGGTTGCGTAGAGCGTTTTGCCGTCGGGCGCGAGGGCTAGGTCGAGGGGCTGGACCGCGGTCTCGATGTGAGCTTGTACTTGGAAGGTCGCGGTGTCGATGATGCGGAGGTCGTTCGAGGAGAGGTTGGATACGAAGAGTTGGTCACCGGCTAGGATCATTTGGATCGGTTCGTCGCCGACGGGGATGCGCGCTAGCTCGCGGCGGGTGCCCGTATCGACCACGCCGATGGCATCGTCGCCGCGTAAGGCAGTAAAGGCCAGCGGGGCTCCGGTCAGTTCGACGACGGTGAAGTCGAGCCAAGCGTCCGCATGGGGAAAGTACGAGACCTTGCCGTCGGCACCGCGGGCTTCGATTTGATAGGCGATGCGTGCGCCGACGTGCTGGCCGGGAATTTGGGCGACGAAGAGGCTGTCTTGCTGCTGCATTTGCAAGTGCTCGACGCTCCCGCCGTCAATCTGATAGAGGAGCCACACGCTGGCGGCATCGCGGGCTGCGACGCGCACTGGATAAGGACCTTGGGTATCGGGGGTGTTGGAGACTATGGCTATGGGGACTACGAAGGGATAGCCGGGGACGGCAAAATCGGAGATGAAATCGACATCGTCGATGTGTTGGGCCGCGGCCAAGTCGAGGACGCGAGCGTAGGTGTCGTCGCGGGCGTTGTCGTAGAACTCCGCGGGGAATCCAGTGGCAAAACCAGTGAAAATGCCGCCGAAGTTCTCTTCGTTGATTGCTCCGGCAATAGGCGCTAGGCTCAGGCGGTAGCGGCCCGATGTCAAACCGTGCAGCCGGTAGTGCCCGACCGTGGCGGCACCTAGTTCGGCCCCCGAGACGGTGCTGAACAGTTCGCCGGTGTCGAGATTTTCGGCCATGATGTGCGTGCCGAAGAGTGGCTGTTGGTCGAAGTCGCGGACTTGGCCGGCGATACTGCCGACGCTGGCTTGATAGCCAATGGCCGGATAGAGAAAGCTGATGCCGGCGATGTCGTCGGGTTCGAGGGTTTGCGCCTCGCCGGAGTCGTCGCTGTGGTTGAAGGGGTTCATGGTTGGGCGGATATCTGGAGTGCCATCGAGCGGGGTGTGTTCAAGTCCGAGCAGGTGGCCGATTTCGTGGACGGCCACGTCTTTGAGATTTATCCAATTGCCGGGTTGAACAAATAGACCAGCGGAAAAGCGGAAGTCGCGCCCGTTAAAGATGATGTCCGCATCGGTGATTTGGCCGGTCGCAAAATGGGACTGGATGCGGGTTATGGCGATGACGCCGGTTTCGGGTGGGGCGTCTAGATAGCGTCCTGTCTCGTCGAAGTAGATCAGGTTGCGCCTATCTCTTTGCGTTGGGACGCTGTTTTGGGTTGTGCCCTGATCGACAAATTCCACCCGTGCCGTAGCTACGTCGCTCCAGACCTGAAAACTCTCGCGGATCAACGCATGGGTCTGAGCAGGGGATAGATCGTCGGAACCAGCGGCGTGAAGCACAAAGGAAATGCGGTCGGGGCGGCTCCAGGTCTGCTGGACTTGGTTGCCAAATCGGGATTCAAAGGTCTGGATGAGGAAGCCGTGGCTGGGCATGGCGACGAGCAGGCCGCCGAGCAGTAGGCTGCTAGCGCGCATTGTGTGTTTGGTTTTCAGTCAAGGCTCGCACCCGCGCCAAAAATTGATCGAGCAGCATACCTTGGACGGGTTCGTGGGGCGGTGCCTTTTTGGGTGCGCTGTGCGACTCGGTGTGCAGCGCAAGGCCGTCTAACTCTTGAAAGACGCGTGGTTTATTGGCGGCGCGGCGCTTGATGGCAAAGCGTCCTTGAGCTAGTCCGACTGGCCAGGCGTGTCCCAAGGCGTTCGCCGCGGTCAGAAAGAGCACCGCCTCGTCACCGGGGGCGAAGACGGGCATGCCAATGATGCGGGTAACAGCCCCTTGTAGATGGCCGCCGGGCAGGTGCAATTCCAGTTGCGCGATCGCCGGCCCTTTGATGACTTGGGAGACGGAAAACACGTAGCGGGTATAAATCTGTCCGCGCACCCATTGGGGCTGGGCTTGGCGACAGACTCCGACGACGATGCGTTCGGCGTTGGCCGTCAGGGCCGCTAGGTCGAAGCGCTGGACTGTCGTGGCTGCCAGCGGAGTGGTCAGCCAGACTAGACAGAATGCAATGCGTGCGATCATTGCGCTTATCTCCTCGGGTTTTCGGAGATGTAGGTTTAGCATATCTTTTTTATAGAATATAGGATAATAGGCTCTTTGGGGTCGATTCATTGACACTTACGTTCACGTCAAGTACATTGCTTGCCAGAACTTCGCAGCGAAGGATTCTCCATGCAAATAGGGGATTTGGCCGCCAAGGCCGGGGTCACACCGCGCACGATTCGCTACTATGAAGAACTGGGAATCGTCGAGCCAGAAGAGCGCACCGCAGGTGGGTTTCGCCTATATTCGGAAGCGCAACTGCGCCGCTTGCAGATCGTTCAAAGCCTCAAGGATTTGGGGTTTGAGCTAGAGCACATTCGCGTGTTCTTCAACCTGAAGCACTGCAACGAGTCGGGCGGCGGCTTGGCGCGCGAGCTCGTCGAGCACCTCACCGAGCAAGAGCGGCGGATCGACGAGCGCATTCGCCAGTATTCGCTGATGAAGGAGCGGAACCGGCGGGCCATTGAAATTCTCAGTGGCTGTTTTTGCTGTACGGTCAAGGTAGTAGAGCGGGATTGTCACCACTGCGAGGTCTATCGGCGGCACGACGAGGTGCCCGACCTCATCGAATGCGCCATTTACGAATCTTGAGGGGAAATATGGTAACTATAACGGAAGCCGCGGCCGAGAAGATCAAGGACTTGCTCAGCGAACAGGGCAACGAGGAGCACGGGCTGCGCATGGGCGTGATGGGTGGGGGGTGTTCGGGGTTCCAGTACAAGCTGGATTTCGAGGAAAGCGCCGGCGACATGGACCACGTCTTTGAGATAGACGGCGTCAAAGTATTTATCGACATGAAGAGCAGCCTCTATCTCAACGGCGTGATCCTCGACTACCACGACGGGTTGATGGGGGCGGGCTTTAAGATCGAAAATCCCAACGCCCGCACCACCTGCGGATGCGGTGAGTCCTTCAGCGCCTGAGCGACGAGCCGTGCAAATTCCAGTCTATATGGACAACATGGCCACCACGCCGGTTGACCCGCGCGTCTTGGCGGACATGTTGCCGTACTTTGGCACGCACTTCGGCAATGCGTCTAGCAAGACCCATGCCTTTGGTTTGGCCGCCGCCGACGCGGTCGAAAAGGCGCGGGAAGAGGTTGCCGGGTTAATCGGCGCACGCGCTCAGGAGATCGTCTTTACGGCCGGAGCTACAGAGGCCAACAATTTGGCCATCAAAGGCGTGGTGCAGATGGTGCCGCCCGGAGCACACATCGTCACCTGTGCCACTGAGCACAAGGCCGTCTTGGAGTGTTGCCACACCTTGGAGCAGCAAGGGGTGGAGGTAACTTATTTACCTGTGGACCGCAGCGGTCAGATTGACCTCGACCAACTCGCGGCGGCAATCACTCCGCGGACGGCTCTCATCTCGCTCATGGCTGCCAACAACGAGATTGGGGTCTTGCAGCCGCTGGCGGCGATTGGGCGACTGGCTCGCGAGCGCGGCGTCTTGTGGCACTGCGACGCAGCCCAAGCCGTTGGCAAGGTGCCGCTCGATGTGGAAGCGCTCGGCATTGACCTGCTCTCGGCTTCCGGCCACAAACTCTACGCTCCCAAGGGCGTCGGTTTTCTCTACGTGCGTTCGCGCAAGCCGCGCGTGCGCTTGCAGGCCCAAGTCGAGGGCGGCGGGCAAGAGCGCGGCCTGCGTGGCGGCACTCTCAATGTGCCGGGCATCGTCGGTTTGGGACGCGCCTGTCAGTTGGGGCACGAGGAGATGACCGAGGAAGCGGCGCGATTGGTGCAAATGCGACGACGACTGTGCGCCGGGTTGGAGGCCGCGCTCGGCTCCTTGGTCGTCAACGGCCATGCGGAAGATCGCCTGCCGGGCAACCTCAACGTGAGCTTTCTTGGGGTGGACGGAACCGAACTGCTTTTGGGATTGCGCGAGATTGCGCTGTCTTCGGGCGCGGCCTGTTCATCGCGGACGAGCGCACCCTCACACGTCCTCAAAGCCATCGGCGTAAACGACGATTGGGCGCGGGCTTCCCTGCGCTTTGGGTTGGGACGTTTTAATACTATGGCAGAAGTAGAATTTGCCATTGACCGCACTGTTGCTCAGGTCGAGCGCTTGCGCGATGGTGCATTAGCAATCGAGGAGAGAATATGACTGTTACATCTAATCAGCTACTAGAGAGCGTAAAGGCCGAAATCGCCGAAGTGACGCCGGCTGAGGTCCAAGCAGCCCTCCAAGCTGGCCGGCCGGTTCACGTCGTAGATGTGCGCGAGCGGGAAGAAGTCATGGATGGCTATATCCCTGGGGCCGAGTTGATCCCACGCGGTTTTTTGGAACTCAACATCGAAGAAGACGTGACCGTAGATCGCGACGCGGAAATCGTGCTCTATTGCGCCGGGGGCAACCGCTCCGCCTTGGCTGCGCGCGATTTGACCTTTATGGGCTACACCAATGCCAAGTCCATGATCGGTGGCATCAAAGGCTGGAAGGACGCCGGCTATGCAATCGATCAGGGCGGTCTGCTCTCCGAAGAAGACTCACAACGCTACGCTAGGCATCTCATTCTGCCTGAGGTAGGGGAGAAGGGTCAGCAGCAGTTGCTCAAGGGCCGGGTGTTGCTAGTGGGAGCGGGTGGCTTGGGTTGCCCAACGGCCCTGTATCTGGCCGCAGCCGGCGTCGGCAAGATCGGCTTGGTAGATGCCGATGTCGTCGATAAGAGCAACTTGCAGCGGCAAGTGCTGTTCGGCGAGTCCGATCTCGGCCGGCCCAAGGTCGAGGCCGCCCGCGACCGGTTGCTCGACATCAACCCCGGCATTGAAATACACCCGCACTACGAGCTGTTGACGTCGCACAATATTTTCGAGATCATGGACGGCTACGACATCGTGGTCAATGGCTGCGACAACTTTCCGACCCGCTATTTGGTCAATGACGCGGCTGTAATGCAGAAAAAGCCCGTGGTTGACGGCAGCATCTTTCGCTTTGAGGGCCAAGCCACCGTGTACGTGCCCGGGGATGGCCCGTGCTATCGCTGCCTCTATCCCGAGCCGCCGCCGCCCGGAGAGGTGCCAAGCTGCGCCGAGGGCGGGGTCTTAGGGGTCTTACCCGGCATCATCGGGTTGGTGCAGGCTACCGAGGTCGTCAAGCTGCTGTTGGGGCAGGGCACTTCCTTAGTAGGGAGGGTAATGCTCTACGACGCGCTGGAGATGAAATTCCGCGCACTCAAGCTCCGGCGAGACAGCGAGTGCCCAGTATGCGGCGACAACCCGACCGTCACCGAGTTGATTGACTACGAGCAGTTTTGCGGCTTGCCTTCGCACAGCGAGGCCGCAGGTTAAGCTATACTCGCAGTGTTGTTTGTACGGCGCTCCCCCCTACCTAGGGGAGCGCCTTTTCTTTTGGGGAGAATTTGATGGAGCAGACCGAGGCGGGTTTTTTGGCGTTGCCGGATAACCCAGACCAGGATCCGACGTTGGATTGGCGGGAAGTTTTCGGCAACGATCAGCCGGTGGAGGTCGAAATCGGCATTGGCAAAGGGCGCTTTATCATCGACGCGGCCAGTCGCCAGCCCGCAGTGAATTTCGTCGGGGTCGAATGGGCGGTCAAATACTTGCGCATTGCTCGCCAGCGCGCCGTGCGTCGCAACCTCGTCAATGTGCGGTTCGCGCACATGGATGCGCGGGAATTCGTCGAGTTTTTCGTGGCCGCGGCGTCAGTGCGAGCCTATCACATCTACTTTCCCGATCCTTGGCCTAAGAAGCGGCATCACAAGCGGCGGCTTTTTAACGAGGCATTTCTGCGAGAAGTCGAGCGCACGTTATGCGTGGGCGGTCAGTTGTGGCTAGCTACGGATTACGCCGACTATTTCGACGTCATGCTCGCGGCGCTGGAAAACAGCTCGTGTTTAGTGGAGGTGGATGCGGAGTGGCTGGGGGCGCGGACCAATTACGAAGACAAGTTCCTCGCACAGGGCAAGCCGATCTACCGTCAGGTTATGGAGAAGATATCGGCGTAAAGGCACTGTTGAACGCGGAAAAGGAGGGTTGGACCACGCGATGGCCAACCCTTTTTCTATGTCAATATGACAGCAAAGGCGGCGATTAAAGAGAGCGAGTAGCAGTTAGATTGCACACAAAACAGTGTTTATATGCACACAAAATTGTGTATTCGCACTTTAGAAATAGCCGTATCTATCTGAAAAATATAGATTATTGATAGAAAAAATGTGCTTGACAGTCCTATTGATGTAGGTGTATTTTGGGAAGTGGTGGAAAATGGTGGAAAATGGTGGAGCAGGAATTCTAACTTGGTGTGGGAATCAAATGGCACAGTTTTTCACAGGCAGACACGAGGTTCCCGTCGATGACAAAGGACGGATTTTTGTGCCTGCGGAGTTCCGCAAGAAACTACCGCCAGAAGCCGACGACACGCTCGTGGTAGTGCGGGGTTTCGACCGCTGCCTGACGGCCTATCCCCAGCAAGTTTGGGAAGAGACTGCGCAACAACTGTTGGACTTGCCCCAGACCAATCCCGAAGCGCGAGCCTTCATTCGTTCGATGCTCTCGCGTGCAACTGAAGTCAAAATGGACCGGCAGGGGCGCATCGGTATTCGGCGAGACCTCTTGAAGCTCGCCAATATCACCGACCAGATGGTGATTATTGGCGTTTTGAACAAGTTGGAGTTTTGGAATCCAGAGGACTGCGAGGAGTTTCCGCCTATGGAAGAGGTGGCGGATGGCCTCGACAGTTTTGGTATAAAGCTATAAGAATAATGTTGAACAGGAAACGACATGGTGTACCACGTTCCGGTCATGGTCGAGGAAGTGGTCGCGGGACTGGTCGCCGATCCGGACGGAGCGTACGTGGATGCGACAGCCGGCGGTGGTGGCCACAGTTGGGCATTGCTTCAGGCTCTCGGCTCCAAGGGGCGGCTGCTGGCAGTGGATCGGGATCGGGAGGCCGTAGCGGCCGCGCGAGCGCGGTTAGCAGCCGATGCGCGGGCCGTCGTGAGTCAAGGCTGCTTTGCCGAATTGAGCGAGTTGCTGGCGCAAGAGGGGATCGGGTCGTTGAGCGGCGTTCTGTTCGACTTAGGGGTTTCCTCGCATCAAATCGACGCATCGGCTCGGGGATTCAGCTATCAGGCCGACGGGCCTCTCGACATGCGAATGGATGCGGCAGTTGGCCCAACAGCCGCCGAATTGATCGCGGCTTGCAGCGAGCGCGAACTGGCCGAGTTGATTGCGCGCTACGGAGAAGAGCGCGCAGCGCGGCGGATCGCGCGCTCGATCTATCGGCAGCAGCGCCTCGCGCCCTTGACCACTACGCAGGCTTTGCGGGAGGCCGTAGCGGCCACGCGGCCCCAGATGCTCAACAAGACGCTGGCGCGCGTATTCCAAGCGCTGCGCATTGCCGTCAACGACGAGTTGGGACAGTTGCAGGCGGGGTTGACGGCTGCGGAGGCCGGACTGAAACCCGGTGGCCGACTGGCCGTCTTGGCCTATCACTCCTTGGAGGATCGGTTGGTCAAGCAGCATTTCGCGGCGCTAGTGCGCGGCTGCATTTGTCCGCCGCGCGTACCCATTTGCACCTGCGGGAGGAGACCGTCGTTCAAGCGAGTAGGTCGCAAATTGCAGAGGGCGAGCGAGGCCGAGGTCAAACAAAATACTCGAGCGCGCAGCGCCATTTTGAGAATTTACGAAAAAATCGAGGCAGGCTAATATGAGCAAAGGCGGAATTTCCTGTGTGAAGTACGTGCTCCTCATAGGGATGCTGGCTGGGGCGGCTCTCTTCCACGTCTGGCAAAAGGTCGAAATGGCCCGGGTGGTCGGCGGCATAAACACGACTGAGACGCAAATAGCCGAGCTCGACAGTGCGCGCGCTCAGCTATTGGCGGCTATTGTAGTGCGGAAAAACTCCGGCTTTGTCGAGAAAGTGGCCTTCGGCCAGCTCGGCATGGTCTATCCCTCGCAGACTATAGATGGCATGAATAATGGTGCATTGGCTCATTGGGAAGGAGATTGATGGGGCCACGGGTACAACATACGGGCATTAGTCGGCTGCGTTGGATCGTGATTCTGGGTGCGGTGGCGTGGTTGGGGCTATCTGCACGCCTCATCCAAATCCAGATCTTCAGGCATGAGGCGTACAGCGCCGAAGCCCATGCGCAGTATCTTGAGCGCCGCACGCTGAAAGCGAGCCGGGGTCGGGTCGTCGATCGGCGCGGCAACAATTTGGCCGTAGATGTCCAAGCCACGTCGTTTTACGCCTATCCCGATCAGGTGGAATATCCCAAGCGCGTAGCCGCCCACTTCGCGTCCCTGAGCGATAAACGGACCGAGTTCATTGAGGGCCAATTGCGCGGGGACAAGCAATTTATCTACCTGGCGCGTCAGGTGGTTGACGCGGATGTGGGAGCGGTCGCGTTCGTCGGCGTGTCCCAACACCCAGAGACTCGTCGCCAGTATCCCTTGGGGCCGCTGGCCGGCCAACTCATCGGGCACACCAACATCGACAACAGCGGTCGCGAGGGGATTGAGCGAGCCTTCGACGATATATTGAGCGAAAAGGATGGCTCGATAGTGGGATTCGTCGATGCGCGCGGCAAGCAAGTACCCGGGCGTCAGCAGCAGCGTGAAGAGCCAGAGCATGGTCGAGACCTGATGCTGACCATTGATGGAGTCTATCAGAGCATTCTAGAGGAAGAGTTGCAACGGGCCATCGACGGTTCAAAGGCCCAAGGTGCATTGGGCGTCATTATCGCCCCGCGCAGTGGTGAGGTACTGGCCATGGCCAACCTGCCGCTTTTCGATCCCAATAAGGCGTCTCGCTCCTCTCCGGAACTCAGGCGCAATCGTGCGATAACCGACGTGTACGAACCTGGTTCGACCTTCAAAGTCATCGCGGCTGCCGCCGTCCTTGAAGATGGGCTAGTCAGCCTGCACGATCGCATCTTTTGCGGGCACGGGAGGTTCAGGTTGGCCAATGGCGACACGATCCGCGATATCCAGCCCCACGGCGATTTGCTCTTTGCTCAGGTCTTGGAAAAATCGAGCAATATCGGCACGATCAAGCTGGCGCAGCGGCTAGCGCGGCATCGCTTTTACGAACACATCCGCAACTTTGGCTTCGCGATTCGCACGGGCATTGACTTGCCAGCGGAAACGCCTGGTTTATTGCAGGAGGTCGATCAGTGGTCTAGACGGTCGCTGGCGACTATTGCCATCGGGCAGGAGATCGGCGTGACGGCCCTACAACTCGCCATGGCGTACGGAGCCATTGCTAACGGTGGCGTGTTGATGGCACCGCGGATCGTCGCCGGAACGATTGACTCGGACGGTCGGCTCGACGATCGCGGCGGCCCCCAATCGATCCGGCGGGTCGTGAGCCGGAAGACGGCGGCGACGCTGAGCAAGGTGCTGACTGGAGTCGTGGAAAGGGGCACCGGGCAAAAGGCCCGCATCGAGGGCGTGGCTGTAGCCGGAAAAACGGGCACGGCTCAGTGCGCCTTAGCCGATGGCAGCGGCTACGATCCCAACGCCAGTATAGCCTCATTCGTCGGCTTTCTGCCAGCCAACAATCCTCAGTACGCGTGCGTGATTATGGTCGAAAACCCCAGCGTGAATGGGTCGGGAGGATCTGTGGCAGCCCCGACCTTCCGCCGGGTGATGAAGCGGATCATCAGCCTGCCTGGTGGCCTGTTGGTCGAGCCAGCAGCCAAGCGTCCGCAGAAGGAGGGTCCGGCCGTGCCCGATCTGCGTGGTATGACCCCAAACATGGCCCGCTTTCAAGCGCAGATGCGGGGGTTGCCGGTGGTCTTTTCTGGCGTGGGTACCGTGGTCGTCAATCAGTCGCCCTTGCCGGGGCGGGCCGGACGCGTAGGGCAGATCAACTGTACGCTGGGCGCAGAAGGCGCTCGCAGCCCGTGGAAAACGCAGCAGGCTCGCCTCGTTGGAAACATGCCAGTCCAAAGCTCGAGAGGTATCTAATATGGAACTAAAATACCTACTCGAAGAGCTGCCCGACGCCTGCGTGGAGGGGGATCCAGATATTGAACTAGGGCAGATCCGCTGCGATTCGCGCTGTGTGGAAGAAGGCGACTTTTTCGTGGCTATACGCGGAGGCCAAGAGCAGGACCGACACCGCTTTGTAGATCATGCCATCGCCCGCGGAGCTCGCGCCGTGATGGTGGAAGAGCGGATCGATTGTGCCGGTGCGACGCGGGTGCAGGTGGCAGACTGCCGAGCCGCATTGGCTCGAATGGCGGCGCGCTTTTACGCCTTTCCCGGACAAGCGCTGCTCAACGTCGGCGTCACCGGCACCAATGGCAAGACCACCACGGCCTTCCTGCTCAGGAGTTCCCTCGAAGCTGCTGGCCTATCGTGCGGGTACTTGGGAACCTTGGGATTTTGGTGCAATGGCGGATTGGAGAAGATGGGCAATACTACGCCCGAGGCCGTCCAGCTACACGGCTCACTGCGCCGGCTCGTCGATGCCGGCAAGCAAGCGGCCGTGCTAGAAGTGTCTTCTCATGGACTGGCATTAAAAAGGGTGAATGGCATTCCCTTCCGGGCGGCGGTTTTTACCAATCTGACGCGCGATCACTTGGATTTTCACGGGACTTGGGATGCCTACTTTGCGGCCAAGGCCCGGCTTTTTGAGGAGCTGCAAGAAGGCGCGATTGCGGTGATTAACGCCGACGATGCCCACGCCGACGAATTGGCTCGCAGGACCGAGGTGCGCGTCGTGACGTATGGCTGTGGCCCAGAGGCCGAGGTGCGGTTGCAAAGCGCCGACGTTGGCCCCCAGGGAGTGCATCTGTGCTTGGATACTCCAGTTGGTCCTATTGAGGTGCAGACGCATTTGATCGGTCGTTTCAACTACTACAATACTATGGCCGTCGTGGCTACCGGATTGGCCTTGGATTTGGATGCCGCGGCGCTGTGCCGCGGCTTGGCTGCCCAAGAGAGCGTCCCAGGCCGCTGCGAGCAAATCGCCGAAGGGCAGGATTTCGCGGTCATCGTGGATTACGCCCACACCCCGGATGCGCTAGCAAGGGTTTTGCACGCCGTCCGCGCCTTGGGCAGCGGTCGCTTGATCTGCGTCTGCGGCTGTGGTGGAGATCGAGACCGCGGTAAGCGACCCCTGATGGGCCGCGTTGCTGGCGAGTTGGCCGATTGGACGATCTTGACTTCGGACAACCCGCGCAGCGAGGATCCGCAACGCATCATCGACGATATGGTCGCTGGCGTGCCCGACAGCAGCGCGGTTCACAGCGAAGTTGACCGCGCACAAGCGATTGCTACAGCTCTGGCCGCTGCGCACAGCGGCGATGTCGTAGTCATTGCCGGCAAAGGCCACGAACAGGAGCAGGAACTAGCCGACCGCGTCGTAGCTTTTGACGACCGCGAAGTTGCGCGGCGCGTGCTGCGGAGTATGCACTCTGGGGAAGGGCAGCCGCTATGCGCGCTGTGACCCTGAGTGAGATGGTGGAGTGGACGGCTGCCGACCCGGTCGGCAACCTCCAGCCGGATTGCGCCCTGCAAGCGGTGGCAACCGACAGCCGGTCCATTGACGAGGGGGAGCTGTTCGTCGCGCTGCGAGGCGAGCGCTTTGACGGGCACGACTTCGTCGAGGCCGCCTTTGCCCGCGGCGCGTGCGCAGCCTTAGTGGAACGCCACTGGCTAGGGTTGGACCAGGCGGCCTCCGGCCCGCTATTGGCCGTTGACTCGACTCTGCAAGCGCTGGGCGACATGGCGCGAGCGTATCGGCGGCGCTGGGAGGTGCCGGTGGTGGCCGTCGTCGGCAGCGCAGGCAAGACGACGACCAAGGAAATGATCGCCGCTGTGTTGGGGCAGCGGTATCGCGTTTTAAAAACGATTGGCAGTGAAAACAACGAGATAGGGGTGCCCCGCACTCTGCTGCAACTGTCGCCGAACCACGAGGCGGTGGTGTTGGAACTGGCAGCGCGGCGGATAGGGGACATTCGCTACCTGTGTTCAGTTGCCGAACCTACCATTGGGGTTTTGCTCAACATCGGGACTGCACACATAGAATTTTTCGGGTCTGTAGAAGGAGTGGCCAAGGCCAAAGGGGAGCTTCTGGATTATTTGGACGAGTCTTTAACGGCTCTCGTCAACGCCGATGACCGTGTCGTGGTTCAGGAGGTAAAGAGGACAAAGGGGAGACTCCTGACCTTCGGTTTTGTGCGTGAGAGCGAGTTTCGTGGGGAGAGGCTCGTACTCGACCAGAAGGGCTGCGGCCACTTCCTTCTACACAATGTTCCCATTGATCTCAACGTTCCAGGGCGACACAATGCGTACAATGCCTTGGCTGCGGCCGCTGTCGGTCGCATCCTTGGCGTGCCTTGGGAAGGGATCCAGCGTGCCTTCGCCGAGTTCGAGGCGGTGAGCCAGCGCGGCGAGATCGTGCGCAAGAATGGGATCGCAGTAATCGACGATTGCTACAATGCCAGTCCCGGCTCGGTGTCGGCTGCGCTCGACCTCCTCGGCGACATGCCCGGTGCGCGGAAAATCGCCATACTCGGCGACATGCTGGAGCTGGGCGCGGAGAGCGGCCGGTTGCACGCGGTTGTCGGCGAGAAGGCCGCCGAGTGCGCCAATGTCGTCTTGGCTGCCGGCCGCGAAAGCGCGCACTTAGTGGCCGCCGCCCGCGTGGCTGGCATGGCCCAAGACTCGGCGCGCCACTTCGAGCAGCCCGAGCAACTCGGCGAATTCGCGGCGGCGCAATTGCGCCACGGCGACGTAGTCTTGGTCAAAGCCTCCCGGGCCATGGCCTTTGACCGAGTCGTAGAGCGCATTCTGCAGCAGTTGAGCTAGCTCGCTCCCACCGAGCACCCTCTCATTCCTCTAACAACCTAGAGTGCCTCACTGATGATAGCTGTGCAGCGCGACAGCATGTTGGTGTTGCTGATTTGTCTGACGCTGGTAGGCTTAGGGCTGGTCATGGTCTATAGCTCTAGCTCGGTTTTGGCCAACGTGCGCTTTGGGGACTCGGGGCTCTTCCTCAAGAAGCAATCGATCCGCGTCTTCATCGGCTTGGTGCTCATGCTCGCGTTCTCGCGGATGCCTTTACATTGGTGGGCGCGGCTTTCGCGGCCGATCGTATTGTTGGCCCTCTTGTCGCTCTTGCTGGTCTTGGCGTGGGGCCACGGCGCAGCTCAACGCTGGTTGAGCATTCCGGCTTGGGGCGGGGTCTTGGCCTTTCAGCCGGCTGAGTTTGCCAAGCTGGCGCTGGTGCTCTACTTGGCGGATGTCTTGGTGCGCAAGCGCGACGAGTTACACGACTTTAGTCGCGGATTTGTGCCCCGTTTGTTGATCGTCGGCTTTGCCCTCGTGCTCATCGTATTGCAGCCCGACTTGGGGACGGCTATTGCGCTGGGGCTGATTGCCTTGATCATGCTGTGGGTCGGCGGAATGCGCTTGTACCACTTGGCCGGGGCTGGGTTGCTCGCGCTGTTGGGTATTGGATTTTCCCTGATGCATTCAAGCTATCAGATGCGGCGCTTGATCAGCTTTATCGACCCAGAGCGCGACCCGGCTGGCTCCTATCAAGTTTTGCAGTCGCTCTACGGCATGGGCAATGGCGGCCTTTTGGGGGTGGGTTTGGGCAACAGCATGCAAAAAGAGCAGTACTTGCCCGAGCCACACACGGATTTTGTGTTCTCGATCATCGGTGAGGAAATGGGGCTTGTGGGTACCTTGGCCGTCTTGGGACTTTTCGCGGCTTTCTCGTTTTACGGAGTGCGCATTGGGACCCGTGCTGGTGATACGTACGGCTTTTTGGTTGCCATCGGCATTACGGCGATGATCTCGATATACGCCCTGCTCAACATTGGCGTGGTCGTGGGGGTACTACCCACCACCGGCTTGCCGCTGCCCTTTGTCAGCTATGGAGGCTCGTCACTGATGGGGAATATGGCAGGAGTGGGCATCTTACTGGGGGTCGCCCGCACGGCACCCGGACGGCAAGAGGGTTTGGTGCGTTGGCAATGATGAAGACGCTTTTTGACCAATATCGCCGCGTGCACCTCGTCGGCATTGGTGGAGCGGGCATGGAGGGCTTGGCCCGGCTACTCGCCGCCAAAGGCTGTGTGGTAAGCGGCTCGGATCTGGCCGACTCGCCCAGCGTTGCGCTGCTGCGCCAAGAGGGATTCATCGTCGCGGTGGGGCACGATGGACAGTTCGTCCAAGGCGTGGATCTAGTGGTGTATTCGGCCGCCGTACCGGCTGACAATCCCGAGCGCCAAGCTGCCGTGCACGAGGGCATTCCCACGGCGAGTCGGGCCGAGGTGCTGGGGGAACTGTCCCGCGCACCGTTGACCCTCGCCGTAGCTGGTACTCACGGTAAGACGACGACTGCTTCGATGGCAGCGGCGATCTTGCGCCGCGCTGGCCTCGATCCCCAGGTCTTGATCGGGGGTTGGATCAACGGGCGACCGCAGGCCGAAGTGGGAAGTGGCGAGGTCTTTGTAGTGGAGGCCGACGAATTTGCTGGCGGCTTCTTGCACCTGTATCCGAGTTTGGCCCTCGTGACAAGTATAGACGCCGAACACCTCGATTACTACGGGAGCTTGGAGGCTCTTGAACGGGCTTTCGGCCAATTTCTCGCGCGCCTGCCCTTCTGCGGTCGCAGCGTGCTGGCCGGGGATGGGTTGGTCGCAGAGCGGGTGCTGGCCGACTTGCAGCGCCCTCATCAGACCTATGGCATGGCCGGTGACAACGACTACCGGATCGCCGAGCTCGAAGAGCGAGCTTGGGGCAGCCGGTTTGCCCTGTGTTTCGACGGGCAAAAGCTGGGCGAGATCGAATTGCAGGTCCACGGCGTCCACAATGTCCGCAATGCCGCTGGAGCCGCCGCGCTGACTTGTGCGCTACAGGTGGAGTTCGCCGTGATCGCCGACGCTTTGGAGCAATTTGGCGGAGCCGATCGGCGCTTTCAGTGCAAGGGGGAATTCGCTGGCGTGCTGGTCGTGGACGACTATGCCCATCATCCGGCTGAATTGGCGGCGGCCTTGGCTGCTGCGCGGCAGAGTGGTCGCCGAGTAGTCGCTGTCTTCCAACCCCACCTGTACTCGCGCACCCGCGACTTGGCAGGGGCTTTTGCCCACGAGCTAGCGGTGGCTGACTACGTGGTGCTGGCGGCGGTCTATGCCGCGCGGGAAGCCTCTCTGCCCGGTGTGGACTCCGCGATGATCGCGGAAGCCATGCGCACCAACGGGTACAAAACCGTGGCATACCTGCCGGACCGAGAGCAACTCGTGGCCCATTTGGTGGATATCTGTCGTCGGGGCGACTTGGTGCTGGTCATGGGAGCTGGCGACATTGGCGAGGTGGCTGGGGAGTTGATCGCGGCTTTGGCCGCCGGAGAGCACTCGTGAACCGCCAGAAGACCAAGGCGCGCAAGAAGTCGCAGCGAGGTCAATCCAAGGCCCGCGGGCTTTGGATTGCGCTCTTAATTTTGGCCACGGGCAGCACCTTAGCGGCCTATCAAGCGGCTACCTACTTTGGCCAAGCCTCCTACTTTGGTCTCAAGGCCATTGAGGTGGATGGGTTGCGGCGACTCAGTGGGGAAGATGTACGCGTCGCCAGTGGCCTTGCGGCTGGTAGCAACATTTTCGCCATCGACTTGGCCGAGGTCGTACAACGGCTGGAAGCCATGTATTGGATCAAGCGGGCTTTCGTGGTGCGCAAGCCACCCAACCGGATTGCCGTCGATATCGTCGAGCATCGCCAAGTGGCTTGGATCGATTTGGGCCAGACCTACGGGATAACGCCCGATGGCGTCCTGCTTCCGGTAGGTAGTACGGATGTCCCGCCCCGAAATTTGCCCGTCATATCCGGGCTGTCCGTCCGCGGCGACTCGCTACAGCCGGGCGTGGCCGTGTCGGACTCTGCGCTATTGGCGATACTGCGCTGGTGGGAGGAAGCCACGGTTGCCGATGCGGAATTTTGCCTCAACGTAGCCGGCATCCAGCCGATGTCCGGGGCGAGCATTCGCTTGCAGATGGCTGGTGATGGACTCGAAGTGCGCTTGCCGGCCAACGAGGCCGCCCACCGGCTCCGCACCATTCGCGAGTTGATGCCGCGCGTCCATCAAAGCCATCCCGATCCGGCCTATATCGACTTGCGCTATGCCGGCCAGATGGTAGTAGGCAAAAAGAAAGCAAAATCGGGATGAACTGGAGTGAGGAGCACAGCACCATTATCGCCGGGCTGGACTTGGGCACGACTAAGGTCTGCGCTGCCATTGCCGAGCAGGTCGCCGAGCGGCCCCCGCGGATTATTGGCGTCGGCCAGCACCCCTCAGAGGGGATCCAGCGCGGGGCGATTGTGGATGCCGAGAAGACCGTGTACGCCATTGGCGAGGCCGTGCGTCAAGCAGAGCTGATGGCTGGAGTCGAAATCGACTCAGTGTACGCTGGCATTTCTGGCGAATACATCGCCAGCCTCAACAGCACGGGCATGGTGGCTGTCGGTGGCGAAGGCGGATGGATCGGAGCACAGGACCGCGCCCGCGTGCTTGCTGCGGCCGGCGTGGTCAAAGTGCCGTTTGATCGCGAGGTGTTGCACGTTTTGCCCCAAGAGTTTGCCGTCAATGGCCAGCGAGGCATTCTCGATCCCGTGGGTATGTATGGAGTGCGCTTAGAGGCCAGTGTACACGTAGTCACCAGCTCGATTGCCGCCGTGCGAAACATCTGCCACAGCATCCTCCGTGCGGGCGTCGATGTGCGCGGTGTCGTCCTCGGCGCGCTTGCTTCGAGCTATGCGGTCCTCAGTGAGGACGAGCGGCAGATGGGAGTCTGCCTGCTTGACATCGGCGGCGGCACGACCGATGTGGCCGTCTTTGTTGGCAAAGGGATGCGCCACTCAGGCAACGTCGGATTGGGCGGGCATAATGTGACCAACGACATCAGCGTTGGGCTGCGCACCACGCGGGCCGAGGCCGAGCAGGCCAAGTGTGCGGACGCGCCCAGCGAGACAGTGGCCCTTATCGTCGAGGCGCGAATGGAGGAGATATTGGCCCTAGCCCGCAAGCAGGTCTATACCGCGTTGCCCCATGCTGGGCTAGGCGCGGGCATTGTCCTCACGGGCGGGGGAGCGCGAATCACCGGAGCCGTGGCCTTGGCCGAGCGGGTCTTTAACATGCCTGTGCGCTTGGGGGAGCCGAGCGGGTTTGAGGGGGCCGTAGAGCTAGCTAGCCCATCGTATGCTACGGTGTTGGGTCTGCTCCTGTACGGAATGGAGCAACAGGAGGGAAAAAACCAAACAGAAGCGCAGGAGCTGGTCGAAGATCCCTTCGATTCAGTGTTCGGGAGCGTAAAAAGATGGTTACAACCACGGGACTAGCGGCGGTGCTGGTCCCAAAATCAAGGAGGAGTAATTATGGCAATTAGGTTGATCGATAACGAGCATCGAGCGCGAATTAAGGTCGTCGGTGTTGGTGGCAGCGGTGGCAATGCCATCAACCGCATGATCGAGTCCGGGATGCACGGCGTCGAATTCGTCGCCGTCAACACGGATGCACAGGCGCTGGAGACCTCGCGGGCTGACTTTCCCATTTGCATTGGCAGCAGCGTCACGCGGGGTTTGGGTGCTGGTGCAGACCCAGAGGTGGGACGACAAGCCATCGAAGAAGACCGCGACAAGGTTTCCAAGCAGCTACAGGACTCGGATCTGATCTTCATCACGGCCGGCATGGGCGGCGGTACAGGTACGGGTGCCGCGCCCACTGTTGCGGAAATTTCCCACGATCAAGGAGCCTTGACGGTCGGCATTGTCACCGAGCCTTTTGTAATGGAAGGCTCTCCGCGGATGAAGAATGCCAGGAGCGGGATTGCCGAGCTAAAGGACCAAGTTGACACCCTGATCACCATAAAAAACCAGCGCCTGCTAGAAGTCTGCGGCCGCGACACCACGCTCCAAGATGCGTTTCTCAAGGCCGATGAAGTGCTGATGCAGGCCACGCGTGGTATTTCCGACCTGATTACGATCCCGGGCATGGTCAATCTCGACTTTAACGACGTGCGCACGGTAATTTCCAAGGGTGGGGATGCGATTATGGGCCTCGGGGAGCACAGCGGCGAAGAGCGAGCCGTAGAGGCCGCTCGCAAGGCGATCAACAGCCCGCTTTTGGAGGATGTGTCGATCACCGGTGCCAAGGGCGTGTTGATCAATATCGCCGGCGACTCCAATCTCACGCTCTACGAGATCAACGAGGTCATGTCGCTGATCAACGAGGAAACCGGCTCGGATGCCGAGATCATCTTCGGTACCGTAATCGACGATAGCTTGACCGAGAACATCCGCGTGACAGTCATCGCCACGGGCTTCAACGTACATAAGAGCAACGAAGCCGAGCCGCTGGCTCACGCACAAGAGGAGCCGACGCAGCAGGACGTGGAGGCGGATCCTTTGACCATCGGCAGCCCGGTCCTCCTCGGCAATGGCAATGGGGGCACCTCTTTGGAAGTGCCCACGTATCTGCGCAACGGCCACAGCATTCCTCAGGAGCATCAGGAACCAGTGCGCCCCGCAGTTGGCGATTTGGACATACCCACCTTCCTGCGCCGCAAAATGAACGCTTCTTAGGGCAGTTGTCGCGCACGGGCGATTTGGCTTATCTTAACACCTGTGCGCGATAGAATTCGCAGGAAGGATATTTTTATATGGTAGATATTCGCGTTGGCGTAATCATGGGCAGTACCTCGGACGAGGACATCATGCGCAAGGGGGCGGCGGTGCTCGAAGAGCTAGGACTCGGCTACGAAATGATCGTATCTTCGGCCCACCGCAACCCCGAGCGCACCGCTACTTGGGCCAGCGAGGCGGCTGGCCGCGGCCTCAAGGTGATCATCGCCGGAGCTGGTTTAGCTGCGGCCCTCCCCGGAGTGGTGGCGGCGCATACGACCTTGCCGGTCATCGGAGTCCCCATTGCCTCGGGTGCGCTCAATGGAGTCGATTCGCTCTACTCCATCGTGCAGATGCCGCCGGGTATCCCGGTGGCGACCGTCGGCATTGACAATGCCCGCAATGCGGCCATGCTGGCGGCCCAGATCATCGCCTTGTCCGACGAGGCGGTTGCCCAGGCCATTGAAACTTATCGCGCACAGTGGAACCCCTAAAATTAGTGGTCGGTGGTCAGTGGTCGGTGGTCAGTCCTCGCCTTGCATCACTGAGGGGGTTGGGTCTGGTCACTGGCCACTGGTCACTAACCACTCTATTTAATTGAAAGGACGCGATGAGCAGTGGCCAATACAAGTCGCACTTCCAAATTGCTTTCGCTGATGCTCAGGCATCGGCCCGACGAATTTGGACTGGAGATTGATGCTTACGGCTACGCGCCGTTGGATCAGGTAGTACAAGGAGTACAAGAACGCTACGCAGAGGTAGCCGAAGCCGATATAGTCAACCTCGTCAACGCCCCAGGGCAGTATCGCTTTGAACTGAACGAGTTTGGCATTCGCGCGCTATACGGACACAGTTTTTTCGTCGATATGGATGGCGAGCCTATGGACCCGCCGCCCGCCCGACTCTACATGGGCACGACTCGCAGCGCCGCCCAGCGCTTTACCCGCGAGGGCATTTCCCCAGGTGATCGCTACTACGTGCATCTGTCGCTGACGCGCGAGGCGGCCGAGTCGCACAGTCACCAACGCGACACCCCCTGCGTAGTGGAGATCCTCGCGGCCAAGGCCCACGAGGAGGGCTGTCGCTTTTTTCCCCGCGGCACGGTCGTGCTGACCGAAGAAATCCCAGCCAGTTGCATCGGCCCCATCCACGGTAGCCAACAAAAGCCCCTCGACGTCGCCGAGATGCCAGCACCCAGCGGCGTAAGCTACGGTCGCAAGCCCCGGTTTTCGGCCCGCTGAGAGGGACACCGTGAAAAACATCGTGGCCTTTATCAAGCCCTTCAAACTCGACGAGGTCAAACAATCCCTAGCCGCGATTGGCCTCGTCGGCATGTCCGTTAGCGAGGTGCGCGGCTGCGGTCGCCAGCGCGGCCACAGCGAAATCTATCGCGGTGCTGAGTACCAGCTCGATTTCATGCCCAAAATTCGCATTGAATTGGCCGTTGGCGATGGCCAACTCGACGAAGCGGTGGAGGTCATTATGCAGTCGGCTGCCACCGGCGAGGTCGGCGACGGCAAGATCTTTGTCTCTGAACTGATCGAGGCCATTCGCATCCGCACCGGCGAAACCGGCGAAAACGCCCTCTGAAGCCCGGTAGTGCCCACCGCATTGGAACTGGCCCGTCGCGCTCTCACCGCGGACGCGGCTAAAGCCCTTGATCCCCTAGCGCAATTGGGTTTTGTCGATCCGGTCCAAGCCCTAGGGACCTTGGACCGGATCGGTGGTCCGCCGCAATCCGCGCCGTTGCCAGCCCTCGCGCTGGCCGAACTGGCTGGGACGGGCCGGCCGGACGAGGGCCTGCGGCAGTTGGTGCGCTTGGCCGTGGCATACGGCCCGCAAGGGCTTTTTTCTCATTTAGAGGCCGATCCCATTCTGCGTCAGCGCTTGGTGCAGGTCGTGAGCCATAGTACCTTTCTCGCCGACATCTTGGTGCGCGATTTCGAGTTCCTATTGTGGCTGTTGGTCGAGACTCCGCACTTAGTCGAGCCACTGGATCGGAGAACCCTACGGCAGATTTTGCGTACTGATATCGGTCATGTCTCCGAATTTGATGAGCGTTTGGAGGGGTTGCGGCGGGTGCATCGGCGCGAGTTTTTGCGCATTGGTGCTGCCGAAATTCTCGGCACCAAGCCGGTTGCACAAATAGGAAAAGAGCTGGCCGACTTAGCCGACGTGGTGGTTGAGTTGGCCCTTGAAACATGCCAGCAGGACTTGTGGCAGGAGCATGGTCACCCACTGGCCGAGCGCGGTCGCCCGGCGCGCTTTCTCGTCGTCGGCTTGGGTAAATACGGCGGGCAGGAGTTAAACTACAGCTCGGATATTGACCTAATTTTCGTATGGGATGGCGAGGGCGAGACCCAGCCTGAGGGGGAGGGAACGCCGCTGGAGAACAGTGAGTTTTTCCGCCGCTTAGGCCAGCGCCTAGTCCACGTGCTGACCGAGGCGACTAAGGAAGGATTTTTCTACCGCGTCGATATGCGGCTGCGCCCCGAGGGCGCGAGCGGCACCTTGACCCACTCGTTGCGCGCCAGTTGGAGGTATTACGAGACGCGCGGCGAATTGTGGGAGCGGCAGATGCTGATCAAGGCCCGGCGCGTGGCGGGATCGCGGACGCTGGGGGAGCAATATGCGGCCATGCTCCGGCCCTTTATCTATCCAGCCCACTTCCACTCGGCACCGCACGAGGAAATCCGCCGCATCAAGGAGCGGATCGAGGCGAGCATCCGCGAGCGTCCCCGCGGCGAGAACAACATCAAGCTGCAAGCGGGCGGGATCCGCGACATCGAATTCATCGTCCAGTGCCTACAACTGCTCTATGGGGGCATCCAGCCCCAAGCGCGCAGCCACAACACACTGGCCGCTATTGACCGTTTGGCCGAAGTCATCACGCCTAAAGGCGCGGTGAAGGCGGCCTTGACTGCGGCAGAAGCCAGCGCCCTAAAAAACGCGTACGAGTTTTTTCGCCGCGTTGAAAACCTGTTGCAAATCGCCTCTGGCCGGCCCGACTACGCCGTCCCAGAAGATGCACAAGCCTTGCGGGCCTTGGCCTTGGTCATGGGTTATGAAGATGCGCGGGCCTTTAGCGCTGCGCTCGCCGAGCACCGACTGCGGGTGCGTCGGCTGTTTGCCGCGTTGTTTTACCGTGACACGGCGGCTCCACGCTCGCCGACGTGGCTTTTAGAAGTCGAAAACGGCAGCGCGGCGGCAAAAGCCGACTTGGTGGAGCGGGGCTTTGTCGATGGGGCTGCCGCACACCGCCGCTTGCAGCGTCTGGTGGCCATGGGCGTGTTGCTGAGCGGGGGACGTGCCCACTTTGAGGCCCTGCTGCCGGAACTGCTGAATTCGCTGGCCGCCGCTCCCGATCCAGACCAAGGACTTTTGCGCTTCACCCAGATAGTCGAGGCGTATGGTGCGCCGGGTGCTTTGTACTCCTTGTTGCAAGAGCACACAGGCTTTCGCACCTTGCTCATTGCCATCTGTGGCTCAAGCCGCTTTCTCGCCGATCTTTTGCGCCGCGATCCAGCCCTGCTCGACAGCTTAGTTGGTCAGGCTGGCTGGGGCTTGGAGTCTGGCCCGGCGCGTGGCGATTTGTGCGCCATTGCACGGATGCAGAACAAATCCCTCCTGCGCATTGGAGCCGACGACCTGATGGGGCTGGCGACCGAGGAGGAGACTTTCCTGCGGCTAACGGAGTTGGGGGAAGACGTGTTGCAAGCGGTCTATCGGCTGGCTTGGGGGCCGTTGGTGCGGCGGTGGGGCAAGCCGCGCAACCGGCAGGGCCGCGACGTGCGGTTCGCCGTATTGGCCGCCGGTAAGTTTGGGGGCCGCGAGGTGGATTTTGGCTCGGATTTGGATTTGTTTTTCGTGTACGAAGGCGATGGCAAGACGCGCCGCGGCGTGCCGAATAGCGTATTTTTTACCGAGTTCAGCCAGCGTCTGATCGCCCTGTTAGCCGAGGGCGGGCTGTATTCGGTGGATGCGCGACTGCGGCCCGAAGGGGCCAGCGCTCCTATGGCCATCTCGCTGGTCGGCTACCGCCGCTACTTGGCGCAGCGGGCAGCCACTTGGGAGCGGATGGCGCTGAGTCGCGCCCGCCAAGTGGCTGGCGATGCCGAATTTGGTTCGCGGGTCTTGCGGTCAATTGAGCGCTTCGTTTACAGTCGGGAAGTAGATGCGGCCTTAGTCGCGCAGATGCAGGAGATGCGCCAGCGGATGGAGCCGCAGGGCAAGCGCCAAACGCGCATCAACATCAAGCGCGGCCCGGGCGGCATCGTCGATATCGAATTTGTGGCGCAGGTACTGGTGCTCAAGTGGGGCTATCGGGACCGGGACTTGCGCGTGGGCAGCACGAGACTCGCGCTGCAACTGCTCGTCGAGCAGGGCTATTTAGACTCGGAGCGGGGCCACTTTCTCCTCGACGCGTACGAGTATCTGCGGGCGGTGGAAAAGGGTATGCGGCTCGCCAGCGAAAGGGCCAGCGACGCTCTGCCGACCGGCCGCGAGTTGGAGATATTGAGCCGTGCGCTCGGCGCTAAAGACGTAGCGTCCTTCCAAGACGAGGTGGAGATATGGATGCGACAGACGCGGCGCATATTTTCGACCGTATTCGCCGAATTGACCGATTGAGGAGGACTTAATTATGGACGGTATAAGCAAGGCCGCACGCGTCGGCCAGATTATTATAGGAGTTGTGTACATAGTTGCTGGAGCGGTTAAAGTATGGGAACCGGTGCTTTTTTATTGGGAGGCCATTCCCTATGCACAACTGCTCGGGGTGGTGGAATGGGAAACAGCGTCGGCCGTCGCCAAGGCGGCCCTTGTGCTGGGGCCGATTGAATTCGTCCTCGGCTGGGCACTACTGCTAAACTGGCAGCCACGGCTGTGCTTACCGGTGGCGACGGTGCTGATGGCCGCGTTTACCGCGCTGACGGCCAAGGCTTGGCACATGGGAGCCTCGATAGACTGCGGCTGCTTCGGTGCCCTCGTCGAGCGCGGGCCAGGGGAAGCGGCGATAGAAGATGGCGTGATGGTGGTGGTGCTGCTGTTTGCTTGGTGGGGAATGCGCCGCAGTGCAAACGCCGCGCCCGTAGTTGATCGGCCCAATTGGTGGGGAGCGGGTGGCGCGCCTATCTGGCCGCTGACGAGTCGGATAGTGTTAGGTGCGCTCGCCGTTGGACTGGTGGTGGGCGGGGTGCGGTTTTTCCCCGAGCTAGAGCGCATCGCGCAGTCGGACCTCAAAAGCGGGGTGAGGCTCTCCGGCTTGGCACTTAAAGGAGTGGATGTCGATTTGATGGAGGGCGAGTACCTGATCGAATTGTTCAGCCCCACGTGCAGCCACTGCAAAAACGCCGTGCCCAAGATGAACGTCATCGCCCAAGACCCCCAGTTGCCGCGGCTCATCGCCCTGACGAGTTTCGCGCAGGATGCACCGCAAGTGATCGACTTCAAGAAGCAGTTGCAGCCGCGCTTTGACATTGCCACCATATCGCTAACGGACTTTCGGCGCTTGACCTTTGGCCACGGCTTTCCGCGCTTAGCCTATATCGCCGACGGGGTAGTGCAGCAGGTATGGGAGAGCAACTACATGCCGACGCAAGCGCGGCTGCGAGAAATTATGGGTTCTTAGCGCACGGAAGGAGTGGACTAAGTATAAAATCCGCAGATGGACGCAGATGGAGCGTGATTACTTACTTATGGATGATATAGTATGACGATGAGCAAGTTGGCTTTCTTCGGCGGCCCCAAGGCCGTCACTGCTGACGAAGGCGATATTTTCCGCTGGCCGATCATCACCGCTGAAGATGAAGAAGCCGTGCTGGACGTACTGCGACGCGGGGCGATGTCGGGTTGGGACCTAACCTTGGACTTTGAAGAGGACCTGAAGTCCTACTTTGGCTTGCAGCACGCTCTCTGCCACAACACGGGCACATCGGCGATCCACGCCGCGCTGTGGGCCTGCGGCGTCGGCATTGGCGACGAGATTATCTCGCAGAGCATGACCTTTTGGGGCACGTCGCTGCAGGTGTTCTCACTGGGGGGCACAGTGGTGTTTTCCGAGATTGATCCCGACACGCTGACGATGGACCCCGACGACATTGAGCACCGCATTACCGAGCGGACGAAAGCCATTGTCCCCGTGCATTACTGCGCCTATCCAGCCGATATGGACCCGATCATGGACATTGCCGAGCGGCACGGGCTGAAAGTGATTGAAGATGTCTCGCACGCCCAAGGGGGTCGCTACAAGGGACGGTTGCTGGGCACAATCGGCGACATCGGCGCGATGTCGATTATGTCGGGCAAGTCGCTGGCCTGCGGTGAGGGGGGCTTTTTGGTTACCGACGATCAAGCTCTGTACGATCGCGCCGCCGCCTTTGGACACTATGAGCGCACTCGCTCCTTAGAAAATCCCGCGCTAAAGCCTTTTGCTAGGATGCCGCTGGGCGGATACAAATACCGGATGCATCAGTTGTCTTCAGCGGTGGGCCGCACGCAGCTAAAGCACTACGACGAGCGGATGCAGGAAATTCAGCGGGCGATGAATTACTTCTGGGACTTGCTCGAAGGCGTCCCGGGGCTGGGAGCGCATCGGCCTCCGGCTGACAGCGGCTCGACGATGGGCGGCTGGTACGCGGCCAAAGGGTTGTACGTGCCCGAGGAGCTAGGCGGTCTGCCGGTCGAGCGATTCTGCGCGGCGGTCACGGCCGAGACCGGAGCGTACAAGATCATGCCGGGTGCCAATGAACTGATGCACCTGCACCCAGTGCTCAACGAGGCCGACATTTATGGACACGGCCAACCCACGCGTATTGCCCACTCCAACCGCGATCTGCGGCAGGGGCCGGGCAGTCTGCCGGTGACCGAGCGCATGACCGGTCGCATCTATTCGATTCCGTGGTTTAAGCACTACGACGCCACAATCATCGAGCAATACGCCACGGCCTTCCGCAAGGTGGCCGAGTGTGCCGAAGAGTTACTGTGATTTGTGGGATTTATGGGATGGACAGGAGGGAGTTACTGTGATTTATAGGATGGACAGGATGGACGAGATGGGTGATCCGTTGAGGGCGCGGCTGTTTGGGTATGGGGTGCCTTATCGGGTGGCGGTGGATGAAGCAGGAGCGGTTGCGCCGAGGACTACTGATGCGGCGGGCGAGGCCGAGCGCCTTTGGCACGCCTTGCGCCAGTTGAGCGGGTATTACGAGGACGAGACTGATGGCGACTGGGTGTATTCGCTGCCTTTTGGACGCTGCGGGATACAAGGGCGGCCCCGCGAGTATATCGCTGCCCACTTTTTCGATGAGGCGTATCTAGATGTGCTCTCTATGGATGGAGCAAAAACGCAGCCGCTCGTCATTGGGGAGATTGTCAGTATCGAGCCGGGGAGCGTCGTCCGGTTCCGCGCTCGGCCCATGCAGGACATTCGCGTACTTGTGACCTTCCAGACCGAGGATCGCACACCGCTATTGGGGCACGCCGCGCCTTTCACCCTCGATGGCGAGGTGCCCGACGACTGGCGCGAGCGGCTGGTGAAGTGCCACGCCGCCTTTGACACGGCGGCGGCCCAGGCGTCCGACGGCGGACACCGGCCGTTGCTAGAACGCTTCTTGGGAACTATGGCGGAAAAACTGGCTGGCGACCCTGAAATTGCCGCGGCACAAGAGCAGGCACGGCGCGAGGGTTCATACGTATCCACAAATCATCACGCCCTTTTCGGTCACCAGCGCACCTTGCTCAACGAAGCAGTCCTCGACCGCATCCGCGACCAAGACGAAGCCGTGTTCCGCTTTCCGGGGATGTTCGGCGCGGTCGCGCCGCTTTTTAGCCTAATAGATTGAGAGGAATCCAATGGCAAAAAGGAAGATCCGCGTCGGCCTGATCGGCTGTGGTGGCAACATGCGCGGTGCACACATTCCCCGGCTAAAAGCCGATGGTAGCGTAGAACTGGTGGCGGTTGCCGACCCGGAGGAGGCATCGGCGCGGCGATTGCTGGAAGCGTGGGGAGCTGAGGCCGCCTATTACGCCGACTACCGGCAGATGATTGGCGCAGACGCGCTCGACGGGGTGCTGATTTCTTCGCCGCATTCGACTCACTACGCGCAGGCGCGCTATGCGCTAGAGCGGGATCTGCACGTTTTGGTCGAGAAACCTCTGACGACAAAGGCGCGTCACGCCCAAGCGCTAGTCAATCTGGCCGCTGAGCGCGTGTTGGTAGTAAGCTATCAGCGCCATTTTTACCCGGCGTATGCCTATGCGCGGGAACTGGTGCAGAAAGGTGCCCTCGGCGAGCTCAAAGGAGTTGTCGCCTACGTGACGCAAAATTGGGGCGGCAGGGGATGGCGGATGGTGCCCGAGTTGGCAGGAGGTGGGATGTTCATGGACACCGGCAGTCACTTGGTGGCTGCGGTGCTGTGGATTACTGGTTTGACGCCGGTAAAGGTCTCGGCCTTCATGGACAAGCGGGGCAAGCCGGTGGATATGGATGCCGTGGTCAATGCGCGGTTTCGCGGCGGTGCGCTGGGATCGCTGAGCTTTGTCGGCAGCGCGAGCCGACACGACGAGCGGCTGTCCATCCACGGCGACAAGGGAACCTTGGTCTTTCATCTACACCAGTGGCAGGTGCGGGAGGTGTTGCTGAATGGGGAGCCGTTGGAAGTGCCCAAGCGGATAAAGGAAGATACGCCGGACGCGGCCTTTTTGCGCTGGATTCGCAATGGCGGCAAGGGTTATGAGCAGGCGGATTTTGCCGTGGCAGTAGCCAAGTTCACCGAGGCGGCGTATCGGTCGGTGGAGCAGAAGCGGCGGTGATTGCGTACGAACCGCTCGTCGGCGAGCTAGACCAGCAGGTCGTGGGCGTGCTGACGCGCCAAGTGCTGGACGCGGAAAGCCCGTATTGCGGCGGTTTTATGGACGGCGATCGGCTGGTGGGTTCGCAAAGCATCAGCGCGGTCGCGTCGCTTGGCTACGCCTATCTATTGCCCGAGTCGTGTCACTACCGCAGCGAAGAGCTTTTGCAGCGGATCCTCCTCGCCGCCGAGTTTGCCCGCCGGCATCGAAATCCGTCGGGTTGTTTCGACTTACTGACCACTAACTTTGACTCAGCCCCGGACACAGGCTTTGTGGTACAGGCGATCGCGCCGGTCGTGTTTGCGGCGCGGGAACAGGCCACAGACGACGAGGGAGCCGCCGAGATTGCGGACGCCTTGGGCGAGTTGATACAAACCGCGGCCCCGGGTATGGTCGCTGGTGGCTTCCACACGCCCAATCACCGTTGGGTGCTAGTCGCCGCATTGGCCCAAGCCCAAGCCCTCTATCCAGAACTTGAGGTGAGCGCGACTGTGGATGCGTACCTCGGCGAAGGCATTGACATCAATGCCGACGGTGAGTATAGCGAGCGGAGCACAGGCGTGTACAATGCCGTAGTCAATCGCGCCTTAATCCGTGCAGCACAAGTGCTTGCACGGCCCGACCTGCTGGAGCCTGTGCGGCACAACTTGGATTTGTCCTACCATCTCCTTCACGCCGACGCCACTGCGGTGACGAGCATTTCCACGCGCCAGGACCGCGACACGCGAGCCGTGCCGACTGGTTTGGCCGACGGCTATCACGCTTTGGCCCATTTAGACGACAATGGCTTTTACGCGGCTGTGGCCGATCTGTTAGTCGCGCGCGGCGGTGGTTTGGTCTGCCTGCCGAACTACGTCCTGCATCCCGAGTGGCGAGCGATGTGTATAGAGCGGACGCCTTTGCCCGAGAGTTATAGTCGCGTCTATCCCACTTCCGGTCTGTGGCGGGTGCGCCAAGGCGCGGTGAGTGCTACGGCCGCGGCTGGCCTGACTGCGCCCTTCAGCGTGGTCTGCGGGCAGGCCGAATTGGCGGCGGTGAAGATCTCATCGACCTATTTTGCCACCGGGCAGTTTGTCGGTGAGGAGTTTGCTGAAGCGGGTAAAGGGGTGCGGATGCAGCACAAGGGCCGCAACCGCATCTACCCGGAAAAGGACTATGTGGGAGGGATTTACTGGCTGCCGATTGCCGAGCAGGTCAATGCCGACAATTGGCAAGAGGTGCGAGGGCGGCGGGAGACGTATGAATTGTCGCCGCTGGAAGTCGAGTTGCACGCCGAGGAGGTGGCCGGTGGTTTTGACCTCCACATCCGCACCTCTGAGGGCGTCGATGGGGTGCCCTTGCAGATTGAAGGGGTCTTCGCGCCGGGCGGTACCTTGGAGATGGACAGCGCGCTCGTCGAGGGCCGCGCTGGGCACACGGTCTTTCTCAAAGCAGGCCATGCGCTCTACCGAGTGGGCGACGACGCGATCCGCATTGGCCCGGGAGCCATGGAACACACCATGTGGCGGATGCGCAATAGCGAGATCGACGAGGAGCGTTTGCGAGTGCTCATCGCCCTGCGGACGCCGGTGGCGCAGACCTTGGAAATCCGCTGTGGACAGTGGGCGGACGCGCAGGGCGGGTTTTTATAGGCTCCCTCCGGCCCACCGCACTCCTTGCGCCATCATCTGCTGCATACCTAGGTGCGCAAATGTTCCCGGGCCGTGTCCCAACGCCGTGTAAAACACGCGCCCCGCGCCGTACGGTTTGACCCACGCTAGGGGATGCTGTTGGCCGCTCCACTCGGCGGTGGCCAAGATGCGGATGGCCGGGTCCCATGCCGACATGTAGATCTCGTCTTCCACGTCAAAATCGGGCACGCCATTCGCAACGGGGTGATCGCCATCGATAATGGAGACAGTGAAGGCCGACCCCGGCGGGTGCCAGTTGGCGTGACCGCCAAGTAGATCGACGGCTTTGCCGCCAATCCACCACGCAGTGCCGTGGATGCCGACCAGCCCTTTGCCGCCAGCGACAAAATTAAACAGCCCCGTTTCTTGCGCGGTCGTCAGTTCGGGCACGCGCTGCACGGTGCCGTCTTCCCGCCGCTCAACCCGCGTGAAGCCGGTGCCGTGGATCAGCACATCGAAATCGCGCAGACCATCTGACGCTAACACGTCCTTGTCGTCGTCGAGCGCGACGGACAGATCGTCGTGCGTGCTCAAAAACTCGTGGATGACCGGGGCACTGGCCGCAAACCCATGGTTTGAGCCGGATAAAATTAGGACGTTCATGTGGCCTCCTGTGTTAGGGTAGTGGTTGTCGGCATGTTTAGCAGAAGAGGTCAGTCGGCGATTTCCTCTTATACGGCATAGGACACCGAGCCGTCGGCGCGTAGCGGTGTGGAGGCGTTGTTGATGGGTTTGTAGGGCGTTTGCGCGATTAACCCATCGTCTAGCTCCACGCCGAGGCCCGGGGCTTGGGGAATCGGGATGTACCCGCCCTCGCGCTTATACGCGCACCGATAGACCGCGTTGTGCGGGGCTTCATCGCCTTTGGTGTACTCTTGGGTAATAAAATTGGGAATCGAGGCGTCGAGGTGCAGAGAGGCGGCGGTAGTCAGTGGTCCCAAGAAGTTGTGGGTCACCACCGCGCAGTGGTAGGCTTCGCCAATGGCGGCGATTTTTTTACAGTGCGAGATGCCGCCGGCCAAGGCCACATCTGGCCGCAAATACTGGGGGCCGCCTTGCTCCAGCAACTCGCGGAACTCCCATATAGACACAAAGCGCTCGCCATTGCCAAAGGGCACGGTAGATTTTTGCGCGATGTGGGCTTGGGCTGAGATGCTGTCGATCTGGATTGGGTCTTCGAGGAAGAAGACGTGGAAGGGTTTGAGGGCCTCGGCGAGGGCTAGGGAGACCATGGGCGTTAGCTTGCGGTGCAGTTCGATGATTAGGTCCAAATCCGGGCCACCGGCTTCGCGCGCGGCCGCGGTCAGTTCGACGGCGGTTTGGATCATCCGCGCTTGGCCCTTGTCGTGGCAGTCCGTTTTGATGGGGTCGAACTTGATGGCGGTAAATCCCTCGGCGACAGCGGCTTGTGCAGCGTTGAAGTTGTCCTCTGGGGTGCTGCCCCCGGAGAGTAGGTGCAGGCGGATCTTGTCGCGGACGTTGCCGCCCAACAGCTCCCACACCGGCACCTCGAAGTGCTTGCCCTTGATGTCCCACAGCGCGATATCCACGGCTGAGACGGCGCCCATGATGGCCGTGCCCCGGAAGGGAGCCATGCGGTAGAGGTGTTGCCAGTGGTGTTCGATGCGGAGGGGATTTTGGCCGATGAGGTATTCTTTGAAGACATCGACGATGCTCTGCACGGCGGTGGGGTAACCCCAGCAGGCGGTTTGGCCGATGCCGGTCAGGCCGGTGTCGGTGGTGATGCGGACGACGTAGCCGTTGCCGATGAGGAGGGATTCGATCTGTTCGATTTTCATTTTGTGTGCTCCATATATATCGTAAAGGGGCAGGGTTGGTTATTAGTGGCGCTAGACTGCTTATTTTTATAAAAACTGCGCGACCGCGCAAGCAAGGGGAGGTAGTATGGCACATTTGCGATTTGCAGCACCTGTGGAGCAGCGGGTGGCCCTGATTACGGGGGGCGCACGCGGCATCGGGGGTGCGACCGCACTGCGCTTGGCCGAGGCCGGGCGTCATATTGTCATTGTCGATGTGCTGGCAGAACCAGCGCAGGAGCGAGTTCGGGAGATCGAGGCGATGGGACAACAGGCGCTCTTTGTCGAGACGGACGTGACCGACGAGGGGCAGGTGCACGACGCGGTGGCGCAGACGATGACAGCTTTTGGACGGCTGGATATCCTCGTGTGCTGCGCTGGTATCTTGGGGTGGGAGAAGCCGTTTTTCGAGCAGACGGCAGCGCAATTTGCCAAGGTTATGCAGATCAATGCCCACGGGGTGTACTACGCGCATCAGGCGGCGGTGCCACACATGCTGAAGCGGGGGTGGGGGCGCTGCGTGACGATTTCTTCGGGTGGGCGCCACGGCAGTCCCTATCAGGTGCCGTACTCGGTGTCTAAAGGGGCGGTGTGGTCGTTTATTCAGGCGCTGGGCGATGCTTGGCCGCGGCAGGGGGTGTTCGTCAACGGCGTCGAGCCGGGGCGGGCGCTGACCGACATGGTGGTGCCGCGCTTTGACGAGGAGCACCTGCGCGATCCGGGCAACCCGATTGGGCGCTACTCAGACGCGGAGGAGGTGGCCGAGGTGATTGAGTTTTTGTGCTCGGAGCGGAATACGTACACTACGGGATCGGTGTGGAGTGTGAAGGGTGGGAAGGGGTGAGGTAAAAGAAAGAGAGAGAATAAGTTATGACCGTTATTGAAGCAACTTTGCCACTAGTACAACCCCCGGCTTGGGCCGTGCTGGAGCGGCAGTTAATCAAGACGATGGAGGACGCCGTCCATCCATTCCTAGAAAAGTACACCCACCCCGACGGCCGTTTGATCTGGCGCGATGGCCTGCGCCATTCCCGCGACGGAGCCGACGATTTCTACGAGAGCTTTTACAACTGGCCGCTGCTGTACTTGCTCGGTGGCGGCGACCATTTGCTCGCCCTGGGTCAGCGGCAGTGGGAGGCTACTACCGAGCTGATGGTCGAGTACGGCCACGTGGACAAGGAATACGAGATCGGCTATGACCAGTTCCACCAGAGCGAGAGCTACATCTACTTCTACCTGCTGTGCATGGCCGACCCGACCCACGCCGAGAATGTGGCGCGGGCGCGGCGCTTTGCTGGTTTCTATCTCAACGAAGACCCAGAGGCCCTCAACTACGACCCAGAGCACAAGATCATCAAGTGCGCCCACAACGGCAGTAAGGGGCCGCGCTGGCTGTACGAAGAGGACGAGGAGCCATCGTATGGGTACAGCCCGGGGATGGCGTGCTATGGCCTGCCCTACGAGGACTTAGAGGGGATTGACACGCCTGCGGACCTGAAGGATCCGGCCAAGGCGCGGCGCATGGGGCAGGCCATGAAGGAGCGCATGACGCGGGGCGATTGCGCCACCAACCTGCACGTCACCTCGCTGATCGCCAACGCCTTCTACCTGACCGGCGACGACAAATACCGCGCTTGGCTGATCGAATACGTGGATGCGTGGATCGAACGGGCCGCGGCCAATGGGGGCCTGTTGCCCGACAACGTGGGGCTGAGCGGGCAGGTCGGCGAATACATGGAAGGGCGCTGGTATGGGAGCATGTACGGCTGGACGTGGCCGCACGGGTTGTACAACATCGCCATGGCGGCCATTTTGGCCGGGACTCATTGCTATCTGCTAACCGGCGAGGAAAAGTATCTCGAACTGCCCCGCACCCAGCTAAGAAAGGTTATAGAGCAGGGGAAGATGGCCGACTTGGGCCAAATCGAGATGAGCTTGGGCGTGCACTGGATCGGCCAGCTAACCGCGCTCGGCGACGACAAGGTCAGTTTTGTGGTGCCCTATTGCTACGGGGCCAAAGGGTGGTCGGACTTCCAGCCGCTGGCGGCCATGTATCCGGCCGCGCTGTGGAATGCGAGCGGAGCAGCAGTCGATTGGGAAATGCTCGAAATGCTGCGCGCCAAAGAGCGCTACGACTGGCGCACAGTGGTACCGTTCCACAACAAAGAGGACGCGTACCACGAGCCGCCGTGGTTTTGCTATCTCAAGGGCGAAAACCCCGACTACCCGGTACAGATTCTCCAAGCGGCTCTCTCGCAGGTCTATCGGCGGATGGAGCTTATCCGCCGCGACGAGAGCGACCTCCGCGACAACCACATCCACTGGTGGCAGCAGCTAAACCCGGTGACGACCGAGGCGCTCATTCAATTGACCTTGGGTGCGCCGCAACTCCTGTACAACGGCGGCATCTTAATGGCCCCGCTGCGCTATTTTGACACCGAGCGCAAACGACCGGGCCTGCCAGCAGATGTGGCCGCGCTCGTCGAGACGGTGGAGCGGGACCACCTCGTGGTGCACTTGGTGAACCTCAGTGCGCTGGATAGTCGCAAGGTGTTGCTGCAAGCCGGAACCTTGGCCGAGCATCGGTTTGGGGAGGTTGCGTACAATTCCTTGGAGAGTGCGTACCCGGGCGCGGTAGGGAGCTATGCCGCGCCCCCCGTGGAGCAGACGCTCAAGCGCGTTGCCGTAGATGACACGCACTTTGCGGTAGCCTTGCCGCCGGGAACTGAAATCCGCCTCGAAATCGGCTTGCAGCGGCACGCTAATGCGCCGACATACGACTTGCCAACCAACATTTAGATTAGGAGCAAACATGGATTACGTGCGATTGGGACGGGCCGGGGTCAAGGTCTCGCGGCTGTGTTTGGGTACGGCCTTTCGGGGATACTGGCATGGGCACACGGACGAGGCGACCGCTATACGCACGGTCGAGACGGCCCTCGATTTGGGGTGCAATTTTATCGATTGCGCCAACTTCTACTTTCAGGGCCGTTGCGAGGAACTGTTGGGCAAGGCCATCAAGGGCAAGCGCGACGATTTGGTGATTACCACCAAGGTCTGGAGCCAAATAGGCGACGGTCCCAACGATCGCGGCTTGTCGCGCTTCGCCATCATGCGCGAGATCGAGCGGTCGCTGAAGCGCTTGAACACGGATTATGTGGATATCTACTTGCTGCACAACTGGGATCCAGACACCAAACTCGACGAGACGCTGCGGGCGTTTGACGATTTGGTGCGGCAGGGCAAGGTGCGCTATGTGGGAGCTTGCAATTTTACCGCCGCCCAAGTGGTGGAGGCGCTGTGGACGGCCGATCGCGGGGGGATGGACCCATTATTTACTTTACAAAATCAGTATAACTTGTTGCACCGCTGGCAAATAGAGCCGGAGATATTGCCTTTGTGTCGGCAGTACGGTCTCGGTATGATGACCTACAGTCCGCTGGCTGTCGGCTTGTTGAGTGGCCGTTTTAGGCGCGGGCAAAAGCCGCCGACGGATAGCGCTTGGCAGGACGACGTGCGGTTTGCCGCAGCCATGAGCGAGCAAGCCGAGCGCATCGTGCAGAAGCTAACCGAGATCGGTCGGGCACAGGACAAGACTCCGGCGCAAGTTGCCGTTGCTTGGATATTGGCCAACGAGGATGTTACCGCGCCGATCATCGGCCCAGACCGCCCCGAGCACGTGGAGGAGGTCTTTGGGGCGCTGGAGGTGGAGCTAGGATCCGAAGAATTAGCAGCCTTAGACGCCCTATCTCAGTGGACGCCGCTGGCGCGGACGCATTAACGATGTTGTCTGAAAAAATCTAATTTTTTGACGCAAAGGACATTCCCTATCCGATTAGGGCTTATATTTTTAACCGTTTTACGGGAAGTCAATCCTTTTACTTACTTATGTTACGCACAGGCTCCTAGGTATGGGATGCTTCGCTTCGCTCAGCATGACAAGTGCTAGGTTGCTGCTTGACTATGTCATGCTGAGCGGAGCGAAGCGGAGTCGAAGCATCTATTACCTCGATGCCCATGCGTAACATCAGTTACTTAGGTGCGTAGCCCAAGGAATTTGACGATATAAAGTTGACCATGCCAAAGCCCTCCACTCATCGGCCTCCCGACCCCAAAGCCTGCGCCGTCGCTCGCGCCGTTGGCGAGGTGGTCCACCCGGCCCAGGTCATCCTGTTCGGCTCGCGCGCCCGGGGTGACTTTACCCCGGATTCGGACATTGACCTACTCATCATCATCGGCTCCGGTGCGGTGGACCAGCAGACCTACCAACGCACCAGCGCCGCCGCCCACCGCAAAGTCGAGGAACTATACGGCGGCTCGATAGACGTCGATTTGGTCCGCATGAGCGAAGGGGCCTTCCACGACGGCCGTCGGGCGCGCAACCACGTGGCAGGGCAGGCCGTTCGCGATGGTTTGGACGCCAAGGGAGACAAAGTGACCTACGACAACCCGCAACCGACCAATTGGCCCGATATACAGCAACGCATCGCCAATACCGAGCGGGAACTCGGCGTTCTGAAAATTTTAGTCGAGGCAAATGCTGCTCAAGAAGCCATTGGCTTTCACGCGCAGCAGGCCCTTGAAAATGCGCTGAAGGGCTGGATTTCCGCGCTCGACGCCGACTACCGCAACACCCACGACCTGATGAAGCTCGTGGCAATCGTGCGCCAGCATCCGGCTGAAAACGACACCGCGGCTGGCGAGCAGCTAGCGTGGCTGACTGATTATGCAGTGCGCTACCGCTATGCCGGTGCCGAGGTGGTCATGGACGACCGCTTTGCGCTGCTCGAGGCCGTGGCCGAGACCGTCACGGAGATAATCGCCCGCATCCGCGCACTGGTCGCAACCGAAGAAGAAATGGATCAACAGAATTCGTCCACAAACCCAGATGAATCGACGGCAGAATAGCGCGATGCTTGTGAAATCAGCGAAGAGTGGGAGCTGATTTACGCGGTTGACCAGTAAGGCTGCCCAATATCACCGGAAGGATTTTCATGTCCGCAGTGCAAGACATTCTCGTATTTTTTCAGACCACCCCCGCACTCGACGCCCAAGTAGTAGCTTGGGCGCGCTACGAAGCCTCCAAGGGCACGGGCCTAGGCGACTTGGTCGAGGAGAGCGATCCTCCTTACCACAACGCCATGGCGGCCATGCGCGACGGCTGGCAAGTCATCCAGATGTCGGAACTCAAACATCGCTCGCCCCAAGAGGGCTATGAACTGGGGCCGCTGCCCTACCAGGTAGTGCTGTCGAAATTCAACGAACTGCAAAAAGAGGAAGGAGCCACATCGTGAAAGAGCATCTTTTGAACTCGAAGCAGATGGCGCAATTCGTTGCCTCGGGGTATTTGAAGTTCGAAGAAATGGTGCCCCAAGATTTGTGCCGAGCTTGCCTTGAGGAGATGCACCACAACCGGGGCTATCTCGCCGTGGGTACCCCCTTTGAGGAGACTTGGCCCAAAGGCACGGCCTTGGGCGATGCGTTCCGCCTGCCGCAGGTGCAGGGACTCATCCACTCCTTGGTCGGCCCCGATCCCCTGTACGACCACCACGCTGCACACTTGACCAAGGCCGAACAAACCAAGGGCCCCAATATGCACCAAGACTCGATCATCGACTTCCGCGACCATTACTTCGATATCCAGCTCTCGCTGTTCCCTGCGGATACTACAGACGAGATGGGCGGTACTTTCTTGGTGCCGGGAACGCAATTCCGCAACGTGCGCACTGGGGAGATATCCATTTACCACCACATGCGCGGCAAAATCTGGGCGACCTGTCCGGCAGGGACCATGTACGTGTGGAACACCCGCGTCTGGCACGGGGCGCGCAGCAACTACACGGCGCAGGATCGCTTCATGTACAAGTTGCGGCTCAACCCGACGCGGCCGCAGGTCTGCAACTTTGACACCGCGGATCTGGACGATCCTGAGATCGGTCGCATCCTATCGACCAACCACGGCTGGGAGGGCAACGAGCAGCGCTACGAACTGATGCAGCGCGTGCGCTTGTGGCGCTTTGTCTCCGACCAGCCAAACTACGATGTGGGCGAGCGGTTTATGCGGCGCATTGAGTACCAGCCTAGCGAGGCGGCAGGCTAGCAACGATCTTAGCGCTCCCAGCGACCGGCGCGGCGTAGTTGGCGGTGCTAAGAGGACTCTTCCAAAGACATGGCTATAGAAAGTCCAGTGCTGTTGTCGTCGTATGCCCGCTGCGGGCAGGAGCGCTCCTTCGCGTTTGTCGATCTGGTGGACGAGGTGGTGGCTACAGCAGCGGACGAGGTGCGCCCGGCCCTCAGCGCGGTGGAGCGGGCAGTGGAGCAAGGACTGCATGCAGCCGGATTTGTCTGCTACGAGGCTGCGGCTGGTTTGGAACCGGCCTTTACCACTCGCCCGGCAGGAGCGCTTCCCTTGGTTTACTTTGGCCTCTTTGCGGAGCGGACGTCGGTGGCTGCGCCTAGCGTCGATTTGGGTGCCTACGAGCTAGACGAGTGGCAACCGTCGGTACCGCGGGAGGAGTACGAGACCGCTATTGAGCGCATCCGCGCCTACATTGCGGCTGGCGACACGTACCAAGTCAACTACACCTTGCGCTTGCACAGCCGCTTCCGAGGTGACCCGCTGGTGTTGTACCGCGACATGGGGCAGGTGCAGGAGTCCGCGCTGTGCGCGTACTTCGACTTGGGTCGGCATGTGCTAATCTCGGCGTCGCCCGAGCTGTTCTTCCGCCTGCAAGACGGGCGTTGCACGGTGCGGCCCATGAAGGGGACTCGGCCACGGGGTCGCTTTGCAGCCGAGGATCTGCAGCGGGCCGAGGACCTGCAAAATTCCGCTAAGGACCGCGCTGAGAATCTGATGGTTACAGACATGTTGCGCAATGACTTAGGGCGTATATCGCAAGTCGGCAGCGTGGCGGTTCCGGCCCTGTGGTCGGTCGAACGCTATCCCACGGTGTGGCAGCTAACTTCTACTGTGGAAAGCCAACTCAAAGCCGGCGTGAGCTTGCCCGACATCTTTGCCGCGCTCTTTCCCTGCGGCTCGGTGACCGGCGCGCCCAAGGTGCGGACCATGGAGATCATCGCCGAGCTGGAGCGCGCCCCGCGCGGTATTTACACCGGCTGCATGGGCTATGTATCGCCGGGGCCGGAGGCGTGCTTTAACGTGGCGATTCGCACGGCGCATCTCGACCGAGAGAGCGGACAGCTCGAATTTGGCGTGGGCGGCGGGATCGTTTGGGAATCGTCGGCTGCGGAAGAATACGCCGAATGCCTCATCAAGGCCGAGGTCTTGCGCGCCCGGCCGCGTCCGTCTTTTGAATTGTTGGAGACGCTTTTGTACGAAGAAGGGGATTACTTTCTGTTAGAGAGTCATTTAGAGCGTTTGTCCCAGTCGGCAGCGTACTGGGGATTTTGCTATGCGGACGACAGGGTGCGGGCACAGTTGCAAGACGCGACCAAGGCTATGGAGGGCCAGTGCAGGGTGCGCTTGCTACTGGCCCGCAACGGCGAGACCCGCGTGCAGCATCAGGCGCTCGCGCCGCCGCGACGGCTGCGGGTGGCGCTGGCCGCCGAGCCGGTCGATAGCACCGATCCCTTGCTGTACCACAAGACGACCCATAGGGCCATGTACGACCGGCAGTTGGCGGTGCGCCCGGATTGCGACGATGTGGTGCTGTACAACGAGCGCGGCGAGCTGACCGAGTGCTGCATCGGCAACTTGGTGCTGGAGCGCGATGGCGTCCGCTACACGCCCCCGGTCGAATCCGGGCTGTTGGCCGGCACGTTCCGCGCCGAGCTGTTGGCTCAGGGCCAACTCTGCGAACGCCCGTTGCCCAGCGGCGAATTGGCGCGGGCCGACGCCCTTTATCTTATTAATTCAGTTCGGCGCTGGGTCGAACTGGAACTCATCTAAGGAAGCGCATCATGTATAAAATTATCCGCAGATGGACGCAGATAGCCTTATAGATTATTCACGATTTCCTATCTGCGTTTATCTGCGTTTATCTGCGGATTAAAGGAGCGCATCATGTATCGCATTGGCCAAGCAGAAATCAAGCAACTACAGCAGCTATTCGACAGCGGCGCGATTTTCCGCTATGGATCGGGTGGGGAATGCGACCGCTTTGAAAGGAATTGGGCGCGCTACGTGGGCGTAGAGCACTGTCGGATGACGCGTTCGGGGACCTCGGCGCTGTACGCAGCATTGGTGGGATTGGGCGTGGGGCCGGGGGATCAGGTGATTGTGCCCGCCTATACCTACATGGCGACCGCCTTGGCGGTGTTGGGTGCTGGAGCCATTCCAGTAATCGCCGATGTAGATGACTCCTTGACGCTGTGCCCCAAGGATTTAAAGCGGCGAATTACCAAGCACACTAGGGCGATTATTCCGGTCCACATGGTCGGCCTGCCCTGTGATATGAAGCGAATTACCAAGATCGCCCGCAAACGCAAATTGCTCGTCCTTGAAGACGCCTGTCAGGCGGTGGGCGGCGGGTACGAGGGGCGGATGTTGGGCAGTTGGGGCCACGCTGGCGCGTTTAGTTTTAACTTCTTCAAGAACATGACCTGCGGCGAGGGCGGGGCGTTTGTCACCAATGCCGAGGCGGTGCATCAGCGCGGCTCAGTGGCGGTGGACTGCTGCTCCTTTTACTGGAACCCCGACGAAGAGCGCGAAGAGCTGCAATTTGCCGGTCCCAACTTCCGGGCCTCAGAAGTCGAGGGGGCCATACTCAACGTGCAATTGCGGCGAATTCGGGGGATGCTCAAGACCATGCGCGCCCACAAGCAGGAATTGCTTCAGGTCGGGCTGGAGGTGGGGTTGGAGTCGATAAAGAACAACAGCTTGGACTACGAGTGCGGTACGCACGTAGGATTTTTGTTTGCTACTGAGGACGAGGCGCGCTCTTTTCGCAACCGACTGGCCGACCAAGGCGTGTCCTCCTTTTTGCCCATGGATACCGGCCGCCACGTCTATACGCGCTGGGAGCCTATTTTGCGCTACCAAGGCGCGCATCATCCGGCGCTCGATCCCTTTAAGCTGCCAGCCAATCGCAAGGCGCGGGTCAAATACAAGCTAAATACGTGCCAAGACTCGCTCGACGTGTTGGCGCGCGCCGTCTTGGTGCCCATGCACCCGAACAACACCAAGGCCAAGGTGCGGAAGATAGGAGAAGCGATTCGGGTAGCCGCGGGCTGAAATTGACGTGCCTGCATACGTCGTCTATACTAAAAATTATGAACGCTAGAGAAATGACTGCCCAAGAGCACACGCAGACCGCCTTGGAATTTCTGGATGCTTCTGATCGAGAATTTGCCGCCGGCGAACGCTTACAGGCTTCGGAAAAGCTCTATGGTGCTGCCACGCATATCGTAACCGCCATTGCCCAACAGCGGGCCTGGCAATACCGCAGCCACCGCGCTATGAAAAACGCCGTTTTCCGGCTGGAGCAAGAGCATAACGACCCGCTCATTCTCGCCGGATTCTTGGCGGCGGAAGATTTCCACAAGAATTTCTTCCACAATGATATGGAAGAATACGAGATTGAACAGGAACGCCCCGTAGTTCATCGCTTCGTCTCTCGGATGCTAGCCCTGATCAACGAGACCGCTAGCACCGATTCCGACCGCGCTGGCAAGGAAACAGCCCCGTAGGCATTGCGGCGGCAAATCGCGCTTGGCGAGGATCAGCGATCGACAGCCTAGATCATGGCGCGGAGCGTGAGACAATACTCGGGATTTATGCTTGCACCCCAGTAACTTGCGCCAACAGCTCAAAGTACCCGCGCTTGCGATCCGTGTTGATGGCCCAGTTGACCGGGATGTTCTGATAGCCATCGCGGTAATCGCCGAAGGTTGACGAACCGCCAGCCGCGTCCCCGGGATCGAAGTAGCCCCACGACGCATAGGCCGACAGCGCAGACAGGAAGTTGTTGTCTGGCTCGTCAAATGCGAAGTGATCGTCTTCGGTGAAGAGAATCGGTTTTGGGGTGTAACTGGGCAAGGCGCGAGTTTGTGCAACCATCTCAGCGATGCGCTCCGGTTGGGTAACGCCGTTGCCGTGCAGCATGATGTAGTCCGACGCCGCCACCACATCATCGTCTGGCACCCGACCACCACCGTACGAAGTGCCCACCAACAACCGCCGCCCATCCAGTTTGTGGGAACGCGCCCGTTCGATGAGTTCAGCCACGCGATGCGGTTGGAGGATCTCGTGCTCGTAACGCGGGACGTTCGTCTCGTTGTTGATCTCGATCAGCACATTGCCGTACCCCGATTGCAAAACCCAGTTTGTCGCCTCATCCACCGCGTGGCACACCGCGGCCTCGTCCGTCAAACGCTCGTCCTGCCCGAAGTAGAAATATCCGAGGATCACCACCATCCCCAATCCGTCACATGCTGATACGATCCGCTCGGCCCGGCCTATATACTCAGGTTTTAGCGAACCATCGGATGCAAAAGCCGAGTTGTGCCAAGGTTGCGAAGCCGGGCTCGGCAGGCCGGCCCACATCACATCGTCGCTGGCTTCCATGCGTCGAACTGCCATAATTTCCCGGAAACCCGCCTCGCGGTAGTACCCCGTAGGACTCCCACCCTGTAGATTGACGGTCACTGCCAACAACCCGTGTGCCCGATAGGTTGGTAGCTGTGCGATAAACTCATCTGTGTTGCGGTCCGCGTCCCATTGGCCCGTGTCTGGGTACGCCCAAAGTTGCCGCGTCACGGGATTCTCGTCGTCGAATACCGCGTTTGTCATGCGGCTGTTCATCAACAAACCCTCAACCTCCCAGCCGCGATATTGTCGCCCGTGATACGTGGTTTGGCCGTTGATTAGCCAGCGTTCGCCATGGGGGGTGATCTGAGTTTGGGTCGGTGTTGTCATGTTGTCCTCGGTTGATGATTAGCGATAGACGGCTTGGATCATGGCGCGGATGAAGCCGGTGGCGTACGCGTGGCCTTGGCGACCGCCTGTGTCGTCGGGGATGGACGGGGTGTGATCCATCATAAACGGCCCGTTAAAGCCCACCTCCTTGTAGGTCTGCATCGCCCTATACATATCGACGTCGCCCTCGTCGATGAAGACTTCCCTGAAATCCTTGGGCGTCCCGCGCACGTTGCGGAAGTGCACGTAAGCGATTTTGCCTTGGCGGCCCATGCGGCGGATGGCCTCGTACACGTCAATGCCCATTTCGGTGACGCAGCCCTGGCAAAACAACATGGCGTTTTGGGGACTGGGGTTGAGAGCGAAGATGCGCTCGTATTGGTCCAGGGTGGAGACGATCCGCGCGGCGCCGCCCATCGGCTCGGGCAGCGGGGGATCGTCCGGGTGCAGGGCCAAGGTAACGCCGGCCTCTTCGGCGACGGGGACGATGCGCTGGTGGAAGTAGGCGATATTGGCCCACATCCCGTCCTCGTCGATGTGCTTTGCTGGATAGTCGTGGTTCTCTTTTTCGTATTCTGAGTAGGTGAAGGTGCTGTAGTGGGCGCCGCCGCGGCCGGTATCCGAGGGGGTGCGGAAGTTGCCTACGGGTTTGAAATTGTAACCGAGAGTCGGGACATCGACGGTGCCCATGGCCCGGATCCAGTTGCACCACTCCTCGATTTTGGCGTCGCGGTCTTGTTGTGCGAGGGTGATTTCGTCCGGGCCGGTCAGGGCGGCGTTGTACAGGCGGAGGCCGTTTTTTTCGGCGCGGGCGCGGACTTCTCGTAGGTACTCGACCATCTCGGGATAGGTGCGCAGGTCGAGGGGGAGGGAGTTGATGGTCAGGTAATCGACGCCAATGGCTTTGTAGTAGCTCAAGTTGTCGTCGGTGATGCGGTCGTGGGGGAGTTGGTCTTGGATGTACATAGAGTCTCCTTTGGGTTAGGTGGCTACCCCTATAGTGCGTGGCTCAATCGCCTCTAGTTCCCGAGCTTCAGATCGGGTGGCGTGATACAAATCCCAGCGCAGTTGGAGATTTAGCCAGAACGCGGGCGACACGTCGAAATATTTTGCTAGGCGTAGAGCTGTGCTAGGGGTAATGCCACGTCGCCCGTTCACCAATTCGTTGACCCGCTGATAAGGAACGTGAATGGCAGCAGCCAATTCGCGCTGCGTCAAACCTAAGGGATTTAGAAACTCCTCTAGCAGCATCTCACCTGGATGAGTCGGAACGCGGTCTGTTGGAATACGTACCATGATTGACTCCTCTTGTTCAGTAATTAGTGGTAGTCGACGATTTCGACATTCTGAGGACCAGCATCAGACCACACAAAACAAATTCGGTATTGGTCATTGATCCGAATAGTGCATTGCCCAGACCGATTGCCCCGCAACACCTTGAAATGATTGCCAGGTGGACTGCGTAAGTCGCGCTGTTCATCGGCTGAGTCCAGTTGTTCAAGCTTTCGTGCCGCTACAGTCCACAATGACGATGGACAGACTCCGCGTGCGGCACGTGTATCTCGTCCATTGAAGATGTCTTCGGTACCAGTACATCGGAACAATTGAATCATGATAGCATTGTAGCACGGAATCCATGCTACGTCAATATGTCAGATCGCGAATCTTGTGCCGGCTGTCGGGTTGCATTTGATTGCTCTCCGAGGCTGGTTCCAGCAAAGGTAGAGCAATCATGTCGAAAAAACTCCCTCTCGCCGGGGTCAAACAATCCGCCGAACAAATCGCCCAGTGGGTCGAGCAATTTCACCGCGATGGGTATCTGCTCGTTGAAAACGTCCTGCCGCTGGACTGGTGTGTGCAATTGCGGGCCGACTTGGACCGGGCGCTGGCGGACAATCCGAATGGACTGAACAACTACAGCGAGTACACGAAGCTCGCGCATCGGCTATTCGAGACGAGCGCAGCCAACCTGCGCCTGTTCGATCTTGAACCGATTGTGAGCTTCGCCGAGGCGTTGGTGGCACCGAACTGCCACGTGATTCACAACAACTCGTTCCAGACGCTTCCGGGCGGAGGCCTCTCGACGTGGCATCAGGACGACGCCCCGCACTACGCCGTCACAGACGGCAAGCCGCCGCCGAACGTCCACCTCCCGGTGCTGTTCTTCACGGCCAACTACTATCTGACCGATGTGGATACGCCGGCGCACGGCGGGACGGAAGTGATTCCGAGAACGCACCTGTTAGGCAAACAGCCGGTCGAAATCGAGGGCTCCGAGTGGGAAGACAAAATCGTCCACAACAGCGCGCTGGCGGGGAGCGTCGTCATGTTCAACAATCAGGTGTGGCATCGCGGCGGGCCGAACCGCAGCGACCGCACGCGCTACATCACCCAAGTAACGTATGCGCGCCGGGTCGTCGGGCACAAGTACTACCCGTTTATGAACTACCAAATGCCGCCGCATGTGTACAAAAATGCGAATCCCCGGTTGAAAAGGTTGCTCGGCTTCCTCGATCACGGCGCGTACGGCTAGCTGAAAGGAACAAGCCTTCTGTGCAGGCGTCCCTTGAGCAGACCTTAAATGGAGAACCGTATGACAAACGCATATTGTAGCTTCCTAATTGCCATACTCATAACGTCGAGTGCTTGTCTAGCGGCAGAAAGCGCCCAGAGCCAGCCACAAGTTGCAACCATAACCGGCGAAATCCAGTCCCCAACTTCGCGGGAAATCAAATTTGGCTACGAGTCGCCGTCGGCGTTGGAAGACTCCGAGGAGCGCGTCGCGCTCGACAGCTTGAACCGCTTCGCCTTCGAGCTGCCTGTCGTCCGAGGGACCCTCGTCAGGGCCTATTATAATGAAGTGCGGTCGATGTTCTTCGTCGAACCCGGCGACAGTCTGCACGTGGTCGTAGAGGAGGGCTTTGCCGATTCTTCCTACTCGTTTAGCGGTATAGGAGCTGACAATAACCGCTTCGTGGCCGAGTGGATGGCCGAATTTGGTCGTTCTCGTCTGGATTACGAGGGGCTGGAGGCCGAGGATTTCAAGCGCCAAGTAGATCAGCGGCGTCGAGATCAGTTTGAGTTTCTGGCCGCAAGGAGCAAGGAATACGCGCTGTCGTCAGGGTTTATCGACTATGCGGTGGCACACTTCAACTACGAGTGGGCCAATCTCATGATTTCCTACCCTACGGAGTACCGCTTTGCCAACGGCGAGGATAACAGAGACCTCCCCCCGAAGTACTACGACTTCCTGCAGGAAGTTCCCCTAGTCGATGAGCAGGCTATCGGCACGATGGATTATCGCATTTTTCTGGAGCGGACCTTGAACTGGGAGGCGCGGGAACGGCGAGATGAAGCCGGACCCTTCGGTCGGCCAAGTAGAGCTATTGGCCAGCCGCCCAGAGATCGCGGGGAGTTAGGCAAGATGCCCAACCCATTTAGACGGCCCAAGCTGTCCGAGATGTACGATCTATCGGGTTTGGAGTTGGCGGAGGAGACCTTGGCCCAGCTCGACGCCTTGTACGAAGCGAACAGACGCCCCAGTCTGTCGCAGATGGTCGATTTGTCGGCAGTTGGTCTGTTGTCGGATGCTCAGGTCCGGCTCGACTTAGTGTACGAAAAGAAGAGACTGCCCAAGCTCTCTCAGAGTTTTGATTTGTCGGTGTTTGGTCTTTCGGAGAACGCCCAAGCCGAACTCGACTCCTTATATGAAAAGTCCAAATCCTATAGCTTCTTCACTTCAAATAATGTAGAGGAGGCTAGCGTGGATACGACGGGTGGCTCTGTGGCGTTCTACTTGCCACTCGAAATAAGGCAGGATTCTCTGAAAAAAGAGCCGCCCAAACTATCCGAGAAACTCGATCTCTCGTGGCTGTCAGAACCGGCCCGTGCCCAACTCGATTCGATGTACGAACACCCCCAACAGCCCAAATTGTCCGAGAGAATCGATCTATCGAGTCTTGGCCTGTCGGCGGCGGTGCAGGCCCAGCTAGATTCGATAGCTACACCTACAGGGATCGTTACTCTGGAGTCGTGGAATAGTTTTTCGGCAAGATACGATTTGGCCAAGGAAAAGCTGGAGGGGCGAGTGCTCTATTGGTTTCTGGCCGAAGATCTGATCCGGGGCTTCAAGCGCGGCAGCAAATTCTTTTCGTGGGCCAAGGACAAGTGGGAAGAGTTCCAAGAGATCAACCCGCACCCGGAATACACCAAGGTAGTCCAAGCAGCTCTATATAAGGCCCTGAAGCTACAACCGGGGCAACCCGCGCCCGAATTCACCCTCTACGACCTCGACGGTCAGCCTGTATCGCTGAGCCAGTTCAAGGGACAGGTGGTTTTGCTCGATTTCTGGGCGAGTTGGTGCGGGCCGTGTATCGGCGACCTGCCCGATCTCCGCAGAATCAAGAAAAAGGCGGCGGATCAACCCTTGGTCTTCCTCAATCTGTCGTTAGACACGGACGATGCCGCTTGGCGAGAGGCGGTTGATAAACACGAGATCGAAGGCGTCCACGTGCGCGCGGACGGCTGGGGTGCGGACGTGGCCAAGTCCTATCAAGTGAACTCCTTGCCTTCGTATTACTTGGTAGACTCGCAAGGGCTAATAGCGGAGCGTCTTAGGCGAATGAGCGATACAGACGAGATTGTGGCGATGATCGAGAAGAGCTTGTGAGCAAGCGGCGCAGGCATTCCTTGTAAGTTCCGGCAAACTCTTTACGAGCCCTTCCCGGCCTAAGCTCTTGGTATAATATTTTTTGCAATTAATGGGTCAGTATAAAACGCTGGCCCATTTTTTTGCCTACTGGGAAAAAATACTTGCCTAAGCATACGAGATGTTTTATTATGTCAGTGTATCGGTATTGCGATACACCGACACTGCAAGAAAATATCGACGAGGAGGTACTATGAAACGCGACAGTCGGCGCACAATTACCACTAGACAGGGGCAGGACAGCTAAGGAGAGTCGCCATTGCGCATAGATCCGTCCAGTGGGGTTCCCATCTACCTGCAGATCATTGAGCAGGTGAAGTACCAGATCGCCACCAAAGTGCTCAAGCCGCACGACGAATTGCCCTCGGTGCGGGCTCTGTCCGGGCAGTACTTGATTAATCCCAATACCGTGGTGCGGGCCTATTTGGAACTGGAGCGCGACGGGGTGATCTACAAAAAGCGGGGTATGGGCACTTATGTGGCTGAAAAGGAGGTGAGCATGAGTCAGGAGGAAAAATTCGAGATCGTGCGGCAAATGATCGACAAAGCACTGGTCCAGGCGACTGAACTGGGGATGAGTCCGGCGGAGATGCAGCAGATCTTTCAGAAGCGTCTGAACCAGTTTGGCAAAGAGGAAAGCGAATCGACATGACGGATACAGCAATCGCCATCGCGGGTTTGACCCACCGCTTTGGCCCGCGCACGGCTGTGGACGATCTCCAGATAGAGGTACACGCCGGCGCGGTCTGCGGCTTTTTGGGGCGCAATGGAGCCGGCAAGACCACGACCATCAAAATACTGATGAACCTGCTCCAACCCACGGCCGGGCAGGTAGAGGTGCTAGGACTAAATCCGGGACGGGACTCGCTGGCGCTGTGGCGGCAGGTAGGGTACGTAGCGGAGAATCCAATCCTGTACGGGTGGATGAAGGTGCGGGAGTTGGTCTGGTTCACGGGCCAGTTCTACGAGACTTGGAATCAAAGCAAAGTCGAGGGCTTCATAGACCGTTTCGGCTTGGACCCGGAACAGAAGGTCAAGCACCTCTCTCGCGGCATGAATGCCCAACTGGCCTTGGCCTTGGCCCTGGGGCACGAGCCGCGGCTGTTGATCCTCGACGAGCCAGCCTCGGGGCTGGACGTGGTGGTGCGGCGCGACTTTCTCGAGAGCATTATCGGGCTAATCCAAGAGGAGGGGCGCACAGTCTTTCTGTCGTCGCATCTGGTGCATGAGGTGGAGCGGGTGGCCGACCGGGTGGCCATTATCGAGGCGGGTCGGCTGCAAGTGGAAGGGACGGTGGATGAGGTGAAACAGTCGGCTAAGCGGGTGGTGGTGCGCTTGGCGGAAGATGCGGACGAATTGACTGGTATCTCCGGCTTGCGGGAGATGCGGGGGGAGGGGGCGCAGCGGCTGTTGACGGTGATGGGATACGGCGCAGAACAAGCCGCCCAGATAGAAGCGCAGGGCGGCCGGATCGCGGACGTGATGGATCTAAGCTTGGAGGATGCTTTCGTCGCCCACGTCCACGACGCGGAAGGAGGCCAATCGTGAATCCTTCGGCTGAGCTCAGGTCGAAGCCGCTACGGGCGCTGATCTGGAAAGAAGGGCGCGAGGCGATCTACAAAATCGTCGTCGGTGTCTGCTTGGGGCTATTCGTCGGGCTGCTAACCCATAACGCCCCGGCCTATCCTCTTGAGTTAATATGCTATATGATAGGCTTTTTCGGCGCTGTGCTGATGGGCATGGACGCGGTGGCCGGTGAGCGGAGCCGGGGGACGTTGCCCTTCCTGTTTATCCGACCGTTGGATCGCGGCTGGTTGCTGGGGGTGAAGTTTGTGGTGGGGGCCGCCGGGTTGCTGGTTGTACTAGCTGCGTACTGGGCAGGAGTGTACCTCGGGCTGCCGGAATGGGGAAATCCCCACTTCCTATGGGGCTTTTTGGGGGATCCGGTTACTTCCTTCCCCCCTCTGTATCTGGAGACGATCCTGACGGATGTCGGGTACGTCCGCATTGTCCTGCTGTGGTTTTTTTTCTTTCTGATCCTGTACACTGCGGTGTTCCTCGCCTCGGCTTTTTCCGACCGTTCCACCCAAGCAGTGATAATCGGCCTGATGACAGCTTGGGTCGGGCTATTCTGCTTCATCTTATTGTCTTTCGAGCCTGTCTCGTATTATCTCATGCTGGTCTTTCACACGGTGTTGGAGCGCGATGCCAAGATTCTACGCCAAGCGTTCGAGCCGTCGCTGCTGCTAGCTAGAATTGCGGGTGCTGTCCTATTAGCAGGCGGTGTGTTGCTATGGGTCTGCCGGGCGTTTAGAACGCAGGCGAACAGGCGTTTCCAGTGGACTGTAGGTGTGCTCGCCCTGATTGCTGGGGGTATTGTGATGTGGTTGGATGCCACGCAGTCTCAGCGTATAGAAGAGCCGGTCAAGCCGGTGGGCCGCCTCTGGTATCAGCAGGAGTCCGTCGTAGATTTGGCACTGAAAGATCGGTTGGCGGTGGTGCTGTTGGAGCAAGGGGTGAGCGTGGTGGATGTGGCAGATTGGCGGGCACCGAGGGAAATCGGCCGGGCGGAAATAAAGGGCTGGCAACTCTGGCGGCTGGCCCTGTCCGGCTCGACTGCATACGTCTGGGGATCGTCCGTGGCGCAAGATAGTGTGGGGGTGGCCGTATTCGATCTCAGCCAGCCCGAGCGCCCCCAACTGCGGGCACGGCGATTTCTCTATCCCATTGGGGCGCGGGACCTCTTATCGCCGAAGCAGACTCCTAGGCTGGTGGGGTGGGACTCATGGGAGGGATATCTGTACGCCGGTCTGCTTGGAATCGAATCGCTTGAACTGCACACTTACGACGTGCGGGAAGGCGGGCTACCCCGACCAGTCCACGTGCTGCCCATCGCAGATCTGAATAAACACGTCTTCAACAACAACTGGGAGATGTGCTTGGCTGGCCCGCATGCCTTCCTGACCTTGGGCCACGATTTTGTCGTTCTCGATCTAACCGATCCTCGTCGGCCTGAAGAGCTGAGCCGGACGCCCTTGCGCCGTTTTGGCCCCTCCAAGCGGTATGAGGAATCCATCGAAAAAATCCATCACCGGCTCTCTGTCTCGTTCCAGGTGAGGCTGGAAGAGGCTAGCTGGGGGCTGGAGGCACTGGAGATGCGCCAGCATGGACCCGACGGCGAGCACTTCTACCGAATCGCTGTGCCGCCAGGCTTGGGCCCCATCTCGCTGAGCGGTGACAAAGCATATATCCAGCGATACTGGCCCCAAGAGCTAGCCGTGCTAGACATAGTCGATCTGCGGAGGCCGGTGGAGGTCGATTATGTTCCCAATGAGTATTTCTCTAGTGGACTGACCATGGACGGGGATTTTGCCTACGCCCTCAGACCGAACGGGATCGGTGCCTATGCCGTGGCCGAGTACGGTGCTTTGTGGAAGCGGAAGACGCTGGGCTTTGCAGAGGAGAAAGGGGGGTGGAGCATTTACAGTCCCTCCGATATGAAACCTTACTTAGCCCCCATCCTAGCGGGCGATCATATCTGCGCGGTTATGAGAAACAACCTCGTCGTCTTCGAGGCTCTGCAGGACGACTGAGGAGCATTCCCGATGTTCGTTTGGAGGACGATATGAAACTCATCGGAGCCCTCGCCACCTTGAACGAAATTGCGGTCCAATCCGTATAAATGACAGTTGTTAAACCTAAATTTTGAAGGAAGCCTCATGACGAACACATACGGTAGCGTCCTAATGTCCATACTGATGGCGTCGAGCGCTTGTCTGGCCAGTGCTCAGAGCCAGTCATCGGTTGCGATCATCACCGGCGAGATTCGGGATCCAACTGCGCGGGAGATCACATTTAGCTACCAGCCGCCGTCGGCGCTAGGAAGCGCTGAGGAGCGGGTTGTGCTCGACAGCCTGAACCGCTTCGCCTGCGAGTTGCCCGTCGTCCGAGGTGCCCTCGCTAGGGGGCATTATGAGGGCGGACAGCCGAAATGGATGCAGTGGATTGGACACTTCCTCTTTGAGCACAGTCCCTTCATCTTCTTCGTCGAACCCGGCGATAGTCTGCACATAGTCGTGGAGGAGGGCTTTTTCGGTCCTTCCTACTCGTTCAGCGGCTCCAACGCGGACAACAGCCGCTTCCTTGCCGAGTTGCTGCCGCGCTTTCGCGGCCTTCGCTTGGACTACGAAGATCTGAAGGTAGAGGACTTTTCTCGCCAAGCGGACCAGTGGCTGCGGGATCAGTTGGAATTCTTGACTGAAGGGCGCGAAGAATACGCACTATCTCCGATTTTCGTCGACTATGCAACGGCCTACTTCAACTACGGGTGGGCCAGACTCCTGATTTCCTACCCAACGGAGTACCGCTTTGCCAACCACCATGAGAACAGAGACCTCCCCCCGGAGTACTACGACTTCCTCCAAGAAATTCCCCTAGTCGATGAGAAGGCTATTGGCGTAGGCAATTATAACACCTTTCTAGTCCGAACCTTGGATTGGGAGTCGGAGATGCCCAAATCACCTAGGCGGCCAAATGGGGCTATCGGCCCCTTGCCCAGTGAGCGCAGGAAGTTAGGTGAGGTACCCAGACCAGCTTGGCAGCTATCCGAGGTATATGATCTATCGGATCTGGAGTTGTCGGAAGAGACCTTGGTCCAACTCGACGCCCTGTACGAAAAGGAGGGCCAGCGGTCCAAGCTGTCGCAGATGGTCGATTTGTCGGCAGTTGGGTTGTTAGCGGCTACCCAGGCCCGGTTCGACTCGCTGTACGAAAAAAAGAAACCTCCCAAGCTATCCCATATGTTGTATTTGTCGGCGTTTGGTCTTTCGCAGACCGCTCAAGCCGAGCTAGACTCCTTCTTTGAAAGAAATGGCAGATCTTATACTACCATTTCTTCGAGTAAGGAAGAAGTGGCTAGGGTGGATACGACGGATGGAGCATTGATGTTCTTCATGCCTCTAAACGAACAGATGGAGTCGTTCGAGAGGACACCTAAATTGTCCGAAAAGGTCAATCTGTCAGCGATTGATTTATCCGAGGCGACCCAAGCCCAGCTCGATTCGATGTACGAACATCGGCAACCGCTCAGGCTGTCCGAGAAGACCGATCTATCCAGCTTGGGTCTATCCGAGGCCAGCCAAGCCCAGCCCGACTCGATATACGCTGATACCGGATCCCGGATTATTTGGAGTTTTTCGAAAAGATACAATCTAGCCAAGGAAAAACTGGAAGGAAGAGTGCTCTACTGGTTTTTGGCCAGAGAGCTGATCGGTGGGTTTGAGCACGGCGGCAGCGAAGCTTTTGCGTTGGCCCAACGCAAGTGGGAAGACTTTCAACAGATCAATCCGCATCCAGAGTACACCGAGGCCATCCAAGCGGTTCTGGATAAAGTCCTGAAGCTACAACCCGGACAACCCGCGCCCGAATTCACCCTTGACGACCTCGACGGTCAGCCCGTATCGCTAAGTCAGTTCAAGGGGCAAGTAGTGCTGCTCGATTTCTGGGCGAGTTGGTGTGGACCGTGTATTAGCGACCTGCCCGATCTCCGCAGAATTAAGGAAAGAACGGCTGCTCTGCCGGTCGTCTTCCTCAACGTGTCGCTAGACACAGACGAGGCTGCTTGGCGAGAGGCGATCGACAAACACGAGATCAAAGGCGTCCACGTGCGCGCTAACGGCTTTAGCTCAGACGTGGCCAAGTCCTACCAAGTGACCGGCATTCCTTCGTATTACTTGGTGGACTCACAGGGGCTGATCCTAGAGAATCCTATCGTACGGGATACAGACGAGATTGTCGCGACGATCGAGAAGAGCTTGTGAGCAAGCTGAGCTGGCCTCTCTTGGTCCGAGCTAGTGCGTTCTAAATTCAAAAGGTCCATTCTCCCGCGTGTTGCAGAGCCAGACCAGCGTGATTAGCTTGCGGATGTAGCACATCCCAAGGAGAAAGGCCATGAAAGCACTCGTCGTGCTCGTCGCGTTGGTATGGACGGGGGCGTCTTGTTACGGTCCGACCACGAGTACGGATATGGTATTAGACTCTGCCGCCGAAGGACCGGCGACCTTTGCACAGGTGCAAGAGACCATATTCGATGTTTCCTGCGCTTTGAGCGGCTGCCACAGCGACAGCGCTTGGCCCAACCTGTCTGTGGACCAAGCATACGACAACATCGTCAATGTGGAGAGCAGCCGTGGCATAGCACTGGTCGAGCCGGGCGATCCCGACAACAGCTACCTGTATCTCAAACTCTTGGCAGACGCCGATATCGATGGCTCCCGCATGCCCCCTGGCGGGCCGTACCTGACACCGGAGGCGCTCGAAACAGTGCGCGCTTGGATAGAAAAGGGGGCTCCCAACGATTAATTTGACTCTAAACTGCCGGGCGACGTGTATCCGTTGGCTCGTCCCGTTCCTGATCTGCTCGCCCTTGGCCGTCCACGGCGGCGAATGGCACGTCGATAAAAAGGCCGAGGGCAATCAAGTCGCGTTCACATCCAAAGTGGTGGCCCTCACTTTTACCGGCACGACTGATAAAATCGACGGCTTTATCTATTGGGAAGGCGACTCGCTTTTTGCGGCAAAGGACCAACTGCATTTTGAAGTGGACTTAGCCAGCTTTGATACGGGCATTGGCAAGCGGGACCGCGATATGCGCCAAGTGCTGGACACGGACCAGTGGCCCAAGGCCGTGTACAAAGGAGAGATCGCCGAACACGCCGCGGTCGATTCCACGGTGGTCGCCTATCGCGTCAAAACCAAGGGCATCTTGTCTTTGCACGGGGTGGACCGTGCCGTAGAGGTGCCCGGTACCGTAGTAGTGGAAGAGGGGCGCTCCAAGGTCGAGGCGGCTTTCACCTTTAAGCTGGCCGACTACAACATTGAGGCACCGTCCCTAGCGGCCTTTGTCAAGGTGAGTCAGGAAATTGCCATTGAGGTCTCGTTTTACTTAAAGCACGTACAATAGGGTAGGAGGGATTGACCGTGAACATTCGCGTCTTGTGCTTGGGAGTGCTGTTGCCGGCTTTGGCTGGTGCTCAGCCGTCGTGGCAGGCGACTATGCCGATCAAAACCCGCCTAGAGCTATTCAGCGCGATTAGGACGGCCAATTATCCCACCGCAGAAACGCTGTCCCAAGGCGATTTCCACTACGAGATCTCGCACCGCTTTCTCCCGGCCATTGACGAGGGATACAAGGCTAATTTCGGTTTTGATGGGCCGGCCAATATCCGCACTTCGCTTAGTTACGGCCTCAGCGACCGGCTGATGGCGACCTTGGGGCGGAGTAATATGCTGGACAATTTGGACTTGCAGTTGCAGTACCATTGGCTGCAATTTCCCCACGAGCGCTTGCCAGCGGTCTTGGCCCTAAACGTCGGCATAGCTTGGAATACGGAAATGCCGGCTATTGTCGAGCGCAAGGCGGCTGCGGCTGACAACTTTCAGTACTATGGGCAGTTGATTTTCAATGCGCTGCTGGACGACAGGTTGGGCATCGGGTTGGTGCCTTCCTATCTGTACAACAGCGCCGTTTTCAGCGTCGATACGCAATACACCTTTACGCTGGGAACGTATGTCCAGTATTACTTTGACGATACGTGGGGCGTGTGGCTGGAGTACAGTCCGACCCTGACCGGATATCAGGGCATTCTATTGCCGGGCGAAGCGGGCCGCTCGCACAACTCGCTGGCTTGGGGCCTGTCCATCGATACGGGAGGACATACCTTCTACATTTTCGCCACCAATAATACGCGCCTTAGTCCAGCTCAGTACTTGGTTGGAGCACCCGACGACGCAGCTCCTGACAACTGGCGCTTGGGCTTTGGGATTACGCGCTTTTTGTGAGTCTCGATCGCATCGTGCTCGATGATCGCTTCATACGTCCCCGCTATAATGGCCACTGTTTTGCCGGCCACGGCTTGGCCCACGGGAGCCTAACCCCGGACGAGGTAGAAATCCCGCTGCTGCTGTTCTATGTTTAAGCTTTGTTTGGACAAGGCTTCAGACATTTTAGCTTCAACGAGGAATTATGAATCGAGAAACGACCCTACGCATCAAGTTGGACCGAGAGATGGACGCCCAACTCGAACGATTGGCCCAAAGTCGCCGCAAGAGCAAGGGGCAGTTGGCACGCGAAGCTATTTCGGCCTGCTATCAGCTCTCCATGGCCGAACTGCCGCTACAGCAAAGCCGGGCCTTAGCCGCGTACCAAGGTGGCTATATCAGCTTGGGTAAGCTGGCCCAAGCAATGGGGCTGCATGTTCTGGACTTGAGGATTTGGCTCGACGAAAGGGGCATTATCCAGCAAAATGTCTATGGCGACCAAGACGTCAGGCGTGCCTGAGGCAGCTCTTTATTATTTTGATACCATTGTACTGAGCAATTTTGCTCTATCAGGTCGCTTTGATTTGCTGATTGATCGCTATGGACCCCGCGCCCAAATCACTCCGGAAGTATTCCGAGAAGCCGATCTCCTGTTGCAGAACATGATTGACGCTGGATATTTTTCGCCCGTTGACCAGATCAGCGGTCTGCTTTGACCGATGATCGAGCAGATCCTATGAGTATCGTGCTCGACGACCGCTTCATCCGCCCCCGCTATAACGGCCACTGTTTTGCCGACCTGCCGGCCACCATCAAATGGATCCTGACCGGCCAAGGATCGCCCGGCCTCGATCCGGCGCTGCTGACGGCTGTAGGCCCTTGCGACACGGTGGTGCTCTTTTTTGTTGACTCCTTTGGCTGGCGCTTCTTCGAGCGCTACCAGGACCGCTATCCCTTCCTAAGCGATATTGGCCGCGGGGGATCGGTGAATCGTCTTACCGCGCAATTTCCTTCTACCACCGCCGCCCACATCACCTGTATTCACACGGGACTGCCACCCGGGCGCAGCGGCGTGTTTGAATGGCAGTACTACGAGCCGAGCCTCGACGCTATTATCACCCCGTTGCCCTTTGCCCGCGCCGATAGCAAACAGCCCAATTCGCTGCCTCGGGAAGCGGCCCAGACCGTCTTTCCCCAAGGCACGCTATACCAGGAGTTGGGTCAGTTAGGGGTCGAGAGTTTCGTTTTTCAAAGCCGGGCTTTTACGCCCTCGACCTGCTCTGACACATACTTGCAAGGTGCCCAAGTCCATCCCTGCTACACCTTTTCCGAGGCCCTGACCAATCTGGCGACGCTGCTGCAAAAACCGCGTTCGGGACCGGCTTATTTCCTGTTCTACTTCGACCAGATCGACCTTATAGGCCACTGCTACGGGCCGGACTCGCCGCAGTTTCAAGTCGAAATCGACACCTTTTTAACCGCAGTCGAGCGGCTCTTTTGGCGTCCGCTAGCCGGTCGTTTGCAGCGCACTCTGTTCGCCCTTATCGCCGATCACGGTCAGGCTGCGGTCAATCCGGAAACCACCGTGTACCTCAATGACGAGACTCGTTTCCCTGGTTTGGTTCCGATGCTGCGCACCGACCGCGCTGGCCGACCTCTAGTTCCGGCCGGTGCGTGCCGCGACTTTTTTCTCTACGTCGAGGACGACCGGCTCGACGAAGCCCACGCCCTGTTGACCCGTCAACTCGAAGGCTGTGCCCAAGTTTGCCGCACCGTGGACCTGATCGAAGCGGGTCTCTTTGGGCCACTGCCGCTGTCCTCCCGCTTTCTAGACCGAGTGGGCAACTTGGTCGTCCTGCCCTTTGCTGGCGAGTCGGTCTGGTGGTACGAAAAAGACAAATTCGAGATGACAAAGCACGGTGCCCACGGAGGGCTGACCCCGGACGAGGTAGAAATCCCGCTGCTGCTGTTCTATTTTTGAACCTTGGCCAGAAAAACCATGGACCAGACCGCCCCGTGAATTTCATCCGCCAGTTCTATCGCCTCGTCCGTCCCCAACGCACCCTCCTAGCCCTGACCATTGGCTGCGGATTCCTCTTTGTCGCCGCGAACCTGCTGCCGCCCTTAGTTATCCGCCGCCTCATTCAATGGCTCACCGAAGGAGGCGGCTCCTCGGCTGGTCTGCTGAAGCTATCGCTCTTGTTGCTGGGCTCTTACCTGATCCGAGGCTTGGTGCGCTATGGGTACGGTCTGTTTTCGCATGTCGCCGCCTATCAAGTCATGCACCGGCTCATGAATCGGGTGTACCGCCATTTGCAACGGATGCCGCACCGCTTTTTCCACCAGCGCCGCACCGGCGAACTCATGTCCCGCTCCATCAACGACGTGGAGACCGTGGAGGACTTTATCGCCCACGGCATTCCCGAGACCTTCATCGCCTTGGTCATTCCCGGTGCCATGTTGACCGTGCTGTTCGTCCTAGACGCCCGCCTCGCCCTTATCGCACTGTTGCCCATCCCGCTGACCGCCTTCCTCGTCTTTCGCTACGTCTCGCGGGTGCGGAGCATGTGGGCCGGAGTACGGGGTGGCTTGGGCGAGCTGGTGGCCCAAGTGCAAGATTACCTCTCCGGCGTCTCGGTCATCAAATCGTTCGTCCAGGAAGAGCGCTGCGCCCGCATCATTGAGGCCCGCAGCCGGACTTACCGCGACCGGATGATCGACGCCAACAAGATCTCGATTATTCCCTCTGGCCTAATCGAAGGAGCCGGTGGGGTAGGGGTGGTGCTGGTGATCTGGGCGGGGGGCACTGATGCACTGCAAGGCGGTATTTCCGTGGCTGATCTGTTTGTCTTCGTCGCCTATATGGCGCATATCTACGAGCCTTTTCTGCGCTTGGCCTCCATCAACGACGTGCTGCAGAAAGCAGCCTCCAGCACCGAGCGAATTTTCTCCCTGCTGGCGCAAAAACCCACTATCGTCGACGCGCCCAACGCCGTGGCTCCAGCCCATCTGGACTGGTCTGTGCGCTTCGACCGTCTCACTTTTGGCTACGAGCCAGATCAGCCCGTGCTGCACGATATTGATTTCGAGGTAGAAGCCGGACAGGTGGTGGCCTTGGTCGGCCCCACGGGCGCTGGCAAGAGTACCATTGCCGCCTTGGTGCCGCGCTACTACGACCCGCAAAAGGGCCAAGTGCAATTGGGAGGGCGCGATGTGCGGAGCCTGCCCTTGGACTATCTGCGCGGCCACATCGCCTCTGTTCCCCAAGACGTATTTCTCTTCCACGGCACCGTGCGCGACAATATCCTCTTTGGCCGCCCCGAGGCCAGCCAAGCCGACATGGAGGAAGCGGCCCGTGCGGCCAATGCCGAGGAATTCATCTGCGATCTGCCCGAAGGCTACAACACCTTGATCGGCGAGCGCGGCGTGCGCCTGTCGGGCGGGCAAAAGCAGCGTCTGTCCATTGCCCGCGCCTTGCTCAAAAACGCCCCGGTGCTGCTCCTCGACGAGGCCACGTCCTCGGTGGACACGGCAACCGAGGTTCTTATCCAAGAAGCCGTCCAGCGACTCATATACAATCGCACGACCTTGGTCATTGCCCACCGCCTATCCACTGTGCGCCGGGCCGACCTGATCTTGGTGCTAGACCAAGGCCGCATTGTCGAGCGCGGCACCCACCAAGATTTGCTGGCCCAAGATGGTTGCTACGCCCGCATGGTGCAGGCCCAGGAGCTAGCCGACGCGCTGGTTTAAATCGGCTGCTCAAACTTTACTCGACGGATCTAGAGAAGCCTAGATGGTCCTACTGCGATGTTTTAGGCGGTGGTTGCTTGCGACTTCGACGAGAATGCTAGCTAGAGCCTGCTTCACCATGATCGTCGCGATGCCTAAAACAGAGCCAAAAGATCGCCGCGCCAAAGGCAGTTAAGCAACCTGCCATAAGAAATAGAGCGCGATATCCCACCGCTTCAATCACATAACCCCCACCTAGCGATATGGCAGCATAACCAAAGCCGGTCATGGTAGCCGCCGCTCCAGCCATCGCTGTCCGCCAGCGCAGTGGCATCATTTCTTGTTGGAAAACGGTGAAGGCTGGTCGGCGGATCCCCGCTAGACACATCGTGCCCATAAGGCATAAACCGGCAATGGCCCAATGGGGAATTAGAGCGAGGGGGACCAATATCAGAGCCGAGCACAAAACCGCTCCATTGAACGTGCGGGTGCGACCAAAACGCTGCACTAGAAAGGGCATCATGAGGGCGGCGGGAATGGCGAGTAATTGTCCTGCGGCAGCCAGTGTGCCAATTAGGGCGGTACTCGCATTTAACGCGTCATCTAGATAGACATTTAAGAAAGTGCGGACTGCCCCTTCACTGGCGGTATAAAGAAACGCAATGAAAGAGAGTAGTAGGATGAGCTTCAGCGGCAAGGGGGCGGCATCCGTTGGCGTGTCCTCCTGGTGTTCGCGAGTCTCTTGACTCGTCGCCACAAGGGCAAATACGCCTGGGGTAAGTAGCAGGGAGGCGCAGAGCAATGTATGCCGATAGGGGGCGGGATGGTCGAGGGAAAGTTGTAAGAGGCCGGCAAAGCCGCCCGGCAGGAAACCCCCGACCAAACTGCCCGCGAAACCCGCAAGGGGGAAGAGGGCGGCTTGGAGCGAGAATACGTGGTGGCGCTGGGCGGCGCTGGAGACTCTCATCAGATAGGGGTAGCCGTTGACGATGTACAGCGAGATGCCGAGTAAGCTGAGGGAGTTCATGCTGAGAATGAAGTTTTGCTGGTGGATAGTAGGGACGAACTCAGCTTGGGAAAGCAGCGCATGGCCGACGACGGCCAAGCCAAGGCCGAGGATCATGGTGCGGCGATTGCCCCAACGGCTGCCGAGGAAACTGCTCGGTAGGCTGGATAGGGCAAAGGCTAGGCCACCGACGGCGTTGACTTGGCCGACGAATGCGGGACCGTAGCCTAGCCGCAGCAGATATAAATTGAACAATAGCGAGTAAATGCCGCTGAATAGACAAAACCCAACCAGCCCAGAGGCAAACAGATACAGGCGGATGTCGCGACTGAAATGGCGAATTGTGCGCAGATATTGGTCTGGCATACTGCGGGTCTATGGATTGGGGGGGATGGGTGAACTAGAGATGCAGAGCTGGAGCTTTCAGTTTTCAGCTTAATCGAAAAAGCGTACGGAGTTTTTCGGCTACTTCATTTTGTACTGAGTTGGGCAATCGGCCCAATTCACGTTGAATCAGTGAAGCAGAGATCGTCAACAAACGGTGCAAGCGTATTGTAGAAGAAAGACGCAGACCGGTTGCAGGGAAATCAGGGATCTGCTCACTCAGCAGCACGTCTGAATCGAGTAATTTGTCGGGGGCTTGGCTGGTAATAAAGGCGAGCACAACATGGCGCTGCGGACCCGTTGGTTCGGTCAGACAAACGGCGGGTCTTACTTTGGAAGTTGCTAGATCATCAAAAGGGAAGGGAACGAGAACGATTTTACCTTTGGTCATTGAATGGCTGTCCATCATCCAGCGTATAGATGTCTTCGGCTGGATCTTTTAGGAAGTCAAAAGCAGGATTACTAGCCGCAGCTTTTAGCCACTCATTTTCCCCGGTTTCAGCTTCTTCCGGGAGTAGAATAACGCGAACTCGTCCTTGGCCAACTGCGGAGATTGGCTCGTCCAGATGCAGTTGCCCCTTTTCGTCAATTGTGCCGATCAGTTCTACTACTTGCAGCGAATTTTCCATGATGTTGCCCTGATTAGGTTCCAACGTCAGTTATTTTATACATGCTCAGAATAACATAGTCAAGCCAGCCAGTTCAATAGGCGACGGCGACGGTTCGCAGAGTGGTGTCTCCGCCTGCGTCGGCACCTAGGTCTATGCGATAGAGATAGGCACCCGGCCGCACAAGATTTCCAGCCGCATCGCGACCCGTCTAGCTAAAGACGTAGGCTGCGCCTTGTATAGTCGGTGGTGGGAGTTCGGATACTGGGCGTCCGACTATGGCTCGACAGTCGCTCCACCTATTTGTACATCAATGAACGAGATGAGGTGGGGCGATATGCTCGTAGGGATGGAGACTCTCAAAGGGGGTTGCTCTCTTCGGGCGCAGGCTCGGCCATCACCTGCGCGACCGCACCCGCGCCAGCGGGATTAGCCGCCCGCACTTCAAACACACACTCCACGCCGTT
>VXOR01000092.1 GCA_009840005.1 Gemmatimonadota bacterium
CACCGCCACCGCCGCCACCCGAATTATCCATCGTTGTAATAAGTAGCCTCGGGTCTGGTGCGCCCGGTGATGGGTTGACGTTTACTGTTGAAGTTCGGGCGGATGGCAGTGCTGCGTCCGGTCACAGCGTATCGTTTAGCGTCAGTCCGGCCGACGGGACGGCGTCGCTGAGTCCCACAAGTGCAACAACGGGTAGCAACGGACGGGCACAGACGAAGCTGGTGCTTGGAAGCAGTGCCTCTGGCTCCTACACAGTTACCGCGTCGGTCGGTGCCGAATCGGTCAGCGGGACTGCGACCGTTAAAAAGCCGCCACCGCCGCCCGAATTATCCATCGTTGCGATAAGTAGCCCCGGTTCTGGCAAACCGGGTGATGCGTTGACGTTTACTGTTGAAGTCCGGGAGGATGGCAGCGCTGCGTCCGGTCACAGCGTATCGTTTAGCGTCAGTCCCGACGCTGGGCCTAAGCCGCTGAGCACCACGAGCGCAACCACAGGTAGCAACGGACGGGCCAGTACTACGCTGACGCTTCCGAGCGATGCGTCTGGTTCATACACAGTCTCCGCGTCCGTTAGCAATGGCCCTTCTTTGAGTTGAACCGTGACCGTTGAGACCCCATCAGACGGCGAACCATCAGACGAACCATCAGCAGATTTCATCGTTATGACCCATAGCCCTTGGCCCATCAAGCCAGGTGGGGGCATGACGTTTACTGTTGAAGTCCAGGAGGACGGCAGCCCGGCGTCCGGTCAAACCGTATCGTTTAGCGTCAGTCCGGCCGATGGGACGGCGTCGCTGAGTTCCTCAAGTGCAACAACGGATAGCAAAGGACAGGCACAGACGAAGCTGACGCTTGCGAGTGATGCTGCTGGCACATACACGGTTACTGCGTCGCTCGACAATGGCCTATCTGTGAGTGGAACTGCGACCGTTGACACCTCATCAGGCGACGGTTTATCGGATGATGGACCGGGCACTGAGGATACTGCACAGCAACCGGAACTGGATGGCTCGGATAGCGGACCGGGCACTGAGGATACTGCACAGCAATCGGAGTCGGATGGCTCGGATAGCGGACTGGACACTGGGGGCACTGCACAGCAATCGGAGTCGGATGGTGCGTCTGGGAATGGGAGCGCCGTCGTTGAAGAGTTTGAATCCGCGACCCTTACCGCCACGGCGACTGAGCAAACCAGCGATAGCCAAGAAGACCCACTAGCGTCGCTGTCCACGACGATCGACGACGTTACCAGTGCGGCCGAGCACGGCCGGATGACCTTTACCGTGCGGCTGGAGCCGACCCCTACGGCCCCGACAGCCGTGAAATATGCCACGGCGTCTAGGACGGCGATAGCCGGCGTGGACTACGAGGCGGCGTCTGGTACGCTGGACTTTGAGGCCGGTCAAAGCACGGACACGTTCACCGTCCGGATCCTCCACGACGAGCAAGACGAGCCGGATGAGATCTTCGGGGTGAGAATCGTACATCCGTCCACCGGTGCACTCCTCGCCGAGGCAACGGGTACGATTACAGACGATGACGGCGCGACTCCGCCGGAGGCCGATTCCGACGCCGACGCCGCGAGAGCCTTCGGTTTCGCCGACGAGGTCGAAGACCAAGCGTACACCGCAGGTACGGCAATTAACGCGCTGGTACTGCCGGAAGCTACGGGCGGTGAAGGCGAAGTAATATACCGTGTCTTTGACTTGCCAGCGGGCCTGACATTTGACGCGGCCACGCGGACGATTTCGGGCACGCCCGAAGCTGCCACCGAGGGGGCTGTCAAGGTCGCCTACACGGCGCAGGACAGCACCGAAGCTACCCTCACGTTGACTTTCTCCATCGTGGTCAATCCGCCGCTGAGCTTCGGCGACTTGTTCGATTCTGGTGGAGGATGAGGGGGCTGGTGGCCCTGCCCGACAGCCCGCAGTCGCTGCAAAACGCCTCCAATCCTTTCCTACTTCCTGTCAGTAGCTGAGCCTGTGCTCGTGGAAGTATTCGCGCTGACGGGACAACGGATTCACTAGCGACAATGGTGCGCTATTTGCGCCGCAGAACGGCGGTTTCGCGCACAAACCGTGCGCGGTGGCGCTGGCCCCCGCTGGTTCCGTACTGGTCGATCAGGCGCTCGATGCGGCGGATGCGCTCGCCGGTAGGTGGGTGACTGGCGAAGAGTTTTTCTACGTCGGATCGCCGCCGAGTTTCCAGCTTTTTCAGCTTCTCAAAAAAGCGCAGCAGGCCGCGTGGATCGTACCCGGCGACGATGGCGTAGCGGACGCCGAAGGTATCGGCTTCGCGTTCGTCGTCGCGGCTGAAGCGGGCACTGGCGAGCTGGGAGGCGATTTGGCCGATCTGATGAGGGTCTTCGCCAAACGCTAGGTCATTGAGGATATCCATGCCTAATTGGGAGACGAGTTGGTTGATGGAGTGGCGGCCGACGATGTGGCCGATTTCGTGGGCTAGAACTCCGGCTAGTTCGGCTTCGTCTTCTGCGATCAGCAGCAGACCGCTATAGACGTAGAGATAGCCGCCAGGGACGGCAAACGCGTTTACCTGTTCAGGATCGTCTAAGACCTTCACTCGGTAGCGGACACCGGGGCGATCGCCCAGGGCGTGTTGAGTTGAGTAGGTGCCGCGTTGTGCGTATTCGCTGCCTTCGGGACCATCAGTGCGCCCACGGGTGGTACCACGCCGTACGTATTCACTGCCTTCGGGGCCATCGGTGCGGGGTGCTTTGAGCAAGCCTTCGGTAACGCGCTGGACGTAGGCTTGGAGCGGTGCCGAGGGATGGACGCGCTCGTCTTTCTCAATTTGGGCGGAGACTTGGGCACCGAGTAGGAATTCGATTTGGTCCGGGACGAGAGCACGGCCTAGTCCATGACGGACCGTGGCGCAGCCGGACGAGAGGGTGCAGGTGGCGACGAACAGGACGAGGAGGGTGCGTTGGAGCATGGCCGTTGGCTTTCTTGCGCTGGGTATAGGTTAAATACTAAACAGCAAGCGCCGGTTACTTTTTCTTCCGCGTGCCAAACTCGATCACTTTTTTTTGCGGCGAGAGGTTGATTTCGTCAAGCACTGTGCCGTCGCGCGCGGTCAGGGCTTGGACGATGACCTCGGCGACGTCTTCCGGCCGGATGTAGTTGTCGGGCTCCGGGCCGGGCCGGAAGTCCAATTCGTCGAAGAAGGGCGACTGGACCATGCCGGGGTTGACCAACGTGACGCGGACGCCAGCGCGGGCGCACTCGGCGCGCAGGGCTTGGGCGAGGCCGCGCAGGGCGAATTTGGCCGCGCAGTACAAGCTGCCTTGAGCCGTGCCGGTGAGCGCGGCTTCTGACCCCATAAAGACCAAGTGTCCGCGACCGGCTTTTTTGAGGGCGGGGAGGAAAGCGCGGGCGACGAAGACGTGGCTGGTGAAATTGAGGTCAATCAGGGCGCGGATTTGCTCGTAGGAGAATTGCTCTAGGGCACCGAAGCGTCCAGCACCGGCGTTGAGGACTAAGGCGTCGAGGGCCGGGTAGGTGGCGACGAGGTTCTGTAGGTGCACGGGGAGTTGACCGAGGTCGGCGAGGTCGATTGTATGCGACTTAAAGCGGCGGTCATCGCAGGGGAATTTACTGAAGTCGCGGGCAATGCCGATGGCACTATGGCCGTCGGCGAGCAGCCTTTCGCAGACGGCGCGGCCAATGCCGGAACTGGCCCCAGTGACTAAGACGTGCATATCAGACCTGTAGGGTGGTGGAGGGACAGGGGAAGAAAAGCTCGGCGGGAATGTACTGGAGCAATTGATCCGCGCAAAAGTCGTGTAGCTTTTGGGCCAAGGCTGGCTGGTAGGAGACCATGCCGTCTTTTTCCTCCAAGCCATAGGCGAGGAGCTTTTCGTCTGGATAGAGCTTGTGCATGGTCTTGTACATGCCCTGCGGCAGGCGGAATTGGCCTAGGCTGACTGAGTGTAGGCCGTCGCGATAAACCTTGGAGAACACGAGGGCGAACAAGTCGCGGTAGCGCTCCTCGTAGGCGCGGTCGTAGAGCAGCGGATCGAAGCGCAGGCCAATGGGCCAGCCGCATTCCTGCAGGGCGGCGATGGCCTCCAAGCGCCGGGCCACCGGCGGTGCGCCGACTTCGAATTGGTCGGCCAGCGCTGGCGGGGTCATGCTGAAGGCGACGATGCAGTTGGGCAGCGGCTCGGTGGCGAGTAGGGTTTTGATGCGCACGCTTTTGGTGCGCAGTTCAAAATACGCCTGCGGGTGGTCGGCAAAGAAGGGGAGGAAGTCGGCTGTAAAGTGGGTAATGCCCTCTAGCGCGAGGCTGTCGCAGTCGTAGCCGGAGAAGAAATAGGGCGTGTCGGGCGCGTCCGAAGCAATGTGCGCGGCGATGTCCTGCTGGAAGTCTTCGTAGTTGACAAAGAGAACTAGGTGCGCCGAGCGGTACAGGCCCTGGAGGAAGCAGTAGCGGCAGTCGTAGGGGCAGTTGAGTAGGTGCGAGAAATAGTAGTTGCGCTCGCTGCCGATGCCGTAGCCGTCGGGGGCGGGGAGGACGCGCCGTCCGGCCTTGTGAGCGAGGATGAGTGCGGGGCGGTGCTTTTGCAGGCGGAAGTTCTGCGCCGTGCGGTTGAAGACCTCGCCATAGCGGGCGCAGGAGACTAGCTGAGCGCGGGGGAAGCGGTTGAGCAGGGCGCGGGTGCGCGGGTGGTCGAGGATGGATTCTTCGGCGTAGATGAAATCGAACATGGGCAGCAAACAGGTGACTAATCTAAACGATTTCCACAGATAAGTATAAGCAAGGGCTCCGCCATACGTAAGAATCTGCTTGACAATGTGTCCTCAAAAAGGGACATTGCGACTATGGAAACGGTGGCGACAAATCGACGCAGCGGCAAGACATCAAACGCGCTCAGCAAATGGCGAGTGAGATATAAGGAGGCATCATGAAGCTCAAAAAATTCGACGTAATTGATTTTCTCGACAACGATGAGGCGTTGATTGAATACCTCAACGTAGCGCTAGAAGAAAACGATCCGAAGTACTTCGCCAAGGCTCTCGGCAACGTCGCCCGGGCCAAGGGAATGTCCTCTATCGCCGAAGCCAGCGGTCTGGGGCGGCAGGCGTTGTACCGTGCGCTATCCAGCGAGGGCAACCCGCGGATCGACACGCTCTTCAGAGTGCTAGATACACTGAACGTCCGGCTTGCTATCACCCAGTAGCTTATAGGAGAGGGATCGGCAGGATGGGGATCGGGATACTGTGTATGCTGGGGGTGTTCGCGTTGTGGAGCGTCATTCCGGTGCTGGTGAAACTGCTATTTCCCGTTTTCGATCCGTTTACAATCGCCTTTCTCCGGTTGCTGCAAGGTGCGGTGGTTTTGTCGGTCGCCTTTTTCGCGCGCGGCCATACCCTGCGGGACATTCAATGGTCTTGGTGGCATCTGATCGGGGGGCTGGGCATGAGCCTGAACTTCTCGCTCTATGCGTTGGCGCTGAGTTATACCACGGCCAGCGCTGGCTCGTTGGTCGTCCAGGTGCAATACGTCGCGCTGACGGTCTTGGCCGTTGCCGTGCTGCGCGAGCGGTTGGGTGCAGGGAAAATAGTAGGTATGGCACTGGTGCTGGCCGGAGTCGTGGTGATCGTGGGGGTGCGCGAGGATGTGGGCCGCCTGTTTGCACCGCGCTATGTATTGGGTAATGTGCTGATGCTGTTCTCGGGACTGGGCTGGGGGATCTACGCGCTCGCCAACAAGGCACTTGCACAGCGAGTGGGGACCGCGGCGATACTAGCCCCAATGATGACGATGGGTGTGGTGGTAACGGGCGTACTCGCCGCGACCCATTTTCAATTGCACTCGGAGCCGACGGCGGCCGCGTGGATTGTGGTGCTCGTTCTGGGCGTGTTAGCCACTGGCTGTGCGTTTGTTTTGGTCTCGGAGGGCATGAAGCGGCTCAGTGCTGTGCTGGTCGGTACGCTGACTGCTACGGCACCCATCGGGCAGATCGCGCTGGCCCACTGGGTCTTGGGGGAGCCAGTGACTTGGAGCCTGACTGGCGGTGGGATTTTGATCTTGGCCGGTGTGCTCGGTATGGTATACGCCGAGCGATTCCAGCGGCGAGATCGCGGCTAATGTTTTTCTAGTCCTCAGCTACTAGATGCGCTCGTTCGGGCCGCAGAAGCTCTCTTAGTTTAGCGTCGTATGCTCGCTTGGTCGCCGCCTGATTTTCGGGCAGGCCGATTGCGACTCCCGCCGCCGTATAGGTCATAACCAGCACCTTGCGCGGTTCGTCGTCTATATTGGTTGATCCGCCGTGGACCATGGACGTCGTCAGCACGGTCACCTGTCCCGCTTGTGCCAAAACCGGCTGTGGCGCGGCGTATTCCGGCGGCAGGTCCACCATTTTGATGCCTTGGACTCCCGGCGTCGCGTCTTTCAGTACTGGATCGGCCGAACGCGCGGCGGCTACTAGGCGGTGGCTGCCGGGCCGGTGCATCATCGGCGCACGCCGTTTGTTGACGTCGGTCAACCACAAAAAAAAACTGCATACGACCCGCCGTGGCGTCGCGGCCCAATCCTCCAAGCTATACTGGATATCGGTGTGCTGGTCGTAGCTGAACTCGCTTTCCGGCTGGGGATAAGAGGCCAAAATCGCCGTTTGGAAGAAGCGGCCCGCATCGGCTCGCAGCACTCGTTTGGCGACCGCTTCAAAGAAGGGATGCTGGATCAGGTCCAGTAGGGCCGGCTCGTAGTAATTGCAGGTTGCTCCGTAGCGAAAACGCGGTGCTTGGTTTGGTTCGGCTGGTTTAAAAGGCAGCAGTGCGTCGATGGCGGTCGCGGCCGCGGCGATTTCTTTGGTCGTCAAAGGCGTGTCGATGGTGACAGCACCCTGCTCCTCAAAGATCCTTAATTGTTCGGCGCTGATCATGGCTCCTCCCTTTCTTCTGGAATCAGAAAAAACTCCACATCGTCTAGCTGCTGCTTAAGATGGGCTAATACTTCGTCGCGGCTTTGCAAGGCCAGTAAGTCGTCGTTGACAGCAAAAGTCTCCGGTGCCAGCGCCTGCCAGCGCAAGAGCAAGCCGCGCAACTGGTGCTGTTGCGTAACCGTGAATTGCCAGCGGGCGGTTAGCTCGGCGAGGCCAGGTGGGTCGGCGTGTAGCGCGTGGAGTTGCTGGCTGAGTGCTCGCAAATGTTCGCCAACTTGGACGACCGTATCGAGTTGGGCTTCTATCAACGCCTCTATTTTTTTCGCATTAAGGGTCTGATAGGGAGATTGCGGGTTGTCGGAGACGACCTTGAGGCAGTGGACTCGCTCGCTGGTGGCAAAGCGCTGCGCGGCCTCGCAAAAGCCGCTGGCCTCCATGTCGTACGCGGCGTCACCAACAGCCGGTTGTGCGCGATCGACGGTATGTAGCAAAGTGGTGCGACAGGGCGGAGGCGCAGTGAAGGTGGGATAAAAGGGCTTGCCGCTGGCTGCGTCCACGACCTTGTGCGCCAGTAGAGCTGTGCCCACTGCTTGGTTGCCGTGGCCGGCGATGCCGATATTGAGCCAAGCCGCTGGCGCATCCCCGATCAGTGCGCGCAAATACGCCGTGGCTGCGGCTGCGGCCACCTTACCGATGCCGGAGACGATTAAGCGCGTCTGCTCGCCTGCGCAGATGCGATAGGGATGGCCGCTCACGCTTTGGAGGCGGTGGGAAGCCAACAGCGGGCGTGCCTCGGCTGCGAGAGCTACTACTAAGCACAACATGAGGGCTAATATACCGGCTGGCCTCCCCTCGGCAACTTGGTTTGACCCTGCTTGAGCAGGGGTCTAAGTTCTGTGAGACAAACGAGAAAGGGCACGTATGAATAACGAATTTTTCAAGGGCCACGGCCTCGGCAATGACTACATTGCCGTCGATCCGGCTGGGCTCAGTTTTGAGCTGACGCCAGACAATATCCGCACGATTTGCGACCGCCATTGGGGCGTGGGCAGCGACGGCATTCTCGCGCTCGCACCGTCGCAAAAGGCCGACTTTGGCCTGAAAATCTACAACCCCGACGGCAGCGAGGCGGAAAAATCGGGCAATGGCCTGCGGATATTCGCCCGCTACCTGCACGCCACCGGCCAAGTGCAAAAGCAGCAGTTCACGGTCGATACAGAGGGCGGCCTAGTAAGTATTGATTTGCACATTGATCAGCATGGCGACGCCAGCACCGCCACGGTGCAGATGGGGCGAGCGACGTTTGCACCGCAAGCCTTGCCCTGCACGCTGGAAGCCGAAGAGCTGATCGCGCAGCCGATTGATGTCGGCGGGCAGACCTTGACCTTTACCGGCGTCAGCGTCGGCAATCCACACTGCGTCGTCTTCCGCGAACAAGGTGCTCGGTGGACTGAGGACGAGTTGTGCTCTTTGGGGCCGGAGTTGGAAAATCACCCACTCTTCCCCCGGCGCACCAACGTGCAATTCGCCGTGCCTGTGGAGCCGCACGCGATTTACATCCTGATCTGGGAGCGCGGTGCTGGTGAAACGCAGGCGTCGGGGTCGTCGGCGTGTGCGGCCGCGAGTGCGGCGGTGCGGCTGGGCTTGGTCAAAAGTCCGGTTGCGGTTAAGGCCCCGGGCGGAACCTTGCACATCGACGTGAGCACAAGCTACGACCTGACGATGAAGGGGCCGGTCTCCGAGGTCGCGCACGGCGCGTTTAGCCCGTCGTTTGTGCGCGAATTGCGCTGAGCGGCGCGCGGTAGCAGGGACTGCAATGCGCTGTTTAGCTTGGGTCGCGCTCGGTTGGCTGCTGATGGCCTCGGCTGCCGACGGTCAGGGCTTTGGCCGCAACAAAGTGCAGTACGCGGAATTCGCGTGGCGGAAAATGGAGACTGAACACTTTGACGTGTACTTCTTTGCCGAAGAGGAGGAGTTGGCCGCGTACGCCGCACAAATGGCCGAGCGCCAGTTCGCCGATTTGGAAAAGAAGTTTGCCCACACAGTGCAGCGGCGGGTGCCGTTGGTGGTCTATTCCTCGCACATATACTTTGAACAGACGAATATCATCCCCAATCTCCTGCCCGAGGGGGTAGCGGGTTTCACCGAGTACCTCAAGGGGCGGGTCGCGCTGCCGCTGAGCGGCTCCCTACCTGAGTTCGAGCGGGTGCTGCACCACGAGCTGATCCACGTCTTCACGTTTGACCGCATCGCGCGGGTGCTGGCGCAGCACGGGGTGTTGGACTTCCGCCCGGCGCCGCTGTGGTTTTCCGAAGGGTTGGCCGAGTACTGGTCGAGCGAGCCCAACAGCCTTGGCGACATGATAGTGCGCGACGCGCTCTTTGCACGGCGGTTGGTGTCCATCGCCGAGATGTATCGCATCTACGGCACCTTTCAGATGTACAAGGAAGGCGAGTCGATCTGCCACTTTATGGCGGCGCGACACGGAGCCGACGTGTTTGAGCAGCTCTTTGCCAATTGGTGGCGCGGCGAGACCTTTGGCGAAATTTTTGCGATCGCGACCGGCGAGAGCTTAGAGAAGTTCGACCAAGCTTGGCAATACCACCTGCACAAGCGTCACCTGCCGGCGATTGCCGACCGCGATCCTCCGTCCGAATTGGCCACCGCCCGCACGCAGCGCGGCTTTAACATCAAGCCCGAAATCGTCCCTAACGACAGCAGCGCATTCTACCACTTCCGCAACGATCAAGGCTATACGCAAATCGTCCGCACGCGCCGCGACGGCAGCGAACCCGAGGTCGTAGTAGAAGGCGAGCGCCTGCCGGTCTTTGAGTCCCTGCACCCGCTTTCGACGCGGCTGGCCGCTTCCCCGGATGGCAAGTGGCTGGCGTTTGCAGCCAAAAGCCGAGGCCGCGATCACCTGTACATCTGGGACTTGGAACAAAAGCGCTTGGTAGAGGATTTGTCGTTTGCCGGAATCGTCGCGATTGCGTCGCCGTCGTTTGCGCCCGACGGGCAGCGGCTGGCCTTTGCCGGCAGCGACGAAGGGGGCTGGACCGACATTTATCTGGTCGATGTAACCGGCGATAGCCTCCGCGCCTTATGCCGCGACATTTATCACGACCACGAGCCCGACTGGTCGCCGGATGGTCGGCACATCGTCTTTAGCTCCGACCGCTGGCCCGGGGGACGGCGCGGTCGCTACAATTTGTTCCTATACGATTTGGCAACCGAGCAGATCTCGGCCCTCAGCCACGGTGAGCACAACGACAGGCAGCCGCGCTGGTCGCCGGACGGCAAGCGCATCGTCTTTAGCTCCGACCGCGCGGGTGCGTACGATATCTATGCCTTGCAGCTAACGGGCAAGCGCACGGCGACCCGGCGCTTGACCCACGTGTTGACGGGTGCGTTTGATCCGGTGCTATTGGCCGATGACCAGCACCTGCTCTTTTCTGGCTATGAGAGCGGCGGCTTCCAGATCTACGAGCTTGCCGTGGATTGGGCCGACAGCGCGGAGGTCAGCTATCAGCGCGTGGAGGAGGCGCAGGCCGAGCCGTGGTCGCTGGCGAGTCTGCACGGCCAGAGCGAGGTCGCCAGCCAGCCCTACGAGCGCAAGATGAGTTTCGACATAGCCCAGGGCCAGATCTCGCAGGACCCGGAATTTGGCACCTCGGGCGGCATCCAAGTGGCCCTGAGCGATGTGCTGGGCAACGATCAGTACCACTTCGTGCTCTCGCACATTGCCGCTAGCCGCTCCGGCTTCTTCGACGGCCTGAACGTGGCCTTGACGCGCCTCCACCTCGGGCAGCGGCTCAACGCGTATTGGGGCGTGTTTCGGCTCAACGACCGTTTTTCGAGCCGCTTTGGCCGGTTTGTGCGCGAAGAGCGCCTAGGTGCCCACGTTGGGTTGAGCTATCCCTTTTCCCAGCACGACCGCATCGACACCCGGCTCTCGCTGCGCCACGCTGAAATCGACCGACAATTCGAGGGGCGGAAGCTGTCGGGATGGCTGGCCAACAACTACGTCAGCTATACCCACGACAGCAGTCTGTGGATTCCGACCGGGCCGTTAGAGGGCCGGCGCTACAGCCTTGGGCTGGCGCAGACGATCGACTTTAAGACCTCGCGGCGGTTCAACATCACGCTCTTTGGCGACTACCGGCACTACTTCCGCCTCTCGCAGCGCAGTGCGCTGGCCGTGCGCCTGATGGGTCGGCGCTCCACCGGCGTGGTGCCCGAATTTTTTTCCTTGGGGGGTAGTTGGACGCTGCGGGGCTATCGCTGGCGCTCGCTGTGGGGCAGCAAGATGGTGCTGTACAACCAAGAGCTGCGCTTCCCCTTGGTCGATCGGTTCTTGCTCCGCTTTCCGTTTGGGGCTATGGAGTTTAGCGCCTTCCGGGGTGCGCTCTTTTTCGACGTGGGCAATGCGTGGAACTCCGACTTCGAGCAATGGCGCGCGGCGCTTGGCGCGGGGGTGCGCTTGGCCTTGGGCGGGGTTTTCGTCTTTCGCTTGGATGCGGCGCGGCGCACGGACTTCAAGTCCATAGACAGCGACACGCGCTGGGATTTCTTTTTCGGTTGGGATTACTAAATGCGCTACGCTCTGCTCGGATTGTGTCTCTTGACGGCCTGCGGCGAAAAGGTGCTCTACCTCGGCGAGCTTTCGGCTGAGCTCAAGACTTCGGCGAGCTCAGTCGAGTCGTCGAAGCCGGGGCGCAGCGCCGTGGGGGTTGAGCCGCCGCTGCAACTTTTGTGGACGCACAAAATGGACGGCTCGCCGCTGGGCAGTGCGCTCTTTGCCGGTGATTTGATCCTCCAACTGACGACCGAGCCGACCCTCTATGCGCTGAACCGGCGCAATGGCACCCAGTTGGGCAAGCATGGATACGACAAGATGGCGTGTGCCCCGGGGCAGTTGGCCGGGGCGCGGTACGCGCTGGGGGTGCTGGGCCGCAAGCCTAGCTTGCGGGTTTTGGATCGGCGGACGGCCGCGGAGCTTTGGCAGCACGAGGGGGCATTTTGTCAGGTGCCGGTCGTGCGCAGTGATACCCTGATCGCGGTGGATGAGCAGGGCGCGGTGCAGGCGCTGCATCTGGCCGACGGACATGTGTTGTGGCGCGCTGAATTGGGCGGTCGGCCGCGGACCGGATTGGCGCTGAGCGGCGATCTCGCGATTGCTGGCACGGCGTCCGGGGATTTGGTGGCTTTGAGTGCGGAAAGCGGCAAAGAGCGCTGGCGCACGAGCTTGGGGGAAGCTGTGCGCTCGCGGCCAGTGCCCACTGGTGCGCATGTAATTACGGCGACTGCTTCTGGCCGATTGCTGGCTGCCCGACGCGACTCTGGTCAGGTGGTGTGGGAGCGAGCTTTGGACGCACTGCTGACCGCGGAGTTGGCGCTCGCGGCAGGCGTGTTGGTAGTAGGCTGTGCTGACCGCCACTTCTATGGGCTAGACGCGGCCACTGGTGCCGTGCGGTGGACGTTTGCCACCGGGGGTGTGGTGCGGAGCAGCCCAGCCGCCACCGAGCACACCGCGTATGGCGCTTCCAGCGACGGCCATCTCTACGCCTTGGATCTGCAAGACGGGCATTTGTTGTGGAAATACCGGTTGGACGGCCCCGTCTTGGCACCGGTGTCTTTGGGCGCACAGGTCGTCGCTGTCGCCACTGAGAAGCGGCTGCTCTACGTGTTTGGACGTCACTGAGCGAGGGAAACGGCATGAAAAAGACGATTGCTTGCTGCTTGCTGCTGGTGCTTTCAGGTGTGCCGACATGGGCTGAGCCGTTAGAGCTACCTCGGCGGCTGGCTCGGTTGGAAGCAGCTTTAGCGGATCAATGGGCCGAGCAACCGAGGTTCGAGCCGCAGGCGATGCCAACTGCGGCTGCGGCTCCGAACAAGGAGAAACGCTCGCGCAAAAAGCTCTACTTGAGCGCGGCCTTGGCCGTGGGGGCCGGTGTGGTGGCCTACTGGAGCAAGGAGCGAGCCGACGCCGCGTACGACCGCTATTTGCGCTCGGCCAGCGTGGTGCGTCAGCAGCGAAAATTGGACGAGGCCAAGCGCTTTGACCGCGTGACGGGCGCGGCGTTTGTCGGCATGGAGGTAGGCTTAGTACTCAGTTCATACCTGCTCTTTTTTAGGTCTAGGTCGTGAGAAGCTGTCTCTGGATAGGGTGCTGCCTCGGCGCGCTGGTCTTAGCTTGCAGCGACCGCCCGCGGCGCAATCCACTCGACCCGCAAGCCGAGGACCTGCAGAGCGAGTCGTTTAGCGCCTTGACGGCCTTGGCACTCGACGGCGAGGTGGAGTTGCGGTGGGACTTTTCCCGCTTTTCCGATATCGAAGGCTACCGACTCTACCGCCGTCTGCCCGGGGACGAGTGGGAGCCGATCACCCCGGTGCTGGCACCAGACGCGACTGCGTACTCGGATGCTGGGTTGCAAAACGGGATGGACTACGAGTACCAGCTCAGCTTGCTCATCACTGGGGAAGCCGAGCGCCCTAGCGGCAGGCCCGTGGCTGCTACGCCCGGCCCAGAAGTCGCTTGGGTGGCCGATCGCCACGCCGGGCTGGTGTGGAAAATCAGCGCGGATGCGCGCAGTGCGCATTTTGCCCAGGGGCGCTTTTTCGACTTGGCGGCGATTGCACTCGACGTGGCCAATGGTTCGTGCTGGGTCAGCGACCGGGGGTTTGCCGGGCTGTACCGGATTGCGGAAGACGGCGCGCTGGCTGCGCTGGGCGCGGCGGTGGAGAGGCCTGGTGCTCTGGCCATTGACGCTGCCGCGCGCATTGGCTGGCTGGCCGACGCCGGGCAACAGCGGGTCTTTTGGTTTTCCTTGGACGCGGCCGATTCGCTGGCCCTCATTCCGGTCGATGCCTCCTTTGCCCGGCCGGTGGCGTTGGCCGCACAGGCCGGAGGCTGCTGGATCGCCGACCAGGCCCAAAGTCGCGTGCTGTTCTACCAGACCGACGGCACCCGCGCCGCTGAATTCCACGTGCTGGCAGCTCCCAAGGCGCTGGTGGCGGGCACCGGGGGAGATGCGTGGCTGTTGGGCGGTGAGGGGCACCGCTTGGCGCGGTTGGACCGCGCGGGCACTACCCTCTACGTGGAGTTGCCTTTTGCCGCGGCCGTGGGACTGGCCGTGGATGATGCAAGCGGAGCCTGCTGGGTATTGGGGGAACGGGACTTGGCGGTGTTCTCGGCCGCCGGGATTTTGGAGCAGCACTGGACCGACGTGCCCGGCGGTAGCGCCCTGTCCTTTGACCCAGTGCAGCAGCGGGCTTGGATTGCGACCGATGACGTGCTGTGGAAATTCACAGCCGAGGGCCAAACGCTGGCACAGCTCGTCGGTTTTTCGTCCATCGTCCGCATTGCCGTGGATTCAGGCCGCTGAGTGATGCGAGAAGGTGAGATGCGAAGCGGCGGTCGTATCTTAGGCCAGCGTAGGGAACGGTTTGCAAACCGCCCCCGCCGGAAAGACCCCACCAAACGGAAGAGACGGGCATGAACGATTTCTCCTTTGAACATGTGCTCAGTGAGCACTACACGGTTTTTGATGGGCTGGGTGGGATGCACATTGAAGACCTCTACCAAGACCGCGAGGGCTTTCTGTGGGTCGCCACAGCCGACGGCGGCGTCAGCCGGTTCGACAGCGTGCATTTTGATCGGTTTGGTCGCAAAGACGGCCTGCCGCATCGGACGGTGATGGCCATTGCCGAAGACGCCGACGGGCGGCTGTTGTTCGGCACGTTTGGCGGCGGGCTTGCCGCCTATGACGGGCGCGGCTTTGAGGTGTACACCACCGAGCACGGCCTGCCGTCCAACGAGATCGTCGGCCTGCAAGAGCAGCCGGATGGCTCGGTGTTGGTGCTGACCGGCGCGGGTGTGGCGTGGTTTGCCGACGGCCGCTGCATCCGCCGCCTAACCGAGGTGGGCGGCCAGCCGTTGGGGCGGGTGTACGATCTGGCTGATGACGCGGCTGGCACCACGTGGCTGGCCACGTGGGAGCGCGGCGTCATCAGCGTGGATGGGCGGCGCATGGCGATGGACGAGCAGGCGATTCGCCATCCGTGGAAATTCGCCCAAACCGCGTCCGGCCACCTGTGGATCGCCTTCCAGAGCACGACTCCTGAAACCTTTGTGGGCCGCTACGACCCGCACGACGAGCAGTTTGCCTTCATTCCGGTCGATTGTGAGGCCCCGCGGGGGGTGCGCAACGGGGTGCGGCACGTGCGGACGGACGCGCACGACCGGCTGTGGTTGGCGTACCGCGGGGTGCTGGTCCACGATGGTCAAACGTGGCAGCCCTTTTGCGTTGATCGGCCGGAGGTGGACTTTTCGGGTATGCGCCTGACGTATGAAGACCGCGAGGGCAATGTTTGGCTTGGGCTTTGGGGCGGCGGGCTGATTTTTTGCGATCCGGTCAGCATCCGCTGCTACACCGAAGCCGATGGTCTGCCCGACCGCGAGGTTTGCCACTTGGGCGAAGACGCCGCGGGGCGAGTGTGGATCGGCACGATGGGCGGCATGGCCTGCATGGAAGCGGGGCAAATCCACCCGCTCGGGGCGGACCAACCCGTTTCGGCGCTGCTAGTGGATAGCGCGGGGCAGGTCTGGAGCGGGGGGGAAACCAGCGAGGTGTATCAGTGGGCGGGCCAAGTGCCGCAGGCGATTGTGGTGGATGCAGCAAGCCCCGCGGAAAAAATCACCGGGCTGTACGAAGATGAGCACGGGCGCATCTGGGTTAGTACGCTTGAGGGGCGCTTAGGCTGGATAGAAGCCCAGTGCTTTACGCCGCTCGACGAGCGGGCTGGCGACGAGTGCCGCGCACTACTGCAAGACCAAAACGGGGTCTTTTGGATCGGTTTCTTTGGCCGAGTACCGGCGCTCTATTGGTACGAGGACGGTCAGTTCCGGCCGGCCGTGCTGGCCGCGGCTGAGGCCGAGACCATTGCCTACGTCCATGTCTTGTGGGAGCACGAGCATGCCCTGTGGATCGGTACGGCCCAGGGGCTTTTCGTCTTGGATCACTCGTCCGGGCAGGTGCGCCACATTACCGCCGATGAGTCCGAGCTGTCGGCCAATAGCGTTTTGGCGCTGGCGGCTGACCGGCAGGGCCATGTTTGGATTGGCACCAGCGGCGGGGGCGTGGTGCGCTACGACGGCGAGAGCTTCCAGTGCATCCGCTTGGGGCCGTCGGCGCTGGGCAACATCGTCGAGGCTATCGTCTGCGACCGCACGGGCCAACTGTGGTTTGGCACCCGGGCTGGCTTGGTCGCCTATCAGCCGAGCGCCACGCGGCCGGGCTTGGTCATCCGCGAGGTGCTGGCCGGGAGACGCTTGACCATGCCCGAAGCGGTCTTCTGCCCAGAGGATGTCGAGGAAATCCGCATCCGCTGCCAAGGCATTAGCTTCCGCAGCGGGGCGCAGCAGATGCGCTATCGCCATCGCTTGGTAGGCTATGGCCCGGCCGCCACGTGGAGCGCGTTTAGTTCCGCCGCTGAGATCGCCTACCGCACGCTGCCAGTGGGTGACTACCGCTTTGAGGTGCAGACCATGGACCGCGATGGCGTGCAATCCGCGGTGGTCAGCTTGGACCTGCACATCCTGCCCGACCCCCAAACCAAACACCGCCAAATTCTTGAAAAGGACCTACGGGCTTCCACTCCTATCGTGCCGAGCCGCAGTCGGGCTATGGAGAAGGTAATGCAAGACGTATCGCAGGTGGTCGAGACCGATATGACCGTGCTGGTGTTAGGCGAGACCGGCACCGGCAAGGGCGTACTTGCGCAGACTATGCACGACATGAGCCACCGCCACGAGCAGCCCTTCATTCAAGTCAATTGCGGCTCGATTCCGGCCAACCTGATCGAAAGCGAGTTGTTCGGCCACGAAAAAGGGTCTTTTACCGGTGCCGGCGCCCGCCAGCTCGGGCGCTTTGAGCTGGCCGCGGGCGGCACGATCTTTTTGGACGAAATTGGCAATTTGCCGTTGGAATTGCAGGGGGTGCTGCTGCACATTTTAGAAGAGCGGACCTTGACCCGGGTTGGTGGTCAGCGGCCGGTCGCGGTTGATGTGCGGGTCATCGCGGCGACCAACCGCGACTTGAAGCAGGCCGTTGCGGAAGGCGCGTTTCGCAAAGATCTGCTCTACCGGCTGAATGGTTTCACGCTTGAACTGCCGCCGCTTAGGCACCGGGTCGAGGATATACCGGCTTTGGCCGAGCATTTTGTGGCGCGAGCGGCCCATGCCCTCAAGCGGGCGATACCGACACTAGACGACGCGGTGGTCGCGGCGTTGCAGGCGTATGCTTGGCCGGGGAATATACGCGAGTTAGAGCACGTGCTCGAACGGGCGGTTTTGCTGTGCAAGGGCGATGTAGTGCGGGTGGAGAGTTTGGCGTTGCTAGCCGAGGCGGGGGAACGCCCGTCGGCGAAACGACCCATTGAAGCACCGCCGCCGACTGCCGCGGGGGACGAAAAGCAGCAAATTTTAGACGCCCTGCAAGCGACCAACTGGCGGGTCTCCGGCGTGCATGGGGCGGCGGCGTTGTTGGGTATGCACCCGGAGAAGCTGCGTTACCGGATGCAGAAATACGGGTTGCGCCGCCCGAAAAAGTAGCACTGTACCTAGCGCCCACCGGCCAACGCAAGCGGTGATGGTCCACGAAAAATTCGTGGAGATCCACGAAAAATTCGTGGAGATCCACGAAAAATTCGTGGACCGCCGTGATTCAACGGCGCGGAGGTGGCGCATAAAATTCCCGTTCCATAATTTTAAGTATCATGTTTTTCAATCCTTTAGGTGCATCCTGAAGGATTTTTTTTGTGTGGTCTGATTTTTGGCATGGAATTTGCATACATATCAGTGGAAGGCGAGGCCGATGCGGAAGAAAGGAGGGGATGCCAACTCGTATCGGCGTTGCTCAACACTCACTTCCAGTATCGCGGCGGCAGCGGGCCGCGGCGGTACTGGGCAACTTAGGAGACAAAGCGATGAATAGTTTGCGTGAGTTTTTCGTTTCGTCGAGTGGTTTGGCTCCAGTTCGGCAGGGCTTGGGCTTGGGGTGGGTCATCAGTGCGCTTACGTGGGTCGCCATTCTGCTCGGGGCGGGAGAAGCCGCCGCCGACAATGATGACTGCGACGAGGAAGAGTGGACAAGGGAAAAGGGGTACAGCGCAGGTTGCGACGAAGCCACGGACGGGGCTAGGGCGTACGTGTGTCAGGACTGTTGGCTGGACTCGAACTGCAAGACAAGGTGCGGGGGGAACTACTGCTGCGCTTGAAGCATATATGGGACAATCCTAGCGCCTAGTGGCTAGGGTTGTTTCTCCTGCTCAGGTGTAAGGGGCCGCCTCCATCGCTACAATGGAGGCGGCCCCCTTCGCCTTCCTTACTTTACGGATAGTACGCTGTTTGTCGGAATGGTATCTATTGGAAAGGAGCTATGGCATCATGTTGAGGTTTACTGTTGTTATGTGCGCCATGCTGTCGAGTATCCCCGCCGATGCGATCAAGTGGGATTTTGACGATGGGACGACGCAAGGATGGACCGCCAAAGAAGCCTTGGTCCGGGGTGGTACGCGTGAATTTTACCAGTTTCCGGGGGTGGTGGATGAAGGCGTGTGGCGGATCAAGATCGATCCCGCCACCACTATGCGTACCTCCCAAGCGGGAGTCCAAGTGATTTCTTCGCCTATTGACTACGATTCGGCGCTTTTTGATCAAGTCCGCGTCCGGTTCCGCAGCGTCCATGACCGCCCGACCGAAGGTGCTGTTTCGCTTGAATGGGAAAACGATTCGGGTTTTTTCCATGGTATTTCTGACACTACTGGAAATTTTGCTGAAACCCTCATTAAACGGCTTGTCTATACCACTGAGTGGCAGGAAACGGTGTTCTCCTTGGCGGGTCAAGATCGCTGGGCGGGCTTAGTAAAAAACATTCAACTCAGTTTTAATCATTTTGAGTTTGTCGAGGGATTTGAGATCGACTGGATTGAGTTGACCGGGGTGGGCGAGATTTTAGAAGGAGAACGGCCACCGCCGCCGGTAGAGCACTATTTTGACTTTGCCGGCGTTGGCACTTTTGCGCCGCCGGTGTTTTATCCGCTTGCGCCGGGGTTAGGAGAAGCCCCGCTTGGAGAAGCGTATATAGGGAATAGGAATAGCGTGGGCGGTGTGTTGACGGACTTGGATGGCGATGGCGACTTAGACCTGTTCGGCCTGTGGAAAACGATAACGGACGTTGAGTTCGGGGCGCGTCAGTCTATAAGTGGCTGGCTGATGGCGGTCAGTGACGGGCAAGGAGCCTTGGAACGAGGGCCTCTTGGCACCGAAGTAAATGAGGATGGTATAGGGGCATCGATAAGGGTGTTAGGTGCTGATTTGACCGGCGATGGCAAGGCCGAAATCGCCATATATAGAAGCAACCGGGAGCCCCGTACCGCAGTGTGGTCTATCGATGAGGAACTGCAAGTCGAGGTGCTCGTGCAGATTGAGCGACCTATTCACAGTGTGGCCGATTGGGATGGGGATGGCCGGGTCGAATTGTTTGTCGGGGGGACTACGTTTGAAGGCTCTTTAGAGGAAGTGATCGCGGGTACGGCCGAATTTTATAGCACGTTAGCCGTCTGGGATGTCGAGCAGGGGGTGTGGACGGTCGAGGAGGTAGCGGCGACCGAAGACTATCATCCCGCGCAGATCGGCGACTTTACGGATGATGGGGCCTTGGATGTGTTCTGGACTTCGATTGCTGGGCGGGAGAATAGGTGGGTTGTGGGGGCCTTGGACATGGAGTTACTGCAAAGCGGAGTCCAAGGCGAGGTCTTTGAATTCGATGAGGATAAGGGGTTGTTAGGAGTGGGCGATTTTGACGGCGATGGGCAAGTGGATTTCCTCACCGAGTTCTCCGCCGATATAATCGAAGGGAGCAAGGGGCTGGTCTTGCAGCGCAAGGGCGCTGGCGACCGCCTTGCCGCCGAGGTGCTCTACGATGATCGGCTGTTGCGGCGCTCGCCAGTATTGGTAGAAGACCTGAATGGCGATGGGGTGGACGATTGGGTGTTTATCGGCGGGGATCGGGTTTTGGGCTTTGGGGTATTTGTCGAGTGGGGCGGCAGCGTCCAGCCGACTCAAGAAGGCGAGCGGTATCGGCTGGAGGGTACGCCGCGACACGTGCTGGCTGGGGATATGGATAACGACGGCGATGTCGATTTGGTGGTGTTGGATCCGCTGTTAGGCGGGGCGCATGTACTCAAGAGTACGCTGGCCGAGCAAGCGACGGCCGTGCGGACGTCGGTAGCATCGCGGCCAACGCGGCATCGGCTAGGCGACAGCTATCCTAATCCGTTTAATCCGTCGGTAGTGCTTCCCCTTGATTTGGCGACGGACGCGGCGAGAGTGTCGCTGACGGTGTATGATGTATTGGGTCGTCGGGTGCGGCAGGTGTGGCAGGGGCCGTTGGGTGCGGGCAGCCATCGGTTTGTGTGGGATGGCCGCGATGAGTCGGGCCGGGCCGTGGCGGCTGGAGTGTATGTCTATCAGGTTGCAGTGGACGGGCAGGTGGAAGCCAAGAAGATGACGAAGCTGCCTTGAGGGGAGGCGAGATGAACTATGAATAGTTTGCGTGAATTTATCGGCTTGTCCAGTGGCTTGGCTCTGATGCGGCAGGGGCTAGGACTCGGGTGGATCGTCCGGATCCTCGCTGTGCTTGTGGTTCCGCTAGGGGGCGGGGAAGCCAGAGCTGACACTAAGTGCCCATACACTTGGACCGCGTGTAGCCCTAGCTCGGATTGTGCGCTGGTGGAGCCGCAGGAAACATATCGCTACTGCACCTATGGTTTGGACGCGGACTGCCGCTTCTACATAGTAAATTGCTGGTACTCTTCCGCGCCTTGTGCGGAGATCGAGCCGCCGAACGCGCCTATCGTGCTGACCCGAAAAATTGAGTGCAGCCACCACGGTGGGTGCGCGGAGTCTAACTCGACCGAGCCGTATCGACACTGCACCACGTATTATGACGCCCGCGGCGACATTTATTTTCGAGAATTTTGTGAGTGCTCTTCTACGCCCTGTTCGGAGGTAGAGCAGCTAACCGAGATCGCCGGGCCGACCGATGGCTGCTTCAACCAAGAAACAGAGTGCAGCTACTTCGACGATTGCGCGGAGTTTAACTCGGCCGAGCCGTATCGGCACTGCACCACGTATTATGACGCCCGCGGCGACATTTATTTGAGACATTGCGATTGCTCCTCCACTTCTTGTGCGGAGGCCGAGTCGGCCCAGATGACTGCGGTGCTGACGCCCGCGGTGGTGGGCCGACCGGCGCAGCATTGGCTCGGCGATAGCTACCCCAATCCGTTCAATCCGGCTGTCGTGCTCCCTCTTGATTTGGCAAAGGACGCAGCGGCGGTGTCGTTGGCCGTGTACGACGTGTTGGGTCGTCGGGTGCGGCAGGTGTGGCAGGGGCCGCTTCAGGCAGGTAGTCATCGTTTTACTTGGGATGGCCGCGACGAGGTGGGCAAAGACGTGGCCGCCGGGGTGTATATCTATAAGGTCGAAATTGACGGGCAGGTAGAAGCGAAAAAGCTGACGAAGCTGCCTTGAGGACTTCCAGTACCGTAGCGGCACTGGGCCGCGGGCATACTGGCAATGAAGGAGGTAAAGAGATGAACAGATTGCGTGGATGTACTGGCTCGTCCAGCGGCTTAATTCCGATGCGGCAGGGGCAAGGGTGGGTCGTAAGCACCCTTGTGGGGCTTGTGGTTCTTCTCGGCGTGGGAGAAGTTGCCGAAGCCGATGATAGGGTACAGTGTGGGACCGGGACCACTCGGATCGGCTGTAGCTCCAACCCCAGTTTCGATTGCGGCGCACAGCAGGCGGATCCGCAGGATAAATACCTCTACTGCGCCTATGGCTTGGACGCGCACTGCAACCTCTACATAGCAAATTGCTGGTACGCCTCCACCCCTTGTTCAGAGTCCGAGCCGGAGGTAGTGCCCACCGTGTCGGATGCCGCTGCATGCCTCGAGCCGATCAATACGAAGATTGAGTGCAGCTACTTCGACGATTGCGCGGAGTTTAATTCAACCGAGCCGTACCGATACTGCACCACTTACTATGGCGCGGACGGCGACATTTATTGGCAAGGAGCTTGTAAGTGCTCCTCCACTCCTTGTTCGGAGTCCGAGCCGGATCAGATGACCGCGGTGCTGACCTCAGAGATCGCGGGCCGGCCGGCGCAGCATCGGCTGGGTGTAAGCTACCCCAATCCGTTTAATCCCCAGATGATCATTCCCCTCGACCTAGCCACCGACGAGGAGCGAGTCCACTTAGCCCTCTACGACGTGTTGGGTCGTCGAGTACGGTTGTTGTGGGACGGTCCGCTAGGGGCAGGCCGTCATCGGTTTGTGTGGGATGGCCGCAACGAGGAGGGCAAGGCTGTAGCCGCCGGGGTGTATATCTATAAGGTCGAGGTGGACGGGCAGATGGAAGCTAAGAAGACGACGAAGCTGCCGTAATAGGACATTACGTTGAGCTATTTAACTCTCGAACGAGGATAAGACGGCATGGGACAACCTAAGCACCCATTATACTGGATTTACTCCGGTTTGATCCTGCTATTAATCCCTGCGATCATTATACTTATTGGCCTTTATGAAAAGAGCCTCAGTCCTGAACCACCCCTGCCTCCCATTCCGCCTAAAGAAGTCGTGCTTCATCATCTTGCTGCCTTCGATTCCACAGCGAGTGCTCTCCACTTAAAAGAAGTGTATCAGGCCGTGCCCGCGCCGCGTTCTGGAGTACTGTCAGCCTATCGCGTTGTTACGGACGACGAGGTGTTGGCCTACAAGCTAGTCGTCGTTCGCCACGATATTGCCTGTCCTACCTGCCGCGATCTACTGGTTGGCATCCTCATAGAGCTGAAAGAAGATCGCGTCGTGGGCGTTTTTCCCTTGAAGTCTTGGGAACTGGCCGGTGGCCCCTTTGATCCGACTGCCTTCTTTGCCCAATTGAGCGGGCGGGCACTCTCTGAGCCTTTAGTCGTAGGCCGGGATATTGATGGAATAACCGGAGCAACCCTATCTGTGAATGCCTTGGTGACTCAATGGAGCCAAGCCGGAACTTGGCTGGCGGAGTCCAAGGGAATCACTTTTTGAGGAGTATGTGACTATGGATGTGTTGCTGAATGAGATTGATCCCGTCTTCTTGTTAGAATGGGCCTTATTGTGCTCGATCATGGTGGTCGCCTCTTATACAACCTATACGGACATCAGCCATCGAGAAATTCCCAACGCAGCTATTTGGATTTTGCTCGGTCTGGGGCTGATAGGGCAAATGGGATTGTGGGTATTGGACGAGGTTACACTCGTGCAGATCGGCCTATCCTTTGTGCTGGGGTTTGTCGTCGGCTACCTGTTGTTTATGTATGGCTTCTGGGGGGCGGGCGATGCCAAGCTATATTGGGCCATGGTTGCGGCGATGCCTAGTACGTTATTTAGTCAGAAGTGGCCGACGTTCTCCTTCGCCTTCTTTTCGCTAGATACTCCTCTTTGGGCCTTGTTGGTCAATACTATTTTGACCAATACCGTTTTTCTTGTAATCCTTTTGGTCATCCACAAACCCAAAAAACCTATCGAGACCTCTGCAAGCGAGCCTAGAAAAGGCATGAGTTGGGGCTGGTTGCGCTCTGGGGTTGAGGCGGCGGGAGTGAGCGGGTTGGTGTTAGGTGGGACGACGTTGGTCGGCGGGACGTTGACCCTCGCCGAGGCGATCGTAGTGGGGGCTGTGCTCTATTTGCTCCATGAAGATCGGACGAAGGCACCCCATAGAATCATTTGGGTCGTTCCTGGGCTCGTAATAGGTATCTTCAGCGCCATTGGCACGGGGGATTATCTGATCTACCTAGTGCTTTGGGCCGTGCTGTGGGGCATACGGACCGTCTATGTGTATATCCATGCTCTCGAGTACCAGAAGTTTGTCCAGCCGGTCTCTATTGACGCCTTACAGCCGGGCATGGTGCTACACCAGTCGATTTATGAAGCCCCTGAGCAAGACCGAGTCGAAGTAGTTCCGTTCGGCGAGCAGAGTAGAGAGGCTCAGGAACTCATAGGCCGAAAGGGCAAGCCGTTGACCATTCGGAAAGTGCGCCAACTAAAAGACCTACGGAAAAAGGGATTATTCCGCGAATGGGACGATCAGTTAGAAGTTGAACTGTCGCTTCCCTTTGCGCCGATTTTGATGGTCGGTGTCAGCCTAACTCTGATATGGGCAGGCAGTATCGTTGGGCCAGCCAATAAGTGGGTTCAACCGTTGTTCGATGCGTTTTAGGGAAAGGAAAGATCCGCGATGGAAGATGTGCGTCCAAAACCACAAGTGGCGATGCTGTTCCTTTCGACAGTACTGGGCATCCTCTTGGGAACGAGTATATTGTTGGCTACAAAAATCAATAATCCTCCCGTCACTCCAAGGATTACGAGTTTGGAGCATCTGCTTGGGGAGCTCGTCCCGGAGTACGAACTCGAACAGTTAGATGGTGGCCCGATCTCTACCCGTCTGTATCAGGGTAAATCCCACCTACTGGTCTTTACGCTGCCGGGCTGTGATGCCTGTGATACCATGTACCCCATTATAGGGAAAGCGGCTACAGATATTCCCATCTTGATGGTTTCCAACACGCGGGAAGGATTGATGGAACAGGTCACTGAACACGACTTGGCCTTTCCCATTGCCGTAGATACGCTGTTGTTGACGATGGAGCATCTCAACATCACGAATTTCCCCACCGCGCTTTTGGTAGATGAGGAACAAAGAATTGTCGAGGCCGTTAGAGGTACAGGCTTTCCGATTGAGAACATTGTGCGGTCCGCGCAAAAAGTAATCAAAAAAGAGAGGGCAAAATGATGACCGATCAAAAGTCTTGGAAGATCGCCGGGCTTATTAGTGTAGTCTTATTGCTCGCGCTGATGTTCAAGGAGAAGTCGGGAGAGCCAACCGGGATCGTCTGGAGCGAGGGAGATGCGAAGCGTGCTAAGCCTCTGTCCGAAGGAACGGACGCCCCTGATTTTGAATTGCCTTCTGTGCAAGGAGGCCATGTCCGTCTCAGTAGTTTTAAGGGGCAGCGAGTAGGGTTAGCTTTTGTAACCCCAACCTGCCCGTATTGTAATGACTTGGAACGTTACTTGGTAGAGTATGAACTTCCTGAAGGACGCCGGTTATTACTGGTCAGCCGAGGCACGAAAGACGAAGTGCAGCAAATAGTCAAAAACCACGACTTGGCTATACCCGTTTTGGTTGATTCAGCCGGTGTGGTTGCCCAAGCGTATCAGATTGGGGGCGTACCACAATTCTACGTGGTGAGCGAGGAGGGGGTCATCGCTTCTTTTGTGCGTGGGATGCCTCCGGTATGGGAAGCCGTGCAAAAACTATAACCGAGGAGGGCACTGTGAAATATGGAAATTGGTCTTATTATCGGCGTGAAATTTGTATATATCGTTTTGTCGGCAAGATCGATGCAGAAGAAAGGAGGCGCGGCACTACGAACTCGTATCAGTTGTTGTTCAACTCTAACTTCCACTATCGAAGCGGCTCTAGGTCGCGGTAGTAGTGGACAACCAAGGAGACGGATCATGGACAGTTTGCGTGAGTTTTTCGTTTCTTCGAGTGGTTTGGTTCCGGTTCGGCAGGGCTTGGGGCTGGGTTGGGTCATCAGCGCCCTCACGTGGGTGGCGATCCTAATCAGTCCACGAGAAGCTGCTGCTTGCGGCCAAACTATCCCGCCAGAGGATCCGGTGGATAGCCCAGGTTGCGAAGCGGCCACGGATGGGGAACTGAAGTGTAAGACTAGGGACTGTTGGCTGGATGAGAATTGCAATGTCAGGTGCAGTTCTTGGTACTGCTGCGTTTGCTAAGAGGCTATACGTAGGACCAAGACGGTTTAGTTAGGTACTATGTAAACGATGAGACGGATGCCAAGCTGCCGTGAAGGGACACCAGTTAGCAAAAGCTACAACCAAGGATGTGCGCGGATGAACCGCCCGTGGAAAGTCCCGTTTCATAAGAATAGCAAGCTGCAAAGCTGCTTGGCGTTGTCGCTGGCCTTGCATCTGCTGGTGCTTTTCGGCCTCATGCGCCATGAGCGAGTTACGCAATACTCGGTACTGTCGCCGATCATGGTCGAGTTCACCAAGCGTCCACCGCCGCAGCGCAGCCTCACCCGCCGCCAACGACCCCAACAGCGTCCGTTGGTGCGGCGTCCGGCCCTGCAAGCGGCTCCGGTGGTGGCGCAGCGGCCGGCTCATACGGCGTCGCGTCGGCTGCCGATGGTGCAGGCTGCGGCGTTGCGGCTGCCGACCGCGTCGCTGCCGGATCGGCTGGTGTTGCCGGTGCCAGACTTTCCGGCGCGGCAGATTGGGCCGCAGATGCGGGCGGGCGCGTTGACCGGGACGCGGCAAGGGGCCGATGAGATTGATTTGGGTTTGGAGTTGCTGGATGTGGAGGCACTGGACACGGGCCGGCACCGGGCGATGGTGGTGGTTGATCCGCAAGACCGGCGCAAGCTCAAGGGTTTTCTCTATATGTCCGGCATCTACAGCCCTTCTATTGAGCGGGCTGAGTACAATGAACAGGCCAAAAACATGCGAGTGCGCTCGTATCACCAGATGCCGCGTCAGATGGCGGAACGGCGGATGCTGCAAGGGTTGGCCGATAAGATGACGGCCAGTACGCAGGTTCATGTCGAAGTGCGCGATGCAGTGCGGCTGGACGATCCGCAGCTTTTGCAAGTGCCTTTTGTCCTTTTGACGGTCAATACACCGTTTGGGTTTACCGACAGCGAGGCGGCCAATTTGGGGGCGTATTTGACCGGCGGTGGGTTCCTGTTTGTCGATATCGTCCGCCTTTTGTGGGCTAGTTCCAATTTTAGTAACGCTGAATTGGACATTCCGGTAGTGCGGTCGCTGATTCGCGCCAGCTTCGCGGCGGTAGGCTACCAAGAATGGAAGGACTGGCAGTTCCGTCGCTTAGAGATGACCCATCCGCTCTATCATTGCTTTTACGATATAAACAGCCTGCCACGCGGAGTGCGCGATATAGATTTTCTGTTTAGTTCTGGACGCGTCGATCGACCCCGCACCCCGGACTATTTGGAGGGCATCCTGATTGGCGATCAGTTGGTTGGAGGGTATTCGATGCGGAACTACGCCGATTTTTGGGCGGGCGTCATCAAGCAGGAACAGGATAGGGCTTTGCGAACGAACCAAATCGGTAGCCCGTTTTTCGCCAGTGCCGAGGAGCCGTTGGTGTATAATTTGGGGGTGAATCTCGTGGTGTACGCGCTGACGCGTGAGGGATCGCTGGCGCGGCAATTAGTCGATGCGGACTGAGTTGAGGGATGTTGTGTCGTGATACTATAACCAAGGGGGGCACTGCAAGTTATGGAAATCATTCCGTTAATTTCCGAACGAGACGTAGCCGTACAGCGGGCACGGGTCGCACAAAATCGAGATGTACGCACGCAAGCGAAGGCTTGTCTCTTGTTGGGGCGCTACTACAAGGAACAAGGTGAACTCGACAAGGCCGAAGGGCTTTATCAAAGAGCCCTTGCGAAAGCACGGCAGTGGCGGGCGCATGAGATGGAAGCTGATGCGTGTAGCGGCTTGGGGCTTATGTATCAAGTCAAGGGGCAGATGGATAAAGCGGTTGACTACCTCAATAAAGCCTTTGCGATCAACAAGGAACGCGGCGATGAGGAGCGGTTGGCCGTCAACTATAGCAATAGAGGCTTTGTCTCTCATCTCCAAGGCAAAATTGAAGAAGCGCAAGAGTTGCACACTCGTGCTCAGCAACTTCACGAGGCGTCGGGCAATAGAGCCTATTGGGCGGAAGAATGTGGCAACTTGGGGCAATTGGCACTTCAGCAGAACAAGCCGGAAGAGGCTGAATCCTACTTCCAGCAGGGGCTAAGCGTGTGCCAAGAACTTGGTGATCTGCCGGGTATTTCCGGCCACTATCAGGGCTTAGGTATGGTCTATCTCGGCCAGAAACGTTTGGCCGAAGCCGAAGCCATCCTCAAAAAAGGTATTGCGATTGAGGAGCGGCTCCAGCGCGATGAGGGATTGGCACATCACTACAGTGTCTTGGGGGGTGTATATAGCCAGACGGGTCAATTTGATGAGGCGGAAGCCATGTACCGTCGGACGCTGGCTATTCAACGAAAATTGGGCCACAAACAGTTTGAAGCTCGCACTGTGGGCGGTCTTGGTCAGGTAATGCGAGAGAAAGGGGACACACACGAAGCCATGGCGTTGTTCTATCAGGCGAGGGAACTGTTTGATGTGATCGGGGACAACAAAGGCCGAGCGGTACAAGCGGTTCTTTTGGGCAATGTCTATATGGAGGTTGAAAACGTTAAGGCGGCAGAGGAGGCGTATCGCCAGGCGGTGCAATTATTTGCGAAAGTATCGGACTTGGAGGCCGTAGCCGACGTTAGAGTCAGCTTGGGTAGGGTCTATGCGTCGAATCAGGCTCCTTTTGATGCCTCACTTCAGTGGCGGCAAGCACTGGAACTCTACCGCGAACTCCAGCTAGACGACAAAATTGAGTTTGTAGAAGAACTGCTGAGGGCGAACAGCCGAATGTAAAGGACAAGATGATGTTTAACGCAATACGACAGCGGACCGTAGCTGGACTTTTCAAGATCATAAGACGTCTTGAACAAAAAGAACACTCTCGCCATCTAGGTCGGGACAAAGTTTCAATACTGATCTTTTTTCATGGCTTCGATAGCGTTTCTGTGCATCGTGCTTTGGTAGTGGGTAAGACGCTCGGGGGCCGAGGATATAGAGTCGAGTTTGCGGGCACGGGTCCGTTTGCCGATCGAGTCCGAGAAGCAGAGTTCCCGCTGCACGGCCTTGCCACGCCGATACAAGACTTGGGATCAGTGCTGAATTTTGGCACCAATGAAGCAGACCACGACTCGGCCATCCAGCAGAGCGTAGAAGCCGAGCAGGCGTTGATTAGCTGCTTGAAGCCCGATTTCGCTATCGTAGATTCTCGCCCCACAATGCGGGTAACGTCGGCGTTGGCAGGGATTGATGTGGTTTGTATAACGTCAGCATACAATATGCCTGAGTACTCCTACTCGAATCACTCGCCTGAGTTTGTGCGTACTTGGGATGCCTTAATCGGACGTACGATCCATCGAGAATGGCCTTGTGGGGCGACATTTAGGGCCATGTACCTACTCTGCGATATTCCAGCAGTTCATCCGCTGGGATCGGAGATGCCCGACAACTACTCCTTTGTAGGACCGCTCCTTGAGGGACTTGATGTAGAGGAGCAAGGCGATATGGTGCGGGAAGGGTTGTACTGGGAGCTCAGAACGTTGGAAGTCGATTGGTCCTCCATTCAAGAGGCTCTGCAAAAGTTAGGCAGGCAGGGGATTCGGCAGTGGGTGGTTCCACCTGTTGGGGTACATATTGACCCGATAGAAAACGGCAAGATCGTCGATCCGAGTTTTTTGCCACAGGCGGCCTCGCAAGCGGCCCTCTTTGCTGGCGGCGGCGATCCCGGTTTCTTCTATCAAGCTCTGTTCAAGGGCATCCCCGTCATTGGGTTGCCCACGAATGAGCCGCAAGACTATTTCAGCGATCGCCTGCAAGCCCTAGGGCTAGGAATTAAATTGAGCTATCGAGACTTCACCCGACCGATGGCACTCGTCCAAAGTGTAGAGGGCGTGTTAAATCACTATGCGATCTTCGCTAAACGATGCCGTGCTTTTGCCACCGATATACGAGGATGGCAGGATGCCCATCGCGTCGCGGATATAGTTGATGGATACTGGATGAATCGTACGAAAAAAAACCAACTCGATTCACAGTACCAGATGAGTCAACGCGATTTTGTCCGGCAGTTGTCGTTGAGTACGGTACTCAATGACGAGCAAATTGAAGAGATGCTCGAAAATGGGTGCAATCACCAGATGCCGCATGAAGTGAGACCAGATGGCATCTGGTATGATCGTTTCGATTCGTGGAATTGGCTATACGATAACGACGCTCGCTTTTTTGCGCGTGATTACGAGGCGCGTGAGGAGATGCGCTCGTTCTTCATTACCAAAAAGAATGGTGCGCTTCATCCGGCTATGGATCGCCAGCGTTTGCAGTTGACGTACACCTTTACTTTGTCGGCTATCGAGGACGCAACACATAATATGCGGGTATTCCTGCCGTATCCAATAGCTACCGACTTTCAGACGGATATAAAGCTACTGTCTTGCCATCCTACGGAAATGCAAGAACACTTTTTACCACACGCCGGTTTCTTCTATGGCTGTCCTGCTGTCTGTGATTTTAGCTCCGGTGAGGCATATACGTTTTCTTACGTATGCGAATTGACAGTTTATTCGAGAGTGATGGGTACCACCGGAATAACACAGACGCTCACACCCGAACAGTTCGAGTGCTACACAATCGTCGATGAATCCCTAGTAGAACATCCACTCGTCCGCCGTTGTTGGGAGGATGTGGGCATGGACGAAGGGACAAGCGACTTGGAAAAAGCCCGTCTTTTATATGATTACTTGGCCAAGAACAAGCATTTCAAGAAAACCAAAGATACCTGCCAATGCTATAAGTGCAGCACGCTAAAAGCACTGACGGACGACGGCGGCCATTGTATTACGTTGGCTCGTGCCTTTATTGCCCTTTGCCGCCTGCAAAACATACCAGCCCGCGAGCAGACCGGAGCCATAGCGGTCAATCCGCTGGGTCCGAACCAGTACGAGAACTGGACGTATAACGAAGGGGTGTTTGGGCACACATGGGCTGAGGTCTTCATCGCAGATTTTGGATGGGTTCCCGTGGAATTTCACGGGATCAGCATCGGTACGCCAGCACTGACGGAAGCCAATGTGCAAAATGAGGTATTGCGTCATAAGGTCATGGAGAATAGCGATCCCTATTTTGACTTTTTCTTTGGCCATTTGGACTGCTTCCACGTTGTATGCTCAAACGCTGTTAAAGAAATGCCACCAGCCGTTGTGTATGAAGAGACGGATAACGGCCTTCCTCACATTCATCGACCGGATGCTCTGAGAGAAGAGTACCGCTTGGTCTTTGGATGTATATAGGGAGCGAGCGCAATGGATATTTCGGTCGTCATCGCCGCCCACAATCAGCGCGCTCGGTTGCGGCTTGTGTTAAGCGGCTTGGCTGTGCAAACATGCTTTGAGGGCCAGTTTGAGGTTATCGTGGTGGACGATGGTAGCACGGATGGAACGGGCGATTTTCTACGTGAGTATGAGCACATGCCCATAAAAGTTATCCCCTTGGATGCCAATGTAGGCCGCTGTCGAGCGCGGAATATCGGTATCGCGGAAGCGCGGGGCGACGTAGTTGCCTTTTTAGATGGAGACGCCTTACCCGGTCCCGATTGGTTGGCTCAACATTGGCAGTTCTTTCAGTGCTACAATGGCGTAACGAGCGGATTCCAGTATTGCCTGCCTCGTTTGGAATACGTTCAAGACCCACAAAGGGGCCTTCCTTGGGAGGACGTTCCGGCGTCGGTGGCTCATACCATGCGGACACAGCCCGACGCATTTCGGGTGACCGAGGCGATGATACAGTCCGATTTCGCGGCGATTAATCTGTTAGCTCAAGAGGGTGGGTATCCCTTTCCAGAATTAAAGTTGATGCAAGACCAAGTACAAGTGCTCTTTGACCATGTACCCGACTCGCCGATCGGCTGGATCAGTTTTTATCCCCACAATGCGGCGGCTCCGCGTGCGGCCCTTGAGGAGGTCGGTGGTTTTGACGAAGGGTTGCCGCATTCTGAGGGCTGGGATTTGGCCTATCGCCTGATGCGGCATGGATATAAGATGCGCTTTGCCGCCAAGGCACCGAGCTATCACCTGTATCATCACCACGACTTTTTTAATCCGCAAAATGCGTTTGCCGAATCGCAAAAGCGGCGTAGGGCTATAGCCCGTATAGCGGAGAAAAATGACGATCCCAAGCTCTATCTGATCGAATTTTGGTTTGCCGCTCTATGGCCGGACTCCTTTGTTCCCGAGGAGATACGCCTCCACAGCTTGATGGCATTTCACGAAACACATCAGACCATTTCGAGCGACGAAATGGCAGAGCGCGTGCGAATGCTTGACTTTCATCCTTTGCGGGGAGACATGCGCGGATGAACCGGCCGTGGAAAGTCCCGTTCCACAGAAATAGCAAGCTGCAAAGCTGCTTGGCGTTGTCGCTGGCCTTGCATCTGCTGCTACTCTTCGGCCTCATGCGCCACGAGCGGGTCACGCAATATCCGGTGCTGCCGCAGATCATGGTCGAGTTCACCAAGCGCCCGCCGCCGCAGCGGAGCCTCACCCGCCGCCAACGGCCCCAACAGCGTCCGTTGGTGCGGCGTCCGGCCCGGCAAGTGGCTCCGGTGGTGGCGCAGCGTCCGGCTCCTACGGCGTCGCGTCCCCTGCCGACGGTGCAGGCTGCGGCGTTGCGGCTGCCTACGGCGTCGCTGCCGGATCGGCTGGTGCTGCCGGTGCCAGACTTTCCGGCGCGGCAGATTGGGCCGCAGATGCGGGCGGGGGCGTTGACCGGGACGCGGCAGGGGGCCGATGAGATCGACTTGTCCTTGGAGTTGCTGGATGTGGAGGCATTGGACACGGGTCGGCATCGGGCGATGGTGGTGGTTGATCCGCAAGACCGGCGCCAGCTCAAGGGTTTTCTCTATATGTCTGGCCTCTATAGCCCTTCTATTGACCGGGCCGAAGAGAGTGTGCGGGCGGAAAACATCCAAGTGCGCTGGTATCACCAAATGCCGCGTCAGATGGTGGAACGGCGGATGTTGCAAGGGTTGGCCGATAAGATGACGGCCAGTACGCAGGTTCACGTCGAAGTGCGCGATGCCGTGCGGCTGGACGATCCGCAGCTTTTGCAAGTGCCCTTCGTCCTGCTGACGGTCAATACGCCGTTTGATTTTACCGACAGCGAGGCGGCCAATTTGGGGGCGTATTTGACCGGCGGCGGGTTCTTGTTTGTCGATATTGTGAGCATGTTGTGGGCCGATTACAGCGACGACCAATTAGACATTCCGGCGGTGCGGTCGCTGATTCGCGCCGGGTTCGCGGCGGTGGGCTATCAAGAGTGGAAGGACTGGCAGTTTAAGCACTTGGAGATAAGTCATCCGCTCTATCATTGTTTTTACGATGTAAAGAGCCTGCCGCGCGGGATGCGCGACCTGCACTTTTTGGCGGGAGACTACCCGCCGCGCACGCCGGACTATTTGGAGGGCATCGTGGTCGGCGATCAGGTGGTGGGGGTGTATTCGCTGCGGAACTACGCTGATTTTTGGGCGGGCATTGGTCGTGAGTTGGTGGATTGGTCGTTGGTCAATAACGTGGCTAATCACTCGGTGCTGGTCAGTGCCGAGGAGCCGTTGGTGTATAACTTGGGCGTCAATCTCGTGGTGTACGCGCTGACGCGGGAAGGATCATTGGCGCGGCAATTAGTCGATGCCGACTAAAAGATAGGCGGGTTGCCTTGACCAGAGTCGGTAGCCAGCAGCCAGTCGCGGTGGTTGACCAAATGCAGTATGTATCGTAAAATAGTCATGACCATTTTACGATATATACCCCGTTTAGTCAGCCGATGAGACGCCTGTACGAACACCGCATCCAAACGCATTTCGGCGAAAATCGCCAGATGCTCTTCCTCATGGGGCCGCGCCAAGTTGGCAAGACGACCAGCGCCCGGCGCGGGGCTGCCGACAGCGGGGCAGCGGTTTATCTCAACTGGGACAACGGCGACGACCGCCAGCGCATTCTCGCCGGCCCGGCCGCTATTGCCGAAGCCTTGGGCCTAGACCGGCTGCGCGAAAACTTGCCGATCTGCACGTTAGACGAGTTGCACAAGTTCGGGCGCTGGAAAGGGTTGCTCAAAGGGCTTTTTGATACGTACGGGGACCAAGCTCGCTTTATCGTCACCGGCAGTGCGCGTCTGGATGTCTTTAAGGCGGGCGGCGACAGTTTGATGGGGCGCTACTTCGGCTACCGCATGCACCCGCTGTCGGTGGCCGAATTGTTGGCCCCCCAAGCCAGCGGAGCCATCCGGCCTCCGGCCCCCCTCGGCGCTGGAGCCTTTGCCGACCTGCTCCAATTCGGCGGGTATCCCGAGCCGTTGCTCCGAGCCGATACCCGCTTCTGGCGTCGCTGGAGCCGCACGCGCGTCCAGCAGCTATTCAAGGAGGACCTGCGGAGCCTGACGCAGGTGCGCGAGCTAGGGCAGGTAGAGACGCTGGCCGAATTGATTCGGCAGCAGTGCGGCCAGCTCACCAGCTATGCTAGCCTCGCACGCGCTATTAGTGCTTCTGTAGATAGCGTCCGGCGCTGGATTGGCATCCTCGAATCGCTCTACTTCTGTTATGCGATTCGGCCTTGGTCGGCCAATGTGGCTCGCTCTTTGCGCAAAGAGCCTAAGTACTATTTGTGGGACTGGTCGCAGGCCCCCGACGCGGGTTCCCGCGCCGAGAATATGGTGGCCAGTGCGCTCCTGAAAGCCGTGCATCTGTGGAGCGATGACGGCGCAGGCGATTTCGGTCTGTTTTTTCTGCGCGACAAGCAACAACGCGAGGTGGATTTTGTCGTCGTCCGCGATGGACGGCCTTGGTTTCTAGTCGAAGTCAAGAGCTCCGGCCGCGTCTCCTTGTCTCCGGCCTTGCATTTATTTCAACGCCAGACGGGCGCACTGCACGCTTTGCAAGTGGCCTTGGACTTGCCATACATCGAGCGCGACTGTTTTGCCCACTCCCAACCCATTATCGTGCCAGCGCAGACCTTCCTCTCGCAACTGGTTTAACGGATGGTACGCATCGGCTCGGTATAAGGAGCCGGAGTCTATCTGGTGCGGCAGCACCAAGGCGATAAGACGCGTATCCACAAAAACAGCGAAAGGGGATACACACAATGTAGGGCGCTCGCCCCTACGTTAAATCGTGCCACTTTTGTGCCTTACCGCATGCAGAAATACGGGTTGCGCGGCCCGAAAAAGTAGCACTGGACCTAGGCGACCGCCCGCCAATGCAAGCGGTGGCGGTCCACGAAAAATTCGTGTAGGTCCACGAAAAATTCGTGTAGGTCCACAAAAAATTCGTGGAGATCCACAAAAAATTCGTGGACCACCGTGCGCGGACGGCGCGGCAGCGCACCGCAGTAATGTGCGTCTCATAATTTTAAGTATCATGTTTTTCAATCCTTTAGGTGCATTCTAAAGGATTTTTTTGTGCGTGGGCTGCTTTTTGGCACGGAATTTGCATACATATCAGTGGAAGGAGAGGCCGAGGCAGAAGAAAGGAGGAGATTTCAAACGGACGCCGCACTAGCTAGGGGCCTACTCCCCGGGGCCTCCCCACGGTCCGGTAGAGCTGCTGCGGCCCTACCGATGATAGTTCCTTTAACCTGATAACCTGACGAGGAGAGTTGCTATGTTGTTATCACATCGTGCGAAGGACTGGATAGGGGCCGTGTGCTGGATCGTGAGCTTGATGTTGAGCTACGTCGGCATCGTTTTGCTATACCACTTGGCGGCAGGTAGGACGTTAGTTTGAAGTCTGCTTTTTGGCACGGAACGGGTACATATCGTCGGGGCTGGCGAAAGCACCCCGAACTGGAGAGGCCACGGGATGGAAGCCCTGCTTAGTGATGTGAGTCGCGTATTCTTGTTGGAGTTGACGATGATTTGTGCGCTGACCCTCTGCGGGTGCTATGTAACCTATACCGATATTCACTTTCGCCAGATTCCCAACGGGGCTAGTTGGGGTTTGGTGGCAGTTGGTGTAATCGGCCAAGGTTTATTCTATGTTTGGGGGGCGGTCGAACTGGCCCAAGTCGGCCTCGTCTTTTTGGTTGGTTTTGCCGTCAGCTACGTCCTCTATATCTATGGCTTCTGGGCGGCGGGCGATGCCAAATTATTTTGGGCGTTTGTCCTAGTGCTGCCGCCGACGCTCTTTCCTTCTACCTCCCTCGCCTCCTTTAACGCGCCGCTTTGGGCGCTGCTGCTCAACGCCTTAGTGCTGACCTGTTTGGTCTTGCTGGGGTTGTGGGCGGTGTTGCGTCGCGGTCGGTCGGCGGAAGTCAAGGTGGGTTTGGACGCCTCGCAATGGCGGTCTTTAGGCTTGGAGTTGGCCGGCCTGATTGGGCTGGTGCTGGGTGTTGGCACCTTCCTGCTGGCCGAGACCATGACCTTTGTCGAGGTGATGGTCGCCGTCTTAGTGCTCTATCTGCTCGTGGACCGCTTCGTGCCCCAAAATTTCCGGCTGACCTTGGCCCTGCCCGGGCTGATCTTGGGCGGCTACACGGCCTTGGCATCTGGCGACTGGCCGATCTATCTGACGCTGTGGGTCGTCTCTTGGGGCGTGTTCTTCCTCTACCATCTCATCCGGCACCTAGCCCCGCGATTCTTCGTCCAGGCGCTGCCTATTCCGGCATTGCGCGAAGGCATGGTGCCGCGTATGGCGATCTACGCTACGGAAAGTGAATACCGTTGTGGTGCCGAGGTCGAGCAAGGGCAAGACGTGCTGTGTTATGCCGGTCGCCCGTTGACGAAGGGGCAAGTGCGGACGTTGCACGAAAAATCAGTGGGGGATTCTTTCGCGCCCTTTGGCCATGCGTTGGAAGTGGAACTGGCTGTACCGTTTGCGCCGATCATTGCCGTCGCTGGGGTATTGACCGTGATCTTGGGCGGCAGTGTGATCCAACCCCTGATCGAGTTGTTTTCTCCGTGGCTACCGTCTTAGTGGGGGACCTATGAATCGGGATAGAAAAGACCCGGTAATGATGGCCTTTGGCGTCTTGTTGGTTGTGTTGCTGCCGACCTTTTTCCTGTTGGCGAGTCGCTATCAATCAATAGACGAGCGGGTACAACAGTTGCAGCCCAAGCCCTTGGTGCCCGTGCCGTCCTCTAAAGAACTGTTGGCGCAAGTGCGCCAAGTCGTATCCGACAGTACGCTCCAACTCCAACCGGTCTGGGCTGCCGAGCCAGAACCGACTTCTGGCCTAGTGGCCGACTACAACGTCGTGCACGGAGACCAAACGGTCTATCGACTGGTGCTGTTCCGCTATGATATCGCCTGTAGCGTGTGCCGGGACGTGCTGGCTGCCGCGCTGTACGACGCCGAGGGCGACGCACTGGTGCAGGTCCTGCTGCTCGACTATTGGGAGGTGCGCGGCGAGCGAGTTGATACCGTGCGCTTTTTGCGCCAATTCGCCGGTCGCCCGGTGGCGGAGGAATTAGCTATTGAGGCCAATGTCGATGGGATCAGCGGGGCCACGTTTTCCGCCGGGGGCTTAGTCGAACAACTCAACACGGCGGCGGCGTGGGTGCGGGAGCAGCCGCTGGCGAAGGAGGAAAACCTGTGAACGCGCTCAGACCCAATCGCGGGGCTACGGCCTTGATCGTGGCCACCGGCCTCTTGTTGGGAATGTGTACTTTCCTCGCGGCCAAGATCGTCAACCCGCCGCCCATTGATCCGCTGGATGTGGAGTTTTGGGATTTGCTGGGTACGCAAGCGGCTGTACTGGAACTAGAAGATCTGACGGGCACGGGGCAGGTTTCCAACGCGCCGTTTGCCGGCGAGCCCTATCTGCTGATTTTCGCCGACTCTACTTGCCGTGCCTGCGAGGGCATCTATCCGCACCTGCTGCGGGCCTCGCAGGTGCAGGGAGTAAATGTCCTGTTGATTGCCTCGGGCGACCGGCAGGCGATGCGCGACAAAGTGGAGGAACACAGTTTTTCGTTTCCCGTCGCCTTTGATTCCCTGTTGACGGCGAATCCGCCTTTTGCGGTAAACGCTTTTCCTACCGCCGTATGGGTGGATGCCGCAGGCAACGTGGCCAAGGCGGCTACCGGCGGCCTGCCGGCTGTGGTCGTCATCGGCATGGCTGGCGGGTCTTGAAAGGATGAATGTGCTATGCAATTTGTAACGCTCTTGCGTCGTCCGGTGGTGTGGACAGTGATAGCCTGTGCGGCGGTCGTGCTCTTTTTGGTGCTGCGCCCGGCTTCGTCGGCGATCTCTCCGGTGGTCTGGACCGAACCCTCGGCCAATCCGCTTTCCAAGGTGCTGCAACCTGGGGAGGCCGCGCCAGACTTTGCGCTGCCAACGGTGGAGGGCGGCATGGTGGCCTTGAGCACTTTACAGGGAAAGTCGGCCCTGCTCGTTTTTGTTAATGCGGAATGTCCGTATTGTGAGAAATTAAACAAGGAACTCGAAGCCTTTGAACTGAATGCGGATCAACAACTCGTATTCATCTGCACCGGGGAGGAGGGGGCTCGGAAGATCAGCGAGACCTATTCCTTTACGTACCCGGTGTTGATTGACTCGGCTGGCGCAGTCTCACAGGCGTACAAAACCCCTGGGGTGCCTACGGTGTATCAGATTAATGCCCAAGGGAATGTGGTGGACTTGGTGGTGGGGTGGCCGCCGGCTTGGGAGTTTGTGCGGGATTTTGGTCGAGCCCAGCCGAGCGAAGGCTCTTGAGGTAGTTAGCTCAATGACCCCTATGGCCCAGAAAGGAGGTGCTATCACGTGTTCGCAGGTTTTTCATTCCAAGTCAGCAGCCCTAACGGTTTGCTGATCCCTTTCCGACCCTTTCGAGGAGGAATGACGTATGCAGTCCTTAACGTTTGTTTTCGAGGCGACGCTGCTAGCACCACTGGTGGAGTTTGCCACATCGACCAGCGGCCATGTTGAGCCGCGTCAGGGCTTGGCTTTGGGGTGGTTGGGTAGCGTGGTGGCTGGGCTGGCGGTGATGTTCGGCACGGCCGAGCGGGCGCAGGCCGGCCCTTGCAACACCGGCTGGCACTGCTCCAACTCAATGTGCGCCTTTGATCACCATGGAAATGGCCTAGCCGCATGGGATGAATACTATGTCCATGATGATAGCGTCGGCGGCAATCACTGCACAAGCACGATTCGTAACTGTAGCTGCCCTCCGTGATCTACCATCCGGGTATATCGAAGCAGGCCAAATAGGAGGAAAGTCCTGCCGTAAGTGCTGAGACATATAGCCCATGTGGCACTCTAGGGCCGGGTGCCACATGGGCTGGTTATCCTCTGGTCTGCTGAGCCTGTCGTATCATAGAGGTAGAGCATTCGCTTGATTAACATTCTTCCCCACTGCTGGAGAGGTGCATTATGCGCTGCTTGCTCATTGCGATTGGATTATTGTCGGCTCCACTTGGAGTCTTTGCCTTAACGTGGGATTTTGACGAGGGCACTACGTGGGGCTGGACCGCCCACGAGAGTGATTTAGACCTAGGCAATGTTAATCCCACCACCGTGTACAGCGAAGTCGAAGCCGGCGTCTGGCGCATTGCGCCGGTGCCGAGCGGGCAACAACCAGCCATTCGCTTGCTCTCGCCGCTGATTGGGGAAGACTCCGCCCTGTTTGACCGGCTCACCCTCCGGCTACGCATCATTCATGATCGCCCCACCGGGGGGAACCTCCTGATGTATTGGTCCAATACTGAGTCCAGACGCCGCAAGCAGGAAGCGGATGGCCGCGGAAGCAGCTTGTCGGGTTTTTATACGCTCCGTTATCAATACTATCCCATCGAATGGGAAAACATCACGATAGATATACGCGGCTTGGAAGCTGGTTTGGAAGCCAGACAAGAAGAGCCGATTGCGACCATTTGGGGAGATACCTCGCTCGTTTGGCAGGACACCCTCTTCCACTTGCAACTAGACTTGGCGTTAAATACGAACCCCGAGGGGCCGGCCGATCATCCTGAGTTTGTCGAAATCGATTGGATTGAACTGACGGGGGCCGAAGAGTTGCTGTTTGGGGAATTGCAACCCCGAACGATCGCCGAGGCTGAGTTGCCCGGGGCATTGTTTGCCGAGCCGCGTTTTTCTGTGTTGGGCCCGAGTATCGGTACTAGCCCATTTTCGCAAGGTGTTTTGGGCGATGTAGATGGCGATGGGGATGACGATCTGGTGGTGGTCTGGACACACTTCACATTCGTCAAAGTGACCGAAGAGACGTTTGATATGACGACCCAAGCGGGTTGGACGGTCGCGTCCAGCGACGGGTTGGACGGTTTGATCCCCACCCGACAGGTGCTCCTGCGAGGCGAAGACCTCTTGGGGATTGCAGGGGGCGATTTCAACGGGGATGGGCTGCTCGATCTGGCCTTTAGCGAGGGTACTCAGGGTCTAGATCAGACCCTCGAATTGTGGCACAATCGGGGCGAGGATGGCTTTGAAACCATCCTCCAGCTATCCGGCGTCTATTTCAAAGGCCTAGCCGATGGCGATGGCGATGGCGATGTGGACTTGTTGGTCAGGGAGTACGACAACCTATCGGGCCACTTAGTAGGGTCCGAAGTGACTATGTGGCTCAATGACGGCGCGGGCGGGTTTAGCCACAGCGATCGGTTCGTCCTCGACACCGAAGAGGAGTTCAGGCCTCAGCTACTTGCTGGACAACCCTTGGGTGAGGCCGTCCGCCTGTTGTGGAACCGAGCGTGCTATGCTGAGGGGGCTCGTCTGAACCAGCCGTGGGCGGCCACCCACTCACCCCCGCTGTTTTTTGACGCTGCGGTCAATACCTGTGATCTGCACCTGCTCACCGATCTGGATGGGGATGGGGCGGTGGAGTTGGTTGGAACGCCCGAGCGGAATCTATTCTTCGACTTTGATCCTGTCGCCACCTATCACGGTTTGGCGCTGTGGCGGGTGGACGCTTCGGGCGGAGTGGAACGCCACGACCTGCTCGGTCCGCAGGTGCTCGTGCCGGATAAGGATGGCGTCCTTGCCCATGACTTGACCGGCGATGGTCTGCTGGACTTGGCCGTGGTTGATGTCAACCCGGCGACGGGTCCGGCCCTGATCGTCTTGGTCGGCCAGCGCGATGGGATGCCGGTCGTCGAAGGGCGCTATCCGCTGCCGGGCGTGGGCGGCCAAGTGCTCGCGGGCGATGTCAACGGCGATGGGGCGACTGATCTGGTGGTGCTGGGGCGGAGTGTGGAAGGCGGCGACGGCGGGGCCTTCGTCTTCCTCAACCAAGCCGTTCCAGCCGCTACCGCTGTCGCGGCTGAGCTGGCGACCACCCCCTCGGCCTTTGCCCTTGGTGCTAACTATCCCAATCCGTTCAATCCGGCCACGACGATCCCCGTATCGGTGGCGGCGGATGCTGGCGACGTGGACTTAACCATCTACAACGTCTTGGGGCAGCCGGTGCGCCAGGTGTGGTCGGGTTCGCTGGCGGCGGGTGAGCATCGGCTAACTTGGGATGGTCGGGATGCCGAGGGGCAAGCCGTCGCCGCTGGGGTCTATTTGTATCGGTTGCAGGCAGGCGACCAAATCCGTATCCGCAAGATGGTCAAACTTGAATAGACGCACGAAGTTGGAGCTGACATGCTGGAGAATTGGAGCTAACATGCTAAAGAAATTGCGCCAACACATAGCGGCTGGCTTGGAACATTTGAGCGTCCGGCTGCAACGGGCCGGCACGGTTGAGGGCCTACCGCGCCACGAATGTCCCGTACTGATCTTTTTTCACGGCTACAGCCTAGCCTACACCATCCGGCCTCTGGTCGTGGGGCGAGCGCTGCGGGCGCGCGGCTACCCGGTGGAATTCGCCGGAGTGGGGCCTCACACCGCCCGGATCGCCGACGAAGGATTTCAAGTGTACGAAGTAGAATCCATGCCGCAAAGCCGCATGGATGAGTACGTGGCCCGCAGCGACTACGGCTATTACAATGCGGAATGGATAGATCGCTGTGTGCAAGCCGAACGTGCGCTCATTCGGCGGCTACGCCCCGCCCTTGCGCTGGCGGATATGCGGCCGACCTTGCCGCTCACCGCCTCCCTTGAGGGGGTGGATATAGCCCTGATCGAGGCGGCCTACAACCAACCGGACTATCCTTTTCCCATCCGTCTGCCCACGGCCTTTCCCTTGGGCACCGAGCCCTTCGACGAATACGCCCGCAATCACATATCGACCTTCAAGCCACACCATACCCTCTATTTGGTGGCCGATGTGCCCCAGTTCCACCCACCGGGTGAAGATACCCCGTCTTACTATTACTATGTAGGGCCATTGATCGAGTCTCCGCCCCCCCGCCCTATCGCGGAATTGGACGATTGGGACAATCAGTTACCGCTGGTCTATTTCAACTGCGGTAGCACTGGTGCTCATCCCGGCTTTCTCGACGAAGCACTACACCGCATGGCCCATAAACCCTACCGCGTCTTGGTGACTACAGCGGGTCGTTGGTCAGGGCAAATAGAGGCTCTCAATATCCGCGTCGTTGACTTTGTGCCTGCGGCTTGGGTGTTGGCGCGGGCGGCGCTCTTCGTGGGTGTGGGTGGCATTGGTTCCATCTATCACGCCTTGCGCCAAGGCGTGCCCGTGATAGGTGCGCCCGAGCGCTTGGACCAAGAATACCACCTCAACCGAGTGCGCGACCTCGGCTTGGGATGCAAGCTCAACTGGGATGCGTTTCTCCGGGTAGATCCTCTGTTGGAGGCCATAGATGACCTCTTGGCTCGTCGCGACGAGTTTACCCCGCGTTGCCAAGCCCTTGCCGCACACATCGGGGAATGGAATGGAGGCGAGGCTGCGGCCGATGCGATTGACGCCTTTTTTGTTGCCCAGCGTTCCGCCCATCAGATAGAGGCGGTCTATCGGATGCCCGAGCCCGAATTTATCCACCATCTCAACCTGAGCACCCCAGCCAACCTCGGCGTCGAGGAGCTCCGCACCTTGCTCCACCGCAACCTGAGTCGTGGCCTGCCGCACGTCCGACAGGGCAGCGAGGTGGTCTTTGACCGGGCGGATTCTTGGAACTGGCTCTACGACCACGAGCCTGTATTCTTTGAAAGCGATTATCGCGCCCTCGAAGAGAAACGCCGCGATTTTTTCCAGCAGGCGAATGGCCACATCGTGCTGCACCGGCATCGCCAGCGCTACCGTCTCACCTATACGTATCGGCTTTACCCAGCGACCTTGCCACCAGATGTCAGTGCCCGGCTCTTTCTTCCCTATCCCATATCGAGTCCACATCAAGGCGATATCGAGTTGTGTACCTGTGCGCCAGATGATTTGCGCACGTGCTTTGCTCCGCAGGCTGGTTTCTTCTACGGCTACCCCGTCCGGGCGGAAGAGGCCGATTCGGCCTCGGTGGACTTTTCCTACACCTGTGAGTTGACCGTGCAAGGCCGCATGGGACCAACGGGTCCGGCCCAGCTATCGGACCGCGAGTACCGCCGCTATAGCGAAATCGATTCAAAGCTGGCGCAAGAAGCGGTGGTTAAAAACTTTTTTGCCGAACTGGACCTAGATGGAGTGGAAGACCCGTTGGAAAAGGCGCAGCGCATCTACGCCCCATTGGCCGAGACTAAGCGCTTCAAAAAAACCAAGGAGCCATCGCAGGACTTGGCCTCTTGCATCCAAATGGTGTTAAACGACAACGGCGGCCACTGTATCACCCTGTCTAATACCTTTATCGCCCTGTGTCGCCTACAGGGTGTCGCGGCAAGGGAGGTCACCGGTGCCCTCGCTGTTTACCCCACAGGCGATGGTCGTTTTGAGATGGCGGTCTATAACGAGATTCTCTTCGGGCATACTTGGGCGGAGGTTTTTGCGCCGGAGCGCGGCTGGGTGCCGGTGGAGTTTCACGGTATTGTCATTGGTCCGCAGGCGGCCACTGAAGACAATGTCGCCGAAGTCGGTGGTCGTTATGTGGATTTTTACTTTGGCCAGTTGGATTGCCACCGCGTGGTGTGTTCCAACTCGGTTAAGACCCTACCGCAACTGGTGGCTTGGCGCGAGACCGCGTCTGGGCCGCAATTCCACATGCCGGAGGGCTTACGATATGAGTGTCGGCTCTCCTTCGAGTGCATCTGAAATGGATATTTCCGTGGTCATCGCCACCCATAACCAGCAGGAACGCCTGCGGCTAGTGTTAGCCGGATTGCGCGGCCAGACTGCGCCAGCTACGCGCTTTGAAGTGGTGGTCGTAGATGACGGCTGTAGTGATGGAACAGCCGAGATGCTCGACGAGATAGGTCGTCTGATGGACCTAAGGGTAATTCGCCTGCGGCCCAATGAGGGGCGTTGTAGAGCGCGCAATCGGGGTGTGGAGGCCGCAGCGGGGGCATTCGTCGCCTTCTTGGACGGGGATGCTCTGCCTCATCCACAATGGCTCCAGTGCCATATAGAAGCGCTGGAACAGGGTGGGCGGGAGTCCCTGTGGTGTGGTGCCGAATACAGTCTGCCCGATTTGGAGTATCTGCAAGATCCCCAAAGCGATATGCCGATGGAGGACAAGACGCCGAGCGTAGTACGCGAGTACCTCCACGTCCATCGGCAGGAGTTGATCCTGACTGAGGATATGGTCCTCGGAGCCTTTGACCGCATCGAAGCCCGCGCCGTGCTCGGCGGGTATCCCTTTCCCGAACTTGAGATCATGCAGGAACAGATAGCCGAGCTTTTTGCTCGGCATCCCGATTCTCCTATTGGTTGGATAGGTTTTTTCCCGCACAACGGCATGGTTTCTAGGGAGGCTTTTTTAGCGGTGGGTGGTTTTGATCCCGACATGTCTTTTAGCGAAGGGTGGGACTTGGCGTATCGGCTGCAACGGCACGGCTGTCGGCCCTGCTTTGTACCCGAAGCCAAGACCTATCACCTCTACCACTACCACGACTTTTCCGACCCGCTCAAGGCGCACGAGGAGACGCTCGCCCCTCAGCGGGCCATGCGGTACATGGAGCGAAAATACGGCGATCCCAAGTTGCTGCTATTTCACTTCTGGCACGCCAGTATTTGGCCTGATCCCCTCCTGCCCGAAGAGATGTTGCTAGGAGACTTGGTAGAATTTCACCATGCGTACGTTCACTGGCCCACCAGTCGGCTGTGCGATCTGCGGACTTTATTGGCCCATCACCCGACATGGGCCGAACCGAGCGGAGTGCAAATCCCATGAAGTTGCCAACTTCAGCGATGAAGCATGCCCTGCGGTCCGGTGGATTAGTCGCGTTTGTCCTATCGTTGCTACCTCCTTCGCACCTCGGTGCTATCACTTGGGATTTTGCCCAAGCAGGCGATACCGAGGGTTGGGTGGCTTGGGAAAGTGAGGCTTCGGGCGCGGTAATTAGAGTACCGCTGCATTCGGAGACTGTCGGTGGCGTATGGCGCGTTTCGCCCCGGGATTTTGCGCCCGGTATCAGGCCGATAGTCGAATTGATTTCTCCGCCGATTGGCCGCGATTCGGCTCTGTTCAATCGAGTGCGCGTCCGTCTGCGCGTACTGCATACGCAACCGCTTGAGAGTCAGATTACGCTCCTGTGGAAGAATCCCACTAACAAGAATCACCTAGGATTCTTTATTAACGCGCCGCCGAGAACGGGGATTGATCATATCACCTTGCTCAAAAGCCAACGCCATACGTACACGGCGGATTGGCAGGAGGTGATGATCGACAGTGTGGCGTCTAAGACCTACGTAAGAGGGGATAAGATATATCGGCGTGCTTGGGAAGGTGAATTGCTCGAAATACGCCTTCGCCTGTCCTTATCTAATCCCTCGCAGGATGTAGAGAGGCCGGAGGAAATCCCCGAGGCGGTGGAAATCGATTGGATCGAGTTGACCCATGCGGAAAGGCCAGACTCAGAGACCGCGCCGCCGAGAGGGGAAGAACCGCATCCTGTCGGGACGCTCTTTGCCCTACCGCTCTTTTACCCTTTAGAGTTGCATGGATTGGACATAGGACAGCGCGGCCGACCCGTAGCCGAGTTGGGCGATCTAGATGGCGATGGCGACCTAGATATGGCGGCGGTATGGGAAGATTGGCAGCCTAGGACTAATTCTGGTAGCGCCGGTTGGCTGTGTGCGTTCAATGAAGATGGGCGTTTCTCTGCGAAGGTCCGCATTGAACAGTTCCCCGAAATCGGTCCCATACCGAGGCTGGTCGGTGCTGATTTGCTCGGCGATGACCGCATGGAACTCATCGTAAGCTCTGGTCGTTCACTCGACCTATTGGAGCCTTCATCAGCCGGCTGGTCGGTGGCGCGGCATATAGCGGATGAGGCGATTCCCCTAGGTATAGGCGATGTCGATGGGGATGGAGACGAGGATATATGGCTGACCGAGTTCGACGCCAAGACTTCGGTGCGTGCCGTCATTTTGCTCAATGACGGGGAGGGACAATTTGACGAGCAAATGGCTCTGGCACCCGAGTTGGGCGAGTTTGATTGGTTTCCCATGCGTCTGATTCACCATGTTCCGGGTGGCCGCAGGACTGGATTGCTTTGGGGCGGCCCGGATGTTGGCTCGCCGCATGATTACATGGCGACCTATCTGGACGACCATGGAGAAACCATCCAAGAGTATCTCCGAGTGGATGCGGCGGCCGATTTGATCTGCTATGCGGGTGATTTGGATCGGGACGGCGATACTGATATGGTGGCGGGCCGGGCCGTCGCCTCTATGGCTGGCTCTGTGCTCACCGGGCTGGATCTTTTGATCAATCGCGGCGACGGCGTCTTGGACAAGATCGCATGGTATGAAAGGGGTTACGTGCAACAGGATGTGGTATTTTCCGACCTCAATGAAGATGGTCTGTTGGACGCGGTGTTTGTTGATCGCGATTTCCGCCAACCGGCCCTCGTCGTCAACATAGGAAGCAAGAACGGCGTGCCCCTGCGGGAAGGGCACTACCCGCTGCAAGGGTTGGGTGGAACGATCATAAGCGGCGATGTGGATGGCGACGGAGACCTAGACTTGGCCGTGCTGGAGCAGGCCGTGCGCGGTGGGGGCAGTGGTATATACATTCTGTCCAACCAGACAAAAACGGATGATTGAATGGACAGCTCTGCCGAAAAGCGAGAGGCATAAGCCGATGCGACGGCCATGGAAAGTTCCGTTCCGAAAAAATAGCAAGCTACAAAGCTGCTTGGCATTGTCGCTGGCGTTGCATCTACTGGTGATTTTCGGGATCACGCACCGCGAACGAGTTACGCAATACCCGGTGCTACCGCAGATCATGGTCGAGTTCACCAAGCGTCCGCCGCCACAGCGTTCTCTCACCCGCCGCCAACGGCCCCAGCAGCGTCCGTTGGTGCGGCGTCCGGCCCTGCAAGCGGCTCCGGTGGTCGCGCAGCGGCCGGCTCCTACGGCGTCGCGTCCCCTGCCGATGGTGCAGGCTGCGGCGCTGCGGATACCGACGGCAGCACTACCGGATCGGCTGGTGCTGCCGGTGCCGGATTTTCCGGCGCAGCACATTGGGCCGCAGATGCGGGCTGGAGCGTTGGAGGGGACGCGGCAGGGGGCCGATGAGATTGATTTGGGTTTGGAGTTGCTGGATGTGCAGGCGATGGACACGGGGCGGCACCGGGCGATGGTGGTGGTTGATCCACAAGATCGGCGCAAGCTCAAAGGCTTTCTCTACCTATCAGGCATCCACAGCGAAGCACTCGAACGCGCCGACGCCAGCGCGGCTTCGGAGCGCAGCGGGGGGTGGTCGCGCAGCATCTCCGAGCGGCGCATGTTGCAGAACCTAGCTGACAAAATGAGCGAGCGCACCGGGGTGCATACCGAAGTACTCGATGGCGTTGCCTTAGACGACCCGCGGCTGATGCAGGTGCCGTTTCTGCTGCTGACGGTGCGAGGCGAAGTCTCCTTCACCCTAGCCGAAGCCAAAAATCTGGGTCGCTATCTCACGTCGGGGGGGTTCCTCTATGCGGATATTGTCTCTGCACCGGTCTCGCTAGCAGGCGGCTATCAGCACGACCTACCGGCGTTGCGCGATTTCATTGGCCAAGCCTTTCAGCAGATTGACTATGCCGAACACAAGGATTGGTCTTTTGTGCGCTTGCCGCCCGAGCACCCGCTCTACCATTGCTTCTACGACATAGATTCGCTGCCACGAGGCTTTTGGGACATCTGGTTTTGGAATATAAACTCTGGCTTTGAATTGTCGCCCAATTTTTTGGAGGGTATTGAGGTGGATGGCCGCATCGTGGGGGTTTACTCACAAAAGGACTACGCGGACCTGTTAGCGGGCGAGGCCGAGCGGATCCGCGAGTCGGATCGGGCCGGCAACAGAGTTAACGGTCGTTTTGTCACGGGTGCTGATGAATTGCCGGTCTATGACCTCGGCGTCAATATGGTAGTGTATGCGTTGACGCGGGAAGGATCATTGGCCCAACAATTAGTCGATGCGGACTGAGGGATGTTGCCGTGTGATACCTATTCATAAACCTTATGCAAGGAGGTGCGTTATGAACTATCGATCCCTATTGATCCTCTGCTTGGCAACCTTGGGGCTGGCCGCCAGTGGTTGGGGACAAGCCGACGGTCGGATAGCATTTATATCCGACCGCGACGGGCGCGGGGACGTGTGGATTATGAATGCGGACGGGAGCGACCCCGTGAACCTGACCCAAGGACGGGATTGCGCTAGTCCGGCTTGGGCGCCGGATGGCATGAAGATCGCCTATATTGCCGGCGGCGAAATCTGGTTGATGGACGCCGACGGCAGCAATCCGCAACAGGTGACAGACGATGCCGTCGATAAAGCGCGGCTGTGGTGGTCTGAAGACGGGAGGAGCATTTACTATGTCGTTGTTCCAACTTGGCCGCTGCCGGACGAGTGGGCCCCTGATGCGTTTGTTGTGGCACTGGACGGCAGTGGCTCGTCGCCTGCGGACTGGAGAGAAGTATATAGCCGTTTCCTCCCTGGTGTTTCTCCAGACGGAATCCTACTAGCAACCGTCTGGTTGTGGGATGGAGGGGGCCATAAGCACGTCGATTTCTACATCCGCACCAGTGCCAGTGATCACATGCACCCACGTTATCTTCTACCTGAATCACTCCAGAATAAACTGATATACACTGAACCCTACGAAAATTGGCGAACGTTCCCTACTTGGTCGCCCGACGGCCTGAGAATAGCCTTCGCTGGTTTTCTCGATTTCATGGATCAGTTTGAGATTTGGGCGGCTGATACAGACGGGGGCAACTGGATCGAGTTGACCAACGGCTTAGGTGGACGCGAGCCCACTTGGCAACCGATCTCTCCTGCTACTACAAGCGTCGAGTCCCAGTCATGGGGACGGATTAAATCACTGCCTTCAGCGGGCACTCGTTAATAGCTACGACGAGGCCAGCGGGGGTAATTCGGAGGGCATTAGCATGATACGCATTGATACCTTAAAACGCTGCGGCACGACCTTGACCATCGAACTCGTGGGATATATCCACAGGGAGGAGTTCGCCATCCTGTATGACTTCCTAAAATCGCAGGCCGAAGAGGGGATAACAGAGGTGTGCATCGTGGCCAACGACGTGCGGGCACTCAATCCATTGCTTGGGCGAGAGGCGACCCGTTTGGCGCAACTGGGGCTGCGGTTGCGCTTTCAGCAGCTTCCTCGGCACCTAAAGTATACATTAGAATACTGGGGTACGGAGGCATGGATAGATGACGAATAAGATGTGGTCTTTACTCGTGCTGATCGCGCTGGGTGGCACGCCGGCGCTGGCGGGCGAGTGGGTGCAAGAGGGCGCCGACCATTTTGCGGCCGGCACGTTTGTCGGCGCGGCGCTCGACAGCGTGGGACGGGTGTCGCTGGCGTCGTTTCGCGGGGTCAACCTCGCGTTGGAGGCGGTGGCGTCGTCCGGGCCGAACACCTTGAGCGGTCGGCGCAGCGTTACCGATGGCGATACTGGCACCGAGTGGCGCTTTGACAACGAGGTCGAAGTGTTGGGCAAGTGGATTCGCCTCGACTTGGGCGGTGATCGCGGGGTGCGCCAAGTGCGGCTGCTGCCGGGCCGGACGGTGGACCAACGGCCGCTGTTTTTCGTCAAAGGCTATCGCCTCGAAGTGGCGCGGGAAGCCACGCCCGACGATTGGGTGTTGGTGGCGCAACAGGCGGAAAACACCCGCCCGACAGTCGATACGTCGGTGGATTCAACGTGGATTGAGACCGGCGCGGAGGGGGGGCCGCTGCCGGTGTTGGGCCGCTTTGTGCGCCTGCGGCTGACGCGCGAAGACCCGCCCAACTGGGTTTCCATCGGCGAGGTGGAAGTGTTTGGCGAGGGCTTCCGCGCCGAGGGCGCGTTTGAGTCGGCGGTGTTCGACGCGGGGCAGCCGGTCAACTTGGGTCGGGTGTGGTTTGCTGGCCAGACGCCGCCGGGCACGGTTTTGCGGGTGCAATTTCGCACATCAGCCGATGGGGAGACGTGGCCTGAGTGGCACCGGGTGCCGGCGTGGGATTTGGCCCAAGTAGGCGCGGGCGTGGCCCTGACCGAGCCGGAGCCCGCGCAGTTTGTGCAGTATCGGGCGGTCATGGAAACGCGCGATCCGTTGCAAGCGCCGCGGCTTGAGCAGGTGGTGGTTGCCTTTGGCGAACAGCTTTTTGCGCAGGCGGTAGCAGGGGCTATTGCGCCGTTGCGCCCGGTGTTGGGCGCGGAGACGGTGTTTACCTACACCTTTGACGTGGAAATCGGCTCGGAAGATCTCGGTTTTGACCGCGTGCATATTGGCCTGCCGGGGGTGGTGCAGCAGGTGCGGTTTGATGGAGTGGTGCTGCCGGAAGAGGGGTACGAGGCTCGCTGGGACGATGCGGGCCTTTGGTTGGCGTTGGGCGCCGAGCACCTCGTGCGCCGGTCGGGACGGCTCGAAGTAGAGTTTGCGTCGGTGCTGTTGCAGCCAACGCTGGCGGTGCGGTCGGCGGTGGCTTTGGGTGCGGATGCGGATTGGCAGTATGTGCGGCCGGTGGCAGCCGAGGCTTCGACGTTGGTCGGCGAGGGGGTGGTAGGCCGTGCGCTGCCGCGCGCGGGCGTGTCGGTGCGGCCCAATCCGTTCAACGCGGCGGCGGGTGCGGCGCACATTCAAATTGACTTGGCCAAGGTGCAGCATCCGCAGGCGTTGACGGTGGTGCTGTACGATTTGGCTGGTCGGCCGCAGCGGGTGCTGTGGGACGGGCTGGCGGCGGCTGGGCGCAAGCGGCTGAGGTGGGATGGCCGCGACGCTAGCGGGGGACTGGTCGCGCCCGGGCATTATCTGCTGCGCGTTGAAATTGATGCCGACCGCGGGGATGTGTGGACGGGGTTGGTCGGGGTGGTGTACTAACTCGTCCACTGAGCCTGTCGAAGTGGACGCTTCGACAAGCTCAGCGTCCTTATGAAGCTCAGCGTCCTTATGAAGCTCAGCGTCCTTATGAAGCTCAGCGTCCTTAAGTCGAAAGGTGATACAAAAACTATGCGTGCATACTGCCAAGCTATCCTCTGTATCGCCTTGCTGCTGTCCGGGCGTCCGCTGTTGGCCGATTTGCCCGACGCCGAGCCCTCGCGCCACTTTTTGCGCCGCCCGCCCCTGAGCGCGTACACCAATTACGGCGAGGACCTGTACCGGCCCTATCGCCGCGAGATCCGCTTGGCTCCGCGCTACGACTTCTTAGGCCGCTTCCTCGCCGAGGGCTTCTTAGTCTATGAGTTGGACGAGCAGCGGCCCGGCGGCAGCCGCATCCTCAAGGACCGCCTCTATCGCTCGCTCAACAACCTGATTGTCGCCCACGACAGCTACGGTCCGTGGCACTGGTCGTTGACCGTGGGTGACGAGGTGCGCACCGAGTTTACGCCGTTGACCTTGCGCCAGGCCGGCTTCAATGGGTTGCGTTGGGACGTGGTCTTTCCGGCCAACAAAGTTACCTTGCTGACCACGCGCGGCTTTGACTCGTCGCTATTCCCCACGCTCAACAGCTTTTCCGACCCGGTGGCCCAAGGGCGCGGTACGCTCATCGACTTTTTGGAGCGCACCGAGGAAAACCCGGTGTACAATCTCGCCGGGCACTGGCAGACCCGCATCGGCGATGTGTTGCGCTTTGGCGCGACGTTGGTCAACCAGCATCAGGCCAATACGGCTCGGGGCAGTGGGGGCGGCTTTTTGAGCGGTGGTATCCCCTATCCGGCCATGCAGCCGCCGGCCGAGATTACCGTGCGGGTGCGCGACGACTCGCCGCAAAGCGATGAGGCCGGGGCTATTGTGTACGACATTGTGCTTGAATTGGTAGGAGAAGGGCCGGAGGGCGAGGCCACGATCAGCAGCGATCCGGCCGACGACCGCTTTGCGCCCGGGTTGCAAGCGCAAGTGTTGGGCGGCCGCCGCGGCGATGGCTTTCGCGAGGTGCGCGGTGACGAGGCGGTGGAATACCTGTTTGTGGTGCCGGAGGATTTCGCGCCGCGGCGGGCGCGGGTGCGGGCGTTGGTGGCCAATGATTACCGCATTGAGACGGCGCAACAGCACCCGTTTTTCGACGCGCTGCGCAATCAGTTTACGCCGCGCAACACGTCTTTTGAGACGCGGGTGCGAGCGCCCGGGGAGGTGCGCGATTTTTCCAATCGGCGGGCCGTGGAGTTTGACCACGGCTTTACGACCGGCCAGACGATTTTCGGCTTTGACGCCGAGGCCACGTTTGTCGGCCTGAAGGTGCGCGGCGAATACCAGCGCAACCTGCTCTACCGCAGTTTCCCGGTGTTGCGCGGCCAGCGCGATAAGCAGCGGGCAGCCGCGTGGTACGTCCATGCGCTCAAGGATGTCGGTCGCTGGGAGGTGGGTGGGGAGCTCTTCCGCTTGGGGCCGCGCTACGGCGGCGGGTACGACAGTCGGCGCGGCGGGGTGCGGCTGTACACCGACTTGGGCGGCGACAGCCAAGACCAACAGATGCTATCGGAGTTTCCCCTCGTCGATGACAACGACGACAACGACCGCTACGCCGACGACAATTTGCGCGATTATCCCAACGGCTCAGAGACCGAGTCGGGCGTCTTTCCGGGATTAGACGAGGACAACGACAACATCCCGGACGACGACAAAAACGCCAATGGCATCCCCGATTTTGAGGAGCCGTTTTTGCTGTATTACTCCGATCCGCAGGAGTTTGTCTATGGCATTGACCTCAACAACAACGGCGTGATCGACGAGCGCGAAAACGACAATAAGCCCGACTATCCCTACGACCGCGACCGCCGCGGCCTGCACGGCTTTGTCGCCCTGCCGGATTGGCGTGGCCTGTCGGCTGGGCTGGGCTACTATCGCCAAGAGGAAATCGCCGGGCCGGGGCAGGCGGTGTCGCGCTACGGGCGGATGTCGTATCACTTTGACGTGCCGCGGTGGGGCCAAGTCCAGTTCGATCACGACAGCAAGCGGGTCGAGGACACCGTGCCGGATTCGGTGTATGTCTTCCGCGCTGGCGAGAACAACAACCCGGACCGGCCGCCCACGCCCGATGCCTTGCTGATGGCCGATTCGTGGGTGCATACCTCGTTTGTCGGCACCCGGCTTGCGCGGCTGGACCAGCTCCACTTTGAAAACAACGCGCAGTGGATTTTGAATCGGCAGCTAGCCGCTGATACCCGCATGCAGACCTTCACGATGGTCAACAAAGCCGACTACACGTACGAGTTGGCCCGCCTGCGCGTCCAAGCGATGATTAAGCATTTGTACAAGCACGTTACCGCCAGCGACCGGCGGCGGGCGGTGGAGTCGTGGAACCAGATCGCGCCCATCCTGCGCGTGGATTGGACGCTGACCGAGAATACGTTGGTGCAGTTTGGCCAGCAGGGGATGGGAGTGCCGTTTACGCGCACGTTGCTACCGGTGCTGGCGTTTCGCTTTATCGACCGAGTGGATCGGGAGCGCGAACTGCGCTCGGCCAGTTCGGTGCTGATGTTCACGGTGCGCGGCACGTACATTGGCTACACCATGGTCTCTAACACTGGCATTGAGTTGCGCCACGAGGAATTTGCCGATCCGGCCGTGGCGCGCACCCGCGACGGGGGGGTGTCGCGGTTTTTCATCTCGGTTATCGCCGGATACGATCGCTAACGACAAGAGGGTGAAAGGCGAATAAAATGGCTATTTGGCTTCCGTTGGTGATGGCCGGCTTAGTGGCTGGCAGTCAGTTTGTGACCAATCCAGAGGACTTGGGCAAGCGCTTTGCGCGGGCGCAAAAGCTGCTGGCGACCGGCGATTTTGCCGGGGCCCAACGAATCTACGAAGGCGTATTGGCCGTGCAGGATGGGGCGCTGATGCGCGCTTCGGCCGTGCGCGTGGAGGTGGATGAGCGGGCGGTCGGCGTGCAAGCGGCCGCGCGCTACCAATTGGCCAATATGGGCCGCAAGCAGGCGCAGTTGTGGCGGGAAGAAGCCGCGCTGGCCGATTCGGTGGAGGCCGATTCGTTGGCTGGGCTGGCCACGGCGTCCTTGCAGATGTCGGCAGATCGGTTTGCCGCATTGCGCGATGAGGAAGGCTTTGAACTGCGCGAGACCGCGGCGTACCTCGTGGTAGAATGCTTTTTTGACGCCAAAGAGTACGCGGCCGCAGCCAAGGCCGGTCAGGTGTTGTTGCGCCTGTTTCCCACCGGGCGTTACGCCGAGCGGACGCGCTATACGCTGGGCTGGGCTTGGTTTTACCAGCAAGAGTACGCCGAGGCGGTGGCGGCCTTTGCGGCATACTTGCAGGATGCGCCCGCGGGGATTCGGGCGGATCGGGCACGGTTGCAGATGGGGTTGGCGCTAGAGGAGTTGGCGCAGTATGAAGACGCGCTGGCGGCGTTTGGGCCGTTGGCCGACGCCTACGATCCGGCGAGTATGGACGACGCCGAGAAGCGAGCGGTGGCGTTGGCCGGATTGCGCCAAGGGCAGTCGCGGCGCACGCTGGCGGCTAAGGCGTGGATCAAGCGCGGCGATATGCTCAAGGCGCTGGAACGCTATGCGGATGCGCTGGCCGCGTACAAGAAGGTCAGCCGGGATTTTCCGCAGGAGCCGCAGCTTGCCGAGCAGGCGTGGGTGCGGCAGGCCCTGTTGGCGCAGACCGCGCACGGGGTGGATGCCAGTCTGGAGGTCTATCGCTATGCGGCCGAGCAAGCCGAGCGGCCGGCGTTCCGGGCGCGGATGCAGGCCGGGCTGATGAGCTTGCTGTTTGACGAGGGCCGCTACGAGGAGTCGCTGGCGGCGCATCGGTTCTACCTGACGGCGTACAAGGAGTTTGCCGAGACGGCCGGGGTATCGGTGAGCGAGGCCATGTTCCGCCAAGCCGAGTGCCTGCGGCTGATGGGCGAAGAAAGTGCGGTCGCCGATAGTGCCGATGTGTGGTTTGCCGAGGCGCTGGACCTGTACGGTGAGGTGGGGTCGTATCTGGCGGCGGAGGCCCGGTTTTGGCAGGGGACGATCCATCAGGCCCTCGGCGACTCGACGGCGGCCTTGGCGCAGTTTGAGCAGGTTGCGGCCGGGGAGGCCACCCCGGAGCTGAGCTGCCGCGCTCTGTTAGAAATTGCCCGCCTGCGCCACGAGCAGAGCGACGCGCTCTACGAACAGATTTTGACCCAATGTGGCGACGAGGAGGTGCGCGGGTTGGCGGCGCTGATGTTGGGCCGGCGCTACCGGCAGGCCGGGCGCGGCGAAAAAGCGCGCCAAGTGCTGGCGTCCATCGCCCCGACCCAGCCCCAGTACGCGTACGCCCAGTTGGAACTGGCGCAACTGCACGTGGAGGCGGGCAAGGCCGATGAGGCTATAGAGTTGATTGCGCGGCAGCTAGCGCAGACGCCGAATGCCGAGCTTACCGCCCAGTTGGGGCTGTTGCACCAGCGGCGCGGCGAGCACGAGCAGGCCCTGCCGCTGTTGCGCGAGGCCCTGCCGCAGTTGGAGGGGGCTACGGCGGCTGCGGCGCAGGTGGGGTTGGGCTGGAGCTTGTACAAGACCGAGCAATACGAAGCCGCGTGGGCGGCGTGGCAGGCCGCGTGGCAACAGGGTGCGTTGGCTGGCGACCAGCAGCGCACCCTGTTGCAGGCGATGAGCGCGTGCGCTCAGACCTTGAAAGACAGCGGGCGCATGGAACGGGTCTATCGGGCGATGGTTGCAGACGAAGCCACCCGCACCGAGGGCTTGTTGGGGCTGGGGCAGTGGTATCTGGATCAAGGGGAGGCCGCACAGGCGGCGGCGCAAGTTCGGTCGCTATTGGCGCAAGAAGACCGTGCGTGGCTCTTGGTGGGCCGGGCGTTGGTGGCGCAAGACAGCTTGGCGGCGGCGCGGGCGGCCTTGGAAAAGGGGTTGGCGCGGGTAGCGGACGCGGCGCAAGCGGCTGAATTCCACTTTGAGCTGGGCAGTGTGGCTTTGGGCGAGCGCACCTACGAGGCCGCGGCGCAGGCGTTTAGCGCGGCCTTGGAGCTGGCGCCGCGCCGGGGGCTACAGGCCGCAGCTCTGTTTTACAAGGGGCACAGCCTGCAAGCGCAGGGCGAGCGGGTGGCCGCGCAGGCGGCCTTTGAGGAGTTGGTCGCGGCCTATCCCGAGCAGCCGCAGGCCCCGGAGGCCGAGCTGCTGATCGGCGAACTGTACTACGAGACGGCCGAATACGAGCGGGCGCTGGCGTGGTACGAGCGGGTTTTGGACGCGTACCCAGACAGCAAGGACGCGCCCGAGGCCCTGTACGGAGCCGCTTGGTGCCAGTTGGAACTGGAACGCATTGAGCCGATGCGCGACCTGTTTTTGCGCTTGGTGCGCGAGTACCCCCAGCACGAGCGCGCCCATCAGGGGCTGATGCACTTAGGCGATTACTACTACAACGGCCACCAGTTTCTCAAGGCGTCGCGGCTGTACGAGCAAGTGGTGGAGCGCTTCCCCGAAACCGCCGACGCCGTGCAAGCGCGTCAATTGCTGACCTATCTGGCCGATGCCGAGGCCGACTCGCTCTACAGCAAGGGCATGGCCCTGTACGACGAGGGCGAGTTTGTGCGGGCCATCGCGGTGTTGGAGGAGGTGATTGCGCGCTACCCTAACACCCCGAGTGAAGCGGCCGCACGGTGCAATATCGGGGTTTCTTATTATCAGATGGACAACTGGCGCTTGGCGGCGCTGGCGTATGAGGAGGCTGTCGAGGCTTTAGCAGAAAGAAAGGAAGAATGGCGCGCCTTGGAATTTGCCCGCAGCAATCGGGAGCTGATCGGCCGCCTGTATTTGGGCGAGGTGGCCGCAGAATGAAGCGGCGCGTCCTGCTCAATCGCATTCTCAGTGGCCTCTCGGATACCAACATTCCTTCTCGGAGAGTAATTGTGCACAAATACGAAATCGATATTTTTTGGAGTGCCGAGGACGACCGCTATATAGCTGTCGTGCCCGACTTGCCCGGCTGTTCGGCCCACGGCAGAACCTATAAAGAAGCTCTCGCCGAAGCAGAGATTGCTATGGCCTTCTGGTTGGAAGTAGCACAAGAAGAGAGACGGCCTATCCCCAAACCGTCGGTACGTCCTGTGCAAGCAGTGGCTGGATAATGGTTATACTGCGATGGAGTATGCTCGCGCTGCTGGTGGCGGCTGGCTGCATTCGGTTTCCGCCGGATTTGCGCTATGCGCTGCACGTGATGCCGCAGGTGGCCCTGCTGGAGGATGGGCGCTATTACTTCGACGCGGAGGATAGTACCACCGTCTTTGAGCAGGCCGGATTTCGCCTCAAGCTGCGCTATCTAAGCGATCAGGCCCTAAATCGGGAATACGCCCGTTTTACTTTCCGCGAGCCGAATCTGAATCCCTTTACTTATGGGCAGGACCGCGACTTGGACCGGGGCTATGCGCCGCCGCGCTTTACGGTCTTTGAAATGACGGTGGTCAACCAGAGCTATCCCAAGGTGATGGTCGATCCGGCGAAGATGGTGTTGCGGACAGACCGGGGCGGCGAGTACAGATACTGGGGTGTGCTCAAGCGCGACGCAGACAACAGTTTTGAGGGGTACTACATGGCGCGGCGCGGCAAGGGCGGCAATGAAGATTACTACTATCAGGAGCGCATGGGCTTGGTGCGGGAGGCGTTGTTCAGGCGGCACACCGTTGTGTTTAAGGGGGACGCCTACACCGGCAAGGTCGTCTTTGCGCCGCTGCACCCAGAGGTGCGAGCGATAACCGTCGAAATCGAGGATATGGTCTTGCGGGTCGATGCCTTTGATCGGCCCAAGGAGGTGACAAGTGCCGCGTTTGCGTTGGCGGTGACACATGAGGTTGCCCCGGTGTCGCCAGTGGAGGAGCCCCACCAATGAATGGCTCGCTGGTGGGGCTGGGGAGATGATCGGCCGCACATACTTAGGCGAGGTGAAGCTCACTTTTCGCCCCTCTTTTCTCGCCTCTGCGTAAGTCACTTTGTAACTTTAACCCCACGAGAACCAATTATGACCGAGCACGCCTCCATTCACAGCATGACCGGCTTTGGCCGCGCCGCGGCCGAACGGCGGGGTTTGCGGCTCGCCGTTGAACTGCGGTCGGTCAACAGCCGCTATCTCGACATTCAGGTGCGCTGCCCGGCTGATCTCCAGCCCTTTGAGCTAGCCATCCGCGAGCGGATTCAAGCGCGGGTCAGGCGCGGCAAAATAAACGCACACATCGCTTGGGAAGAGGAAAGCCAGCCCGAGGCCCTGCCCCAGTTAGACGAGGAAGCCGCCAAGCACTATCTGGCCCAGCTACGGCGGCTCGCTGAATTGGCTCAGATTGAAGCGGCGGAGAGCCGGGCTGCGATGAGGCCGCACAAGGCGTTTTTTGCTCGCTTCAAGAAGCTAGAGCAGCTCGATATAGGAATTGAGCGAGTGCTGTTGGCGAAGCTACCCAATCTCTTTCGCGTCCAAGCTGCAGCGCTGGATAGCGCGGTCGTGCAAGAGGTGCTGCGGGTGGGGTTGGACCAAGCGCTGGCCGAGTTAGTGGCCATGCGCGAGGCCGAGGGACACACCCTCGCCGCAGATTTGCACACCCGCGTCGAGGCAGTAGGGGCGCATCTGGAACGCGTGGCCGAGCGAGCGCAGGCGACTCGTGGGCAGGTTGCCGAGCGGTTGCGAGAAAAGATCGCCGCTCTGCTCACGCTTGGAGAGGTTGCCGAAGATCGCCTCGCCACGGAGATTGCCCTAATCGCCGAGCGCAGCGACATCGTCGAGGAGATCGTCCGCTTCCGCAGCCACAATGCCCAGTTCCTTGATACCTTGGCACAGGGCGGCGAAGTGGGCAAGCGCTTGAACTTTCTCTTGCAGGAAATGCACCGCGAAGCCAACACTATCAGCACCAAAGCCGCCGACGCCGAGATCTCCCATTGGGTCGTAGGGATCAAAGAAGAGATTGAGCGGCTGCGCGAGCAGGTGCAAAACTTGGCGTGAGGCTTCGACCTGAGCTCAGCCGAAGGGCATTCATGGCATCCGTGCAGATCATCACCATCAGCGGCTTGGCCGGCAGTGGCACCACTACAGTGTGCGACCGGCTGTGTGCGCGGTTGGGCTGGGCTTATGTCAATGCGGGGGCTGTCTTTCGCAAGCTGGCCCAAGAGGCGGGCGTGAGCTTGGCCGAATTTGGCCAGCGGGCTGAAGCTGATGGGTGCATCGACCGCCAGCTCGACGCGCGCTTGGTTGAGCAAGCGCGGGCGAGTGCGCCGGTCGTCGTCGAAGGGCGGCTCACCGGCTGGATGGCCCAGCGGCACCAGCTTCCGGCCCTCAAGGTCTGGCTGCAGGCGGCACTCGCCGTGCGGGCTGAGCGCGTAGGGCAGCGTGAGGGCAAGCCGCTGGCGCAAGCCTTGGAGGAAACGCGCCAGCGCGAGGCGTCTGAGGCCCAGCGCTACACCGCGCATCACCAAATCGCCATCAGCGACTTGTCGGTGTACGACTTGGTCGTCGATACCGAGTGCTGCGATCCCCAAGCCGCCTGTGCGCACATCTTAGTGCGCCTCGATCAGCCATGAGCTTGCAGGGTCGCAACATCCTGTTCGGGATTACCGGCGGCATTGCCGCGTACAAGACGCCGGAGATCGTGCGGCTGTTGACGGCTGAAGGGGCTGAGGTGCGGGTGGTGCTGACCCGCGCGGCTGGCGAGTTTGTCGCGCCCAAGACGCTAGAAGTTCTTTCTCGCCACGTGGTGTACAGCGACTTGTTTGGCCGAGATGCTGAATTTCCCGTTCTGCACGTGGGGTTGGCCGAGTGGGCCGACTTGATTTTGGTGGCTCCGGCCACGGCGCATTGCTTGGGGCGCATAGCCGGCGGCTTGGCCGACGATCTGCTCACCTCGGTGATGTTGTGCGCGGATGTGCCCGTCCTGCTGGCACCATCGATGGAGGAACACATGTTCGCCAATGTTGCGGTCCAGGCCAATGTGCAGACCTTGGCAGAGTGGGGGTTCCACCTGCTCGAACCGGGGGTGGGGCCTTTGGCATCGGGTGCGGTTGGCCGCGGGCGGATGCCCGAGCCAGCGGATTTGGTCGCGGCGGTGGCAGCGCATTTCAGCGGCGACTTGGATGGGCTGAAGTTGCTGGTAACGGCCGGTCCCACGGTCGAGGACCTCGATCCGGTGCGCTTTATTTCCAATCGCTCGTCAGGTAAGATGGGCTATGCAATAGCCGAACGAGCCGCGGCGCGTGGAGCGCATGTGTGGCTGGTTTCCGGGCCGACGGCGCTGTCTGCGCCCGCTGGCGTGGAGCGGCAGTTGGTGCGCTCGACCCTCGATATGCAGCGCGCGGTCGAAGCTTTGTTTGAGCAAGTAGATGGGGCGATTTTGGCGGCGGCTCCGGCCGACTACCGCGCCAAGGAAGTGGCCGCGCAGAAAATCAAGCGCGGCGCAGTGTCCAGTTCCATAGAGCTGGTCGAAAACCCGGACATTGCCGCCGGGCTAGGCCAGTGCAAGGGCCAGCGGTTGCTGGTCGTCTTTGCGATGGAGACGGAAAAGGGGCCGGAGCGGGCGCGGGAGAAGCTGGCGCGCAAGGGGGGCGACCTAATCGTGCTCAACATGCTCAACGACGAGGGCGCTGGTTTTGCCGGCGACACCAATCGCGTTACTCTGATCGACGTTGAGGGACAAGAGGAAGCCCTGCCCCTGCTGAGCAAATCAGCGGTTGCCGATCGCATTCTCGACTGGGTGCAGGCGCGGCGACCGCCGGTAAGTTGACAGGGTTCAGGATGGCGAATATATACTGAAAGCAGGCACGATTCACAACTAATTCCCGACCAAGGAGGACCATGTGATTACCCACAGCGACCAGTTATCGCTTTTTGCCGATAAAACCTCGCCCATACGAGAAGACACCGTCAAAAGCTGGGGAACGTTTAAGGACAGTCTTAGAGCCCCTGTTCACCGGTGGTTTACGTACCCGGCAGGATTTTCATACAAGGCTGTAGCTCATTCATTTGAGCGGTTTGGAATTGCTAAAGGAATGAGCGTTTACGATCCCTTCATGGGTTCAGGGACGACGAACGTAACCGCCAAGGCAATGGGCATAGATTCAGTCGGAACTGAAGCGCATCCCTTTGTGTACGAAATAGCAAAGGCAAAAATGGAGTGGGAGGTTGACAAAAAGGCAATTAGAGCATTTATCGATTACTTAAATATAAATTTTGAATCCCGATATAGCGATTTAAATGGAGATGCGCTATGTGATCACTTTCCAGAATTAGTATTAAAGTGTTACAAAAAAGAGACATTGGGTAAACTACTTACTTTAAAAAAAATATATGATAACTACGAATTTCACCAAAGGGAAAGAATGTTTATTTTTGTCGTATTGACAGCCTTGCTTAGAGAAATTTCTAGTGCAGCGACAGGATGGCCCTATATTGCACCAAAAAAAGAAAAAATCACTTCTGAAGACAAAGATGCTCTGCTAGAATTTAACTCGCTTGCAATGTCTATGCTAGATGATCTTACAAATATCAGAAGACAAGCTGATGAAGATTATCTAAAATCCAAACATTGCTTAATTTTTGGAAGCTCTACAGATGTATCCGAATATCTCTCTAACGAGAGCGTAAATCACGTATTCACTTCTCCTCCGTATTTGAATAATTTTGATTACTCCGATAGGACTCGACTGGAGCTTTACTTTTGGGGATTTGCAAAAAACTGGAAGGATATTACAGATAAAGTACGATCTAGATTGATGACATCTGCTACAACTCAAATATCGAGAAATGATCCCAAGTATTTATTAGACGAAGAGATTAAAACAAATAGTCCTGAAATAGCGCGATTCATACAAGAGGCTACAGATAAACTGAGCGAATTGAGAAAAATTAAAGGAGGAAAGAAGAGCTATGATCTTATGGTAATTGGATATTTTAATGATATTTACAAAGTAATAAAGGAGGTATATAGGGTTTTAAAACCTAATTCTAGTGCTTTGTTTGTATTAGGCGATTCTGCTCCTTATGGCGTTCATATTCCAACGGATAGACTTATAGGAGAAATAGGTTGCTCAATTGGCTTTAAGTCCTATTCGTTAGAGGTACTTCGCAAAAGAGGTGATAAATGGAAGGCAAACCCTCAGAGACATGGGGTATCTTTGCAAGAATCCATAGTTATACTTGAAAAGGAGTGAATGATGGATTATAAGATTGTTGCATCTGTTGCTAATCCTGGAAGTGCATTAGGAGAAGCCATTGGGTCTTCTATGGAAGATGCAATAAAAAAATTGCTAAATGAGATTGCAGATCAGTATGGTTGTCACTACTTGACATCAGGTGTTAGAAAAACAAAAAGTGGCAAAAAACAGAAAAAACTTTTAATGTCAGATAAATCTGGAAATGAATATGATATTGACGGAGTCTTGGCCAATCAGTCTATGAAACCGTTAATAATTTTTGAATCAAAATATATCAGATACAAAAAGCATAATAGAGATAAAGGCAGTTGGATCTGTCATGCTCATTCTGCTATTAGACGGCGCTATCATAGTATCAGAAGTTCTATCGCAATTTTAGCTGGGAATTGGAGTAGCCCGTCTCAAGCTATGATGCGCAGTAACAACATAAATCTATTTTTGATTCCCTTTAATCATATATGTGAAGTACTGAGCGAGCTTGGCATTGATTTTGATTGGGAAGAAAAAGATAGAGATAAGGCTATTAGAGCATGGGGAAATTTTAATAAGTTAAATAGCGAGCAAAAGAAATCCATCGGGATTAAGATGATCGACCCTATAAAAGATAATCTCGTTATATTGATTGAGAACATTCTCGATGATACAGTAGAAAGAGAAGTTGATAAAGTATTGGTAGAATTAATATCCAATTTAGGAGAGGTAAAAGTCTATGAGTTTGAATCCATAAGTGACGCATTGGATTTCTTGCAAGATGATGGTCTCAAGGATTTATTTTTAACAACTGACTCAGACAGCTTGTTTGATCCCCCTCCTGATCTTTTTGAGGAACCATGAGAGAGCCGAGCGAAGATATGTTGGCCGAAGCTCGGCGCTATCTAGCCGATTTAGTAGCTTTTGAAGGTACCCAATTTACAGCACCGGAGTCGATTGTGGAGCATAAAGCAGAGGAACCGACGGTTGATACTTTAGAAGCCTTTCGTCGCCAGATTTGCGAGTGCACTCGCTGTCGGCTGGGTGCGACGCGGCAAAACTTTGTGTTTGGCAGCGGCGATCCCGCGGCCGGCATCATGTTCATCGGCGAAGCCCCAGGGGCGGAAGAAGACCGCGCGGGCCAGCCCTTTGTGGGGAAAGCCGGGCAATTGCTGACCAAGATCATCGAGGCTATGGGCCTGTCCCGCGACGAGGTTTATATCTGCAACATACTCAAGTGCCGCCCGCCCAATAACCGAGACCCCCAGCCCGATGAGATCGAGCAGTGCGAACCGTATCTCAAGCGCCAGATCGAAATCGTCCAGCCCCGCGTCATCTGCACCTTGGGCCGCTTTGCCGCGCAGACCTTGCTCCGCAGCCACGAGCCCATGGGCCGCTTGCGCGATCAGGATCACCACTACGAGGGCATTCCCTTGGTGGCCACGTACCACCCGGCGGCCCTCTTGCGCAACTCCCAGTGGAAGCGCCCGACTTGGGAAGACATGAAGCGGGTGCGGAAGCTCTACGACGGAGTTGATCTCTAAGTTTTTGGAGTCAATAGTAATCCTACATCATTCACCAGGTGATCCGCAGATGGACGCAGATGGACGCAGAATAGTAGAAACAAGACGATCCGTAGAATCGTTCAGGATTGCCATACCATGACCCAGAGTCCAAATGGAGATCGAGATCTCGGGCGGATGCCGCCGCAGGCCGTAGAGGTCGAGCAGGCTGTGCTCGGGGCGATGATGCTAGAGCAGCGGGCCATTGTCCGCGCCGTTGAAATCCTCGACGAAAGCTGTTTCTACCACGCCCCCCACAGCCGGATATTCGCGGCTATGATCGAGCTTTTTGAGCGGGGCACAGCGGTCGATCAGCTAACCTTGACCGAGGAACTCAAGCGCCGCGGCCAACTCGACGACGTCGGCGGGGTTGTCTATCTGGCCAAGTTGGGGTCTGAAGTGGCCACGACGGCCAATATCGACTATCACGCGCGGATCGTTTTGGAGAAAGCGCTGGGCCGCAAGTTGATCGAAACCTCTAGCGAAATCATCGAGCGGGCGTACGCGGCCGACGAGGATGTCCAAACCCTGATCGACAATGCCGAGCAAAAACTTTTCACTCTAAGCGAAAACCAAATCGGTGAGGGTTTTGAGCCGTTGGAAAAGGTGATGGGCGAAACGTTCGAGCACCTCGAGCGCGTCCACGCGGGGGCGGGCACGGTCTTAGGCGTGGATACGGGTTTTGCCGATCTCAACGACCAGATGTCGGGTTTTCAGCAGGGCGACCTGATCATTCTCGCGGCGCGGCCCAGCGTCGGCAAGACAGCCTTCGCGCTGACGCTGGCGCACAATGCGGCTGTAGAAGCCGGGGTCGGGATGGCGATTTTCAGCTTGGAAATGTCAAAGATGCAACTGGCTCAGCGCCTGCTCAGCGTAGAGACCAAGGTCGATTTGCACAAGCTCCGCACTGGGCGGCTGAGCGATGAAGATTGGATGAACCTAACGCACAATATCGAACGCTTGGCCCGGGCACCTATCTATATCGACGACACCCCCGGCATCTCGGTGCTCGAAGCGCGAGCCAAGGCGCGGCGGCTGCAGCGCGAGCATGGGGTCGGCATGGTCATAATCGACTATCTCCAACTCATGAGTGGACATGTTAGGGCACAGAGCCGCGAGCAGGAGATTTCGCATATCTCGCGCGGCCTCAAGGCCATGGCGAAAGAATTGGACGTGCCGGTCTTGGCCTTGTCGCAGTTGTCGCGCGCCGTCGAAAGCCGCCCGGACAAGCGGCCACAGCTATCAGACCTGCGGGAGTCGGGCAGCTTAGAGCAGGACGCCGATGTGGTGATGTTCATCTATCGTCCAGAGATGTACGACCTCAAGTCCCCAGATGGCGAGAGTCAGGAGGGGTTTGCTCAGATCATCATCGGCAAGCAGCGCAACGGCCCGGTTGGCTCAGTGAATTTGATGTGGAACAAGGAAAGTGCCACCTTCGAGGCGCTGGCCCCCGGATGGCGGTCGGAGCCGGAAGAGTACTAGCCGGCCCTCATGTTCATCGACGAAATGACCATCACGGTGGAGTCGGGCCATGGCGGCAGTGGCTGCTGTTCGTTTCGGCGCGAGAAGTTCGTGCCGCGCGGCGGGCCGGACGGCGGCGATGGGGGCGACGGCGGCGACGTAATTTTCCGCGTTGATCCTCAACTCAACACGCTGCACGATTTCCGTTATCAACGCCACATTCGCGCTGGTCGCGGTGCCCACGGCGAGGGCAAGCGCCGGACGGGCCAGCGCGGCGAGCACGCGATCATTTGCGTGCCGCCGGGCACCCTCTTGCGCGACGCAAAGGGCGCGTTGATCCGCGACATGGTTGAGGATGGGCAGGAGTTGGTGCTGCTGGAGGGTGGGCGCGGGGGCCGAGGCAATGCCCGCTTTGCCACGTCTCGAGTGCAGGCACCACGGCGTGCCGACTCTGGGCGAGAGGGCGAGCAGATGGTGGTGCGGCTCGAGCTGAAGTTGCTGGCGGATGTGGGGCTGGTGGGCTTTCCCAATGCGGGCAAATCCACACTGCTGTCGCGGCTTTCCGCGGCCCGTCCTAAAATTGCCGATTATCCCTTTACTACCTTGGAGCCGCACTTGGGCATCGTGCAGTGGGCCGAGGGCGAGAGTTTTGTGCTGGCCGACTTGCCGGGGCTGATCGAGGGGGCGCACGCGGGCAAGGGCTTGGGCATGCGGTTTTTGCGCCACATCGAGCGCACGCGCATCCTGCTGTTTGCCATCGATTGCACCAGCCCGGACCCGCGCGGCGAGCTAGAAGCCCTGCGCCGCGAGTTGGATGCTTTCGACGACGGGATGCGGCACAAGCCCGCTGGCATTGCGTTGACTAAGGCCGATTTGCTGGGGCCGGACGCGGATTTTGAAGACCCTTTTGCCGACCTGCGCGCGCCGCGTTTTTTGGTCTCGGCTGTCAGCGGTCATGGGGTGCCTGAGATGCTGCGCGGCGTGGGACAGGGGGTGAAGAAATTGCGGGCTGACGAAGCAGGGAAAAACCTAAAGCACACCGTTCTATAAAATAGCACAATATGCCAACCGTTTATTTGGAAACGACGATTCCAAGTTACTTAGCGGCTCGGTCAAGCCGAGATATTATCATTGCTGCTCATCAGCAGATCACGCGTGATTGGTGGCGCAATGCTCGCGAGCGTTTCGATGTATATATTTCTGATGCTGTGTTGGCAGAAATCTGCCTTGGTGATCCAGATGTAGTCGCACGCCGTCTAGCGATCGTGGAAAAATTACCCATCGTAGAGATCGATAATGAGGTTCAGGACCTTGTTTCCATCTACGCTCAGCGTCTCGGTTTGACAGGCCGTGCTCAGATAGACTTACCCCATATTGCTTTAGCTGTTGCGTACTCAATGGATTATCTGGTAACGTGGAATTGTGCCCATATTGCTAATGGGGAAGTCATTCGTCGGCTCGGAGCTATTAATTCGGAGTTGCGTCTTCACATGCCTGTCATTGTTACACCTGAAGAACTCTTGTAACTGTCCGGAGGAAAATATGAACCGCGATCCTATCGTTGAAGAAATTCACCAGACAAGGCAGAAAATTTGGGAAGAGTGCGGCGGTGATCTCGACCGATTTCTGAACCGTTTGCGAGGTACTAAAAAACAAGATCGCAGTCGCGTGGTAAGCACTACATCTCTGCCCGCAGAAGCCTACGTCAAAAAATCGACTGAAGTGGTGGTTCGTGGACTCGTCGGTGCAATCCCATACGTTGGGACGCTTCTAAACGAAGCTATTTTTGAAGGGCGTGCTCGTCTCAAACAGGAGCGTCTTGAAAAGTTCGTGGAGTATCTGGCGGAAAACCTTCAGAACCTCGAGTCTGACAAGATAAATGTCGCCTATATTCAAAGTGCAGAGTTTGCCGATTTTCTAGAAGATGTCTTGGTGCGAGCCGCCAAAGTCAGAGCGGAGGAAAAGCGAAGAAAGCTGGCCGCAGTACTCGCGGGCCGGTTGCAGCACGCCGAAGGTACGCCTTTCGATGATCGCTTTCTGGATCTGTTGATTACCCTGTCAGACATCCAAGTGCGCATTTTGGCCGAACATCTACGGGCGGCTGAGAAACGAGAAAACTCAGATTCAGAGGAAGACGCTAAGCACCGCCAGCCGAGTTACTACAATGTCCCGGAGTCAGAGTATCCTCTTTTGATCCAAGATTTAATGTCAAGGGGACTTTTCGTTTTTGCAGGAGGCCTCGGGGAGGTAACAGAGCTTGGGCGAGCGTTTATCTACTTCTTAGAGAATGATGATCGTGCGCTTTGAGGCCGATGAGAAACGCGGTCATCGCATCTCTTGCCGAATCGGCGAATGAATCGACGCATTAATTCCTAAAGCCAAGAAAACGCCGTGCGGTCTCACCCATGATGAGCAGGCGTTGATCGCTGCTCAGGTCGGGCAGCAAGTGGTCGAGGACCTCGACGCACTCTCCGTAGCCGGGATCGGCGACAATCCAGGGAAAATCCGAAGCCCACAGCAGGCGTTCGGCACCAAAGGCGGACAGCAAGCTGCGGTGCCAAGCGGCTAAGTCGGGATAGGGATAGGCCGTCTTGCTCATGGCGTATTGGCCCGACAGGTGGACGCAGACGTTGGGCGAATCGGGCGCAGGGCCGAGGAATCCAGTCGGCGGCGGCATTTCCACGTCGATTTGTGGGCGGCCTTTGGCGTCCCAAGTAAACCGATCCTCGCGTGGGCAAACCATGAGGTGATTGATCACGACGCGCACTTGGGGAAAGTTGGAGAGGAACTGGGGCAGCAGTGGGGCGGAGGTGGCGCGCAAGTAGAGCCAGAGCACGTAGTCTTTGCGGGCGGCGTGTTCCCATATAAGCTGGGAAAAGACTTCGGCGAGCTCAGTCGAGTCGTCGCCGAGCGAGCGGAGCCGGAAGCCGATGATTGAGCCGTCTTCGGCGAGGCGATCCATGTGGTCGGCGGGCGCGGGCGCGTCGGGCGGTATCAAGCCGATGCCCAAGAAGCGGTCGGGATAGGTGTGCAGGCAGTGTTGTAAATAGGCGTGATGCGCGAGGCTGGTGCCGCCGGTTTGCACGAGCACGGCCTTGTCGATGGCGTGGTCGGCCATGTGCGCCAAGAGATCCTCGACAGGAGCTTCGCGCTCGGCGGGCATACTTGAGGTTATCTCGCGCGGGAACTCGGCGCTGGGGCGGGCGAAGACGTGCAGATGAGAGTCAATACGCATAGTTTTATTGGGTTGGGATGAGGTTTCCAGTAAAGTAAAATGAATAAGAGATCCTCCATGGACAAGGCCGTGAAACAGGTGAAGGTGCGCGCACCGGCTACGTCGGCGAACTTAGGAGCGGGTTTTGACTGCTTGGGACTGGCGCTGGAATTGTATATGGATTTGACGGTAGAAGAAAGCGCGGGCGCGGGCTTGGAAATCGCGGCCACGGGCGAAGGGAGCGGGAGCGTGCCCTTGGACGAGCGCAACGCCGTGTATCAGGCGGTAATGCGTGCCTATGCGCGGGCTGGTAAGACGCCCGGGCGGTTGCGCCTGACGATCGATAGCCAGATCCCGCTGGCCAGTGGGTTGGGCAGCAGCTCGGCGGCTTTAGTCGCCGGTTTAACCGCCGGTGCCGAGTTGTGTGGAATGGGGCTGGATCGGGAAGAGGTTTTGCGGCAGGGCGTGGCTGTGGAGGGACACCCGGACAATGTTGCGCCCTGCGCGTCGGGGGGGATCGTCATCGCGGCTTTGGACGGAGAAGAGGTTGTGTGGGTGCGGATTGAGCCGCCGAGGGATTTGGCCGCGGTCGTGGCCATACCGGATTTTCCCCTGCCCACGTCCAAGTCGCGGAGCGTGCTGCCCGAGCAGATTGAGCGGCGAGACGCGATATTTAACGCCGGGCGCGTCGGCTTGTTGGTGGCTGCATTGCAACAGGGCGACTACAGCCTGCTGCGGACCGGGATGCAAGATCGGTTGCACCAGCCCTATCGAGCGGCCTTGGTTCCGGGGATGGAAGAGGTGTTGGCCGCGGCTACAGAGGCGGGGGCGTTGGGTGCGGCGTTGAGCGGGGCCGGGCCGACCGCTTTGGCGCTGGTTTGTGACCAAGGCGCAGAGGTGGCCGAGGCCATGCAAAAGGCGTGGGCCAAAGAAGGGATTGCCGTGCGAACTTTGGTCCTCGGCCTCGCCGCCGAGGGCGTTCAATGCGTAAAAGAAAGGTGACTATGGTCAGCGAAACCGCACTCATAGACGACATGACGACTCCGACGCCCGAAGTCGTGGAGGCCGTGCGCCAGTTGGACGGGCCGATTCTGCTGCTGGGGGTAAGCGGCAAGATGGGGCCGACCTTGGCCGAGTTGTTGGTGCGGGCCGGGGCGCAGCAGGTGGTGGGGGTAGCGCGCTTTACGGATGCGGAAAAGCGGCGCTACTTGGAAAGCGTCGGCGTGCAAACTATTGCCTGCGACCTGCTCGCCGACGAGGCGCTAAAGGAGTTGCCTGATGCGCCCAACGTCCTCTTCCTCGCCGGATTTAAGTTTGGTGCTACGGGCAATGAAGACGCGACTTGGGCGATGAATGCCGCGTTGCCTGGCGCGGTGATGGTGCGCTACGCCCAGTCGCGGATCGTCTATGTGAGTTCGGGCAACGTGTATGCGTATGCCGAGGCCCCGGGGCCGGGATCGACCGAAGACGGAGACTTGGGTCCGGTGGGCGAATACGCCCAATCGCGCTTGGGCGGCGAGCGAGTCGCCCAGTACGCGTCGCGGGTGCGGGGGACACCCTTGGTCATTGTGCGGCTGTTTTACGCCACCGAGCCGCGCTATGGCATCATCCGCGATCTGGCCGACAAGGTGTGGCAGCAAGAGCCGATTGACCTGACTATGGGGTACGTCAACCAAATTTGGCAGGGCGACGCCAACGCCTATTTGTGCCGCTTCTTCCCCCTGTGCGATAGTCCAGCCGACGTCATCAATTTGACCGGCCCGGATACCTTATCCGTGCGCGAGTTGGCCGAACAGCTAGGGAAGATCATGGGCAAAACGCCCCTCTTTACCGGGACAGAGGCCCCAGACGCTCTCTTAGGGGATAGTCGGCGCTTGTGTGCAGAATTTGGTCGCCCGCGCGTCGGCCCGGAGCAGATGCTGCGCACGGTGGCCGAGTGGGTCATGGCCGACGGTCTGAGCCTAGATAAGCCGACCAAATACGAATCTCGCAGCGGGCAGTTCTAACGATGAAGGAGCGGATCGCCGAGGCGGCCGCCAAGTCCGTCGAGGCGCTGTTGGCGGACGGTGCGGAGACCAGTGCGCTCCGGGATGGTCGATTGTTGTGGTCGCTGTCCCATTTGTGGGATCAGCCGCGCTACCGGAGGCTGGCTGAGCAGGTGGCCGAAGGTAGTGAACGCGACGGGGCTGCGGTCCGCGGTTCCCTTGTGTTGGCCGAGGGACTGGCGGCCTGTGGATATTGGGAACGGGCGCGGACGCTCGTGCTGCAAAGCCTGGCGCGTTGCGACGCGGCGGATTACATCGGCGAGTCGCCAGAGGGGCAACCCATGCCCAAGGGGGCGCGGTGTCTCGATGACTGGGCACAAGTGCTGAGCGTGTGTACGCGCCTTTTGCACGACCATGCCGACCGCGAACTGCAAATAGCCGCTGCCCGCGCCGTAGCTGCCATCTTGAACTACCACTACCACCCGGACTTGGGGGGATTGCTCTTTGCCGTCCGCGGCGACTTCTTCCGCTTTGACGAGTACTGGGGAACTTGCGTCTATAGCGAGGCGGCCCTCGCCGCGCTGACTGCGATGTTGGACGAGGCCATCCGCCGTGGGGAGACGCACCTTTGGGCCTTGGCGGGGCGCTACCTGCGCCAACACGTAGAGGCCGCTTGGAATCCGGCTACGGGCGGCATCCGCCGCGAGTACAGTTTGGACGTCTGGAGTGATGAAAGGCCTGGGGCCGTCCAAGCCGCAGCCGTAGGTGCCTTGGCGACGTTGCATCGCTATCAGGGCGGCGACTGGGAGGCCGCGTGGCTGGAGCGGGTGCAAGATTACCAACGGAACTGTCCCGCCGATCCGCTCACCGAACTGCGCTGCTTGGTTCGCTGCACGCGAGAGCCGGACGAAAAACTTGACATTGTGAAATGAGAACGCCATTCTGACCGCATAAGAATTAGGAATTACGAATTGGCTAGTCAGGAGGTCTATCATGATCGTCTATCACGGCACGACGCGCCGAGCTGCGCGCCAGATCGCCCGCGATGGTTTTCAGCCGCGGTCGCCCTCGCGGCGGGTGTGGTTTTCGCGGGGCAAGAGTTACGCCAAGCAGCGGGCACACTCCAAATCGCGGCACACCCGAGATCGCCCCGTTGTGCTAACCGTAGATCTCGACTTGAAAACTCTGCGCCAGCGCTATGGCAGTCGGCAGGTGCGCGAAAGCGGCGGGGTCATCTCGATCAACGGAGCCATTCCCGCGTCCTCGCTGCGCAGCCACTACGGGCTGGGCCTGCCGGAGACTGCCGAGGAGATCGCCCGTTGGGTCAACGCTGTCTTAGGAGTCAAGACGCACAAGGGCGTCAGCGCCCGCCACGAGGGCGTTTTGCGCTTGACCCGCTGGATCGACAACCGGCTGGCGACCCAGCCTACTGCGCGGCTCGGCGAGAAGGAATTGCTCGCCCGCGCTGTGCAGTGGATCCCGAACCTCTTTGCCGGGGTGGAAATCGACTTCGAGCACTTGCGGGTCTGGCCCAAGGTGGCGCGGGAAGCCGCTGCGCAGCAGGCCGCGTTTGAAATTGCAGCGCCCGTCGATCGCCGCGAGGAAGAGGCCATCGCTTGCTTGGATTCGGACAAGCCGCAGCGGCAGGTGCGCGGCCTCCAACTCTTGGCTGACTTAGACGACCCAGACCTGTTCGAGTGGTGCGTATTGCTGCTCGGCGAGAGCCAGCCGCAAAGCGCGGTCGGCATCCTCAAGGTGATGCGGAGTTGCGAGGACATTCAGCCGGAGGTGTTGGTTCCGTACGCGGAGAGCGAGCACAAGGCGGTGCGCGGCGCAGCCATTGAGGTGCTGGTTCTGCGCAGTGGGGAAGAGGCCCCGAAGTGGTTTTGGCGCGGCCTGACCGACCCGGTGCCGCATGTGCGGCTGAGCGCGGCCAGATTCCTCGACCGCCTGGACCCGCGTGCGCATCGCGACAGCTTTGAAGCCGCGCTCTACGACCCGCACCCGCAGGTGGCGCAAGCGGCGCGCAAACTGACGCAGCACATGGGATTTGAGCCGTTGGCTTGGTGAATACTCAGTAGCCAAGGTAGTTCTCGATCTTCTCCAGTTTTCTAACTTCTACTCGCCAGCCTGTTCGGCCAAGTAGTGCTTAGCCGTTTCGTCGGCGGGGTCGATCTCTATGATCTGCCGGTAGTGTTCGCGGGCGCGGGGGACGTCGTGGCGGATGGCGGCGATGGCGGCTAGGGCGTGGAGGATGTTGAGGTCTTGGGGTAGGCGCTTGAGTAGCTGTGCAAGCTGTAGCTCAATGTCTTCGATGTAATCGGGGACCTCGCGCTGCTCATCTTTCGGCGTCTTCTCGTCCGGTTTGAGCGCCGAGATCAACGTCCCCGCCATCCCGAAAATCCCCCCTAGCCCTCCGGTGCCCCGGCGGGACTGGAATGGGACTTGGACGTCGAGCGCAGTAAGGCTCAGGGATGCGGCTTCGACAAAGGCGGTGGCGGCCTCGGCATAGCGCCCGGCTTCGGCGAGTGCGCTGCCTAGGTTGTAGTAGATGGCCGGGTTGTTCAGTCCGTAGGCGGCAAGCTCGGCGTAGATGGCTAGCTCGCGGTCGCGGTTGTTTGCCGTAAAGGCGGCCGTGGCTTGGTCGCGGAGGGTGCTGAGGTGGTCTTCTACCTTGTGCAGGACCGCGGTAGCCGCCGGGTCGCGGCTGGGGACCAACAGGGTTAGCTGACCGCGCGGATCGTGGCTCAAGGCCGGGGTCTGGACGGTGAAGAGCAGGCCCTCGTCGGCTAGGGCCGTGGCGATTTTTTGCAGGTAGCGGGGTGAGCGGGTACGGAGGAGGGGCTGCCAGCTATCGAGCTGATAGGCTGTGCCCGCGAGGTGGTCCCAATCCGCTAGGGTCAGGAAACGGCGCAGCAGGTCTTGTAGGGACTGGCCTTCGGCGACGAAGAAGGAAAAGGCATACTCCTCGCCCCGATAAACGTTCACCAGATAGGAGCGCAGCTCGCGCTGGACGACGAGGGTATCGCCGAAGTAGTGGGTAAAGGCCAACAGATGCCACAGCGGCAACTCTTGGCTGGCTTTTGCGAGGGCTTGGGCGATGGTGCAGGTTGCGGGGGCGTCTGCGTGGTAGCGGACTTCGACTTGGTCGATGAAGGCTTGGGGATCGACGTTGCGGCGCGCCAGTTCGGCGGCGACGCTGGCTAGGTAGGGGGCCTGATAGTTGGCGCGTTCTAGGGTGAGGGCGCGGACGAGAGCCTCGTCGTGATAGGCGGCGAAGTCGTCTGGCTGCATGTTTAATCGAGCGGCAAGCGCCGCCGCGGGCGCTCCTCTTCTTGGGGACGTTCTAAGCGCCCGGCCCCACTGGTCGCCTGCCGATAGAGGCGGACGAAACTCCGGCCCACCCACCAGACGAGGACGAGAAACGCGGCGATAGCGTAGGCCGAATGGCGGCTTTGGAGGTCGGTGAGGTACTCCCAAACAATATCCATTGCCGACTGATTGTAGCCCCTACGAGAGACGTATGCAAGCCAATTCGCCGCTCACTTTTAGTCTGGCTATATTAGAAGCGGTTTCACAACTCCATTCCACCAACCGACTAGCTGACCTTACGCATGGACACCTAGGTATTAGATGCTTCGACTCCGCTTCGCTCCGCTCAGCATCCCATACCGATGGCCTTTGCGTACCATCAGCAACTAATTACAATGACCGACAAACAGCGCGTGGCCTTGGGGGCGATCTTTACCGAGTGCAATCAATTCGGCGGCGAGCCGATTGATTTGTCGTGGTTTGAGCGCTATGAGCTGCGGCGCGGGCGCGAGGTGCTCGCCGCCGAAGACGGGGTGGTCGGCGGTATGCTCAGCGTGCTGGCAGCGCGTGGCGTGGAAGTTGCGCCCCTGTTATTTGCCAGCACCTGTCCCGGCGGGCCGCTGACGCGGGCTTGTTACGACCCGCTCAAGGAAGAGCTTTTGACGCGGCTCAACGAGGCGCTCCCGGTGGATGGCGTCCTCATGCCGCTACACGGGGCGGCGGCCGTGGAGGGTGGCGTCGATTTGGAGGGAGATTTGCTGGCTGCGGTGCGGGACGTCGTCGGGGACACTGTGCCTATTGTCGCCACGCTCGATTTGCACGCCCATATTTCCGCGCAGATGATGGGCGCTGCCGACGGCTTGGTCGCTTGGGAGACCTATCCGCATCGCGATGCCTTTTCCACGGGCGAGCGCGGGGCGCGCCTGCTGTGCGATGCGCTCGCTGGCGCGTGCAAACCCGCGATGGCCATGGCCAAGGTGCCGGTGCTCACTGGGGCTATTCACGGCTCGACCGAAGACGATGATCCCTTCGCGCAAGTGATGGCCTTGGCCAAGTCTGGTGAGCAGCGCGACGGCATTCTCTCGACGAGTGCGATCTTGGTGCATCCCTATCTCGATTTTGCTGGCATGGGTAGCGGTGGGCTGGTGATTGCCGACGGCGACTTTGCCAAGGCCGAGGCACTCGCCCGAGAGTTGGCCACGGCGTATTGGGAGCGGCGCTTTGCCTTAGAGCCGGCGCTGTACGCGCCCGAGGACGCCGTGTGCGCTGGTTTGGCCGTCGAGGGAGGCCCGGTGGTGCTGGTGGAAGCTGCGGACTGCTGCGGCGGGGGAGCGGCTGGTGATAGCGTGGCGGCGCTGGCGGCGCTGTTGCAAGCGGAGTTGGACGGTCTGGCGCTGGTGCCCTTGGTCGATGCTCGCGCGGCTGCGGCTTGCCACCAAGCTGGCGTTGGGGCCGAGGTGGAGTTGGAACTAGGGCATGGGCACGATCCGCGTTGGGGACAGCCGATTGCCGTGCGCGGCCGGGTGCTGCGATTGAGCGATGGCCGCTTCCGCTATCGGGGCGGCATTTGGGAGGGGGTCGAAGGGCAGATGGGGCCGACGGCAGTGCTCGCGCTGGGACAGATTCAGGTGCTGTTGGCGTCGCATCCGACTTATGAGTGGGACAACGAGCAGTTTGCGGCTCTCGGGATGGATGCGGCCCAAGCGCGCTTTATCGTCGCCAAGAATCCCATGAACTACCGCCTCGCCTACGGAGCCATAGCCCAGGCCGTTTTTGTGCTCGACACGCCGGGACCGACGCCAGCGACAGTGCGACACTTGCCGTTTGTCCGGCGGGCGCGGCCCTTTTTTCCGTTGGATTCGGATATGGACTTGGAGATGGAGGTGCTGCGTGCGGAGGCGCGATAGGGGAGGCTTGAGTGTCTTGATGCGAATTGGGAGGATGTTATCTTGCGACAAGAAAAAAGGAGGCACAATATGGCCGTTAGGGAAATCATTATTGATTCGACGTGGGATCCCGAAGCGAACGTGTGGGTTGCCACTAGTGATGATGTGCCGGGTTTAGTCCTTGAAGCAGAAACGCTCGACGGCATAATTGAGGAGGCGCGTAGTCTAGTGCCGGAATTGCTGCGTCTGAATGGCGTTGCAGATGACACAACTGCCTCTCTTCCGTGCAAAATTCACGGCAAAACAGTGCTTGAGTTTGTATAGGTGGCAGATTTTTCAAGGCAGGTCAGAAGACTGCTCACAGATATCGGATGCCATAAGGTCCGGGATGGAAAGGGCAGTCACGAAATCTGGTATAGTCCTCTGACGAAAAGACACATTACCGTTGCTAGAAAAATAAAATCCCGGCACACAGCCAATCATATTCTGAAGGAATCAGGCCAAGAAAAAGCCTTCTGAGGAAAACTTGGATGGTTCATCAGCCGCGATAAGTCAAGGATTGGGACCGGGGCTAAAAGACGGGCCGACCAACGCGTCCATCGCCACATCGAGCACACCCGCAAGTCGGCGGAATAAGCCGAGCGTCCCGGGCTTCTGTCCATTCTCGATCTGCGACAAATACCCTTTTGAGACACCTACCCGCTCGGCCAGTGTGTCCAGCGTGAATTTTCGGTGCTTCCGCCACACGCGCAAGGGCGATTCGCCCGCGAGAATGGCCTTTACAACTTCGCCAAGGATCGTCTCGCCTGCTGCGTCCTCGGCCCATGCCCGTTCGATAGCCGCAGAATCGGCCGCGTCTTCAAGCGCGGCGACCATCCGACGGTACTCCTCGCGCTTGGTCGGTCCCCACAAATGCCGAAAGCCGATTTTTTCCGCTGGCGCATGATCGGCCTTGCGGATCAGCGTCGCAATCGCCGTCCCAACTTGAATACCGACCGGATCGCCTTTCGTCGAAAAAATGCTCGGGTCCGGCGAACCGTCCGGCGCGACCTTGCCGGTCTTGTATTTGTCGCCATTCAAGCAGTCAATCCGTATCGCATCAAACTCCTCCAAATAGTGTTCCCGCATCCCGGTAAACGACAGTCCGTCGAGCCAAGAATAGTTGGAAATGAAGCACACCACGCCTTGGCCCGTCTTCGCAATGCGCCGCTCCGCCATGCGAAAAAAGCGCACATAGGGATCGTTCAGCCCTTGGCCTTCCGGTCGGCGCACCCGCTTGGTCCGGCGGTAGTCTTCCAACAGCGTGCGCTCCTCGTCCACTGCCATGCCCGCAAAGCCGTTGTAGGGCGGATTGCCCAAAATCACCAGGATCGGCGTCTCCTGCTTCACGCGCTCGGCACGGGCGCGTTCCTCCTCCAGTTCGGGAAAGGCAACCGCCTGCTTTGCTGCGCCCATCGGCTCCCAGCCGGTCAGCGCATTAGTGAGAAACACTTGGGCGCGTTCCTGCCCATCATCAGCCAACGCCGCGTCGAGCGCCTGCATAGTCAACCCAACTTGCAAATGGGCCACGACAAAAGGCGCAGGCATAATCTCAAAGCCGAACACGCGCTCGGTCGCCGCCTGCTTGACCCGTGCGCCAGTCAGCGCACCCAAGCCTTGATTTTCCAGATTGGCAGCAATGCGACGTAGCACCTCCGCCAGATACGCTCCGGTGCCGCAGCACGGATCGAGCACATAGACGTTTTCCGCAGCCAACCCGTCGGCAATGCCGAGGTCGTCCCGCAGCGCCTTATCCACGCGGGCGACCATGTAGCGCACCACTTCGGCTGGCGTGTACCAGACGCCCAACTGCTTGCGTAACTCGGGATCAAAGGCTTCGAGGAACGGCTCGTAGAAATAGGTTACAGCCTCGCCCTCGTTGAAGCGGGCAAAGAAGGCGTCGCAATCCACCCGGTCGAGCGCAGCAGACGTCCAGTCCAGCACCTCGACGAGGCCAAGCGGTTGCAGCCGACCGGGCTGCGATAGCTGTTGGAACAGCGCCTGCATAACAGGTGCCCGCAAATGCCAAACCGCTTTGCTCCAGTCGAACCGATCTGATCGCGGGGCTTGCCGCGCCCACAGCACCCAAGCGGAAAACACCCCGTAGAACAGCGTCTGCACCAGCGTCGAACGGAAAAATCTCGCCCCTCGTTCGCCCTCAAAGCGGACGCCCAGCGCCTCTTCCAGTGCCGTCCGTACCGCTTCCAGCGACGGCGCATCGCCCGCCGCCTCGACTCGCGCCAGCGCATCGCGGGCATGAGACGCCAGCAACCAAGCCAAATCCCTCGGCTCGGCCAACCGCGCCCGATGCGCCAACGCTCGGCACAGATATTCCCCTAAGCCCGCGCCGGTCTCGCTGGCAAAAGCACGCGGATTCTCCAACCGTTGCGCGAACTCCGCCGCGCTAGCCGCTAGCCGAAACGTTTCGAGTTTGGCCGGTCGCCCCGCCGCATCCTCTCCCACCAACACGAAGTCCCGCGTATTAGTCACCAGTACTAGTCGATAGCGGTCCCAATAGCGGCTGACCTGATCGCTTGCCGCTGTCAACCAAGCGTCATCATCAGCCGCTTTCACTTCAACCACGCCGCCTTCGGGCACCTGTCCCTGTTTTGGCTGCCCTTTCTGCACCTGCTTTGCCGCATAAAGTCCAAAGTCGGGATGTCCTGCTCCCTGATCGGCCAACTCGCCAACGCAAAACACCTTAGGCTTGAGCGTTGCGCTGATGGCGTTCAACAGGTTAGTCAGCGGCCCATAGCTCGACCGCTCACCCGTCGCGCCGCCCGAGGCGCGGACTCGTTGCAGATCGGCGAGGTAGGTTTCAACCGCTGCCGTCAGTCGGGTCGTTGTTTTGGTCATCATGGCCATGTTGTTGCGTATTCAGGGTGCTAAAGAAGGCCCTTCTACCGGCGGTGTCATCGGGCGCGCCAAAGCTGAAGCGACGTCCACCTTGTCATGTGGCTGAAATCGAGGTCGGTCGCCAGCATAACCAGTTTGTGGCGAATGCAGATCTGGGCGAGTAGTGCGTCGATGGTTCCAATCTGAATGCCGTGGCGGCGGCACTCGTTGCGCAACTCGGCTGCGTCAATGTAGTCGTTGCGCCCGGGCGCAATCATGGCGAGCGCCCCGAACCGTTCGACGATCTGCGCTTTGGCGCTCGGTCCCTGAAAGCCCTGCAATAACTCCTGCAAGACGATTCCAGTCGTGTAAATCGATTCGCCGCCACCGAGCGCCTCCCGCAGGCGCTGGACCTCGGGCCCTTTAGACATCGTATCCCGTCGCAAGGCCAGCGACCAGACGCTCGTGTCCACAAACAGCGTCACTCACGGCTCCGTTCGCGTTTGTAGTCAAAGCTGTCGTCCCAGTACAATTTGCCAAAAAGATCCAAGAGCCGTTCCTGCTCTCGGCGCGCGATGAACTCCTGTAAGGCGCGATTGACGGTCGCCTTCTTGGTCTTCTCGCCGCCGACTTTTAGTGCTCTGTTGAGTAGCTCTGGGTCTATAGCCAAGTTTGTCGCCATTGTGTTATCTCCTACACATATAATTACACATGAATTAGTCGCAGACAGGTGACGCGGTCAAGCTTCTCATCAATCTTTCATTTGCATGGCCCGCTCCGCGCGAGTTTAGCCGTGTATTTGGGGTGCGGGGCTAATTTTACCATATATTGTGGCCCCTCCTATCGGCGGTGCAAGCGAGGAGGCGGACGAGACAAGACCACACCAGAGAGGATGGATTGACGCAAATGGAAAAATTAATGGCAGCTATCGACCGAGAATGGGTGGCTGAGCGGACCCGGGAATTGGTCGATATGTACAGCGTAACCATGGCCGAGGCCGAAGTGTGCCGCGCATATCACGACATGATGCGCGAGATCGGCTTGGAGGTTGATGTGCGGGAAGTGACTCCGGGGCGCAACAACCTCTACGCGCGCATCGCGGGCCGGGGGGATGGCCCCGCGCTAATGCTCAATGGCCATCTCGACACCATTCCCGTGGGGTCCTGTCCGCCCGCCCGCCGCGAGGGCAACCGCGTGTACGGACGGGGAGCGACCGACATGAAGGGGGGCATGGCCGCGGCGTTGGGTGCGGTCAAGGCGCTTTTGGAAAGTGGGGTGGAATTGCAGGGGGACTTGTGGCTGACGGCCATTGTGGGGCACGAGGAGGTCGAGGCGCAAAAGGACGGGCCACTGGCGCTGATCGCCGATCGCAACAGCGGTCGGATTGGCGGCGACCGGATCTTGATCGTCGAGGGCCGCGATGCGCTGTGGGTGATGAGCATGGGGTCCATGGTCTTTACCATTACACTCGAATCGGACGCTGGCGGCAAGCACACCCAGTACGTGCCCTTTGCGGAAAATCCGCTCCGCTTTGTCGGCGCGCTTATCGAGCGGATCCACCAGTACCAACTCGAACTTGACGCGGGGGATGCACATGCCTTGGCCGGTTCCGAGCGAATCGACTTAGGCGTTGTCACCGGGGGCGATTATTTCAATCGCACGCCGCTTTGCTGCACGCTGACGGGGACTCGACGTTGGCTGCCGGGGCGCACTGCGCCGCAGGTATTGGCGGAGTTGGAAGCCTTAGCGCAACCGTTGGCCGAGGCCGGGGGATTGGGCCTGCGGGTCGAGATGGAGCACGAGCGCGAGCCGTTTGAGACGCCCGCCGACGATGCGGCCGTGCAAGCGGTGGGGCGGGCACACGAGCAGGTGGCTGGCCAAGAGGCAGAGTTGGTGGGGATGCGGATTGTGGGAGACGCCAACTTGTACGTGCATGGAACGGGGGTGCCGACCTTTTACTACGGCCCCTCAAACGAGACGGCACATGCGGATGTGGAGTGGGTAGAAGTGGATCGGCTAGAGAAAGCAGCGCAAGTGTACGCGCTGGCCGCAGCCGACTATTGCGGCGTCGCATCCTCGGATTGAATGCCATGGATATCCAAGCGATTCGCCGCGATTTTCCCGTGCTAGAGCAATACACTTGGTTCCAGAATGGGGGCGTGAGCATTACGCCGGTGCCGGTGGCCGCTGAGTACACGCGGTGGACGGAAGAGATGGTGCGGCGAGGGCCTTTGCACATCGTCTATCCAGAGGAAGAGTATCCTCGGCGCAAGGCGGCGATGGAGCGGCTGGCGCAGTTTTTCGGCGTGGCGGCTGGGGAGTTGGCCTTGATGCGAGGGGTCAGCGAGGGGTTTCAGACGGTGGTACGGGGGATGGAGTGGGCGGCTGGGGACGAGATTGTGATCAGTGCAGACGAGGAGGCGGCGCTGCTTTTGCCGGCGCTGCACTTGCGGGATTTGTACGGGGTCGAGGTGGTGAAGGTGCCGCTGATTGACGACGACGATGGGCAGGTGCAGGCCGTGGAGGAGCGGCTGGGGGAGCGGACCAAGCTGGTGGCCCTGAGTCATGTGACGACGGATTTGGGGTTCCGCCTGCCAGTGGAGCGGATTTGCGCGGCGGCGCGGGCGCGGGGGGTGCGCAGCTTTTTGGATCTGGCCCATTCGGCGGGATTGTATCCTTTGGATTTGCACGCGCTGGGGTGCGATTTTGCCGGGTTGCTTTCCTATAAGTGGATGTACGCGCCCTATGCGGCGGGGTTGCTCTACGTGCGGGAGGAGGCTATCGACGCGGTGCAGGTGCGCTATGCTGGCGGGCGGGCTGAACAGTGGTTGGACCCGGTGGCGGATACTTTCGCACTGCGCGAGACGGCTGAGCGCTTTCAGTACGGTCCTTGGTGTTGGCCGCTAGTGTTGGCTTGGGCCTTTGCCGTTGAGTATCTGTCGGCCATCGGGCTGGAGGCGATCTGGGCGCGGACGGTGATGTTGGCTGAACGACTGAAAGAGGGTTTAATGCAAATCCCAAGCGCGGAACTCTACACTCCGCGCTCCCCGCAACGGTCTGCGGCGTTGGTCAGCTTTGGGCTGGCGGGATGGAAGGGGGAGGAATTGAGCCAAGTCCTCCGGGATGAGTGGAACATGGTCATCAAGCCGCTGCCGCACGGGCGCGAAGGCTTGCGCGCCAGCATTACCTTTTTTTTACTCGAAGCGGAAATCGACGAATTGCTCGCAGCGCTAAACAGCTTGGCCAAGCAAAGGAGCTAGGCGCGAAGGTAGCGCTCATTTTACATCGCCAAAGAGTTGTCGCTCATAACGTAGCGACACGATGTCGTAGATAACGACAGGATGACGTACAAGCGAACGAGGAGGGTGGCTTAGATTTTCTGCGGGGGGACGCCGTACTGTATGAGTTTCCGCTGTAGCGTACGCAGGCTGATGCCCAGAATTGCGGCACCTTGAGTGCGGTTGCCGCCGGTGTGCATGAGCGTATCTAAAATCATCTCCCTCTCAACTTCGTCCAGCCGCCTCGGCACGAAATCTGGCTGCTGAGATTCCGAATTGTTTGCGGGAGCAATTGGCAAAATGGACTCGATGTCTTGCTCGCTGATTGCCGCGTTGCTGTCTGCGGCATAGATCACCAGACGCTCGACCGCGTTCTTTAGCTCCCTGACATTCCCCGGCCAGTCATATTCGGCCATACGATCAAGACACCGATCCGCTATTTCGATGGGAGCGATTCCATTTTGCTCTGCGAAACGCTCGGCAAAAACCCGGACCAGTAGCGGAATATCCGACTTCCGATCTTTGAGGGATGGGACGGGAATGTGAATGACGTTGAGGCGGTAGTATAGATCTTCCCGGAATTGTCCCATTTTGACCGCGGTCGTCAGATTCGCATTCGAGGCTGCGACGACGCGCACGTTGACATCGATCAATTGAGTTGCTCCTAAGCGTCGGACTTTCTGTTCCTCTAGAACGCGCAATAGTTTCGTCTGCCCCTGCATTTCTAAGTCCCCGATTTCATCGAGGAAAAGGGTCCCGTCATGGGCTGCTTCAAAAAGTCCCTGCTGGTCCTGTGTGGCCCCGGTAAATGAACCTTTCTCGTGTCCGAACAATTCGCTTTCGGCTAGTTCTATCGGCAGAGCCGAGCAGTTGATGGCAACGAACGGCCCATTGCTCACAGCGCTGAGTGAATGAACGGCGCTTGCCACTAACTCTTTCCCGGTGCCGCTTTCTCCCGTGATCAGAACCGTCGATTTGAACGGTGCCGCACGGCGGATCTGATCAAACACCGCCTGCATAGCCCTAGAGGTTCCCAATAATTCGCCGAATCCGGTCTTCTCCTCCATCTGTCTAGCTGAGACAGGATCAAATACCCGCTTGCGTTCAAGCGCACGATGTACGGCCGTCAGCAGGTCGTTGGCATCGACCGGTTTGATCACGTAATCGACGGCACCTAGCCGCATGGCCTGTACCGCTTGTTTTACGCTTGTATAAGAGGTGAAGATGACTACCGGCAGTGGTGGAGTCAGTCTAATGGCTGTGCGCAGCAACTGCATACCACCCGGCATCTTGATATCTATGACCGCCACATCCAGAGACTGCGTTTTGAGCAGCCGCTCGGCGACGGTGTCATCAGTCGCTTCGACAACTTCATCACAGCCATTCTCCCGTAGGATTTGGGTCACGATGGCTAGATGTTTCGGGTTGCTATCGGCGACGAATACTCTGCCTAGCAAAGGCGCATAAGCGATTGGGCTAGAAGATGTCTGCATCGGTGGTATGTTGCGCACTACGTCAAAGTGATCAGGTGGGACGACAAAATGTCGTAGCCGCGATTTTGATTGTCAAGCTCCAGTCTGGGATAATCGCCTATGCACCAGATATAATGAAGGATAGTCGCCGGTCCGAGACGCGGATTTAAAGAGTGGCACAGACTTTGCTTTATTTCGTCTGACGACCGAAAAAGGGACCACGCATACTCGGAGAAAGGAGTTGCTATGGAACTAGCAAACGTCTTTGAAAGGTGGGAATGGTGGGAGCAATACGTATCCCCCTTTGCTCATATCTTCTTGCCTTTTGTCATCCTCGTGCTCGGATGGTTAGTGGCCCATCTGGTGTCTTGGGTCATCCGTCGAGTTCTGCTCAAAACAAAACTGGATGACAAAGTGCTCGGACTGGTCATGGGCCGCGACGCCTCTACGGATATCCACGCCGAACGCTGGATTAGCCGGGCCGTGTTCTATCTGGTGATGGTATTCGTGCTCGTTGCCTTCTTTCAAACGCTCGGCATGACGGCAATGACCGAACCGCTCAACAAGATGCTGAACCAAATTTTCACCTACTTGCCCAAGCTGGTGAGCGCCGCCGTGCTGCTTTTGGTTGCTTGGATCGTGGGTAGTCTGCTGCGGCGGGTTGTAACGGGCGTGCTTTCGCGAGCGAATATCGAGCAGCGTTTGGCTGAACCAGCCGGACTTGAGGCCGCCACCGAGAGCGTACTGCCACAGACTATTGGCAACGTGGTGTACTGGCTCACGTTTCTCGTGCTGCTCCCGGCAGTTCTAGATGCCCTAGGATTGCAGGGATTGCTACAGCCGGTACAGCAGATGATGGCTAAAGTCATCGGTTTCTTACCCAACCTGTTTGCCGCGGCCCTCATCATGCTAATCGGCTGGCTCGGTGCGCGCATCGTCCAGCAGGTCGTCACCAACCTCCTTGAAGCCACTGGGATAAACAATTTCGGTCGCCGCGTGGGGCTGGCGACTGGACTGGGTATCGAAAGCCTTTCGGGGCTTGCCGGTACATTGTCTTATGCGGTCATCTTGATCCTCGCAGTGATTGCCGCACTCGAATCGCTGAACTTCGAGGCCATTTCCAATCCCGCCAGTTCCATGCTGGAAGGGGCCTTGGCGGCAGTACCGTCTATCCTAGTCGCCGCAGGCATCCTCCTCATCGGCTATCTGGTGGCTCGATTGGTAGCTCGCGTGGTGGACGATGTGCTCAGGCAAATAGGTTTCAACTCGCTGCTACAGCGCCTCGGAATAGCGGAGGTGACCTTTGCCGAGGAGCGCTCGCCTTCCATCGCGGAGGCGACCTCTGCTGAGGACCGCCCGCCTTCAACAACGGACGCGACCTTTGCGTTGAACCGCCCGCCATCGCAACTGGCGGGATATATCGCCATGGTGGCCGTACTACTCTTCTCTGCCATTGAGGCAACCGCGCAGCTCGGATTTCAAGATCTGGCGGGAATGCTAGTGAAGCTAACGCTGCTGTTCGGCAAGATCGTCTTGGGTGCAGTGATCTTTGGTTTCGGGCTTTACCTCGCCTCTGTGTTCGGTCGCATCGCGTCCAGAAGAGGGGGAGCTTATGGCAGCATACTCGGCACTATCGTCCGGATTGCCATCGTGTCCTTGGCTCTATTTATGGGGCTCAGGGAGATGGGCATCGCCAATGAGATCATTACCCTCGCCTTTGGGCTTATCCTCGGTTCGGCAGCCATCGCCGCGGCTATCGCCTTCGGCATGGGGGGGCGAGACTTGGCCAAAAAGCACATGGAGCAGTGGACGCAGAATCTAGAAGAAATAAACAAAGATGGCCCTTCGTCCTCAGAGGAAGGGGAAGGGTAACACCACTGTTGATGTGGGGGTTTGTAGGGTATCGACCCAACAGCCAACTAATAACCTTAACCCAAGGAGTAACACAATGATAAACACGCGCACGATTTTGGCTTTGCTCACCATCGCCTTCGTCGCACCGTCCCAACTGTGGGCGTCTGTCTCTCCCGAGGAGTACGATGTTCCAGTGAGCACAGCCCAGCAGCTACGCCTCGGCGGTACGTACTCCTACGCAGGCAGTGGCAGCGACACCGGAACCAGCGATGGATCGGCTTCACTGTTGTACCAGCGTTATTACAATTCCCTGCCCTACGCTTGGGATATGAACTTCAACGGCGTCGGATTGACACGTCGGACGGCTGACGGCACGCAGGAAGGCTCCTACAATTTCGTCGCCGGCTCAGGGATCAGGAAGTACTTCAAGACGGAAGGTGATCTTTTCTACTCCGGCGAACTTCGCGTCACGGGCAACAGCGACTCTGATCGCCCGACTATCGACGCGACGCCGGGCGTGGGGTACGGACGCTTTATCCGCGTTACACCGCTTGCCCAGGCGGTGCGTATTGAGGAATTCCTGCTGAACGAAGGAGTCCTCAAAGGGCCTCTACCCAAAGAGACGCTGGTCGCGCTCGCGCAGGTGATCGAGCGCCGGGGCGAGTTTGAGACCGAATTTGGCGACCGTTACAAGGTCAAGTGGTTTGAAGCGATGGAGCAAGTTATCGCCGAGTCTGGACAGTTTGTTCATGGAGGATTTGGTGCCGTCGGCTCGCTGCGCGTCGATGAAGTGCTCTTCCAAGAGCATGTGAACGAGCGCTTTATCGGCTGGGACGTGCGCTCAGGCATCCGCTTCGAGGCGTTGACGAAGGACGCGGACACCCCCCGCCAGGACCCGGGATTGTCTCTAAGAGTGCGATACTCGCGGCCTGTGGGCTGGAAGTCCCAGTTCGACTTCGGCGCCCAGTACTCCTCGCCATTCACCGGCGATTTTGGCTCTAAGGTCTTTACGCTGTCGAGTTCGCTGAACTATCTGTATGAGGTGACCAACCGCATTGACTTTACGCTCAGCAACATCCTAACGGCTTCGCGCAGCGAGCCGGACGTGGAGGCAACAGTGGTTAATCAGGTGCGATCGGGATTCATCTTCTTCATCGAGAATCAGGTCAACCTCAATGTCACCGGTTCTATCGCCAAAGAGCGCGGCCAGGATCCCACGCAGGGCCTGAATATGGCTATCGAGTACCGCCTGCGTTAGAAAAAGGCTGCAAATATAGAAGTTGATGGACAAGGCGGGGCTACCAATCAAGACGAGGAGGGGGTGGCTCCACCGAGGCGGGGCCACCCTTATGTACGGGGAGAATGGGTGGCTCCGCCGATTTATGTTCGGATGATAGGCCAATAGAGTCCTTGAGACAGCATCTTAACACTTATTGGCGGAAGGGATTTTCGTAAGACATGACCATCGAAGATATGCTCGACGCCGCGCAACAATTCTGGCGGACAGTCAGTGCCTCAGCATTGCTCCCGGGGCTTGATGTGCAGGTCGCTGCGACAGTTGCCGCAGTCCTCGTTGCGCTTCTGATCGGCCTAGTGATTCGAAGCCGGGTTCGCGTATTTGAGGCTGAACCGAAGGCCGGACCGCTGCTCTACCTGCGTACAATGCTCTACCGGACGCGCAATCTGGTCTCTCCCGCGCTGAATATACTACTGCTGGGCGTCGCGATTGAGGTCTGCATCGCTTCAGTGGGCCAGAGTTGGCTAGTCCGGATTGTCCAAAGCGTCGCGGTCATCGTGTTCTTCTATCGCATCATCTCAGGTTTTGCCGGCAATTCCCTTGTCTCCGGTCTATTCACATGGATCGTGATCCCCTTGGCAACGCTCCGCGTCTTCGGTTGGCTCGATGAAGTCAGTGCGTGGCTTGATGCAGTTTCCCTCGATGTTGGCACCATCCGCATTTCTCTGCTTTCGCTCGGGCGTACCTTTGTTGCCGGCGGTGTGCTGTTTTGGCTTGGTAGCATCTTAAACACGTTTGGCAAAGAAGCTATCCGCAACCGCCACGCGCTGGATGTCGGCACGCGCGAGATGATCATCAAGCTGTTCCAGATCGGCCTGTATATCGGCATCTTCCTGTTGCTTCTTGGGGCAATGGGCATCAATCTCACTGCTCTCGCGGTCTTTGGCGGCGCACTCGGCGTTGGTCTTGGATTCGGCCTGCAAAAGATCGCTGCGAATTTCGTTTCTGGATTGATTATCCTCTTTGACCGCTCGATCACGCCCGGCGACTACATTGCGTTCGAGGATGGACATTCCGGGACACTCCGCGAACTGAATATGCGGTCGGCGACGTTGGAGACTTTTGATGGCAAGGACATCATAGTTCCAAACGAACAGTTCATTACATTGCCGTTCGTCAACTGGACGCACAACAACAAGAAACAGCGCTACTCACTTGAATTCTCAGTGGCTTACAAGACGGATCTCCATACCATGCTACGGCTCGTGAGGGAGGTTGTTGCCAGTCATCCGAAGGTGCTGTCTGGACCTGAGTTGCCTATTGAGGAACGGCCGGACGCAGAGATCAGCAGCTTCGGTGATTCGGGTGTCAACATTCTGGTCGAGTTTTGGATGCTCGGGATTGATGATGGGGAAAACCGGGTCGGCGCGGATCTGCTTCTTATGATTTGGGATGTACTAAAAGAGAACGATATCGAAATCCCGTTCCCGCAACGCGATGTAAGGATTGTACGTGCCGAGCCGTAAGGACAACGGCTTGGATGATCCGCCTACTGGACGAGCGCGAGAGTTTGCGCATCAGCATCGTCTTTTTCTTACTTGAAGCCGAAATTGATGCGCTGCTCGCGCTGCTGAGCAGCACTATTTTGCAGTAGTGGAAGGCACTTTCGCAAGATATGACTCGAATAGGTTCTCGACGCGGTGCAACAATTCTGGCGGACGGGCGGCGAATTTGCGGTTGGCGCGAATGGACGTCCCTGCCGGGGCTTGGCATCGCTGCGATCAAGGCGAAGCTCGATACGGGCGCCAAGACCTCGGCATTACATGCGTGGGACATTGATGCGTATGAAGTCGATGGACGCCCTTGGGTTAGCTTTTGCGTACATCCCCTGCAGCGCGACGTCGTCTCGGTCGTGCACTGCACTGCACCGCTTTGCGACCGGCGTTGGGTGACCAATTCTGGGGGCACGCGCGAGCGGCGCTACGTCATCTCGACGCGCCTCCGAATCGGGCCTGACTCTTGGCCGATTGAACTCACCCTCACCAACCGCGACGAGATGGGATTCCGCATGCTCATTGGTCGCGAAGCCATGCGCGGTCGCCTGATCGTCGATCCGAACGCTTCCTACCGCGCTGGCAAGCCCAGTCGGAAAGCGAAGAAATCCACCAAGACTTAGCCACTGCCAAACCGAGAGGATGCGTTTATGAAGATCGCCATGCTGGCCCGCAACCCGAATCTCTACAGCCATAAGCGCCTCGTCGAGGCCGCAGAGGCTAAGGGGCACGAAATCGACATTATCAACACGACCCAGTGCAACATGAATATCACGGCGCACCGTCCCCAAGTGCTGTACCAGGGTGAATCCCTTACCCTTAGGGGCTATGACGCCGTGATCCCGCGCATTGGTGCGTCGGTTACCTTTTACGGCCTTGCGGTACTGCGCCAATTCGAGATGATGGGAGTTTGGCCGCTGAACGAGTCCGTGGCTATTGGCCGTTCCCGCGACAAATTGCGCTCGTTGCAGCTTTTGTCGCGGGAGGGCCTCGGCTTGCCGGTTACCGGATTTGCCAATTCGGCAAGCCAAGCGGAGGAAATGATCAGGATGGTGAATGGCCCGCCCGTCGTTATTAAACTGCTAGAAGGCACTCAGGGCATCGGCGTCATCCTCAGCAATACCATGTCGTCGGCAAAGAGCGTGTTTGAGGCATTCCGGGGTGCTAAGATCAACATCTTGGTGCAAGAGTTCATCAAGGAAGCGGGTGGTGCCGACATTCGCGCCTTTGTCATCGGCAACCGCGTCGTCGGAGCCATGATGCGCCAGGGGGCACCAGATGAGTTCCGCTCCAATCTGCACCGAGGCGGCTCGTCTATGAAGATTCGCATCACCCCCGAGGAACGCTCGACCGCCGTACGGGCAGCCAAGGTGATAGGTCTCAATGTCGCTGGCGTCGATCTTTTGCGCTCCAACCACGGACCCGTGCTCATGGAGGTAAATTCATCGCCGGGATTGGAGGGCATTGAGAAGGCGACGGACCTCGATATAGCTGGGCAGATCATTTCTTTTATAGAGAGCCATGCTAAACCTATGCGAACTAGGACTCGCGGCAGGGGTTGATTGATGAAAGCTCGCGCGCCGAGACCATCGCAGGTTGTCCGCATCAACGGGTCGGAGATTGGCCCTGGTACGCGAACCCAAATCGACCTGCCCCTTGTCGATCTCTCCACTCGAGTTCCATTGACCATGCCAGTTCACGTCGTCAACGGCCGCCGAGATGGTCCGCAGTTATTCGTGTCGGCAGCCGTACATGGCGACGAGCTCAACGGCGTGGAAATCATCCGCCGCGTCGTCAAATTGAGTGCGCTGAAGCGACTCCGCGGTGCGCTCATCGCCGTGCCGATCATCAACGTCCCGGGCTTTCTCAATCTCAGCCGGTATTTGCCAGACCGCCGGGATCTCAACCGCTCCTTCCCGGGGCTGACCAAAGGCTCTCTCGCAGCCCGTCTCGCCAAGCTATTTCTCGATGAGGTCGTCGTGGGTTCCACACATGGAATAGACCTTCATACGGGTGCTGTACATCGGGACAACTATCCGCAAACCCGCGTAAACCTCGACGATGCCGAAGCCGAACGCATGGCGCGCGCCTTTGGCGTCCCACTCGTGATCAACGCGGGATTTCCCGAGGGGAGCCTGCGCGCGGCAGCCCGCGAGCACGGCGTACCGGTCATTGTCTATGAGGCGGGGGAAGCACTGCGCTTTGACGAGGCTGCCATCCGCGCTGGCGTCAAGGGGGTGATGCGAGTGATGCGGGAACTGGGCATGTTGCCGCCGCTGAGGAGCGCCAAGCCCGCTCACGCCCCCTTGATTTTGCGCTCAAGTCAGTGGGTACGTGCGCCCAGTAGCGGGGTCGTGCGGGCGATCAAGCCCATAGGTGCACGGGTGAAGACGGGCCAAGTCTTGGCTATTGTGTCCGATCCGCTCGGCGAGACGGAAACCGAAATAGAAGCTCCGGTGGATGGCGTGGTCATCGGCCGCACCAATTTGCCTTTGGCGCACGAGGGGGAGGCGCTCTTCAACATTGGGTTGACCGCGGGAACGCAGATTGTAGCCCGTACGCTCGACGATTTTGATCCCCTAGAGGAATACAAATCGGGCGCGACCGGGGAGCTTGCAAAAACAGAGCCGGAAATCGTCTAATGCCGAGTGGGACTATTTCCCATAGCGAAAGGAACCTCGTTGACCTCACAACAAGCTGGATCTACCGCTTCTTCCCAATCAGGGCACGGTTTTGGCACCGCGCCGGTCTTTCTCGCGTCAATCAGCACGATCCTCGGGGCGATACTCTTCCTGCGGTTCGGCTACGCGGTCGCGCATGTCGGCCTTTGGGGCAGCCTCATGATCATCGTTATCGGGCATCTGGTGACCATTCCCACGGTCTTGGCGGTGTCCGAGATTGCGACCAACCGCCGCGTGGCGGGGGGCGGCGCGTACTACATTATCAGCCGCTCCTTTGGCACTAGTATCGGCGGCGCGATCGGGCTGGCGCTGTACCTCTCGCAAGCGATTTCGGTCGCCTTCTACTTGGTCGCCTTTGCCGAAGCGTTTGCTCCGGTGTACGAATGGGCCGCCGCGACGCACGCCATAGAAGCTGACCCGCGTTGGGTGAGCTTGCCGTGTACGATCCTGCTGGCCGTGCTGATGCTCATCAAAGGGGCTGGCCTCGGCGTGCGGGCCCTGTGGATCGTCAGCGCGATTTTGGGAGCGTCGATAGCTGCGTTCCTGTTGGGACAGGGCCCCGAGGAAATCCGTCCCCACGGGTTTCCTATAACCGCTCGCATTGAAGGAGGAGATTCCTTCGGCATCGTCTTCGCGACGTGCTTTCCGGCCTTCACCGGCATGATCGCCGGCTTGGGCCTTTCCGGCGATCTGAAGAATCCCCAGCGCAGCATCCCGCTCGGCACGATTGGCGCGACGCTCGTGGGGATGCTGGTGTACGCGTTGGTAGCGATCAAGCTCGCCCAGAGCGCGACGCCAGAAGCGCTCGCCGCCGACCAGTTCATCATGGCCCAGATCGCCCTGTGGGGTCCGGCTATTTACATAGGGCTGGGGGCTGCCGCACTATCCTCGGCCCTTGGTTCGATTCTCGTTGCCCCTAGAACCTTGCAAGCGCTAGCGCGCGACAACGTGCTGCCCGTGCCGAAGCTGAATCGCCTGCTGGAGAAAGGCTGGGGCAAGGCGCAGGAGCCGATGTACGCGACCTGCGTGTCGAGTGCCATCGCCATTGCATTCGTTGCCGTAGGAGACGTCGACTTCATCGCCCATATCCTCAGCATGTTCTTCATGGTGACCTACGGTGCCCTGTGCACAGTGTCGTTTCTCGAATACTTTGCTGGCAATCCGTCGTACCGCCCCACCTTCCATTCGCGCTGGTATCTGTCGCTGTTAGGCGCGGTAATGTGCGGCTTGATGATGATCCAGATGAACGTGCTGTACGCGTTTATAGCGATCGCTCTCATGGTGGCGACGTACTTTGGCCTGCGTCGTTCGCGGCGGGGAGAGCGCGATCTGACGGCGATTTTCCAAGGGACGATGTTCCAACTGACTCGCTGGATGCAGATCACGCTGCAAAAGAACCGCGTGATGAAATCGGAAGGGGGCTGGCGGCCCTCGATTGTCGCGGTGACTCGTTTTGGGGAACGTCGGCTGGGGCATTTCGACCTGCTGCGCTGGATCAGCCATCGGCATGGGTTTGGGCACTTCATTCAGTTCTTTGAGGGAGAATACTCGTTCACTGAAGAAATCGAGGCGCGCCTACATGTGGGCAGACTGATCGAGCGGACCGAGGTCAGCGGGGCGGGGATTTTCGTGGATTCGCTGATATGTCCTTCGTTCCAAGCTGCGCTGGCGCAGACGCTCCAGATGCCAGGCATCTCGGGTTTGCCCAACAACTGCGTTCTGCTCGAATTCAACAAAGAGCATCCAGAAGAAATCGCAGAGACTGTGCAGGGCGCACGCCTTGCAACGGAGTCCATGTTCAATGTCTTGATCCTGCGGTCGACGAACTACCGTTTTGGCTATCGCTCCTCGATCCACCTGTGGGTGACTGAGGAGAATATGGTCAACGCTCGGCTGATGCTGCTGTTGGCATACATCATCGTCGGGCATCGCGAGTGGAGACGCGCCGAGATCCGGCTTTTTGCGTGCTTCGACTCTGGGGACGGAGAAAGCGAGACGAACAAGTTGTCTAGGTTGATGACCGAAGGACGGCTGCCGATTTCTAGGCAGAATGTGACGTCGGTTCCTTGCACGACCCGCCAAGCCCTTGAGCAGGAGGTGACCCTCCGATCTTCTAAAGCCGATTTGGTCATCGCCGGCCTGACCGATGACGACCTCCAATCGGGCGAGGCCGAGCAAGTCCTCCAAAGCTACAACGGGGCCAACGACGTGCTGTTCGTCCATGCGAGCGAGCCGGTCGCAATCGAGTAATTCGGAATCGTCTAATCACTTTTTTCGGCGGGAATAGATAGTTTGAACAGGCTCGAATTGCGCCTCAATTGGGGTGCCTACACGGTCTGGTGGCGTACTTTATTGATGGTCCTGATCTGGAGTGCAGCCGCTGCCGCAGAAAGCGAGCATCGGTTGACTATCTTGCATACCAACGACCTGCTGGGCCGCCTGCTGCCAGAGCCTTATTTCGACGAAGCCGACTGGGGCGGTTTTGCCCGCTTGGCCTACCTGATAGCAGAGCAGCGGAGCACTCGCGCCGACTCCGTCCTGATCGTGGACGGGGGCGATGCCTTGGGCGATTCTCCCCTCGCTGGTATGGACGCCGGTCGAATGGTCGTGCAGTTGATGAACGCGATGGGCTATGATGCGCTGGCGGTGGGGAACCACGAATTCGACTACGGCCTCGACTCCCTTCGCGTCCGCACTAGCGAGGCGAATTTCAATGTGCTAAGTGCCAATGTGCGGGTTGCAACGGACAGTACGGCCTTATTTACACCCTTTGTCCTCGTGGAGCGGGCCGGACTGCAGATTGCCCTCATCGGCTTGCTCTCGCCTCAAGCACTAAAAGTAATCAATCCTGTGAAAAATCCCGATTTGAACATCGACGACCCTCACCTGATCTTGAAGACTCTATTGGCGGGACCGGCAGGGCAGGCGGATTTGCAGGTGCTCTTGGTCCACATGAGCGCTCAGGAGGCGCGCGATCTGGTGCGGGCTTTCCCACAAGTGGATCTGTGCATTGCTGGGGGCTTTGGCCGGGAAACCCGCAGGGGTGCCGGCGAACATGTGGTGCGCTTTGCCGGGGGCGGGTATTTGGTCACCACGCCAGGCTGGGGAGCTTTCTTGGGACAGGTGGACATGACCCTACGCCGAGAGGGAGACGAGGTCATCTTAGTGGATGTGCAGCCTCGGCTAGTGCCAGTAAGCCCCGAGGTTCCCCAAGACCAGACCGTGGCGTCCCTCATTGATGAGCAGCAAGAAACTGCACAGCGAACTCAGCAACAGCAGCTTGGCAACGCTAAGGAACCCATTGAGGACGCGACCCAATGGGTGGCTGATCTGATCCGCACGCGACTGAATACCGAAGTGAGCGTGATTAACCAAGGAACTCTGCGGAGCCTAACCTTGGATGGCGATATCCAGCTAGGGACGCTGGCCAACCTAGTGCGCTACGATGATGTCCTAGTTCGCGTGGAGGTGCTGGGGAGCCAGTTGAAAGCTATGGCCGATAGCAGCGCCAAGCGGCCTTTGGGAAGTCAGCGACTCGTTTTTTCGGGGTACGATGTCCAGACCAGCTTGATTGGCGGTCGTCCTCTAGTGCCAGAAGAGGAGTACCAGGTGGCCACTACTTCGTATCTAGCCTCCGGGGGGGACGACTACTGGACCAAAAGAGAGGCCCCAAATATGGAATCGGCGGATTGGATTACGCTGAAGCAGATGCTGGAAGAGCACATCCGTAAATACCCCAACTTGGGGCGCTGGGATGGAGTGCGGCAGGGCGGACGGAGAGTTTGGAAGAATAGCACCAAGCTCAACGGCTCCCTGTCGCATACAACCCTCGACGCCTCGGCTAGCCGCTACAGCGGCGTCTCTTTTCTAGGGGGCCACGACGCCTTGGCTTGGAATGGCCAGTTCGAGAGCCGCACTAGCTACGAGAGCCAGCGGGGCACACTGGTCGCCCTGCTGCGCACCGGTTTCGGCCAGTTGCGCACCCCCACCGGCCTCCGCGAGGCCGTGGACCGCTTGGAAGGAGACGTGCTCTACACGTGGTCGCAGCGCCGGCTCGCTCCCTTTCTGGGACTCGACATTAACACGGTATGGACGGCAGCTTCAGGAGAGAAACATCCCCTTGCGCTGCGGTTCAAAGGGGGGCTGCATAAAAAATTTAGCTCGAATGCTGGCGTCCGCGTCGGTCTGGCTGTGGAAAGAGACCAGGTCCAAGCGACCAATGTAATGGGGCTAGAAATCGCGCCCGAGTACAAAGAAGAATTGCGGCCGGGTAATGTCGTGTCCTCCCAGGCCAAATTCTTTTGGGGAGTAAGGCAAAGGAGTACGCTGTCGCTGCAGAATTTCAACAGCCTGCGCATCCGGCTGCTGGGCAATCTGGCCGCTACCCTCGACGCCAACTTCTTTCTCCACCGCGACAGTCAAGTCCAAGCGCTGGCCGTCAAATCGGAACTGCAAGTGGGGCTGGGCTACGCTTGGAGCGAGAAATGGCTGTAAGCGATTTGAGGTATGGGAGCAAACTATGAAGGCGCTTATATGGCGATATGTGCCTTATCTCGTTGCTGCCTTTATGGTCGCCAACGGCTTCTACACCTTGGCCATGGGCTTGGGCGAGATCTTTCACCTCGACCAGTATCTGGCCGTCGAACTGGGCGAAATGCGCCGCTATCTGGAAGTGGTCCCCGCCCCGCAGTTGGGTGGTTTCGTGGCGGTTTTCTTGGGCGTCGTATTCATCGTTTTAGGCAAGGGGTTGGCCGAGCGGCGACGGCGCGCACGCAACTGGGCCGTAGTGGCACTGCTGCTCAACGTGTTGTCTCATCTATACCAAGGGCTGCCATTGCGGAACTGTATCTTGTCGGCAGCGGGTTTGGTGCTTCTGGGGCTATTGCGCTCTGAGTTTACCCACCACAGCGAGCGCCACCGCTGGAGCTATGCCGAAGTAATCGCCGTGCTGTCGATCATCTTCGCGTTGGCCTACGGCATTGGCGGGGCGTATTTGCTGCGCGCCGAATTCAGCGGCATTGAGACGTGGGCGGACGCGGTCTATTTCACGGTCGTCACGTATAGCACTTTAGGATACGGGGATATGCTGCCCCAGAGTGCCAACGCCAAATGGTTCGCCATCTCCATGGTGATCGTTGGCATTGGATCGTTTATCACGGCCCTAACCGTATTGCTGGGACCGCTGATCGAGAACCGGCTAAAAGGAGTATTCGCTGTCGTGAGCAAATTTCAAAAGAGCGTGGATCACATAGTAGTGTGCGGCTATACCAAAGTAACCGAGAGTATCGTCGATGAACTGCGCACGCGACAGGTGCCGTTTCTCATCATCGACGGGCGCGAAGATTTTGTCGTACATCTCAAAAACAGCGGTCTGGATGTTCTGCAAGGCGACCCCACGGAGCGAGCCGTGTTGGAGCAGGCCAATCTGTCCAGTGCTGCCGCAGTGATCGCGGCCACGGATTCGGACGCCATCAATACTTTAGTGGCTCTCACTGCCCGTGCTCTGCGCGAAGCCGGGGAGCAGCACAAGTTTCGCATTGTCGTGCGCATTGAGGACGAGGAGAATATCGCCAAAGTGCAGAGTCTAGGCGTTGATGAGATCATCTCGCCTTCTACTTTGGGTGGACGGCTCATGGCCCAGCGGGCCGTGGGCGCAGCGGAGAGTGTGGACCACTAGCCAGTCTCAATACCTTGGGATATAAGAGAGGAAGCAATGGAACATATCCATGTTATTATGGCCGGAGTGACCGCCATCATTCTCTTCGTCTTTGGGTTGGAGAATTTTTCCGCAGAGATTGAACAAATCTCTGGCGAAAGATTCCGAAAGTTCCTCGCCAGAGCGACTAAAATTCCGGCAATAGGCGTACTCATTGGTGCTTTAGTAACCGCCGTTATTCAGTCTAGTTCTGCGACTTCGGTGATCGCAGTCAGCTTGGTCAATGCGGGAGTCCTCTCGTTCAAAAGCAGCGTCGGTATTGTCTTTGGGGCGAATATTGGTACCACGATCACGGCCCAATTAGTCGCATTCAAGCTCACGGCGTTTGCGCCCGTGTTTATCATTTTAGGCTTTTTACTTTCGTTCGTTCGCTCGAAAATTTCCATCTTCGGCAAATCCATATTTTACTTTGGCTTTGTCTTTTTCAGTCTCAATCTTATCTCTGCGGCGCTCGCACCGCTCCAGAATGAACCGGCGCTGACCAAGTACCTCATCCAGCCGCAGAATCCGTTATTCGCCATTTTGGTGGGTTGTCTATTTACGGCCGCTGTGCAATCGAGTTCGGTGACCACGGGACTGGCGATCATTTTTACGCAACAAGGATTATTGAGTCTTGAAAATGCCGTTCCGCTGATCATGGGGGCCAACATCGGCACTACGGCAACGGCATTGCTCGCGATGTTAAATATGGACGTTGCCGCCAAAAAGACCGCGCTCAGTCACTTCTTTTTTAATGTGGGCGGCGTATTGATTTTTCTGCCGATCCTGCTGCTATTCGGAGCTAGGCTGAATGAATTCGATGCCAATCCGGCGGTCGCATTGGCCAATATACATCTCGTATTTAACGTGGTGGCGAGTCTGATTTTTGTCGTATTGATCAATCCCTTTACGCGGCTTGTCGATGCGCTTTTGGGCGAGGACAAGATGGACTTTGTGCGCTTGGCCATTCCGACGTTTAGTGAGCAAACCGCTTTTGCGACGGTGAAATCCGATTTGCGCCGCGATCTCGCCGATCTGTTGGGCTTTTTACAGGAAAGCTACAATCTCGTAACGCTGAGCATTGAGTCCAACTACCGCAGCATTTTTGAGGCGTCGGCCAAGCGAATGGAATACGTCAATTTCTTGGAAAAGGAGTACGTGGGCTATTTTGCCAAAGCCGTCACATCCGTCTCCGATGAACGCGAATCGAGGGAATTACTGCGGTTGCATACCCAGTTTGATTATCTCTTTCAGATATACGATTCAATAGAAGACATTTTCAACACCAAGAAAGCCATGAGTAAGCACTACGTTGAACTGAAAAGCGACCTCTTACTTATGGTGCGGAAGCTCTCTAGCCAAACGCTGGCGTTGTTCGACGACATTCGCAAGCCGCTGGTGGAGGGAAATCAATTGGACGTCGTGGCAAGAGCCAACGAACTCCAGGGAATGCTGGACGAGATCAACCGAGATTTGCTGCCGTTGTTGGCAGACCCGGACCGGTCCGATGCCGGCACACTCTCCAACTTCGTCACGTACTCTAGACGCCTCAAGGACAAGTTGGTCAATTTTGCCGCTCTGCAGGATGCTGAGCCGATGGCTTCGGAGGGAGACGGAGCGAAAGACGCCGAGTCCATCTGAGAGGCTATCTGAAAACCTCTCGTACCGTCTCTTGTGTTCAGGACCCGCCCACTGGCTTCCCGCCTACGCGGGAATGACGGACCCCCGCCCTTACGCGGCTTCACACGATCCAAAGTGGATTTTCAGACTGATGCTACGCAGCCTTTGTCATGCTCGGGGACGTCAACGCCTCTGGCTTCCCGCTTGTGCGGGAATGACCTCGGGCGGAGTGGGAGGAAGCCGCAGACCATAACGACTGAGTAACATCAGTTTCTAACGGTCTTGGGGCTGCGTATCGGTATCGTCCATCAGTTCGTGCAGGACGGCGTCGACGACTTCGGTCTCTACCTCCTTGCCGAGCTGGGCAGCCGATTCAACGGCTGCCTGTGCTGCTGCTTTTCCCGCCTGCTGCTCTGAAACGCCGAGATCAGCGGCCGCTTGGCGCGCTGCCTTCACCGCGTGCCTGACGGCGTTGCCCACGTGCAGCCCGGCCTCACTCGCCCCTTGGATGACGCCGTGCGTTGCGCCGCGCAGCGCGTCGAGCGGATCAGTCGCGGTTTGGGCGAGCGCCTGCATGGTGCCCTGCATCGCTTCCTCGGCGACGCGCCCCACTTCCATTGCGACGTCCGCCGCTGCCCACATGGCCCCTTCGGTCGCGCCCGTCGCCACCTCGGCACCCTGTTTGCCGATCTGCTCTACCGCGTCAGTTGCTTTTTCGACCGACTGTCTGACGTGCGCAGTCAATTGGCCAGCCCGCAACTGCCCGTAGTTGAGTCCTTCGACAGTGGTTTTGATCGTGGAGGATAGCTGGTGGGCGGTGACGCCGACGGCCACATCGAGCCCGGGTATGGGGGGCAGCCGGCGCAGCGACTCCACTGGAAAGTTTGCTGCGAAGCTCAAGCCCGGGACAGAGGTCAGCACCCGCAGGTTTTGGCGCGTCTGCGACACGAGTTCGTCCATCACGACTTTACTTTCCGCTTCTCCCTCCTCCCGGATGCCCGCCAGGACGCCGAGGGTGAAGAGACCGAGGACGAAGGCGATAGCGAACAGGAAATCGAAGCCGGTGAGGAAGACTGCGGGAAAACCGATGGTGCGCACTGGATCGACCCACTGCACGGCGATTTCGAGGTGACGCACACTGAAAAAGTCGGCGAAAGCGCCGCCGAGCAGCGGGCTGACGCCTGCGCCGAGGCTGGCTGCTAGGGATGCAGCCGTCAGGTAGGTCATGGCTTGGGCCTGCGGTGCCATCTTCATGCGGATGGTCGTCGTCGAGATGTTGATGCCGGCGCTCGCGATCCCTATCAGCATGTGCAGGGCCACGAGTAGAGGCACGGTGAAGGCGTGTTTTTCGGGCAGCGTGGTGAAGGTCCAGCCGAGGATGACGAGGAAGTAGAGAGACGAGGAGAGCGACAGCACCACCTTGCTGCCGAACTGATCGACGAACGGCCCCCACACCCGCAGGAAGAGGACGTTGGCGAGCTGGCTCAACACGCCTAGCCCCACGACCCACGTCAGGTTCATGCCGAGCTTGGTCAGCATGTAAACGGTGAAGAAGGGGACCGCCAGATGGGCGACGAAGTTCCACAGGAACAGGAATTTGATTAGCTGCCGGAAGTTCCGGTCGCGGAATGGTGCCCCTAGGCTGCTGAACACCGAGGGACGTTCGCCTGTGGGGACGATCATCTGTGGCTCCGGCATGCGCGCCATGAACCCGACGGCCCCGAATCCCAGTATGACGCTGCCGAACAGCATCGCGTATGAATAGGCGAAAATCTCATCGCTCGGGCCGAATGTCTTCCACCAGTCGATGTAGAGGGCCGCAATGAGTCCCGCCGCCGCCGCGGAAATCGTCGCCACCCGCAGACGCTGGGCAAAGAACTTGCCCATCAGGTCCTGCGGCACGAGGTCGCGCAACCACCCATTCCAACTCGCGTTCACGAAGGCGTTGCTTATGCCTCGCAGGGCGATGAACACGAGCATGAGGGTCACGGCGCTCGGGTTGGGTACATCGATCAGAAAGGGGAGCAGGGCGATCGGGATCCAGGTCGCGTACGCGAGGAAGTAGGCGGTGACGGCGACGGCTTTCCGCAGACGCAGTCGCTCAATGGCGAGCACCGCGATTAGCTGTAAGGGCTGCATGATGAACGGGATGGCCGTCATGATGCCGATGTGGAAATTGGATGCTCCGAGAATCAGGGCGAACGAAGCGAGAAACCCGCCAGATGCCAGTCCGTCGGCACCCGCTGCCGAGATTGCCTGCCGGGTCATGTTGCCCAACCCGCGCTGGCGCTCTTCGTCGTTGAGTTCGGGAACGGGGCGGAAGAACTTGGGGATAGCCATGTGCTTCATTGGCTCGCCGCGGCGAGGGGCGGACCTGAGCGCGATGCACCGAAGCGGACGAGTAAGTAGCCGAGTAGGCCGGATAAGAGCGATCCCGAAAGCACGCCGAGCCGTATCGGGGCGGCGAAGCTCTGGTCGTCGGCGGGATTCTCAAAGGCGAGGCTACCGATGAACAGACTCATCGTGAAACCGACCCCGCAAAGGGCCGCGACTCCATAGATCTGTAGCCAAGTTGCTCCCTCCGGCTTCTCGGCAATGCCCAGACGAATGGCTACTAGAATTGGCAGGAAGACCCCCAGTTGCTTGCCTAGAAACAGACCGGCCGCTATTCCCAGTGGTACTGGTTCAAAGAGAGAAGAAGGCGTCACGCCAGCGAACGAGACGCCAGCATTGGCAAAAGCGAACAGCGGGAGGATGCCGTAGGCAACCCAGGGGTGGAGGGCGTGCTCTAACTCCTTCAGCGGTGACCGTTCCCGGTCAGCCCGACTCCGCATGGGGACCGCGAGGGCAACCAGAACACCCGCCAAGGTCGCGTGTACACCGATTTTCAACACAAACACCCAGAGCGCAACGCCGAACAGAACATAGGCCGCAATTCGCTCGACACCGAGCCGACTCAGGATGATCAACCCCACCATGCAAAGGATGGCACCTTCAACCGCCTCTAACGAAAGCTGGTCGGTGTAGAAGACTGCAATGATGATGATGGCAGCGAGATCGTCGAGGATGGCGATGGCTGTGAGGAGAACCTTGAGGGCGAGCGGTGCCCGACTGCCGACCAAAGCTAAGATGCCAAGGGCAAAGGCGATGTCCGTAGCCGCCGGAATAGCCCAGCCGTTTAGGGCCAATGGGTCGTGGCCAAAATTGAGATAGATGTAGATCCCCGCTGGCAAGACCATGCCGCCGACCGCGCCGACGAACGGCAATAGGGCCTGCCGCGTCGTGGAGAGCTGTCCTTCGATGAATTCGCGTTTGATCTCAAGGCCGACCAGCAAGAAGAACACCGCCATCAAGCCGTCATTGATCCACAATAGCAGGGGCTTGGCGAGACCACTGGCACCAACGCTGATGGCAAGCGGGACATCCAACAGATGTCCGTAGATGGGCGCAAGAGCAGTGTTGGCCAGTATGATTGCGACGGTTGCGGCAGCGAACAGCAAGAACCCTGCAGTCGCCTCATAACGCATAAATTCTCGGATGGCACGGATGGGCATGTCGGCTTCCTAGTGTTGTAGTTGCACAAAAATTATACATACTCTAAAGTAAGCCCTTATGCAAGGGCCAGTCGGCCGTCAGCGAAGAACAGGGGTTGGCGAACATGCTTAAAAAAGAAGTGTTGCGGGGTCCGGTTTGAAAGAGCAGAGCAAGTCGTTCAAGGACAGCGTCGACCGGATGTTCGAGGCGGCCGCCGCCACGATAGAACTCGAGCCGGGCCTCGCCGATCAGATCAGGACATGCAACTCTGTGTTCCAGGTCAGCTTTCCCGTTTACATACGGGGCGAGTTTCGGGTATTCACCGGCTGGCGCGCCGTCCACAGCGAGCACTTTCTGCCGGTAAAAGGCGGCATCCGCTATGCGCCGATCGCCGACCAGGACGAGGTCGAGGCCCTAGCCGCTCTGATGACCTATAAGTGCGCCATCGTCGATGTCCCGTACGGGGGATCTAAGGGTGCCTTGCAGATCGATCCGCGCGATTACGACGTGGCTGAGCTCGAGTTGATCACTCGCAATTTCACGATGGAGCTGGCGAAGAAAGGCTACATCAGCCCCAGCCTCAATGTGCCGGCTCCCGACATGGGTACGGGCGCGCGCGAGATGGGGTGGATTGCAGATGCTTACCGCGCCCTGTATCCCAACGACATCAACGCCGTCGCCTGTGTCACCGGCAAACCCGTGCACATGAGCGGAATCCGCGGTCGCAACGAGGCGACGGGGCGCGGGGTGCAGTACGCCCTCAGGGAATTCTTCCGCCATTCTGAAGATGTGCAGAGGGCCGGGATGGATGGAAACCTGGAGGGCAAGCGCGTAATCATCCAGGGCTTGGGCAACGTAGGGTACCACGCCGCGAAGTTCCTGTCCGAAGAGGATGGCATCAGGGTGGTCGCTGTTATTGAGCGCGAGGGGGCCGTGGTGTATGAGGACGGGCTAAACATCGAGGAGCTCGCCGCCTATCGCCGCGAAAAAGGCGGCAGCCAAGGCTTTGGGGACTCCGAATTTGTGGAGGACGGCAGCCTTTTGCTGGAAGCAGACTGCGACATCCTGATTCCCGCGGCCATCGAATCGGTGATCACCACCGAAAACGCCGAGCGCATCCAAGCGCGGCTGATCGCCGAGGCCGCCAACGGTCCGACTACTTTCGAGGCGGACGAAATCCTGCGCGATCGCGGCAAGGTGGTGATTCCGGACGCTTATCTGAATGCAGGGGGTGTGATAGTCTCCTATTTTGAATGGATCAAAAATCTGTCCCACATCCGCTTCGGCCGCATGGACCGGCGCATCGACGAGTTGCGCGGGCAGCGCATCGTCGAGGCCATCGAGACGGCGGTCGGCAAACCCCTTCCCGAAACCCAGCGGCACGATCTGGTGCGCGGAGCCGACGAACTGGACTTGGTACGATCTGGCCTAGACGACACCATGCGGCAGGCGTACAACGAAATGCGCGAGGTGTTTTTGCGTCATGACAAGGTGCACGATCTGCGGACTGCGGCGTACGTCGTGGCGATTGAGAAGATCGCGCAGAGCTACCGGGAAATGGTGTACTGATGGTGTCTTTGCTCACACGTACTCCTGCCTAAATCACCGCCTGCCGATAACGCCACCGCTATCGATACAGCGTTCCTGCTCGCTCGTACAGGCTTGCGCGTCAGCTTCGCCTTTTTCTTACTTGAGGCCGCAATTGATCAACTACTCGCGGCGTTGAGCCGCTTGCAAAGGAGCAAAGCGTGAAAATCACCAAAGTAGAAACCATTCAGATAGAGACCCCGCGCTACTACGGCCACATCTCCGGCCATGTGCTGGTCAAGGTCTTTGTCGATGACGGCCCGGTCGGCTGGGGCGAGGCGTCCGACAGTCGCGCCGAGGATTTGGCGGCCATTGCCCGGCAGTACAACGACTTGCTGGTAGGGAGAGACGCCGGGGCCATTACCGAGATCAACGAGCTGTTGCGCGGCCACGCCTTTCACAGTTCGGTAACCAACCTCCACCTCGCCTCGGCGATTGATTTGGCGCTCTACGATCTCCACGGCAAGGCGCAAGGAGTCCCGGCGTACAGGCTTTTGGGCGGCAAGATGCGGGAAAAGCTCTATTGCTGCTATCCGATCTTTGGCTGGCAGGTAAAAGAGGACTTTGAGCGCACACTAAGCTATCTCCAGCGGCTGCTCGACTTGGGCCACCACCTGTTCCGCTACTACGTGTCGGGCGATAGTGCGCTCGACGACCGCTTCTTAGACGAGGCCAAACGCCGCTTCGACGACCAGCTCAAGCTCAAGTCCATCGATTTTTCTGGCCGCTTCACCGATTGGGAGACGGCCGTCCGCTACGCCGATGTCCTCCGCCATCACGCGCCCTATCACTTTGAGCAGCCCTCGCGCAGTCTGCGGGCCTCGGCCGAATTTGTGCGGCGCGTTGACCTGCCGGTGAGTTGGCATATCAACAGCCTAGAGCTGGGCATGGAAGCCATTGAAAAAAGGGCCTGCACAGCCTTTAACGTCGCCTGCGTCTGCGGCGGCCCGACTCATATTCGCCGGCTTTTCGCTTTGGCGGAGGCGGCTGGGTTCCGCTGCTTGATCGGCACCGACCAAGAATCGACGCTGGGGGTTTCGGCGCAGGTCAGCGTTGGCATCGCCATGCCCAACACCAACTTGCCCTGCGACCCAATGGGGCCAGTGCTGTACACGGCGTCGCCGGCCGTGGAAAGGGTGCGGGCCGAGGGCAGCTACTTGTATCCGTTTGAAGGGCCGGGCCTAGGAGTGGAGATCGACGCGGACAAGTTGTGCACCCTGACGGTGGCGACGGCCTAAGTGCCTGTCGCATCCCACCTCTGCGCTCATCTGCGTTCATCTGCGGATACGTTGCCGCCGCACGTCAACCGCTGGGGGTTTGACCTTTTGCCAGTTGTGCCGCAGTATATATCCTTTCGCCAATACTTGAGTTACACATAAACAGGAGTGAAAAATGAGCGAGGAAAACCGCGCGACTTGGGCCGACAATTGGCTCGGGTACCGGGAGGAAATCAAGGTCGTTGATGTCACAATCCGCGATGGCGGCCTGATGAACGACCACCAGTTCACTGACGAGGTAGTAAGAGGCGTGTACGAGGCCTGCGTCGAGGCCGGGATCGACTACATGGAAATCGGCTATATCAACTCGCGGGAGCAGTTTCCGCCCAGCGAGTTTGGGCCGTGGAAGCACTGCCGCGAGGAGGACATCCGCCGCATCGTCGGCGACAACAACACCTCGCTGAAGTTGGCGGCCATGGCCGACGCCGAAAAGAGCGATTACAAGACGGACATCCTGCCGGCGTCTGAAAGCGTGTTGGACATGATCCGCGTGGCCACCTATATCCACCAGATGCCGCTGGCGTTGGACATGGTCAAGGACGCCTCGGACAAGGGCTATGAGACGACCTTAAACCTAATGGCCGTTTCCACTGTGCCGGAGGCCGAGGTCAAGGGCGCGCTGGAGATGCTGGTGCGTTCAGACGTAGGGGCTGTGTACGTGGTCGATAGCTTTGGCTCGCTCTACAGCGAGCAGATTCACGCGCTGTGCAATATGTTTTTCAAATACTGCGAGGGCACCCAGATCGAAGTCGGAATCCACGCCCACAACAATCGGCAACTGGCCTTTGCCAATACCATTGAAGCCGTGGTCTTGGGGGCCAATTGCGCGGACGCGAGTTTCGCCGGCTTGGGCCGCGGCGCGGGCAATTGCCAGATGGAGCTTTTGTTGGGCTTTTTGCACAACCCGAAATTCCGCTTGCGCCCCGTGCTCAAGTGCATTGAGGAGCACGTTGAGCCGCTGCGCTCCAAGCTGCTGTGGGGCTACGATTATCCCTACATGATCACCGGCTTGCTCAACGAGCATCCACGGGCCGGCATGGCTTTTAACGCCTCTGAGGACCGGGGCAAGATCGTCCAGTTCTACGACCAGATGAAAGAGCAGGAGTGAGCCGGACGGCCCCGTGCTAAAGCAGCGATAAGACGTCCCGGCGGAAGGAGTTCTGGCGGGATGTCTTGATTTTAAGACATTGCTCAGTACATGACAGTAAGAATGTCTAAGCGGGCCAGAGGCCTGCGCACCCAAGGAAACGCAGCAAGATACAAATACATAGAGTAGGTGTCGCGTATTAAGAGGCATTGCAAAATTGCTATCGTTTTGAAAAATTAAATACAGACAAACTTGATCGGCTATAGAGCCGACGCGAAAGGAGGATTTACTTGTGACAGTAACAGTCAGTTAATATGAAAGGTGGTGTCGGTAAGACGACGGTCGCGTCACAGTTAGCACATGCTGCTAACCCGGGGCTGAAGGTTTTGGCTGTAGATTTAGATCCACAGGCGAATTTGAGTCAAGCCGTGATGGGAGTTCACAATTATGTAGAGCATTTACGAGCCAATCGTCCCACTGTCGTACAAATACTTGAAGATTATATCCCCGCCGGAGGGGCTAGCGGGTCTCCCCGTCCTATTGATCCTGACGAGGTGATTATACGGAGACATGGGTTGGACCTTATCCCCTCTCGTCTTGAACTGAGCCGGACGCTCAAAAATCCGACAGGGAAAGAACGACGACTTGCAAAAGCTCTATCGCGGATTACTAAAAAATACGATCTCATACTCATTGACTGTGCTCCGACGGAGTCGATTCTGACGGATGTCGCCTATTTTGCAAGCCGATATGTAATCGTCCCAGTAAAGCCGGAGTTCATGGCTACGATTGGTCTGCCTTTGCTCGCACGATCCATCCAAGAATTCCAGCTTGAAAACGAGGATCATCAGCTTGAAATCGCTGGCCTCGTTTTTAATCACTCTTCTAGCTATTCAAAGGGACCTGAAGGGCGGCGGTCAATCGAAGAAGTCCGGGAACAGGCGAGGGAACACGGCTGGCACATTTTCGATACCCAAGTAAGGTATTCGGCATCCTACGCGAAGGCAGCGCGTGAAGGGAACCCTCTTCGCTGGACATCTCACGCCCGCTATGAGGTCATTAACGAATTCGATACATTCAAAGAAGAAGTCTTCCAGAGACTGAATATCAGGGGGTAGTCCTATGAACCGAAACCAGACACTTCTCGATCTTGAACTCCGGCTGTTGATCGCACGGTACGGAAAAAAGAAGATTACTAAAGCTCTCTCGGAAATCGGAAGCACTGATCTCCCCGTAATCAAGGCTGGAATCGAGGATTACGAGAATGGTGCCAAACGGAGCAAAGCCCAGCACCGCACCGAGAAGAGCATTGAGGAAATGGTCCGAGAGGTCAACCCGGTCAATCCCGATATTGCCCAGCTTTTGGAGAAACTCGCCCGAGCTTACAAAAACAAGGAATTTCTGCCTGAGCTTCGAAAAGTCAAACAGTTCTTGGAATATAGAGACATTCCGACGTCGAAGATTCGATCCCGCAGAGATGCCCTCCCTATTGTTCTCCAAGCACTTGCACCCTGTTCGATTGACGAACTGCTAGAACTTGACGAAGGGAAGCGAGGCAGTAGAAGCGACCTTGGGATAATTACCGACCAGATACTCGGTCACAGCAATAATGCAGGCGGACTCACCTGATCAACTATTTTCTTGGCGACCGCGTACCAAAAAGGCATAGCGGGGTTTTGTCGCTCAACTCGCCCCAAACTCTTTTCAGTACCAGAGATAGCTGGCGTTGAAGGCGATAACCAAGCCCATGACCTCGGCTTTGATGGCCTGATCGCCGATTGTGGCCTCGGCGCTTGGCGTGCCCCAGCCAACGGTGCCTTTGACCATCCAGTTCTTGCGCACCTCGTAGCCTATGCTGCCGGCCAGCCCGAGGCCGTCGAGGACGTTGTCGAGGCCGTCGTCGTCCCAGCGCGCAGTGCCGACGACGGCTTCGACAAAGGGGGATGGGGCGCGTTTCTTGAAGAAATAGGTCGCGCTAAAGCCGTCGATTTCAAAGCCGGTGTTGCCCCTTTTGACCTCTCTGCCGAGGAGCTTGGTCTCGTCGTTGGTGTAGCTGCCTAAGTTCAAGACCCAGCCCAAGACGAGGCGGTCGGTGAGGACGTAGCCGAACTGGTAGGCCATCCCGAATGCCGAATAGCTGTCCTCGCGCCGGAAAAGTTCGCCGCCGATGAGCCACTCTTGCTCAATGGACTGGTAGCTCGGCCCAAGGCTCAAACCGAACAGAAATCCCTCGCGTTTTCCATCAAAGGCGTGAGCGGTCAGCGGCAGCGCTAGCAAGAGGGTGAGAAGAGACAAGGCGCGTTGCATGGTGAAGCTCCATTTAGAAGTATGAGGTTGGCTAGGCAAAAAAGAGGAACTTAAACGGGCTGTCAAATTATCTAACACCCGTAACGGCGAGAATTGCTACCTCGCAGCGGCGAGATAGCCCAACGCATCCCAAACGCCTTTTTCACGCGAGAATCCGCTCCGCAGCGGGCGGTAAGAAGGAGCCTGTGTCATGCGAGAACACTCAGTGCGCCGCTCATTGCAAATCTACGAGCGTGCCCAAGCGCTTGTCCCCGGCACCACCCAGCTCATCAGTCGGCGGCCGACCCGGGCCGCGCTCGGCGTCAGTCCCATCTACGCCGAGCGCGCCAAAGGCTGCCGCATCTGGGATGTGGATGGCAACGAATATATCGATTGGACCAGCGCCGTAGGGCCAGTGATCTTGGGCTATGCCGACGAGGTGGTTGATGCCGCGGTCCGCGCCCAGATTGACCGGGGGACCATCTACAGCATCGTCCAAGAGTCGGCCGTGGAGCTAGCCGAGGAGTTGGTGCGGATTGTGCCCTCGGCGGAAATGGTGCGCTACTGCAAAGGCGGAGGCGAAGCCTGCACCATTGCGGTGCGGATCGCGCGCGGGGTCACTGGCCGCGACAAGGTGCTGTTTTGCGGGTACCACGGCTGGCACGACTGGTACCAGGCCGCCAATATCGGGGCCGAGCGGCTAGCCTCTCATCTCTTCAATGGCATTGAGCCGATTGGCGTGCCCCGCTGTCTGGAGGGCACGGCCCTGCCTTTTACCTATGGCGATGTCGATGAACTCACTGCTCTGCTCGAAGCGCACGCTGGCGAGTTGGCCTGTATCATCATGGAGCCAATGCGCTCGGACGAGCCGCCGCCGGGCTACTTGGAAAAGGTGCGGGAATTGGCATCGCACTACGGCGTGGTACTCATCTTCGACGAAGTCTCGTCGGGGTTCCGCGTGGCCTTGGGCAGTGCCCAGGAATACACGGGCGTGACGCCAGACGTCTCCGTTTTTGCCAAGGCCATCTCCAATGGCTATCCAATGGGCGCGGTGGTCGGCAAGCGGGAATTTATGGCCCCGGCTGCACAGATGTTTATCTCCAGCGCCTATTGGGACGACAATATCGGTGTGGCTGCTTCGCTGGCGACCTTGCGCGAGTTAGAGCGCCGCGATGCCGTGGGCCACTTCCAACGCATTGGCACCTTCTTTAAGGAGCAGATTGACGCGGCGGCCGCAGCCGTTGGACTCGACGCTAGCTGCGAAGGGGTGGCCGCACATCCGCACATCCGCTTGGGCGCGGAGGATGCTGCGACGGCTGCCAAGGTCAACACGCTATTTATCCAGGAAAACGCCCGCCGCGGCGTGATCTTGGCGACGGGGTTCATGTTCAATTGCGCTCACGGCGAGGCCGAGGTCGAACAGACCGCAGCTGTGGTGCGGGAGAGTTTTGCCGTTATTGGCGAGGGCTTGGAGCGCGGGACGTTGGACGAACTGCTCGCAGTACCGCCGCAAGAGGAGCTTTTCCGGCGACTAGTGCGCTAAAGTCTCGGGAGTAAGCTCGGCAAAGACGGCGATTAAGCGGGGGAAGAAGGCGGCGAAGGTCGGGTAGCGGTCGCGCTGGGTTTCGTATGCTTCGAGGCGGCGGGCGACGGCGTGGATATAGCGGAAGCCGCGCCCGGATTCTTCGCGCAGTGCCCGGCGGCCTGCTTCTGCGCCGAGGTGATGATGGGCAAGGCGCGCGGTGATGGCGCGGATGAGGTGCTCATTGGCGCAGTCGAACCAATGCGTGTAGCCGATGGTGGCCATCTGTTCGGCCAGCGGGGCGAATAGGTCGGCATGGGGCCTCAGCATGGGATAGTACTCCTCGCTGAGGGGGTTGACGAAGGCGTGGCTGAACTCGTGCCATATAATCTGCAACAGTTGATCGCGAGGGCCGTATTCGGGCATGCCGCGCTGCGTGGCACCTGTGGGGCCGAGTAGTGTATAGACATCGTACGGACCGCCAGGGCGGCCAATGTGGGGGCCAAATCCGCCGTGGTGCAACAGCGGGCTAAGGACGAGGTGATAGCTGAGTTGGCGGGTGCCGAAATAGGCTTCGACTTGGCTGGTGGGATCGGCATCGGCTAGGTCTTCGCGGAGCCGCGCCTCGAGGAGCTGATAGAGCTTTTGGCTGCGGGTGAAGAAGTGGTTGAATTGGGTTTGGCGTGCAAAGTTGCGCAAGGCGTGGACGAAGCGCGCGAAGTTTTCCTCGCCGCGGAAGGCGCGATGGATATGGGGGGGAATGGGTTGAGTTGGTTCTAGTTCGGGTGGATCGGACAAGTAGAGCATGGCGGTTGGGTAGGCATCGGACCACCCGGTGTCCAAGCTCAGGCTGCGAAAAAAGGCCACGGCCTGCTGGGGAGGATAGCGCGAAAAGTGAGCGACGAGATCGTCTGCGTATTCCACCCGGTAGGGCGTCAGATAGCGATACTGGCTGAGGAGCTGGACTGCGGTGAGCAGTTCGATGCGCGGATCCGCGCCGATGTGTAGGCGTTGCTCGGCGCGGATGTCGGACGCCATTAGCAGCGCGAGACCAACGCACACACGACAAAAGCCGACTCGCAAGGAGTCGGCTTTTATTTTTGCGGAACGAATTTTCAACGATGTCAGCCGCCGGGGGTGGCTTAGTTGGTAGCCGGGCGGGTTTCGTGCAGGGCTTCTTTGAGTTGTTTGCCCGGCTTGAAGTGGGTCTTGCGGCGGGCGGGCACGTACACGACTTCGCCGGTGCGCGGATTGCGGGCGGCGGGCTTGGGCTTGGTGTCTTTGACTTCGAGGACGCCAAAGCCCCTGATTTCAATGCGATTGCCTTCGATAAGCGTTTCGCGCATGGCCTCAAAAAGGCTATCGACCATTTGCAACGTCAGGTTGTTTTTGCAGCCGAGCGTGTCGGCTACCGACCGCGCTAGATCTTTCTTGGTTATGGTGGCCACTAAAACCTCGCTAGCTGAGGAGTTAAATCGGTACTGATTTTGTGCATAAGTGCTTGTATTATACGAAATTCTGAAACTTAAGCAAGGGAAAAGTAACAGGTGTCACGGGGCTTGGAATTGAGGGTCGGAAAGGGTTTTCAAAAAGGCCACGAGGGCGCGTTTGTCGGCTGGAGTCAGGTCGAGGTTGGGCCGGACGAGCAACAGGGGGTCGGTGAGGACTATGCGGTGAAAGCCGGAGTCGTAGTGCTCGACGACTTCTTCAAGGGTTTGGAAGCGGCCATCGTGCATGTACGGCGCAGTGTATTCTACGTTGCGCAGGGCTGGCGTCTTGAATTTGCCGCGGTCGAGGCGTCTTCCAGTGAGCGCGGCCAACCCCTCATCCGGGGGATCGAGGTCCAGCCCATTGTTGTGGAACTCGTTATTGGTGAAAAGCGGCGCGACGTGGCAGTGGAAGCAGTCGCCCTCCTCGGTGTGGAAGAGGAGGAAGCCCCGTTCTTCTGCTGGGGTAAACTCCGCTTGGCCAGCTAGCCAGCGGTCGTATTTGCTGTCCGCCGAAACGAGGGTGCGCTCGAATTGGGCGATGGCTTGGACGACGCGTTGTCGGTCGATCGGTGCGTCGCCAAAGGCGCGGGCGAAAAGCGCGGGATATTCGGGGTGCCGCTCCAGTTTGGCCACCACGCGGTCCCAGTCCTCGCCCAGTTCCGTGGGGCTCTGCACGGGTTCGAGGGCTTGGTCTTCGAGGCTGGCGGCGCGGCCGTCCCAGAAAAAGGACGGGCTCCAGAGCAAGTTAAAAAGCGGCATGGAGTTGCGGTTGGTGAGGCCGCCGACGCCTTGGCTAAAGGGCCGCGGATCGGAGAAGGCATGGGCGGGCAGGTGGCACGAGATGCAGGCGATGGTGCTATCGACGGAGAGGATAGGGTCGGCAAAAAGCCGCTCGCCAAGGACGATGCCCTCGACGGTCAGGGGATTGTCCGGCGGGATTTCTGGCGCGGGAAATCCCGTCGGCACGACCAGTTCGTAGGGGGTTGGGGCCGGCGGAGGGGC